>NZ_FNCR01000001.1:0-975037 GCF_900100525.1 Microbacterium sp. 77mftsu3.1 | reverse complement strand
GGTTACATTCCGAACCCGGAAGCTAAGCCTCACAGCGCCGATGGTACTGCAGGGGGGACCCTGTGGGAGAGTAGGACACCGCCGGACTTCTTTCGATCGAAAGCCCCGACCAATGCTGGTCGGGGCTTTCGTGGTTAACGTGCACTTTTCCTTTCGGGGACAGCGACTTCTCCGTTAAGCTGTTCGGCTCCGCTCTCGGAGCGGAAGGACCATCTCGTGTCGCACATCGACGTTCAGAACGTCTCACTCTCTCTGCCCGACGGGCGCCCACTCCTCGACGACGTCACCTTTCGGGTGCCGTCAGGGAAGACGACGGCCCTCATCGGCCAGAACGGTGCCGGAAAGTCCACCCTGATGAGAATCGTCCGGGGCGACGTGTCTCCGCATGCGGGCGTCGTCACGATCGATGGTGCGCTCGGAGTCATGGACCAGTTCATCGGCCACGGCGCTGCGGGCAGCACCGTCCACGATCTGCTGGTCGCGGTTGCGCCCGCTCGCATCTCCCAGGCGGCGAGGGAACTCGAGGACGCCGAGAACGCCGTCATCATGGCCGACTCCCTCGAGTCACAGATGCGGTATGCCGGCGGCATCGCCGACTACGCCGATGCCGGTGGATACGAATACGAGACGGTGTGGGACACCTGCACGATCGCAGCCCTCGGCATCCCGTTCGATCGTGCTCGCTACCGGGAGCTCGTCACCCTCTCGGGCGGAGAACAGAAGCGCCTGGCGCTCGAGGCGTTGTTGCGTGGCACGGATCAGGTGCTGCTGCTCGATGAGCCCGACAACTACCTCGACGTACCCGGTAAGCGCTGGCTCGAGCAGCGCCTCCGCGAAACGGCGAAGACCGTGCTCCTGATCTCGCACGATCGCGAACTCCTCGCCCGTGCGGCGGACCGCATCGTCACCCTCGAGGCGGGCCCGGCAGGCAGTTCCGCGTGGGTGCACGGCGGCGGCTTCGGCACGTACCACCGAGCCCGCGAGGAACGGATGTCGCGGCTCGACGAGTTGCGCCGAAGGTGGGACGAGCAGCACGCCGCCCTGAAGAAGTTCGTGGCGGACATGAAGGTGAAAGCAGCCGCGAGTGACGACTTCGCGTCTCGCTACCGCGCTGCTCAGACGCGGCTGCGGAGGTTCGAGGATGCGGGACCGCCCGAAGCCTGCCCGATCGAGCAGCGTCTTGACCTGCGGTTGCGAGGCGCCCGGACGGGAAAGCGGGCCGTGGTCGCGGAATCCCTCGAGCTGAATGGATTGATGAAGCCGTTCGATCTGGAGGTGTGGTTCGGCGACAGGGTCGCCGTTCTCGGCTCCAACGGGTCGGGGAAGTCCCACTTCCTTCGCCTCCTCGCCGGCGGCGGCACCGACCCCGATGCGCTGTTGGGCCATGTGACCGACGCGGGATCGGCCCTCCAGCGAGTGGAGCACGCCGGCCGTGTCAGCCTCGGGGCCCGCGTCGTGCCCGGCTGGTTCGCGCAGACCCACCAGCATCCCGAATACACGGGCCGGACCCTGCTCGACATCCTGCACCGTGGGGACAGCGATCGGAACGGGATGCCGCGGGACGCCGCCAGTTTGGCACTCGACCGCTACGGGCTCGTCGCGCAGGCGGAACAGGCCTTCGATCAGCTGTCCGGAGGCCAGCAGGCGCGCTTTCAGATCCTCCTGCTCGAGCTCTCTGGGGCGACATTGCTCCTGCTGGACGAGCCGACGGACAACCTCGACCTCGTGTCCGCCGAAGCACTGGAGAGCGCCCTGGCGTCGTTCGAGGGCACCGTGCTCGCCGTGACGCACGACCGCTGGTTCGCGCGATCCTTCGATCGCTTCGTCGTCTTCGGTTCCGACGGAGAGGTGTACGAATCGGACACGCCGGTCTGGGACGAGCAGCGCGTGAGCCGAGTCCGCTGACGGGCGGGGCAGGGGAGAGAGCTCGACGGTAGGCTGGGGTGGTGACCATGGAAATCGAGCTCGGCCGCGCCAAGCGCGCGCGTCGCGCGTACGCCTTCGACGACATCGCTGTGGTGCCCTCGCGGCGCACGCGCAACCCCGAGGACGTCTCGACCTCCTGGTCGATCGATGCCTACAGCTTCGGCATCCCTGTCCTGGGCGCACCGATGGATTCGGTCATGAGCCCTCGGACGGCCATCATGCTCGGCCAGCTCGGCGGACTCGGTGTCCTCGACCTCGAGGGGCTCTGGACCCGGTACGACGACCCAGAACCGCTCCTGGCCGAGATCGCTGCGCTGCCGGCGGACGGCGCGACGCGCCGCATGCAGGAGCTGTACTCGGCGCCGATCAAGCCCGAGCTCGTGCGCGATCGTCTTGCGGAGATCCGCGCCGCCGGCGTGACCGTCGCCGGTGCGCTCACCCCCCAGCGCACGCAGGATCTGTACGAAACCGTCGTCGCGGCGGGCGTCGACCTTTTCGTCATCCGCGGCACCACCGTCTCGGCGGAGCACGTCTCGAGCGTCGATGAGCCCCTCAACCTCAAGAAGTTCATCTACGACCTCGACGTCCCCGTGATCGTCGGAGGCGCGGCGACCTACACCGCCGCCCTGCACCTCATGCGCACCGGCGCGGCGGGTGTCCTCGTCGGATTCGGTGGGGGAGCGGCATCCACCACCCGTGCGACGCTCGGCCTGCACGCGCCGATGGCCACGGCCGTCGCGGATGTCGCGGGTGCGCGTCGCGACTACCTCGACGAGTCCGGCGGGCGCTACGTCCACGTCATCGCCGACGGCGGGGTGGGCACCTCGGGCGACATCGTGAAGGCGCTCGCGATGGGCGCGGACGCCGTCATGCTCGGCGTCGCCCTCGCCCGCGCCACCGACGCTCCCGGACGCGGCTACCACTGGGGACCCGAATCGCACCACGCGAAGCTGCCGCGCGGCACGCGCGTCGAGGTCGGACAGGTCTCGCCGCTCGAGGAGATCCTGTACGGCCCGGCCCCCGTCGCCGACGGAACGGCCAACCTCATCGGCGCACTGCGGAAGTCGATGGCGACGACCGGATACTCCGATCTCAAGGAGTTCCAGCGCGTCGAGGTCGTTGTCGCGCCGTACGCGTCGTCCCACTGATGACCACCACTCCCGCCGTCGACGACGTCCCCGACGTCTTCCCGCCGACGCTGCGGGAAGTCATGGTCCGACCCTTCTGGATCGGGATGCTGGGCCTCGCCCTGCTCGTCGCCGGGATCTTCGCGTGGCTCGGGCAGTGGCAGCTCGGCAACGCGATCGACACGAACCCTCCCGCCGCCGGCGCGACGGAGAAGGTCCGCCCCCTGGGCGACGTCGTCGCCCCCGGCGTCTATCTGGCGGAGCCCCTCGTCGGGCAGCGCGTCGACGTGTCCGGATCCTTCGTCGCGGGAGACTTCCGCGTCGTCACGTCGCGCTACGACGACGGCGAGCCCGGCTTCTGGGTGGCTGGTCAGTTCCGTGTCGACCCGGCCACGCCGGGTGTGGACGGTCCGACGTCGCTGGCGGTGGCCGTCGGGTTCACCGCGGATCGATCGGCGGCGGATGCTGCGGCATCCGCTCTGAACGAGGATGCCCCGCAGAGGGTCGACCTGACGGGCCGGCTCATCTCGGACGAGGGCGCGAAGGAACCGCCGCGGAGCGGCAGCCCCTTCGAGATCGCGGCGATGTCGCCCGCTGCGCTGCTCTCGCAGTGGAGCGATGCGCAGGGGATCGACGTCTACCGTCCGTACCTCGTGTCGTCCGAGGCCTTCGGGGGATTGCAGGAGATCCACTCGCCCGCTCCGACGGAGCTGTCCTCGGTCAACTGGCTCAACATCTTCTACGCCATCGAGTGGGCGGTGTTCGCCGGCTTCGCGTTCTACATGTGGTACCGACTCGCGCGCGATGCGTGGGAGAAGGAAGTCGAACTTCTCACCGAGGGCGATCCCGACTCCGACGCGGCTGAGCAGCTCCCTTCGCGCCCGTAGACTGGAAGCCATGCCCGTTCAGCCCAAACTCGCCTCTTTTCCGGCGATCCGCGGCGCCCTGAAGTTCTACCAGATCGCCTCGATCATCACCGGTGTGGGCCTGCTTCTGCTGGTCACCGAGATGGTCCTCAAGTACACGCCCCTGCACGTCGAGCTTTTCGCGGGTGGGTCGGGCGGGTTGCTGTGGTTCGCCACCGCGATCCCGAGCCCGGACTGCGAGTGGTACTCGCTGTTCGTCCCGGGAAGCAGCACGTGCGACATCGTGTCGACCGGTGACGGCGTGAACATCTCGCTCGCGATCCTCATCGTCCACGGCTGGTTCTACGTCGTTTACCTCTTCGCGTGCTTCCGCGTCTGGAGCCTGATGCGCTGGCGCTTCCCGCGCTTCATCGTCCTGGCCCTCGGGGGCATCGTGCCCCTCTTGTCCTTCTTCATGGAGTCGAAGGTCGCGCGCGAGGTCAGGGAGTACCTGGCCACGCGTGAGGCCGCGGCATCCACCCCCCTCGAGACCCCCACGGAGACCCGGTGACAGAGCAGACCGAAACCTCCCAGCGCCCCGTCCTGGTCGTCGACTTCGGCGCCCAGTACGCGCAGCTGATCGCCCGTCGCGTCCGCGAAGCCGGCGTCTACAGCGAGCTGGTCCCGCACACCGCGACGGCCTCGGAGATCGCCGAGAAGAACCCGGTGGGCATCATCCTCTCGGGCGGCCCGTCCTCGGTGTACGAGGAGGGCGCGCCGCAGCTCGATGCCGGCGTGTTCGACCTCGGCATCCCGACCCTCGGCATCTGCTACGGCTTCCAGGTCATGGCGAAGACGCTCGGCGGTGACGTCGCCAACACGGGACTGCGCGAATACGGTGCGACGGATGCCACGATCGTCACCGACAACGTGCTCCTCGACGGACAGCCGGTCGACCAGAACGTCTGGATGAGCCACGGCGACCAGGTCAGCGCTGCCCCCGACGGCTTCCAGGTGCTCGCCCGGACCGCCGCAACCCCCGTTGCCGCCTTCGCCGACGACGTGCGCAAGTTCTACGGCGTGCAGTGGCACCCCGAGGTCAAGCACTCCGACCACGGCCAGCGCGTGATCGAGAACTTCCTGCACAAGGCCGCGGGCCTCCCCGCGGACTGGAACAGCGACAACGTCATCGCCGAGCAGATCCAGAAGATCCGCGCGCAGGTCGGCACGGGTCGCGTCATCTCGGCGCTCTCCGGCGGTGTGGACTCCGCGGTCTCGACGGCGCTCGTCCACAAGGCGGTCGGCGATCAGCTGACGGCCGTCTTCATCGACCACGGCCTCCTCCGCAAGGGTGAGCGCGAGCAGGTCGAGAACGATTACGTCGCGTCGACCGGCGTGCGTCTGATCACCGTCGACGCCCGGGAGACGTTCCTGGACGCCCTCGCCGGCGTCAGCGACCCCGAGCAGAAGCGCAAGATCATCGGCCGCGAGTTCATCCGCGCCTTCGAGAAGGTGCAGTCCGATCTGATCGCCGAGGCTGCCGCGGACGGCGATCCCATCGGGTTCCTCGTGCAGGGCACGCTGTACCCCGACGTCGTCGAGTCCGGCGGTGGCGCCGGTACGGCGAACATCAAGAGCCACCACAACGTCGGCGGCCTGCCGGAGGACCTTCAGTTCGAACTCGTCGAGCCGCTCCGGACCCTCTTCAAGGACGAGGTCCGTGCGATCGGTCGCGAGCTCGGGCTGCCCGAAGCGATCGTCGGCCGCCAGCCGTTTCCGGGGCCCGGCCTCGGAATCCGCATCGTGGGCGAGGTCACCGCTGACCGTCTCGAGATCCTGCGTGACGCCGATGCCATCGCCCGTGCCGAGCTGACGAAGGCGGGCCTCGACGGCGAGATCTGGCAGTGCCCCGTGGTGCTGCTCGCCGATGTCCGCTCCGTCGGTGTTCAGGGCGACGGCCGGACCTACGGGCACCCGATCGTCCTCCGTCCGGTGTCGAGCGAGGACGCCATGACGGCGGACTGGACGCGACTGCCCTACGACGTGCTCTCGAAGATCAGCAACCGCATCACGAACGAGGTGCGCGAGGTCAACCGGGTGGTGCTCGACGTCACGTCGAAGCCCCCGGGGACCATCGAGTGGGAGTGAGTCACGGGGGTCGCCCCCGTGACGGTGTACTCCACCGCCTCTTGACACGGCCCGTGCCTCACCATCAGAGTGAGCGCGGGACCCAGCCCCTTTCTGCACCGCCGTCTGAGGAGGGGGTGAGGCGTTGATCGAGCGTTCGCGCACGCAGCCGTACGCGCAGTTCGTCCTGGCCGCCGCCAGCCTCATCGTGGTGCTCATCCTCGGGACCATCGACAGTGAGCGGGTCACCCCGCTGCTGCTCGCCGGATTCGGCGTCATCGTGCTCAGTACGGCGGCGATGACCGCGATCTGGCTCGTGCAGCCGTCGCGGCACACCGGATGGCTCGCGGTAGTGCCGCTGCTGCAGATCGTGGCCTGCGTGCCGGTGAGGGATGCCGGCGTCGATGTGCTGCCCTCGGCGTCGATGCTCATCATCTTCCCGCTCGGGTGGCTCGCCTTCGCGTTCCCCCCTGCCCTCGCCGCAGCAGGCGTCCTGCTGACCGCGCTCGGACCCCTCGTGCAGGTGCTGGCCACCGGCGGCATCCAAGGTGTCCAGGACATCGTGTCGATCCTGGCCTTGCCGATCCTCTCAGCCTTCGTCGCCGTCACCGTCGGCATCATCGCGCGGCATCTGGCCCGAATGCGGGAGACGATGCAGAGCGTCTCGACGGAGCTGGAGCACGCTATGCGTCTGTCGGGGCGCGACACCGCCATGCTGCGGGCGACGCTCGACGCGACGGACAACGCCGTCGCGGTCTTCGGATCGGACGGGCGCCCCATCCTGCTGAACGCCGTCGCCGCCGAGATCAGTGGCAGGTCCGGGATCGACGACGTCGACCGGGACGGCTTCGCGTCGCTCATCTGGCGGGCGGATCCCTCGATGCCGCTCGAAGCGACGTCGGCGGACTTCGTCGAGCGCGTCCGCTCCGGCGACTTCGCGGCGCCCCGCACCGTTGAGTTCGGCGGCGATCCGCGTCGCGTCATGCAGGTCATCGTCCGTCCTGTCGTCGCGGGCGGCGACGAGGTCGGCATCGTCATCGTCGGTCAGGACGTCACCGAACTCGTCAACGCCGTCGAAGTCCGCGACCGATTCCTGAGCACCGTCGGCCATGAGTTCCGCACGCCACTCACCGTCATCCTGGGTCATACCGACATCGCTCTGATGAACGGTTCCCCTGAGACCGAGCGCTGGGAGGCGGTGGAACGCTCCGCGGAGCGCCTGCTGCGCCTCGTCGAACGTCTCATCGCCGCAGGTCAGACGACGCGGGACGTCGAGGCCCGCTCCGGTGCCTCGCACGTCGGACCGGTCGTCAAGCATGCCGTGACGGAGGTGGCGGCCCGCGCGAAGGAGCGTGGGATCGGCATCCAGATCGGAGCGATGCCCGAGCGTGCCGCCCGGATCGCCGTGCGCGATCTCGCCTCGATCCTCGAGGAACTGCTGCGGAACGCGGTCGAGTTCACTCGGGCCGACGGCGGGGACGTCGTCGTCTCGGCGCACGAGGACGGACGCGACATCGTCGTGACCGTCGCGGATGAGGGCGTCGGGATGACGGAGCAGGAGCGCGTCCACGCCTTCGAACGGTTCTACCGGGCCCCCTATGCCCACGATGCGGCGATCCCGGGGACGGGCATCGGCCTCTCCAACGCGGCATCCCTCGCCGAGGCGTACGGTGCGAGCGTCTCGCTCGAGCCCCACACGCCGCGCGGCACCGTCGCGGTCCTGCGGCTGCCGTCCTGACTCGCGGCGTGTCGGCGGTGGAGTCGCCGCGCGGGGCGGCGCGCGCTGGGGGCGGCGCACGATCACCGAGACTGCACGCCCGCGCCGAGACCGCGGCTCGGGGCAGCTGTCTCGCGCGCCGCGTGCAGTCTCGCGGTGCGCGAGAGGCGGGCGCTCGCAGATGGCGGCACCGGGGGAGCGAGCACCAGGCGGCGAGACTGCACGTGTATGACGAGACCGCGATGCGGGGCCGCAGTCTCGAGGCCCACGTGCAGTCTCGCGGAGAGAGTTGTGCGCCGAAACGACGAAGGCCGCCCGGTCACCCGGACGGCCATCGTCGTTACGCGTTGCGTGAGGTCAGTTGTTGCCCCGCAGGATGGCGATCATGCGGAGGATCTCGACGTACAGCCACACGACGGTGACCATGATGCCGAAGGCGCCGACCCACCCGAACTGGCGGGGAGCGCCGTTGCGGGCGCCCTGCTGGACGAGGTCGAAGTCGAGCACCAGCGAGTACGCCGCCATGATGACGACGAGGATGCCGATGACGAGGCCCACCGGGAACGGCCCGATCCTCGCGCTGTGCAGACCGAACATCATGTCCTGGGGGAGGACATTCGTCCACATGAGGACGAGGTTGAGCAGCGAGAAGACCATGTAGCCGACCATCGCGATCATGAAGATCTTCGTCGCCTTCGCAGAGGCACGGATCTTTCCGCTCGCGAACAGTGCCAGCGTCGTTCCGACGACGGCGACCGTGGCCAGCGTCGCCTGCATGACGATGCCGGGCCAGATGAACTCGAAGAACGCCGAGATGCCACCGACGAAAAGTCCCTCGAAGGCCGCGTAGGCGAAGATCAGGGCGGGCCGGACCTTCTTGCGCGACGTGAACGAGATGACGAGGGCGAGGACGAAGCCACCCAGGGCACCGATGATCCAGGGCATCATCGTCGGAACCGGGTTCTCGACGCTCACCGGAGCCAGCGTCCAGACCCAGCCGACGACGGCGGTGACCAGAAGGATTCCGAAGAGCATGAGGGTCTTGAGGACGGTGTCCTCAACCGTCATGCGGCCCGTGGCGGCGGACGAGGCGGTCGGAGCCGCGTACATCCCCTCGAGCTGGGCGTTCGACGCGACGTCGGCGGCCTGGTGCGAGGCTGCCGCGTAGTTCGTCTGGGCTGCCGGGGGAGTCAGGCCGGGGCGCTGCTCCTGGAAGACCGGATTGTTGAAGGCAAAATTGCCGGACGCTGCCATTGTGTGTCTCACTCCAAAAGTCGACTCACAGCGCTGTGCTGTCGATCCAGCGTATCGGACCGTCATTCCGCGGGTGGGGACCCCCGCTGTGAGAGGACTATGAGGGTCATCTGGTGACGGCGCACGACAGCGGCCGATTCCGGTCCGCTCGCTAGCCTGGGCGCATGTCGCGCAGCCGTCCGCTCATCATCGGCCACCGCGGAGCCCCCGGCTATCGTCCCGAGCATTCCCTCGCCTCGTACGAGCTCGCCCTCGACCTGGGCGTCGACGCCGTGGAACCGGACGTCGTGTTCACGAAGGACGGCGTGGCCGTCATCCGTCACGAGAACGAGATCGGCTCGACGACGGACGTCGCCGACCATCCCGAGTTCGCGTCCCGCCGGACCACCAAGCGGGTCGACGGCAGCGACCACACCGGCTGGTTCGTGGAGGATTTCACCTGGGATGAGCTCGCCGCCCTGCGGTGTCGGGAACGTCTGCCGAAGCTCCGGACGCGCAGCGCCGACTTCGACGACCGTTATCCGATCCTTCGGCTGCGGACGCTCCTCGACCTGGTCGCCACGGCGGGCGACCGCGAGGGACGGGCGATCGGGGTCGTCCTCGAGATCAAGCACGCGACCTACTTCGCCTCGCTCGGGTACGACGTGGCGGCCCTCCTCACGGCGGAACTGCGGAGCGCGGGGTGGGACAGCGGCGTGCGGCCGCTCGTGATCGAGTCGTTCGAACAGCACATCCTGCAGCGGATGCGGGACCGCGGCATCCGGGCCCATTTCATCTATCTGCTCGAGGCGGAGGGCAGCGCGCACGATCTCCTCGCCGCTCAGGGGCCCGACGCGCCGACGTACGCGGAGCAGCTCACCGGGGCGGGCCTCGACCGGCTGGCGCGGGAGGTCGACGGCATCAGCCTCGACAAGCGCCTCATTCTCGACGATCCGCGCGGCGATGACGGTGTCGTGGCCGAAGCCCATCGCCGCGGGCTCGACGTCTACACGTGGACGTGTCGACCCGAGAACGCGTTCCTCTCCCCGTCCTTCCGGCGCGGGACCACCGATGCGGCGTTCGGGGACTGGGAGGGGGAGTGGCGGCGCATCGCGGATGCCGGCGTCGACGGGGTCTTCGTCGACCACCCGGACCTGGGGGTCGCGTTCTTCGGACGCTCAGGTGCCGATCGGTAGAATGGATGCCGGTGCGTCAGCACCCCGTGTAACTACCTGATCCGTGGAGAGTCAAGGCGGCACGACGCCTCGTCTGCACGGAGGTCACACATGCCCCTCACCGATTCGACGCCGGTGCGCCCGGTGGAACGCGACAGCCCGATCCGCACCCTCGCGGCGAGCATCGGCATCGGCTACTTCGCCATCGCTCTGATCGCGCGCCTGCCGTACGCGATGATCGTCGTCGGCGTCCTCACGATGGTCGTCGACGCCCGCGGGTCCCTCGCCGTCGGCGGGCTCACCTCTGCGATGGTCGGGCTCGGCACGATCGCCACCGGCCCGCTCATCGGCGCCGCCGCAGACCGCTGGGGTCAGCGCCCCGTGCTTCTGCTCGCGGCACTCGTCCAGAGCCTCGTCCTCGTCGCGCTCGTGGCCGTCGCCTACGGAGACACCCCCGAGGGGATGCTCCTGCTCGTGTCGGTGCTCGCCGGTGCGACCGCACCGCAGGTGTCGCCGATGTCGCGCGCCCGCCTGGTCGGCGCGATCGGCCGGATGCGGTTGGCGCGGGGTGCGCACGGCCGGCTGCAGGAGTCGACGATGGGCTACGAGTCCGCCGTCGATGAGATCGTCTTCGTCTTCGGTCCCGTCCTCGTCGGCGTCGTCGCCATCGCCGCGACTCCGGCCGCGCCCGTGCTCGCGGCCGCGGCGCTGACGCTCGTCTTCGTCACCGCGTTCGCGTTGCATCCGACGGCACGCACCGCCGGTCACGCGTCCGAGGCGGGCGACCGCGAACCTGCGCGGCGCATCGCGCGTCCCGGCATCCTGCTCGCCGCCGGCGGCACCCTCGCGACCGGGCTCTTCTTCGGGGCCATGCTCACGTCGCTGACCGCTTTCGCCAAGGCCGGCGGATTCCCCGAGCAGACCGGCATCCTCTACGGGATCATGGGCATCGGGTCGGCGATCCTCGCCCTCGGGGTCGGGCTCCTGCCGCGCCGGTTCGCGCTCGCGTGGCGGTGGATCGCCTTCACGACGATCCTGCTCGTCGGCGCCGTCCTCGCCGCCGGTGCGACGGGAGTCCTGTCGATGGGATGGGCACTGGCACTCGCCGGGTGCGGCATCGGCCCCACCCTTGCGACGCTCTACGCGCTCGCCGCCGCCCGCTCGCCGCGCGGGCGCGAGGCCACCGTCATGGCCGTCCTCGGGTCGTCGGTCGTCGTCGGTCAGGCGCTCGCGAGCATGATCGTGGGCTCGCTGGCCGAGTCGGCGGGCCCCTCGGTCGCGCTGTGGGCACCCGTCGTCGCCGTCGTCCTCCTGCTGGTGTTCGGCCTTCTGAACCTCCGGGTCGGTCGGATCCGCCCCTGATCGGACACCGCCACCCCCTAGGGTGAGCGCATGACTAATGCCGGCATCGTCGCCGAGGGGGTGCGACGGTCCTTCGGGAACGTGCATGCCGTCCGGGGCGTCACCTTCCAGGCGCCCGAGGGCGCGGTCACGGGGCTCGTGGGCCCCAACGGCGCAGGTAAGACGACGCTGCTGCTCATGCTCGCCTCCCTCCTCGCTCCCGACGCCGGCACGATCCGCATCGGGGGAGTGGATCCCGTCGCAGAACCGGCTGCCGCGCGCGCGAAGCTCGGCTGGATGCCCGACAGCCTCGGTGCCTGGCCGTCCCTCTCGGCGCGGGAGACGATCTCGGTGACCGGGCGGCTGTCCGGACTGAGCCCGGCCGCGGCGACCTCCCGAGCCACGGAGCTGCTGACGACGGTGGGGCTCGAGACGCTCGGCGACGCTCCGGCCCGAGTCCTCTCGCGCGGCCAGAAGCAGCGGCTCGGACTCGCGCGGGCCCTCGTCCACGACCCGCAGGTGCTGCTCCTGGACGAGCCGGCATCCGGTCTCGATCCGCAGGCGCGCATCGACCTGCGACTCCTCCTGCGCGCCCTCGCCGCGGAAGGCCGCACCGTGCTCGTGTCGAGCCACATCCTCTCCGAGCTCGAAGAGGTCGTCGACGACGCGGTCTTCATGATGCAGGGCGAGACGGTCAGCTCCGAGCGCGTCGCTGAAGCCGCGGGCCGCGCGCGGACGTGGCGGATCCGCCTCGCCGGTCGAGACGGCGTCTCCGCAGCCCTCCCCGTCGCACAGGCTCTGGGACTCGACGTGGCGACGCTGCCGGTCGACCGGCGCGACGTCCTCGTCAGCTTCGAGGGGGATGCCGCGGCGGCGGCCGGGCTCACCGCCCTCGTGTCGGCGGGGCTCCCGGTCGCTGAGTTCTCCGCGGCCAGCGGCATCCTGGAACACACCTTCCTCGACCTCGAAGGAGGTGCGCGATGAACGCCTCGCGCCTGTGGACCATCGCCCGCCTCGACCTCACGCAGCGCATCCGGACGATCTCCTGGTACGTCCTGCTCGGCGTCTTCGCCGTCGTCCTCGTCGGAACGACGGCGCTCTCGTTCCTCTCCTTCTCGTATCTGGACGATTCCGGGCCCGGCGTCTACTCCGTCGTCGTCCTCGTCACGCTGCTGCTCATCGTCCTCGTCTCGCCGACCCTCAGCGGCAACTCGATCAACGGTGACCGGGATGCCGCGACGCTCGCACCCCTGCAGGTCACCCAGGCCACGACCACCGAGATCGTGCTCGGGAAGTTCCTGGCGGCCTGGCTCACGGGACTGACGTTCGCCGCCGTCGCCGTTCCCTTCCTCGTCATCGCGACGTTCGGCGGCGGAGTCGAACCGATCACGGTCCTCGCATCGACCGCCATCCTCGTCGCCGAGACCGGTGTCGTCGCCGCGTTCGGCACGGCGCTCAGCGGCGTCCTCGCCCGCCCGCTCTTCTCGGTCGCGGCCACCTACCTCGTTGTCGCCGCCCTCACCATCGGGACCCCGATCGCCTTCGGGCTGATCGGCTCGAGCATCGCCTCCGAGCGCACAGAGCGCTACCTGACGGCGCAGTACGATCCGACGACCGGCGCGCCCATCTGCGAGGACGGAACCACGAACTGCGCCAGCGACCTGTCGCAGCAGGTCTGCGAGGAGGAGGGGCCGCCGACGACCTCTCGGATTCCCCGCTTCGACTACGTGTGGTGGATCCTCGCCGCGAATCCCTTCGTCATCCTCGCCGACGCGACACCGAGCGGGTTCACCGTCGACGGGTATCCCGACGACCTGTTCGGTCAGACGAAGTACGCCGTCCGGCAGGCTCAGGTCGCCCCGGATCTCGATTACGTGTACGACGAGTGCGACCCCGAGCAAAACGGACCGACGGCGGAGGAGGTCGTCGCTTCGACCGTGCCCAGCTGGTTCATCGGGCTGGGCGGTCAGGTCATCGTCGCGACCCTCCTGCTGTGGTGGGCGGTCTCGCGGACCCGCACGCCCGCGCGGCGTCTGCCCCCGGGGACGCGCATCGCCTGAGCCGCGCGTGAGGATCCTCTCATCTGCGCACATTCTTCTTGGGAGATCGTCAGGGGGTGCATAGCCTCCAATCAGCCTCGGCTGCGGCATCCGACTGGGATGTTCCGCGACAGCCCCGCCGAGCGCTCTTCCCAGAAGGAAAGGCGGTCCCCTTTTGCACCGACGCATCTTGGCAGTCGCGGGCGTCCTCGCGCTCTCGCTGCCCGCGACCGCGGCTCTCGCCGCGACCCCCGATGAAGACCCCACTGCACGCTTCGACCGCAGCACGTCGGCGGGAGCGATCGACAGCTCCTTCCGTGCTGCCGCGATCGATCCCGATCGCCAGGTCTCGGTCGTCATCGAGATGGAGGGCGATCCCGTCGCCGTCGTCGAGGCCGAGGAAGGCCGTTCGCTGAGCAAGAGCGAGCGCACCGACGTCAAGAAGGACCTCAAGGCTGCCCAGGACAAGATCCGTTCCGGGATCACCGAGCGCGGCGGGAAGATCCGCGCGCAGATGCAGTCCGCTTACAACGGCATCCAGGCCACCGTGCCCACCGCGCAGCTCGATGACGTCGCTGCGCTCCCCGGCGTCGTCGCCGTCCACCCCGTCGTCACGCACGAACTCGACAACGCCGTCTCCGTGCCGTTCCTCGGCGTCCCCCAGGTGTGGGAGAGCACCGGCTACACGGGCAAGCGCGTCAAGGTCGCCATCATCGACACCGGCATCGACTACACCCACGCCGGCTTCGGCGGCCCGGGGACAGTCGACGCGTACAAGGCAGCGGCAGCGGCATCCGACAAGCCGGCCGACCCGGCCCTGTTCGGTCCCAAGGCTCCCCGCGTCAAGGGCGGCATCGACCTCGTCGGCGACGCCTACGACGCCGGCGGCACGGGCGACGCGCTCGTCCCCAAGCCCGACGCGAACCCCCTCGACTGCGAGGGCCACGGTTCGCACGTCGCCGGCACCACCGCCGGCTCGGGCGTTCTGCCCGACGGGTCCACCTACAAGGGCCCGTACGACGCGTCGACCCCGTCCGTCGACTTCGGCATCGGCCCCGGCGTCGCCCCCCAGGCCGACCTTTACGCCGTGCGCGTCTTCGGCTGCGACGGCTCGACGGACATGACCATCCAGGCCATCGACTGGGCCGTGGACAACGGCATGGACGTCATCAACATGTCGCTCGGCTCCTCGTTCGGACGCGGCGACGACCCGAGCGCGGTGGCTGCGGCCAACGCCGTCGGCGCCGGCGTCGTCGTGGTGGCCTCGGCCGGCAACTCCGGCCCGAGCCCGTACCTCACCGGCTCGCCCGGCAGCGGCGACGGTGTGATCGCCGTCTCGGCGGTCGACAGCACCGCGACCTTCCCCGGCGCGCAGCTGACCGTCGGCGGCAAGGCGGTCGAGGCGATCAACGCCAACGGCGCCTCGCTCAAGGGTCTCGGCACGCTGACCGTCGTCCGACTCACCGACGACCCCGCGACCACGGCCAACGAGGCGCTCGGGTGTGCGGCATCCGACTACACCCGCGTCGGCGTGAAGAGCGGCGGCAACCAGATCGCGGTCTCCCAGCGCGGCACGTGTGCGCGTGCGGCGAAGGCGATCTTCGCCCAGCAGGCGGGTGCGAAGGCGGCTGTCATGGTCAACTCGACCGACGACCTCCCGCCCTACGAAGGAACGATCGACGAGAACCCGGACGACGGCACGCCCTACGACGTGACGATTCCGTTCCTGGGTGTCCGTTCCTCCAGCGGCGCGGCCTTCGTCAACGGCGCGGCCGTGACGATCAAGGGCAAGACGATCGCGAACCCGGCCTTCCGCAAGTACGCGTCGTTCAGCTCGTCGGGTCCGCGCAGCGGCGACAGTTCGATCAGCCCCGATGTGGCGGCCCCCGGCGTGTCGATCTCGTCGGTCGCCGTCGGCACCGGAAGTGCCCCCAGCGTCCTGTCGGGCACGTCGATGGCTGCCCCGCACGTGGCCGGCGTCGCCGCGCTCACCGTGCAGGCGCACCCGAGCTGGAACTCCGAGCAGATCTCGGCAGCGCTCGTGTCGACCGCGAACCCGGAGGGTGTGGACGGCATCGATCCGACCCGCGGCGGCGTGGGCCTCATCGACACGGCGCAGGCGGTCGCCACGAAGGTCACGGCGACCGGTGACAGCTTCACGACCGAGAGCGGCAAGGTCCGCGAGGCGGCGCTGAGCTTCGGTTTCGACGAGTCGGACGGCACCATCACCGGCTCGAAGCGGGTCACGGTTCGCAACGACGGCAAGAAGCCGGTGACGTTCGCCGTCTCGACCGCGCCGTCCGCGCAGTCGCTGAAGGCGAAGCTCACGGTGAGCTCGAAGAAGGTCACCGTCGCCGCCGGCAAGACGGCGTCCGTGCGCGTCGCGGTCTCGATCCCGGCATCCTCGATCCCGGGTTCGCTCTCGGGCGACGACCAGTTCTCGTTCTCGGAGGTCTCCGGTGACGTCGTCCTGACGGCGCCCGGCTCGACCCTCCGCGTGCCGTACCTGCTCGTCCCGCGCTCCAACAGCGACGTGACGGTGAAGGGTTCGCTCACGTCGCGCGGTCGGGTCACCGACGCCGACCGGACCCTTGAGCTGCGCAACGCCAAGGGTGCTCTGGATGCGGCGGCCGACGTCTACACGTGGGGCCTGTCGGACAAGAAGGATGCCCCGAAGGCGATCGCCGACACCGGGTACGACCTCCGGGCCGCCGGCGTGCAGTCGTTCGCGACGGCGGGTGGCGACCAGCTGGCCGTCTTCGCGGTCAACACGCACTCGCGCTGGTCGAATGCGGCATCCAACGAGTTCGACGTCGTGATCGATTCCGACCGCGACGGCAAACCCGACTGGGTGGTCCTGTCATACGACTCGGGCGCGGTCCGCGCCGGAGACGTCGACGGGGTGGCCGAGGTGTTCGTCCAGAACGTCAAGACCGGCGAGCTGGCACCCAGCGGGTACCTCGCTCAGGCTCCGACCGACAGCAGCACGATCCTGCTGCCGGTGAACCTCGCCGACCTCGGCATCACGGGGCCGTTCGCCTACACGGTGCAGTCCTTCAGCGGGACGACCGACGGCAGCGACTCGTTCGCCGGAACGGCCACGTACGACCCGAGCAAGCCCGCCATCAGCAACGGCCAGTACGAGGTCGTGCCGAAGGGCGGCACCGCCTCGGTGACGGTGCGGACGAATGCAGGGGCCTACGCCGCGCAGAAGCCGCTCGGCGCGATGGTGGTCGTGGTCGACAACGAGTCGGGCGCCGACGAGGCGCTGCTGGTGAAGACCCAGTAGCGATCGCGAAGGTCACGGAGGGGGCGGTGCGTCGATGGACGCGCCGCCCTCTTCGGCATCCGTCGTCAGCGCTCGCAGAGTCGAGGCTCGTCGCCGGTGCCGAAACGGTAGTCGAAAGTGCGGTCGTCCACTCGGACGACGACGCGGTACCCGTCCACGAGCGCCTGCGTGTAGGACATGCCGGGGGCGGGGCAGCCCAGGGCGCCGCTCGAGAACTGGACGCGCTCGGCGGAGACGACGTCCGGCTCGCCCGTCACGCCGCGGGCCGAGAGATCGGCCAGGAGGGCGTCCCATTTCGCCGGCGGCAGGTCCGCGGCCGAACCGGTCGGCCCGAGAGGTGCGGGGCTCGCCGTGCGGAACGGCGGGCGGCTCGAGGTCGGGTTCTCGCCGGGGGCGGGCATGGCGGGTCCTTCCGTCGCGCACGCGGTGAGCATGAGGGCTGCCCACAGGAGGGTGACCGCGGCGGCTGAGCGAGATGTGCGCATGAGGAGACCTCCTGCGCCGAGGCTACGCGCGTCCCGCGCTTCGGGGGAGGGGGTCGCCTGCCCCGTGATGCGCGTAACCTGAGCCGATGATCCCTTCGGCCGCTCGGACCGCCCTGGACGTCGTCGACTGGCGCCGACGCGTCTTCGCCCTCTACGCAGACGTCCGGGCAGCGCCACATCCCGAGGCGGGCCACGAACTGTGGCAGCACGGGCGTAACGAGCTGCTCGCGCACCACCCCGCGACGCCGATCCTGCCGGAGCACCGGGCGGACTTCGACTCCGTCCCGGTCGCCCCTTACGACCCGGCGTGGCGGTTCGAGCTGCCTCTGCTGCCCACGGAGCCCGGCGGGTTCGAGTTCGCAACCGGGACGGACGGGGTGGTTCCCTTCGAGCGGGTCGCCATCGTCGACCTGCCCGACGTGGGGACGCTCGACGTCTGGCGCCTGACGACGTACGGCGGCGGGCTGTTCATCCCTGTGCGTGACGCTCTGGCGGGCAAGCCGGACGGCACCTATGGCGGAGGTCGGTACCTGATCGACACGATCAAGGGAGCCGACCTCGGGACGGATGCCGAGGCCGGCACGATCGTGCTCGACCTCAACTTCGCCTACAACCCGTCCTGCGCCTACGACCCGGCGTGGGCCTGCCCGCTCGCTCAGCCCGGCAACGTCCTGGCGGTCGAGGTCCCGGTCGGCGAACGCTACGCGGGCGTCTGATCCCGGTCGTCCGGACCTCGGCGTCGGGCGCGCCAGGCTGCCCACGCGCCGGTCGACCACAGGGCGGCGAGGACGAGGAGCGGTTGGAAGAGCAGGCGAATGCCGCGGGCGAGGTCGGTGTCGAGCCCGAAGGCATCGGTGCCCCGGACGAACTGCTCGATGTTCCCGGGGAAGATCGCGATGAAGAACGCTGCGACGATCCATCCGACCGCGACGCGATACCGTCCGATCAGCAGGGCGAGACCGAGCGCGATCTCGACGATCCCGGAGGCGACGACGACGACGTCCGTGGGGAGCGGCAGCCACTGCGGGACCTGGGCGACGAAGTCGTCGCGCGCGAAGGTCAGGTGAGCGGTGCCGGTGAAGACCAGCCCCGCCCCGAGCAGCAGACGGGTGATCGTTCTCGGTGCGCTCACGGATCGAGCGTAGCGAGATCGGGCCCTGCGGGGGCGCTCTCGGACTGGACGCGACGGCGGGAGTCGAAACTTCGGTTGCGATGATTTCGGCGCTGCCGGAGGAGCGCGGAATCACGCGGGTTGGGCCGTCCTGCCGCGGAAAGTCAGGGGAGTGCGGGCTGCGCTCGAGTCTGGTGTCGTTCGGTTCTGATCAGTGGAACCGGTCTGGATCTGCGCGGGTTGTGTCCACATGGTGTCCACGTGCCTGTTGAGAGCGTGGACTCATTCCGGCGCGACGATTAGGTTCGGCAAGCAGGTCGCGTCGCTTGATCCCATCCGGTGGAGTGGAGGACGTACTACATCGAGAGGATTCCGAGGTCCGCGAGGTGGGGCTATCCCGCGAGTCGCTTCATCTGAAGGCCGAGGGCACCCTCGATCGCAGACAGGAACGACAACCATCGATGTTCCCAATCATCAATCTCAGGAGAAACCGCCCTGAGAAAGTCAATCGCATTTGACTTGCGGTCATCCTTGATTCGGAATGGCTCGAGGTCGCCCGACGAATCGACGGAGTATGTCTGAAACCAACTCGAGTGCTGGTTGTGCATCTCCTTCACCGCGGCGTCCGGGAAGAGCCCCTCGACAGCAAAACCATTGCGCACCGATACGAAATCTCGATTCGGGTCGAAGGGGACGTCCTTCTGGCCGAAGTATTGCTGGAGATTCTGGCGTGACTGTTGGCCAGCAGCATCCCCGTCGAACACGGCAACGAGAGCGCGCTCGTCACGGATCGGAGCATAGGTTGCCTTTAGAAACCCCTCCAGCTGTTTCACGCCGCCGAAGTCCTCCAGGAGGCTCGAACGCAACATCGGATAGGTGTGTCCTTCTGGGTCGAGCAAAGACAGCGCCCACCGGATCAGTTCCTTATCGCTGGGCCCCTCCACAAAGACGTTAGCCTCGGCCAAGTTGTAGTAATCAGAGAACTGCACGCCGAGGGATCGCCGAATGCGTTGGGTGGCTTCAGCGTGCGACCGGAAGTCGCTGACCACGGTGCGCCGACTGACCGCGTCGAGATCGACGCCTTGGGCGAGCCTATGATCGGTGGGAACAAAAGCGAGCGAATGGGTAGTGGTGACTACAGTGCTCGAGCTAGACAATGTCTCCAAGACGGAGTACAGCGCTTTCGTGAGCTCCGGATGCAGATATGACTCGGGTTCCTCAATGAGCCAGATTGGAACTCCATCGACAAGCTTCTCTTGTTCGGTAATCCAGGCGAAGGACGCGAACAACACAGTCGACTGAATCCCCTGACCCTTCTCGCTTAGCGTTGTGCTGCCGGGATCGGCGAGCATCAGCTCGAAGCCTGCTAGTAGATCCGTAGAACGCGCGGGTAGTCGAAAGCTCGACTGAATCGCGGAAAGTCCGACAGCATTCAGCTCGTCGTTCAGGCTTTGTGCGACGCTATCGAGCTCTGCCTGGATACCGTCGAGATGCGGCGCAATCGCCTGGAACGCTGCATGAGTGACGAAAGGCTTCAACAGATCGTCGTAGAGGCTCGTGATGCTCTTCGCAGAGGGAACGTAATGCACGCGGAACGTGCCGAGAAGCAGCTCAACGAGTTGCTTCTGTTTCCGGCTGAATGTCGGCCGATCAGCCACCGGAACCTTCACGTTGCCGAAGACCCGGTACACGGGGGTGTCGTTTGCGCCGGTGAAGTACAGGTTGACAGTGAACGTGTCTGAGTCGCGAGTGGTTCCGACGATGGCGTGAAGTTCGTCGAGGAGCGTAAGAATCTCAGTGTCGCGCGAGTGTCCGTCAGCGGTGAAGCTAGCCACCAGGCTCGTCTGCTGGGACCCCGCACCGAACGTCAGATCGCTCGCGCGCCGGTAGTTGAGGACGTTCTCGTAGCCGGTGAAGAACATCTGTACGGCTCGAAGCAGATTCGTCTTTCCACTGTTGTTGGGGCCGACCAGCGTCGTGCCCGGCAACAGCGACAGCCTCTGTTCGGGGCCGACGGTTCGGTAGTTGCGAACACGCATTTCATTCAGGATCAAAGCAGTCCTCTCCAGATCCCGATCGTAACGGCCGCCGGCAAAGAACCCCGCGCTAAGGCTCTGCATGGCGACGCCCCCACTGATGCGAGCTAAACGCATCGAGCCTCTAGCGGATTGAGGAGCCCGCAGCTCGGCGAAATGGCAGGCGGCCAGCGCACCAGTTCAAGCGGGCAACTCGCCCGACGATGCCCTCGGCGCCTCGGCTGGCAAGTGGTTGCGTGCCAAGCGCATCCCGCGTCATTACACGCCGGCGGGTCGGCCCACGTTCGATGTCATCCCGACGAGCCACCCAGCGGCCCTCGCCTTCTGGACCCAATCCGATGCGGTGCGTTCGGGAACATCTAGTTCCAGCGCGATGAGCTTCACGGGTGGCAGGTCGGCCAGCGCGGCCGTGCCGTAGAGAATCTCGATGACCTCCCATCGCTCGCCCTTCATCCCTCGCTTCACGACGGCCTGCGCCATCCATGGCGGGATGATGCGGCCTTCCGCGGTGGTGAGGTCCGCGACTGTCGTCCACGGCACATTCGGATCATCGTCGAGCTGGAGCGCGATGCAGTGGGGGATCGCGACCTGCAGAATCGCCTGCGGCGCTGCGTGCTTCAAACGGTCTTCGTTGAAGTCGTCAGCGATCGCCCGGTTGACGATCGTGGTGATGACGTAGCGGCCGCGGGTCGCGCTGTAGTGCGCTTCGATCGTCGTCTCGACGTCACGACGAAGTCGACCGACTCGCCCGCGCTGCCGGGTCGGCGCACGCGACCATCGTTTACGCAGCGGCATACACAGGCCTGCGGTGGGGTGAGCTTTCGGCGCTCCGCGTGCGTGATCTCGACCTTGACCGCCGCCGACTTTCGGTCAACGAGAACGCTGTGCGGGTCGGTTCCGAGCTGCACGTCGGAACTCCGAAGACCCACGAGCTGCGCTCCGTCGGCTACCCCAACTTCCTCGCAGAGCCGCTCGGCGCGCTGACCGAAGGCAAGAAACCTCGCGCCCTGCTGTTCGGCGAAGGCGACGAGTACTTGCAGCGGCCACGTTCTTCCGGCACGTCGCGTTCATGGTTCATGCGTGCGCTCGCCAATGCCGGCTTGCCTCGGATGACGGTGCACGATCTGAGGCACACCGCGGCGTCGCTCGCGATTGCGTCGGGAGCGAACGTGAAAGCGGTCCAGCGGATGCTCGGACACGCCTCCGCAGCCATGACGCTGGACGTGTACGCAGACCTCTTTGATGACGACGTCGATGCCGTTTCGGCAGCGCTCGACCAGGCTCGTACGACCGCGATTGTGTCCAAACCGCGTCCACTAGCGCATTCTGACGCTGACTGAGCGGTTACGATCCCTTGAAAACACTGGGATCGGGGCCCCTTGGGAGTCGACGCGACGGCGGGAGTCGAACCCGCTGCACATCCGGTATGACCCGGTGCCCGGGACCACCCGGACCGTCGCGATGGAGTCACGCTAACCCGGACGGCGGACATCACCATGGGGGATGACCGGAGATGACGCGACGTGTCGTCGCGTGACGAAGGTCAGTCCTTCTTGCCCTTGCCCTTGTCCTTCGTCTTCTCGCCGTGCACCGCGGAGTTCTCGTTCGCGTGCTCTTTGGCCTTCGGGTTCGCGTTCTCCTGAGCGGCCTGCCCGGGTGACTTCTTCGCCGAGCCGGAGTTGCCCTTCGCCGAGCCGGACGTCTCGGAGGTGGTCGTCGTCGTGTCTGTCGTCGTCTCGGTGGTCGCCGTGGCCGGATCGGTCGCCGCAGGCGTGGCCTGCGGGATCACCTCATCTGTCGCGTCGAGGGTGACGACCGCGGTCTCGCCCTCGTCCGAGACGAGTTCAGCGGGAGCGGGCGCCGTCGGCTCGCTGATCGTCTCCTCGGGGGCGGGGCGACCGCCCGGCGTGCCGTCCGCCCACCACGCCCCGAAGGCGATGAGGTGGATGACGGCGGGGCATCCGGACGATGTCGGTCGGCAGGGACCGGGCGCGATACGCCACCTGTCCCGCCGTCGGACGATCGGCGGGGTCCCGCGCGATCATGTCGCCCAGGAGGCCGGACCAGTCAGGACCGAGCCACGAGGGGATCTCGGGCGTCTGCACGAGGCGGGCCATGACCCGGCCGATCCCCGACGCCTCGGGGAACGCCCGTTCGCCCGTGATCGTCTCGAGGGTGAGCAGGCCCAGCGCGTACACGTCGGCGGGCGGGCCGGCCGGTTCACCGCGGACCTGCTCGGGGGCGAGATAGGCGGCCGTCCCGATGACCGTGCCGGGGGTCGTGTGGCGCGTGCTGTCGGCGAGGTAGGCGACGCCGAAGTCGGCGAGCTTCGCCCAGTGCCTGCGGCCGGGCACGGGCGACGGTGCGAGGAGAACATTCGACGGCTTCACGTCGCGATGGACGATGCCTGAGTGGTGCACGACGTCGAGCGCCGAGGCGAGCTCGCCGACGAGGCCGGCGGTCTCGGCGGCATCCAGCGGGCCCTCGTGCAGAGCTGCGGCGAGCGACTCGCCCTCGACGAACTCCATCACGAGGTACTCCGGCTGGCCGGGCACGATCTTCGCGTCGTACAGGGTCACGAGCGAGGGGTGATTCAACGAGGCGAGCAGAGACATCTCGGTGCGGGCTCGCGGCAGGATCGCCGGGTTCTCCGCTTCGGTGCGCATGATCTTGATCGCGACGGTGCGCCCGAGGATCACGTCCTCGGCGCGATACACACGGGCCATCCCGCCCTGACCGACGCACGGACCGAGGACGTACCGCCCATCCAGCATGCCCGTGGTCACAGGCTCGTCGGAGGGTTCGGTCACGGCGACTCCTGCTGCTACTGCGGACGCTGCGCGTCCGTCCACACGTCGCCCGGGTACGACGACACCGTCGAACGTAGGGCTCCGAGAGTCTCAGGTCTGGCGGGTTGACTCCGTCGGGGTTTGGTGCTTCGTTTCTTGATACCTCTTTCGGATGATGCCGGCCGGATGTCCCCGATGATGGGATGTGGTCATGTATTTCCCCGTGCACGTCTCCGACCGGATGCGACGGTTCGCGGAAACTCCTGGGGAAATCAATGCTTCGTATACATATACTCCGTATGTGATTTCTCGTCTCCGCAGTCGCGCATCGACGATGCTTGTCGTGGCGGCGTGGATCGGGTTCGGCGTGCCGCTCTTCCTCTGGGCCGTCGGCCAGGGGACGCCCCTGTCGATCGCGTTCGCGGCTGCGAGCGCCCTCACCTGGATCGCGGGCGGGCGAGCGGTCGCGCTGTGGCTGCGCTCATCGCCGCCCGCGCTGGTCCCGCCGCCCGCGACCGGGCGGGGGGCGGAGCGCATCGCCCTGCTGGTCTGCATCTGCGACGACCTCGACGAGCGGGCGGTCGTCCGCAGCTCCCGCCAGGACGTCCCGGTCGACGTCGTCCTCCTCGACGACTCGAGGGATGCCGCGACGGTGGCGCGGGTCGATGCGCTCGCCGCGGCTCACGGCTGGCAGGTGATCCGCCGCACCGAGCGCTCCGGCTTCAAGGCGGGCAACCTGAACGCCGGGCTCGCGCGCCTGGGTGGCCGCTACGACGCGTACCTGATCTGCGACAGCGACGTCGTCCTCGACGCCGGGGTGGCGCGGGTCTGCGGAGCCGCGCTCGCCGACCCCACGGTGGCCGTCGCGCAGGCGTCGCCGGCGGCATCCGTCGGACGGACCCGGTTCGCCCGCTACTTCGGGCCGCTGCTGGCCACCCACCTCGGCGTCACTCGGCGCGGTCGAGGAGCGCACGGGGTGACCGCCTTCCTCGGGCGCGGTGCGCTCGTGCGTGCGGCGGCCGTCGAGGATGTCGGCGGGTTCCCCGAGGCCGTCGCGGAAGACCTCGCCATGACCGTGCGGCTCCGCCGCCGCGGGTGGCGGATCGTCGACGCCGATGTCGCGTTCACGGAGGACTACCCGATCGACTACGCCGCGTTCCGTGTGCAGATGCGGAAGACCGCCGAGGGGGCGGTCGAGTTCCTGCGCCGCCCGGGCCGGATGCGGGGGCTCCGCATCCGGGAAGGCCTCGACCTCGCGCTCGAGACGGCCCTCGTCCCGGTGACCGCCCTGGCGGGAGCGGCGACCCTCGTCACCGGCGCCGCGCTCGCCGGCACCGGCACGCCCCCGCCGCTCTGGGTGATGCTCGTGTCGGCGTCCGCCGCATCCGCTCCGCTGCTTCCCGAGGCGGTCCGCCGCGCCCGCGCGCAACGGGTCGCTGCCGGCGTCGCCTTCGCCCTGACCGCAGGTCTCCTCTACGCCTCGACCACGTTCGTCGTGCTCGCCGCCGTGATCCGCACCGCCCTCGGCCGGCGCGCGACCTTCTGGGTCACGCCGAAGACGACCTCGCAGCGCGGCATCGGCGCGACGGCGGGCCTGCTGCGCGATGAGCTCGTCCTCGTCCCGCTCCTCGCGGTCAGCGCCGTCCTCGTCTCGGGATCGCTCGTCGCGGTCGCCGGTCCGATCGGTCCCGCCGCGCTCGCCGCGGTCTTCGCGGTGGGGATGCTGCGGCCCCGCTCCCGTGCGGACCGCACCCTCGCCCCGATCGTGTCGGCGCGTCACCTGGCGGCCGTGCCGCACCGTACGCTGTCGGCCGCGCCGCGACCGGCGCTCCCGACGCGGTCGCGCACCCTCGCCAGCTGACCCGCGTCGTACGACCTCGCACGCGCGGATGCAAGGGGGCGGCGCGCACGACCTCGCCGCGGCTACCGTGCCGGGATGCCCCGCACCACCCCGCGCCTGACCGCCGCGCAGCTGGCACTGCGCCTCCGCAGGGCCGGCGGTGACGTCTTCACGTCGCGACGGCTGATCCTCGCGCTGAAGACGGCGGTCGCGGCGGCGATCGCCTGGTTCTTCGCGCCCATCGTGCCCTTCGCCGACGCCGACTACTCCTACTACGCGCCCCTCGGCGTCCTGGTCAGCATGTACCCGACCGTCGCGGACTCGGCGCGCGCCGGCCTCCAGTCCCTCATCGGGCTCGCGTGCGGCATCGCGATCGGCTTCGGCGGCCTCGCCATCGTGGCGGCGGGAGCGCCCGGCATCGTCGCGCTCGGCGTCGTGGTCCTGGTCGGTGTGGCGCTCGGCGGCATCCGTGCCCTCGGCGTCGGCCGGGACTGGGTGGCCCTCGCCGGGCTGTTCGTGCTGCTGCTGAGCAAGAACGACCCGGACGGCTTCTCGACGTCCTACCTCGCGACGATGGCCTTCGGCGTCCTGATCGGCGTCGTGGCGAACTTCGTCCTCGTGCCGCCGCTGTACCTGCAGTCGGCGCGCGACCGGCTGTCCGAGCTGCGCGCCGCCGTCGCCGCCGCACTCGACCGCGCGGCGGACTCCGCGGCGAAAGGGGCGCCGGACGCGGCGAGTCTGAAGGAGGATGGCGAGGCGCTGGCCGAGATGGCCATCGCCGTCGCGGCGGATGTGGACGAGGCATCCCGCTCCGAGCGGGCGAACCTCCGCGCCCGCGGCGTGGGCGGTGTGCACGACGAGAACGCGCAGCGGTGGTGGGGGCTCGAACGGGCGACGTACCTGACCCGCGACCTGCTCGACGTGCTCGCCCAGCACGAGCGGCTCGACGCGCGCCACGGCGACCCCGCTCGGCTCGAGGACGCGCTCCGCCGGGTCGCGGAGCTGATGGCGACCCCACCCGTCGACGACGAGATGACCGCGAGAACGGATGCCGCGTGGCGCGCCGTCGACGCCTATGCGGCATCCCTACCCGCCCCCGATGCCGCCGAGGACCCGCATGATCAGCCCGGTCTGTGGGTCGCCGCCACGCTTGGGCGCATCACCGACATCTCGCGACGGGTGTCCGACGCGCTCGCCTGATCGCGCTGCGGACGGATGCCGGGAGTCGATGTCGGCAGTCGAACGTAGACTCGTGGGGACATGAGCGACTCCATCAAGCCCGTCATCGTCGGCGCCGGAGCGCCCCGTCCCGCGGGCGATTCCCGCCCCGACGAGGACCTCCTCGCCGGCCTCAACCCGCCGCAGCGCGAAGCGGTCACGCATCGGGGCCCTGCCCTGCTGATTGTCGCGGGTGCGGGGTCGGGCAAGACGAGCGTGCTGACCCGACGCATCGCGTCGCTGATGCGCACGCGCGAGGCCTACCCGAGCCAGATCCTCGCGATCACCTTCACCAACAAGGCCGCGGGCGAGATGCGCGAACGCGTGCGTCAGCTCGTCGGCGACAACGCCCAGGGCATGTGGATCTCGACGTTCCACTCCGCGTGCGTGCGCATCCTTCGCCGCGAGGCCGACCAGTTCGGGTTCACGAAGAGCTTCACGATCTACGACTCCGGCGACTCGCGCGCGCTCATCAAGCGTCTCGTCAAGGAGCACGAGGGCGACTCGTTCGGGTTCACCCCCGCCGCCGTGCAGGGGCGCATCTCGAAGCTCAAGAACGAGTTGGCGGACGCCGAGTCCTACGCCCGGCAGGCGAACATGAGCGATCCCGCCGAGCGGGTCTTCGTCGACATCTTCGCGGACTATCAGCGCTTGCTCCAGAAGGCGAACGCCTTCGACTTCGACGACCTCATCGCGCAGACCGTCTACCTCTTCCGCGCCTTCCCGCACGTCGCCGACGTGTACCGCAAGCGGTTCCGGCACGTCCTCGTCGACGAGTACCAGGACACCAACCACGCTCAGTACGCCCTCATCCACGAGCTGACCCGGCCCGTCGTGGGCAAGGCGGGCGACGCGTTCTCGAGCGGCGGGATGATGATCTTCGAGCCCGACGAGGCCCCTGAGATCGAGGGCGCGTCGCTCACCGTGGTCGGCGATTCCGACCAGTCGATCTACGCCTTCCGCGGCGCCGACATCCGCAACATCAGCGAATTCGAGCGGGACTTCCCGGGCGCGAAGGTCGTCCTCCTCGAGCAGAACTACCGCTCGACCCAGAACATCCTGTCGGCCGCGAACGCCGTCATCGGCCACAACTTCGACCGCAAGGACAAGAAGCTCTGGACCGACGTCGGCGACGGCGACCCGATCATCGGGTTCACCGGGTACTCGCAGCACGATGAGGCGCAGTTCGTCGCCGACGAGATCGAGGCTCTGCATCGCAAGGGCGTCGACTACTCGCAGGTGGCCGTGTTCTATCGGACGAACTCGCAGTCCCGTGCGCTGGAGGAGATCTTCATCCGCTCCGCCGTCCCGTACAAGATCATGGGCGGCACGAAGTTCTACGACCGCGCCGAGATCAAGGACGCCATGGCGTACCTCATCGCGGTGGCGAACCCCGCGGACGAGATGGCGGTGCGCCGCATCCTGAACCGGCCCCGTCGCGGCATCGGCGACGTCACCGAGACCTCGATCGCCCGGTACGCGGCATCCGAGGGCATCACCTTCCGCGACGCACTCGCGAACGCATCGGCGCTCGGTGTCGGCGCG
The DNA here is from genome assembly GCF_900100525.1 of Microbacterium sp. 77mftsu3.1. Lineage (NCBI taxonomy): Bacteria > Bacillati > Actinomycetota > Actinomycetes > Micrococcales > Microbacteriaceae > Microbacterium > Microbacterium sp. 77mftsu3.1. The sequence continues at coordinate 947,194 of NZ_FNCR01000001.1, read as the reverse complement.
AAGGTGCAGAAGGCCATCGCCGAACTGGATGCCGTCCTCGTCGAGGCATCCGAGATCATGCTGCCGAGCTCGGGTGAGATCGCGCCGTCGACGTCGGTGACGGAGGGGCTCCGCGTCCTGCTCAACAAGTCCGGCTACTACGACGCGCTGCGGATTTCGAAGGACCCGCAGGACGAGGCGCGCGTCGAGAACCTCGACGAGCTCGTCGCCGTGACGCGCGAGTTCGCCCGCAACAACCCCGACGGCACGCTGCTGGACTTCCTCACCGAGGTGACGCTGGTGTCGGATGCCGACGACCTCGACGACGCCAGCGGTTCGGTTTCGCTCATGACGATGCACACGGCCAAGGGCCTCGAGTTCGACGCCGTCTTCGTGACCGGCGTCGAAGAGGACCTCATCCCGCACCGCATCTCGGCGGGGGAGCCTGGCGGACCGCAGGAGGAGCGGCGTCTGTTCTACGTGGCGCTCACCCGGGCGCGCAAGCGTCTGCACCTCTCGCTCGCGATGACCCGCGCGCAGTTCGGCGAGGTCTCGGCCGCGATGCCGAGCCGGTTCCTGCAGGAGATCCCGCACGAGCTGATCGACTGGCGCCAGTCGCCCGGCGACGTGAACTCGCGCGGCGGGACGCCGTCGCGTGCGCTGAACGGCCGGCCCGGAGGCGGCTCCCGGTTCGGCGGATCCGGATCGAATCGGTACGGCGACGACCTCGTCCCGCTGCCGAAGCGCGAGAAGTCCGATGCCCTCGCGAAGTTCGCCAACCGCATCCCGGCGAAGATCCGCGACAACGGTGACATGGAGCTCGCGGCGGGGGACCGCATCCGTCACGACGACTTCGGCGAGGGCAAGGTCGACATGGTGACCGGTGAGGGCGCGAAGCGCGTCGCTCACGTCCGCTTCGACACCGCAGGCCCGAAGAAGCTGCTCATCAAGGTCGCCCCGATCACGAAGCTCTGAGCGTCGCGCGACCCGCGTCGTATCGCGCGTACGCTGAGGGCATGGCTCTGTTCTCCCGCCGTCCGAAGAAGAACTCCGACGGGTCCGATGAGGTGCCCGTCGACGCGCAGGCGGATCTCGCCGACGTCCAGCAGGACGTGAGCGCGGCGGTCGCCGCCGAGCAGGCGGATGCCGAGGACGTGCCGTTCGTGCCGATCTCGATGTCGACCTACGGGCAGCCCGCCCCGCGGCCCGAGCAGCCCCGCCTGCCGCAGGTCGAGGAGACCGCCCCCGAGCGCACCGAGGGTCGACCCGGGATGCCGGACAACACGCTTCTGCTCGCGGCGCTCGTGGAGGCGCCCGAAGAGCCCGATAACGCCGCGATCCTGGGCGTGACGCGCCAGGCGCTGCAGGGCACGCTGTACCTGCGCATCATGGGCGACGCGCAGGCGCAGGTCGCTGCGGGCGAGCCGCTGCGCCTGGCGATCTCGATCATGAACGACAAGAAGTTCCTGCTCGCGTACACGGGTGCTGCGGCGATCCAAGCGGGTCTCAGCGATGACCCCGAGGCGGCGAACACGTCGGTCCTCGGCCAGCCCGCTCAGAACGTGCTCCGCAACGTCGTCGACGCGGGCTACGACGGCATCGTCTTCGACCACGCAGGCCCCGGCCGGCGCATCGTCCTGCCGACGGGTCTCATCTCGCGCGCGATGGATCAGGCCGACCCCGAGTTCACCATCAAGAACCTCCTCGCCGGCCCGCGGACCGATGAGACCGCTCGCGCCGTCGTCGATGCGCTCGTCACCCGCGGCGCGTGGATCGCAGCCGGCACCCGACCGGACGGCAGCATGGGCGTCGCCGAGGCACGGTCCGCCGAGGGGACCCGCTACCTCCAGGTGTTCTCGCACCCGCTCGAGATCCTCACGCTCCGCCGGGAGGATCAGCCGATGCCGCTGACGGCGGCGCAGCTGGGGGAGGCGCTCAGGAGCGAGCCCGAGCTCAGCGGCTTCCTCGTCGACGCGGCAGGCCCATGGATCCGGCTCGAACGCGAGCAGCTCGAGCCGCTCGTCACGATCGCCGATGCCGCGGAGACCGTCGACGCCGCGGCGGCCGCCGACGAGGACTGAGCCCGCGCGGGGCAAGCCCCTGGTCGTGCCGGTGGCCCGCCCCTAGGGTGGGCGCATGACGTCGGAGCGGATCACCCTGCAATTGCCGGGAGGCAGAGAGCTCTCGCTCTCGAGCCCCAACCGCGTCGTGTTCCCCGAGCCCGGGATCACCAAGCACGAGCTCGCCGAGTACGTCCTCGAAGTCGCCGACCCGTTCCTGCGCGCCAACGGTCACCGGCCCGTCTCGCTCGAGCGGTTCCCCGCGACAGTCGACGGCGAGAGCTTCTTCTCGAAGAACCCGCCCAAGGGCACGCCCGACTACGTCGACGAGGTCGTCTGCACGTACAACAGCGGCCGGCGGCATCCCCAGGTCGTCCTGAACGAGGCCGCCGCGATCGTGTGGGCAGTGCAGATGAACACGGTCGTCTTCCATCCGTGGGCGTCTCTCGCCGCCGACACCGACAACCCCGTCGAGCTGCGCATCGACCTCGACCCTCAGCCCGGCACGGACTTCACGGATGCCGCCGCGGTCGCGCCCGCGCTGCGAGAGGTCCTCCGCGAGGCGGGGCTGGAGTCGTGGCTCAAAACGAGCGGCAATCGCGGCATCCATGTCTTCTGCCCGATCGAGCCGTCGCACGAGTTCCTCGACGTGCGGCACGCGGTGATCGCCGCGGGACGCGAGCTCGAGCGACGGATGCCGGACAAGGTCACCACGAACTGGTGGAAGGAAGAGCGCGGTGAGCGCATCTTCATCGATTTCAACCAGGCGAACCGGGACCGCACGATGGCCGGCGCCTACAGTCCGCGGGCACTTCCGGGTGCAACGGTCGCCACCCCGATCACGTGGGACGAACTCGCCGACGGCGTCGACCCCGCCGCGTTCACGGTGCGGACGGTGCCGGATCGACTCGCGACGATCGGCGACCCCTGGGAGCAGCTGCAAGCCGTCCCGGGACGCATCGACACCCTGCTGGAGTGGTGGCAGCGCGACCTCGACGCAGGCTTCGGCGAACTGCCGTTCCCGCCGGAGTTCCCCAAGATGCCGGGGGAGCCGCCGCGAGTGCAGCCGTCGAGGGCGAAGAAGGACTGACCGCCGTCAGCCGGCCGTGACGGTGTCGACCTTCTCCTCGACGGGCGGACGACGTCGAGCCCAGCGGGCGGGCGTATTCGGTCCGTCCCACACCTGGATGATGCCCCAGGCCGCCGCCGTGAGGGGAACCGCGAGGATCGCGCCGACGATGCCGCCGAGGACGGTGCCGATCGTCAGGGCGATCAGCACCGCGAACGCGTGCAGCTTCATCGACCGGCCCATGAGGAACGGCTGCAGGAAGTTACCCTCGAGCTGATTGACCGCCACGACGATCACGACCACCCAGATCGCCGCGACCAGACCGTTCGTCACGAGGGCGACCAACGCAGCCAGGATGCCCGCGACGGTCGCGCCCACGATGGGGATGAACGCCAGTACGAACACGAGAGCGCCGAGCGGGAGGGCGAGCGGGATCTGCAGGATGAGCAGACCGATCGTGATGCCGATCGCGTCCACGGCCGCGACGGCCGCGGTGCCACGGAGGTAGGCCCCGAAGGTCTGGACGGCTTTGTGGCCGACGCGCACGGCGCGGTCGTAGTTCGATCCGCGGAACGGACGGATGAGGAACTCCCACAGATTCGGGCCGTCCTTCAGGAAGAAGAACAGCGTCACGATCATGAGGACGAGCCCCGTCAGGAAGTTCGCGACCGCGCTCACGCCGGCCAGGGCGCCGGAACCGAACTGTGCGCTGGTGAGGAAGTCGGTCGCTGTGCCGACCCACTCGTCGATCTGCTTCTGGTCGATGTCGAACGGCAGGGATTCCGCCCACGTGAGCACGCTCTGGAACCCGTCCTGCGCCTTCGTGGAGAGGTCGTCGAACTGATCGCGGACGGCGTTGACCACGAGCCAGCCGATTCCGCCCAGCACGACGACGAACGCCAGCAGCGTCAGGATGGTCGCGAACACGGAGGGGACGCCGTGGCGGCGCTGCCATGCCATGAGCGGCGCGGCGGCCGAGGCGATGATGAGCGCGAGCAGGACCGGGATCACGACGACGGTGAGTTGCAGCATCCCGAGGATGAGGGCCGTCACGATGACGGCGACGATGATCACCTGCAACGACCGGGTCGCGAGGGTGCCGAAGCCGTCGGACCACATGCTCGCGGGCTTGCCCGTCGCGGCCATGCGGACGGGCCGTCCGTCGTCGAGACGCACCGAGCGGGGAGATGACGAGAAGAGGCCCATGGTGCGACCCTACCGATCCGTCTTTCCGGGCGAGGCCCCTTGACTCAGTCGAGCACGTCGGCCAGGTCGTAGGCCGACACGGTCTCGAGCTGGTCGAAGGTGCAGGACGCGGCATCCCGGTCCGGACGCCATCGCTGGAACTGCACCGTGTGGCGGAACCGGTCGCCCTCGAGCTGGTCGTAGGCGACCTCGAGGACCCGCTCGGGGCGGAGGCGCACGAACGAGGTGTCCTTTGAGGCGGTGAACCGGGAGCGGTCCGACTGCCCCGTGACCGCGTCGCCGTCGTCGCCCCGGACGACCAGCGGCGCGAGCTCGTCGATCAGTTCGAGTCGCCGCGCGTTGCTCCACGCGGCGACCCCGCCGACCTGGCGGAGGTTCCCGTCGTCGTCGTGGAGGCCGACCAGGAGCGACCCGACGCCCTCACCGCTCTTGTGGACGCGGTAGCCCACCGCCACGACGTCGGCGGTCCGCGCGTGCTTGATCTTGAACATCGTGCGCTTCCCCGGCGCGTAGGGGAGGGCGAGCGGTTTCGCGACGACGCCGTCGAGCCCGGCCCCCTCGAACTCGGCGAGCCACTGCTCGGCGAGGGTGGCATCGGTCGTCGTCCGGGTCAGATGGATCGGATGCGGCACATCGCGCAGCAGATCCTCGAGCTGTGCGCGCCGCTCGGAGAAGGGCTCGTCGCGCAGGTCGCGATCGCCCCGCGCGAGCAGGTCGAACGCCACGAACATCGCGGGGGTGGTCTCGCTCAGGAGGGCGACGCGGGATGCCGCGGGGTGGATGCGCTGCGACAGCTGCTCCCACTGCAGCCGCTGCGACCCGGGCTCGCCGTCGGCGACGACGATCTCACCGTCGAGCAGGGACGGTTCGGGCACGAGACGCGAGATCGCGTCGACCAGCTCGGGGAAGTACCGGGTGAGGGGCTTCGACCCGCGGGACCCGATCTCGACCTCCGAGCCGTCCCACCCGATCAGCGCGCGGAACCCGTCCCACTTCGGTTCGTACAGCAGTCCGCCGGCCGTCTTGGCCGGATCGGGGACGGCGGGGACGGATTTCGCGAGCATCGGCGCGGGGATCTCGTACATGCGCCCATCCTGCCCGGCGGTCAGACGCTGCGGAACGGGCTTGCGGGTCAGGCGAAGGCGCTCACGCCGGTGATGTCCCGCCCGAGCAGGAGGGCCTGCACCGACTCGGTCCCCTCGTACGTGTGGATCGCCTCGATGTCGGACATGTGCTGCATGACGCCGTTCTCGAGCAGGATGCCGTTGCCGCCCAGCATGTCGCGCGCGGTCGCCGCGACGCGGCGCGCGGCGCGGGTGTTGTGGAACTTCGCCAGCGACGCCTGCGTCGGGCGCAATCCGCCGGATGCCTCGAGGTCGGCCAGGCGACGGCAGTACAACTGCATCGCGGTCAGGTCCTCGAGCATGTGCGCGAGGCGCTCCTGCACCATCTGGAAGCGGGCGAGCGGTTTGCCGAACTGCACGCGCTGCTGCGCGTACTGCAGCGCCGCCTCGTAGCAGGCGGTCGCGTGGCCGAGCGCCGACCACGCGACACCGGAACGGGTTGCGTAGAGGACGGTCGAGGCATCCTTGAAGGTCCGCGTCCCCGGCAGGACCGCGTCGGTGGGAACCCGCACGTCGTCGAGGGCGATGTGGGCCTGGTGGATGCCGCGCAACGACGCCTTGCCGCCGATGACGGTGCCGGTGTAGCCGGGGCGGTCCTGCTCGACGAGGAAGCAGCGGACGTTGCCGTGGTGCTCGTCGCCCTCGTCGTCGACGCGGGCCCAGACGAAGGTGATGCCGCCGGAGGCACCGTTGCCGATCCATTTCTTGGCCCCGCGCAGCACCCACTCGTCGCCGTCGCGGCGCGCGAAGGTCTCGAGCGAGACCGAGTCCGAGCCGTGGTCCGGCTCGGTGAGGGCGAACGCTGCCGGGACCTCGAAGCGCGCGACCGGGGTCAGCCAGCGCTCCTGCTGGGCGTCGCTGCCGAAGAGGGCGAGGGTGCGCAGTGCCAGCCCGCCCTGGACGGCGAGGACGGTGCCGAGCGACCCGTCGCCGCGCGAGATCTCCATGTTCACGAGGCCCGCGGCCAGGGGGGAGAAGCGCGTGAGTCGCGGGTGGTCGATGCCGTCGTTCAGCAGGTCGAGCTCGCCGAAGCGTCGGGCGATGTCGAGCGGGTACTCCGCGGCATCCCACGCCTCCCGCATCCGGTCGCCGACCTCGTCGACGAAGCCCTGCGTCCGCTCCCACGCGTCGCGGTCGGCGTCGGGGATGTCGGAGAAGACGGCGTAGTAGTCGGTGTCGAGCCGGCCGAGCACGTCGTAGCGGCCGGACGCGCCGCCGGGCAGGTCAGAGGTCATCGCGCCAGGATACGCCCGGTTGGAATTCGGTTCCACTCGAGGTGAAACGCCGTTCCAGGCTAGTCGCGTAGGGCGCCGAGCCGACGGGCGACCTCGGCGGGCGGCATCCGCCGGGGGAAGGTCGCCACGACGATGTCGTCGTCGGCGGCGGGTTCCGGGTCGGGGTGCACGCCGAAACGGCGCAGCAGTTCGTCGTAGGCGGTCTCGAGGACGGCGGCGGGGACCCGCGTGGAACTGCGCAGCAGGCGGCGCAGCACGTGGTTGTGCACCGCGGTCACGGCGGCGGCGAACGCCACCGCGTCGACGGGGTCGAGCCCCGGGACCGAGCGGCGCAGGTACTCGTCGAAGGCGCGCTCGTAGCGGAAGACCGTCACGATCTCGCGGTCGCGCAGCGACGGCACCTGGCGTACGACGGCGTATCGACGGCGAGCGACCTCGGGATCGGATGCGAAGTGGCGGTAGATCTGCACCGATGCCTCGCACACCGCCGACCACGGGTTCTCGTGCGCCTCGGAGAGGTAGGCCCGCAGGCGATCGAGGAGCAGCTCATGGTCGGCGAAGACGACGTCGTCCTTCCCGCCGAACTGCCGGAAGAACGTCGACCTGGACACCCCCGCGGACTGGGCGATCTGCTCGACCGAGGTCTGCTCGTAGCCGTGCTCCGCGAACAGCGCGAGCGCGGCGGCCACCACTGTGCTGCCCGTGGGACGGAGGTCGTCGGCCATGGAGGGAAGCCTAATGCGAAGGCCGTCCTGTCAAGGCCTGTGCCTGATCTGGTCGGCGCGCCTTGACTCACCCCATGTCCTCCCTGTGGAAGCAGCACCCGACCGAGTCCGCCGACACCCCGTTCGAGCCCGGGGCACGTCACGACGTCGTCGTGATCGGCGCGGGGCTCACCGGCCTCGCCACGGCCTACGAACTGGCGCGGACCGGGGTCGACGTCGCCCTCCTCGAACGCGGCGGCATCGGCGAGCTCGCCTCGGGATCGAACACCGGCAAGGTGTCGCTCCTGCAGGGGACGACGCTTTCGACGCTGCGGTCGGGGCACCCGGCATCCCTCGTCCGCGCCTACGTCGACGCCAACCGCGACGGCTTCGCGTGGATGACGGACACCGCAGAGCACCTCGGCGTGCCGCTCACCTCGCGCACCGCCTACACCTACGCCCAGGCCGGCGAGGGGCGGCGTTCCGTCGCGCAGGAGTACGAGGCGGCCCGCGAGGCGGGGCTCGCCGTACGCCTCGTCGGCGAGGACGAGCTGCGCGCCGCAGCCGTGCCCATGGCGGCAGCCGTCGCGCTCGACGACCAGCGCGCGGTCGACCCGATGCGGATGCTCGCAGCGCTCGCCGACGCGTTCGTCGCCGCCGGCGGCACGCTGCATCTGGGCGTCGAGGTCAGCGGCGTGAAGGTCTTCCCCGAGCCGCGCGTCGAGACCGATCGCGGGCCGATCTTCGCGTCGCGGGTCGTGGTGGCCACCGGCATCCCGATCCTCGACCGCGGCCTCTACTGGGCGAAGGTGAGCGGGATGCGGTCGGCCTGCGTCTCGTTCACCCTCACCGCGCCGCTGCCTGATGGCATGTACCTCTCAGCCGACGAGCCCACGCGCTCGGTGCGCACGATCCTCCCCGAGGACGGCCCGGCCGATGTCGCGCAGATCGTCGTCGGAGGCGCGGGGCACCCCGTCGGGCGGGCCGAGTCGGAGCGCGCGATGCTCGACGAGCTGTCGCGCTGGGCGCAGCAGACGCTGCCCGTGGGGGAGGAGACCCACCGCTGGTCGGCGCAGGACTACACGTCGCACAACCGCATCCCCTTCATCGGCACGATGCCCCGGACGCTCGGGCGCGTGCGCTTCGCGACGGGCTATGCAAAGTGGGGACTCACGAACGCGCCGGCGGCCGCGCTGCGCATCGTCAGCGAGCTGCGCGGCGAGAAGATGAGCGAACGCCCGCGGTGGATGACGCAGATCGGCACACGTCTCACGATGCCCGCCGACATCGCGAAGGGAGCGGCGGAGAACGCGAAGGTCGGCCTCGCCGCCGCAACGGGTTGGGCGGGCGCCGAGGCGCAGGCCGTGCCCGTGCCGCAGCCTGCCGAGGGGGAGGGCGTCGTCGCGCAGCGCGCGGGCCGGCCCGTCGCCATCTCGACCACCGACGGCGAGACGCGCGCCGTGAGCGCCGTCTGCCCGCACCTCGGCGGGATCCTCGAGTGGAACGACCTCGAGTGCACGTGGGACTGCCCACTGCACGCGTCGCGCTTCACGGCATCCGGAGAACGCATCGAAGGCCCCGCGACCAGAGGCCTCCGGCCGGTCGACTGAGTCAGGATGCCGCGGCGATGACGCCCGTGATGATGAGCGTCACGACGGTCGTCCACAGCACGATCGCCGTGCCCTGCCAGAACAGCACGGTCCGGGTCGGCACGCCCGTCCCCTTGAGCGCCGCGGCCGTGAACTGGGTCGGCAGGATGAGGGGACCGAGGAGGCTGACGCCGGGCGTCCCATAGCGGTGGTAGGCCTTCTGGAACTTCTCGGAGCGCGCCGACGGCGTCTTCTCGGATGCCCCCGCGCGGGAGGTCACGGCCGTGCGGACGCGGGCGGCCGCGAGGACGACGATCGCGACGCAGAGGAAGTTGCCCGCGGCGCCGGCGACGGCGGCGACGACGGGATGGATGCCGCCGACGATCCCGATCGCCGCGGCGCCCTCGCCCTCGATGAAGGGGACCGCGCCGGCGAGGGCCACGACGAGCGGCTGCACGAGGTCGGGCATCTGCGCCACCAGGTCCTGGAAGCCGGCGACGAGGTCGGAGACGGGGTTCGACATGGTGTCCTCTCGGAGTCGGCGACCGGATCTCGTATCGCCGTGATCCCAGTCCACCGTCCCGGGCCGGGGCGCGGCAGTGCCGCCCCGTCACCTTCCTGCGGGAGGTTCGACGGGCCGAGGGGTGACATTCGTCATGGTCGTACTGTGGCCGTGTGACCACGCCCGACCCGACCCCGACGCGGACTGCCGCGTCGCTCGCGCGAGGCGTGACGGCGACCGGGTGGTACATCGCCACGTCGATGGTCTTCTTCCTCCTCGGCACCGTCGTCGTGTGGGGGCTCGTCGTCCTCGTCGCCCGCGAGGGATGGCGGAGCCCCGTCGCTCTCGTCGCCTACGTCGGTGCGGCGGTGATCGTCGTGACCTGCACGATCCTGCTCCTCACGCGCTATCGCAGGGACGGCGACCTCGACGACGGCGACCGCCCGTCCTGGCGGCGCCGGTTCCTCTCGCTCCCGGTCGTCGCGGCGGTCCTCGCCTCGGCCGTCCTCGGCGTCGTGGCCGGGTCGCCGCTGCTCGGCGCCGCGCTGGTCGGCGCCACCCTCTGCCTCGTCCGCTGGGGCCCCGGCATCCGGTGGCGCGGTGTTGTGCTGCTCGAAGTCGCCCTCGTCGTGCTCTGGCTGCTCGAGCAGGCCGCGCCGATGCCTCGGAGCGACGCGTTCGTGCTCGTGTTCTTTTCCGTCGCGCTCCCGATGACGCAGGCGCTGTCGCTCTGGTCGTGGGACGTCGTCCTCGAGCTCGACAGCGCACGCCGCACCGAAGCCCGCCTCGCCGCCGTGCAGGAGCGGCTGCGGCTCGCCGGCGAACTCCACGATCTGCAGGGGCACCACCTGCAGGTCATCGCACTGCAGCTCGAACTCGCCGAGCGCATGATCCACCGCGATCCGGATGCCGCCGCCAGCCAGATCGCGCTGGCGCGGACGTCCGTCGACGAGGCCCGCGACGGCACGCGCGCGCTCGCCGGGCGCTTCCGTGGCGTGCCGCTGCCCGACGAGCTCGCGAACGCGGCCGACCTGCTGCGCGCCGCCGGGCTGACGGTCACGCTCGACGTCGCGGCAGACGCGGCATCCGCTCCCGCCGATCTGTTGGGACCCGTGATTCGAGAGTGCACGACGAACGTGCTCAAGCACGGCGGTGGGACCTGGGCGTGGCTCGGGCTCGAGCGGGTCGGCGACGTGTGGCGTCTGACGATGGCGAACGACCCCGGGGCGGGGTCGACCATCGGGTCGGGCGCGGGGCTCGACGGCATCGCGCACCGGGTCGGTGTGGCCGGCGGTGACGTCGCATCGCGTCGGGGCGACGATCGGTTCGACGTCGTCGTCACGGTTCCGGCCGAGGCGGCATCGGTGAGGGAGGAGGCAGGATGATCCGGGTGCTCATCGCCGACGACGAGGACATGATCCGGACGGCTCTGGCGACGCTCCTCGCGCTCGAGGAGGACCTCGAGGTCGTCGCCGAGTGTGCGGACGGCGAGACGGCCGTCTCCCGTGCGCTCGAACTGCGCCCGGACGTCTGCCTGCTCGATCTCGAGATGCCCGGGATCGACGGGGTCGAGGCGGCCGCCCGCATCCGCCAGCGGATCCCTGCCCGTTGCGTCGTCGTCACCCGGCACGCACGTCCCGGAGTCCTGCGGCGCGCCCTCAGCGCCGGCGTCGACGGCTTCGTGCCGAAGTCCCGTCCCGCCGGCGACGTCGCCGCCGTGATCCGCGAGGTCGCCGCCGGGCGCCGCTACGTCGACCCCGAGATCGCCGCGGATGCGCTCAGCGACGAGCGCTCGCCGCTGACCGACCGCGAGCTCGACGTCCTGCGCGCCGGAGCCCGCGGCGAGACGATCGCCGACATCGCGGCATCCCTCCATCTGTCCTCTGGGACGGTCCGCAACCACGTGTCGTCGATCCTCGGCAAGCTCGGGCTCGCGACACGGCAGCAGGCGGCGATCACGGCGCGCGAACGCGGCTGGATCTGACGGATGCCGCACGAGGACGCACCGCACGAGGAAGCACCGCACGAAGAAGCACTGTCGGGCGGCAACGCGAGCGGCGCCGTCGTCCGGATCGGCGACACCGTCCGCAAGCCCTGGACGGCGTCGACGGCGAGCGCCACGGCATACGTCCGCGCACTCCGCGACGCCGGGATCGATGCGCCCGAGCCGCGGGGACGCGACGAGGAGGGACGCCAGGTGATCGAGTTCGTCCCCGGCGAGCTCGCGATCGAGCGGGGGCCGATGCCGCCGGACGACCTCCACCGCGTGGGGATGATGGTGCGCGCGATCCACGATGCGAGCGCCGCCTACGTCGTCCCCGCGGGGAGCGTGTGGCAGAGCGCGATCGCTGCCCCGGGGGCCGAGCTCGTCTGCCACAACGACCTCGCACCGTGGAATCTCGTGCAGGGGGAGCGGTGGGTGTTCATCGACTGGGATGCCGCAGCCCCCAGCACCCGGCTGTGGGACCTCGCGTACGCCGCGCAGTCCTTCGCGCTCAACGACACCTCGGTGCCGCCGGACGACGCCGCCCGGGGATTGGCTGCCCTCGTGGACGGGTACGGCGCCGGTACCGCGCTGCGTTACGGGCTGCCGGAGGCGATGGTCGAGCGCACGGCGGCCATGCACGAGCTCCTCCGCCGTTCCCACGGGACCGGAACGGAGCCGTGGTCGTCGATGTTCGTGCAGGGGCACGGGGACCACTGGCGGAGGGTCACCGCGTACGTCGAGCGCCATCGCGAGATCTGGGCGAGGGTGCTGCGGGAGTGAGCCCGACCCTGCCGAACGAGGGGATCGGAGCGCGGGGCACTCAGGCGCGGGTAGTAGGCTTTTCGACCGGGCGATCTCTCGACATCGAGATAATTCCGCGCCCGTAACCCCGCCGTCGCCCAGCGAAGGATTGCAGTGGACCTTTACGAGTACCAGGCACGAGACCTGTTCGAGAAGCACGAGGTGCCGGTGCTCGCCGGCATCATCGCCGACACCCCTGAGGAGGCGAAGGCGGCTGCCGAGAAGATCGGCGGCGTGGTCGTCGTCAAGGCTCAGGTCAAGACCGGAGGTCGCGGCAAGGCCGGCGGCGTCAAGGTCGCCAAGACCCCCGACGAGGCCTACGCGGCAGCCGAGGCCATCCTCGGCCTCGACATCAAGGGCCACGTCGTCCAGCGCGTCATGGTCGCCCAGGGCGCCGACATCGCCGAGGAGTTCTACTTCTCGGTGCTGCTCGACCGCTCGAACCGCTCCTACCTGAGCCTCTGCTCGGTCGAGGGCGGCATGGAGATCGAGGAGCTCGCCGTCGAGCGCCCCGAGGCGCTCGCGCGCGTCGAGGTCGACCCGCTGCAGGGCATCGACAAAACCAAGGCCGTCGAGATCGCGAAGGCCGCGAACTTCCCCGAGGACCTCGTCGAGAAGGTCTCGGATGTGTTCGTCAAGCTCTACGACGTCTACAAGGGCGAGGGTGCGACCCTCGTCGAGGTGAACCCGCTCGTCCGCACGGGCGCCGGCGACATCGTCGCCCTGGACGGCAAGGTCTCGCTCGACGAGAACGCCAGCGAGGTCCGCCACCCCGAGCACGAAGAGCTCGAGGACAAGGGCGCCGCAGACCCGCTCGAGGCGAAGGCGAAGGCATCCGGCCTCAACTACGTCAAGCTCGACGGCCAGGTCGGCATCATCGGCAACGGCGCAGGGCTCGTCATGTCGACCCTCGACGTCGTCGCCTACGCCGGCGAGAACCACGGCGGCGTCACGCCCGCCAACTTCCTCGACATCGGTGGCGGCGCGAACGCGCAGGTCATGGCGTCCGGTCTCGACGTCATCCTCGGCGACGAGCAGGTCAAGAGCGTCTTCGTCAACGTCTTCGGCGGCATCACGTCGTGCGTCGCCGTCGCCGAAGGCATCGTGAAGGCCCTCGAGATCCTCGGCGACGCGGCCACCAAGCCGCTCGTCGTCCGCCTCGACGGCAACCAGGTCGACGAGGGTCGTGCGATCCTCGCCGAGGCCAATCACCCGCTCGTCACGCTCGCCGCCGGTATGGACGAGGGCGCCGACAAGGCCGCCGAGCTGGCGAACGCCTGAGCCGCGCGAAGACTACCGAGACACAGGGACAACAGACATGTCTATCTACCTCAACAAGGACTCCAAGGTCATCGTCCAGGGCATCACCGGCGGTGAGGGCACCAAGCACACCGCCCTCATGCTGAAGGCCGGGACGAACGTCGTCGGCGGCGTCAACGCCCGCAAGGCCGGCACGACCGTCACCCACGAGAAGCCGCACGAGGGCGAGGTCGAACTCCCCGTCTTCGGCTCGGTCGCCGAGGCCATCGAGAAGACCGGAGCCGACGTCTCCATCGCGTTCGTGCCGCCCGCCTTCACGAAGGACGCCATGATCGAGGCGATCGACGCCGAGATCCCGCTGCTCGTCGTCATCACCGAGGGCGTCCCCGTCGGCGACACCGCCGAGGCCTGGGCCTACGCCAAGAGCAAGGGCAACAAGACCCGCATCATCGGTCCGAACTGCCCCGGCATCATCACCCCCGGTGAGGCGCTCGTCGGCATCACGCCCGCGAACATCACAGGCAAGGGACCGATCGGCCTCGTGTCGAAGTCGGGCACCCTGACGTACCAGATGATGTTCGAGCTCCGTGACCTCGGCTTCTCGACCGCCATCGGCATCGGCGGCGACCCGGTCATCGGCACGACGCACATCGACGCCCTCGAGGCGTTCGAGGCCGACCCCGAGACCAAGGCCATCGTCATGATCGGCGAGATCGGCGGCGACGCCGAAGAGCGGGCGGCCGACTACATCAAGGCGCACGTGACGAAGCCGGTCGTCGGCTACGTCGCCGGCTTCACCGCTCCCGAGGGCAAGACCATGGGCCACGCCGGCGCCATCGTCTCGGGCTCGGCGGGCACCGCGCAGGCCAAGAAGGAGGCCCTCGAGGCCGCCGGCGTCAAGGTCGGGAAGACCCCGTCCGAGACCGCCGACCTGATGCGCGCCATCATCGAGGCGCTCTAAGCCAGACAGAGCGAAGGGGCGGATGCTGCGGCATCCGCCCCTTCGTCGTCCACGGAACCCCCTCGCAACGACCGAGGTCCCGATCCGGCCGGGAATGCGCGAGGCATAACCGGCCCGATCGGGACCTCGGGGCAGCGAACGCGGTCAGGCGCCGATGAGCGCCTCGATCGGGCCGCGCGCGAAGTAGACGACGAAGCCCGCCGCGACGACCCAGAGCAGCCAGTGGACCTGCTTGGCCTTGCGGGCGAAGACGTTCACGACGACCCAGCTGATGAAGCCCGCCCCGATGCCGTTGGCGATCGAGTAGGTCAGCGGCATGACGGTCGCGGTGAGGAACACCGGCAGCAGGATGCTGAAGTCCGACAGGTCGATGTTCTTGATCTGCGCGAGCATGAGCGCACCGACGAGCACGAGCGCCGCCGCGGCGACGTAGCCGGGGACGATCGAGGTGAGCGGCGTGAAGAACATCGCCAGCAGGAACAGCACACCCGTCACGACGTTCGCGAGCCCGGTGCGCGCTCCCTCGCCGATGCCCGAGCCGGACTCGACGAACACGGTCGCCGACGACGACGAGGTCGCACCACCGGCGATCGCGCCGACGCCCTCGACGATCAGCGCCGACTTGATGCGCGGGAAGTCGCCCTTGTCGTTCGCGAGACCCGACTCCTTCGCGAGGCCCGTCATGGTCCCCATCGCGTCGAAGAAGTTCGAGAACACGAGCGTGAAGACGATCATGACGACCGACACGATCCCGATCTTCGCCCAGTCGAAGCCGAAGTCGATCTTGCCGACGAGCTCGAAGTTGGGCAGGGCGACGATCTTCAGCCCGTCGAGCTTGAGGCCCAGCGCCGTCGGCCAGATCGCATTGACGATGTAGCTGATGACCGTGCCGCCGACGAGGCCGATCAGCAGCGCACCCTTGACGCGGAGGGCCATCAGAATGCCGGAGAGGAACAGCGTGACGACGAACATGACGGTGCTGATCGTCGTGATCGAGCCGCCCACGCCGAGGTCGAGCGGGGGAGAGGCGTTGCCCGTCGCGGTGACGAAGCCGGCGTTGACGAAGCCGATGAAGGCGATGAACAGGCCGATGCCGACCGTGATCGCGAGCTTGAGCTGGACGGGGACGGCGTCGAAGATCATCTTCCGCAGGCCCGTCGCGGCCAGCAGCACGATGATCAGACCGTTGATGACGACGAGCGCCATGGCCTCGCCCCACGTGACCTGGCCGACGACCGAGAAGGCGAGGAACGCGTTGATGCCGAGCCCCGCCGCGAACGCGAACGGCAGGCGCGTGACGAGACCGAAGAGGATCGTCATGACACCGGCGGTCAGGGCGGTCGAGGTCGCGACGGCGGTGCCGTCGAGGACCGTGCCGGCGACGTCGGGAGTCGACAGGATGATCGGGTTGAGGATGACGATGTAGGCCATCGTCACGAAGGTGACGATGCCGCCGCGGACCTCCGTGCCGACGGTCGAGCCGCGGCCGGTGATGTCGAAGTAGCGGTCGAGGAACGAGGGGGATGCCGGGGCTGCGGCACCGCGGGACGCGCGGGATGTCGTGCTGTTCACCCTCCGAGGGTAGTGGGTCGCCGGGGCACCCGCTGAGGGTGGCCGATCGCTCGTGCCTCCGGTGCGGGAGCCGGGCGCCCGGGCGGACCGCGGGTAAGGTCGGTTCGTTGTGAATCGCCTCCTCGTCTCCCTCCTCGCCGCCGTCGACGCCCTCGTGACCGTCGCGGTCGGTGTCGGCGTCGTCCTCGCGCCGGTGACCCTCGTCTGGGTGTTCGGAGTGAGTGGGGATGCCGACTGGGCGGCGCTCTGGCCGGCGGCCGCCACGATCTGGCAGCTCGGCCACTTCGCGCCCGTCGCGGTGTCGCTTCCGGCGGAGCTCGTCGCCCTCGGCGGCCTGCCCTCGGGCGCTGCCGACTTCACCGTGTCGCTCGCCCCGACGCTGCTCGCCGTCTTCACCGCGATCTCGGCGTCGCGCTCCGGCAGTCGTGCCGCGCGGTCCGGGGCATGGCTGACGGGCGTCGCCGCAGGAACGGTCGCCGTCGCGGTGCTCTCGACGATCATCGCGCTCACCGGGCGGACCGGTGTCGCCGCGGTCGATCTCGGCGCAGCGGTCGCCGGGCCCACGCTCGTCTTCGCCGTCCCCGCTCTGCTCGGCGCGCTGGTCCGGGCATGGAGCGAGGGCGACGACGGCATCGTCGACGCCGTCAGCGAGCGCCTTCCCGACGACGTCCAGAACGCGGTGGATGCCGGTGCCCGCGGCATCGTGATGGCGGCGGCCGGCATCGTGGGGCTCGGCGCCCTCGTGCTCGCCGTCCTCTTCTTCGTCCGCGGCGGCGAGGTGATCTCGCTCACCCAGGCGGCCCAGGTCGATCTGCCCGGTGTGATCGTCCTCGCCCTCGGGAGCCTCTTCTATCTGCCCACCCTCGTCGTGTGGTTCGCCGGGTTCGCCGTCGGTCCCGGATTCGCGATCGGCAGCGGCACGGCGGTGTCACCGGCCGCCACCAGCCTGGGAGTCGTGCCGGGCATCCCCGTGCTCGGCGTCATCCCAGACTCGACCTCGCCCTGGCTCCTGCTCCTGGCGCTGGCGGTCGTCGGACTGGGCGTCGTCGCCGGGTCCGTCGCACGCGCCTCGCTGCTGGTCGGATCGACGGCGGATGCCGAGCCCCTCCGCCCGCGCCTGGTCGCCCTCGGTGTCACGGTCGTCGGGACCGGGCTCGTCGTCGGGGTGTTCGCCGGAGCCGCGCGCGGATCGATCGGCCCCGGCCGGCTCGCCGAGGTCGGACCCGAACCGTGGCTCGTCGCCCTCGTCGCCGCGGTCGAGGTCGGAGTGGGTGCTGCCGTCATGCTGCTCTCGCCGCGCGGTGCGGAATCCGATCGGCCGGCTGCGGCATCCGTCCCGCGCGACGCGCCCGCGGTGTCCACGCCCGCGACGCCGACGTCGACGGCGCAGACGCGTCGTGAGCCCGCCGGGGCGGTCTCGCCCGACGAGTTCCCCACCGCCCCGCTAGACTGACCCGGTGCTCACGGTCGCCGTTCTCATCTCGGGCACGGGATCCAATCTGCGTGCTCTCCTGGACGCCGCGAGCGAGCCCGACTTCCCCGCCCGCGTGATCGTCGTCGGAGCCGACCGGCAGGCCGATGGCTTCGCCCACGCCGAGGCCTACGGCATACCGACGTTCATGGTCCCGTTCCAGGAGTTCGACAGTCGCGAGGCGTGGGGCGACGAACTGCTCGCACACCTCGGCGTGTGGAAGCCCGACCTCGTCGTGCTGAGCGGCCTCATGCGACTGTTGCCGGCCGCCGTCGTGGCCGCGTGGGCTCCTCGGCTCATCAACACCCACCCCGCGTACCTGCCGGAGTTCCCCGGCGCCCGCGGCGTCCGCGATGCGCTCGCCGCGGGAGCATCGCAGACCGGTGCAAGCGTCATCGTCGTGGACGACGGCGTCGACACAGGTCCGATCCTCGCGCAGGAGCGGGTCCCGGTGCTCCCGGACGACACCGAGCACACTCTGCACGAGCGCATCAAGCCGGTGGAGCGGCGCCTGCTCATCGACGTCGTCCGTCGCATCGCGACCGGCGAACTCGCCCTTACCTCCTGACCCGCACCACCCCCTGAACCGACACCCGAACGCCCCCGACTCGAGGAGTTCCCGCATGGCCGGCCCGCAGATCGACCCGTCCCTCTACCGCGCACGCGACGTCGTGCCCGTCCGTCGCGCGCTCGTCTCGGTGAGCGACAAGACCGGGCTGCTCGAGCTCGGTCAGGCTCTCGCAGCCGCCGATGTCGAGATCGTCTCGACGGGCGGATCGGCAGCGCTCCTGCGCGACGCCGGCATCGCCGTCAAGGACGTGTCCGAGGTCACCGGCTTCCCCGAGTCGCTCGATGGACGCGTCAAGACGCTGCACCCCAGCGTGCACGCGGGGCTCCTGGCCGACCTCCGCCTGGAGGACCACGAGAGCCAGCTGGGCGAGCTCGGCATCCTGCCCTTCGAGCTCGTCGTCGTGAACCTGTACCCCTTCGTCGAGACGGTCGCCTCGGGCGCCCAGGGCGATGCCGTCGTCGAGCAGATCGACATCGGCGGCCCCGCGATGGTGCGCGCCTCGGCGAAGAACTACGCCAACGTCGCGATCGCCGTCTCGCCCGAGTCGTACCCCGCGATCGTCGATGCCCTCGGGCAGGGCGGCACGACCCTCGCGCAGCGCCGCGAGCTCGCCGCCCGCGCGTTCGCGCACACGGCAGCGTACGATCGCGCGGTCGCGACCTGGTTCGCCGAGGAGACGCTCGACGCCGAGGGCGACCTGCCGCAGCACCTGACGATCAAGGCCGAGCGCCTGGCGACCCTCCGTTACGGCGAGAACTCGCACCAGCGCGCCGCGATCTACTCGCGCGTCGGCGGTCACGGCATCGCGCAGGCGACGCAGCTGCAGGGCAAGGAGATGTCCTACAACAACTACGTCGACGCGGATGCCGCGCTCCGTGCCGCGTTCGACCTCGTCAAGCCGGCGGTCGCCATCATCAAGCACGCGAACCCGTGCGGCATCGCGATCGGCGCGCCCCAGGCGCTCGACCCGATCGCCTCCGCGCACCTGCGCGCGCACGAGTGCGACCCCGTGTCGGCTTTCGGTGGCGTCATCGCCGCCAACCGCACCGTCACGCTCAAGATGGCCGAGAACCTCCGCGACATCTTCACCGAGGTCATCGTCGCGCCCGACTTCGAGCCCGAGGCGCTCGAGGTGTTCCGGCTGAAGAAGAACCTCCGGGTCCTGCAGCTCCCCGCCGACTGGCGTCAGGAGCCCATGGACGTCCGCCTCGTCTCGGGCGGCCTCCTGCTGCAGGATGCCGACCGCTTCCCGAACGAGATCGAATCGCTCGTGGACTCGTGGCAGCTCGTGTCGGGGGAGCGCCCCGCGGACAGCGAGCTCGAGAACCTCTCGTTCGCGTGGAAGAGCTGCCGCGCCGTGAAATCCAACGCGATCGTGCTCGCCAAGAACTCGGCGACGGTCGGGATCGGCATGGGGCAGGTCAACCGCGTCGACTCGTGCCGCCTGGCCGTGGAGCGTGCGGGCGAGCGTGCCGCCGGGTCGGTCGCGGCATCCGATGCGTTCTTCCCGTTCGCCGACGGACCGCAGGTTCTGCTGGATGCCGGCATCACGACGATCATCCAGCCGGGCGGATCCGTGCGCGACCAGGAGGTCATCGACGCCGCGCAGGCCGCCGGCGTGACGATGTACTTCACGGGCGAGCGGCACTTCTTCCACTGAGCGGGTCGGTTGGCCACGAATCATAGCGGGTGAGGGGGAGGGCAGTTCTCCCCATCGAAATCGATCGCTCTGATCACCTACTCTCTTGGCGGGAGGTTCCGCTATGGGAATGATGTTGCCGAACGAGCTGATCTGGGTGATGGAGAAGCTCGGGTTCGATTGGCCCGACATCGACGAGGACGAACTGCGCCGCGGCGGCCAGATCATCTCGACGTTCCGGGACGAGCTCGAGAACAAGATCCAGGTGATGGACCGCAAGGTCAACACCGACATCGCCGGCGCTATGCGCGGTCAGGCGGGCCCGGCCTACGTCAGCGCCTGGAACACGAACCGTTCCCAGAACCTCCAGAAGCTCATGGACATCCTCGGGCCCGTCCCGCCGGGTGTCGAGATCGCGGCCGGCGGCGTCACCGCGCTCAAGATCAAGGTCATAGCCGACGTGACCTCTACGATGATCACCCTCGTCGCCATGCTGACGAACCCCGTGACCGCCGTCGGCGCCGGCCCCATGCTCCTCATCAAGAAGAAGCTGCTGAACGCGGCCGTCGACATCGCGGTGGAGCAGGTGCTCAACCAGGTCCTGCCAATGGTCATCGAGCCGCTGGCGAACGAACTCCCGGGCGTCATCATGGCGGCGCTCGACTCGCCGATCGTCGAAGCGGTCGCCGGCGACCCCGACGAGTTCTACGCCGACCTTCAGGCGCTCGAATCCGCTCAGGGCGAGATGGAGCAGCACGCGGCCGACGTCGAGAGTCTCACCGACCGGCTCATGTCCGACCTCGCGAGCCTGAACATCGGAGGCGATTGACGGTGCCGGTTGCTGCGACCTCGCATCCCGAGCCGGATGCCGCCGAACACAGACGACTGGCGATGAACGATTCGACGGGATTGAACAGATCATGAAGATGGGCGAAGTCATCCGTCCGCTGAAGGACTCGCTGGACGGTGTGCCGGTGCACGTCCGGCAGCTGTCGGATATGTTCCGCAAGCACGGGCAGAAGCAGAACCGCAACACCAGTCGGGTCGACGACCTCGACGCGACGAACGTTCCCGAACCGCTGCGCGACGGCTGGAAGAAGGATTCCTGGCACACCCCGGACCGCGTGGTCGGTTCGGGTAAGCCGAACCGCCCCTACCCGGCGGAGTACCTCGACGCGGACTACATTCAGCAGCACCTGCAGCGCTTCGAGGGCGGTGCGACCCGGTTCTACCGGACCGAGAGCCTGAACAATTACGGCCCCGGCAACCAGGGCACGACGTTCGTCTTCCCGACCTCCGAGATCGACAACATCATCACGCAGGCGGACGGCGACCCGAAGAAGCTCGGCGTCATGCTCGGCCTCGGCGAGAACTTCTTCGTCGACGCCGACGGTAAAGCGGTCGACATCACCCGCGCGGACTTCAACTACGAGGAGATCGTCAACGGCAACCTCCGGATGCCGCGCGGAAACGAGGCGGGCGCGAACGAGGCGTGGATCCCGGGTGGTTATCTGCCTGAAGGCATCCCCGAGGCGGTGCTGAGCACCCACCCCGACGCCGTCAAGGGCGACCCGTCCGCCGGCGGGACGTGGGGTACGTACACGCCGTTCGGGCTGTGAGCGTTACGGCCGCCTCCGGCGACGTCCGCTACCCCCGTCGGTTCGAGATCTTCCGGTTGGAAGCGCTGGGCGACGCCCCGTTCTTCACCGATGAGGACGCACGGGGGGAGTACGACCAGGGCCGTCGGCTCGCCGTGACGGATGCCGGCTCCCCGCCGACCTGGTACCTCGACATCCTGCCGGGGCAGCAGCGGTTCACGGTCACCTTCTACTCGTCCTACAAGACCCCCATCCGCGAGGTCGTGTGGGAGGCGACGGCCGGCCGCCTTGTCCGGCGACGCGCGCTCGACCTCTTCTACCCCGAAGGGGACCCGAAGCGTCGAGTCCCGTACTCGCAGCTCCTGACGGTCGATCAGCACGGGTACGCCGACGGGGTCGCGCGCATCGAGCGGTCATCGCCGATCGACGCGGATGTGTTCGCGGAGATCACCGTGAGCGAGCAGGAGCGTATCGACGTCCCCGAGTTCGGTGCGTGGTCGGCGCTGATCGCGGCATCCGCTCCGTCCGATGTGAGCCGCTTCGATCTGGACGCGATCGAGGCCGCGGAGGAGTACGTGCGGGCCGCGATCGCCGCCGGTGAACCTCTCGCCGTTCCCGGCCGGTGGAGTCTCCCCGCTTCCGCGTCGACGGTCCTGGGCACCGTGACCGCTCTCACCGCCTTCGAGCCGACGCCGTCGCTCGTGCCGGTCATCGAGCGCGACGCGGCGAAGATCGTCCCGGTGTTCGTGCAGGGGGCATCCCCTCGGCAGTCGGGCCTTGACGCCCGCGAGGAGCAGCGGCGCGTCGACGACCTGGCGTCCGACCTTGCCGGCGCGCTCGAGTATGCGGCGGGACGGCCGATCGCCTTCCCGCTCGACCAGCGGGGCGACGGCCCGGTCGCGGAGTACGCGGCATCCCTTCGTGACGCGAATGCGCGAACCGCCCAGTGGTGGACGCTGAACGAGACAGGTGTCGTGGTCGTGCGTTCGGGCGACGAGGATGCCGGTGACCTGGCGCTCGCCGTCCACCTGGTCCCGGCGAGGTGGGTCTCGGGGCGGAGCGGGACGCCGACAGGGCGCGCGCCGACCGATTTTCGCTGGTCGCGGGCGGAGATCGCCGGGTGACCGCCGCCCCGTCGGGAGGAAGCGGGTGGATCACCGGACACCCGCGCGTGGCCGCCGGCGTGGCGGTTGACGGTGACGGCGTCCTGATGACGGGCGAGCGCATCGTCGGCGCCGCCGAGGAGCTTCTCGTTCGTCCTGGAGCGGAGCTCGAGGAGGGGGAACTGCTCCCGGGAGTGCCCGTGATCCGTCGAGGGGAAGCATGGATCATCCCGCTGTCGTGGCAGCCGCCCGCGGCCAGTGCCCCTGGCAGCGCCCTGCGACGCCGCTCCGAGGACCTGCGTTCGAGCATCCGATCGGCATGCGAGTTCCGCTACGGTTTCGGGATCGTCGCGGACCTCGAGAAAGCTCCTCCCGCCAACCCCTACCTCCGAGAGCTCCGACGTCAGGGAGCGCGGTTCGCCGGGTGGTGGGCGACGGAGGGCAAGGCTCTCGTCCTCGTCGTGCACGGTGCCCCCGTTCCCGAGCCCGTGTCGGCTGCCGCCCTGCACGTCGTTCCGCTGGGCTGGGTCTCCGACGCGCGGCCCGCACGGCGGGTGCTGGAGGTCGATGTCGGATGGAGCGGGCCCTTCTAGACGGGCAGCCGGTTGATACGCAAGACCTATGTGCTCTCCAACGGGCGTGGTTAGCATCTTCAGCAGGGGGGATACATGGGAATCGGAGAAGTCATCCGGCCGCTCAAGAACTCGCTGGACGGGGTTCCCGTTCACGTTCGGCAGCTCGCCGAGATGTTCCGCAAGCACGGTCAGAGGCAGGGGGACAACACCGCTCGCGTGACCGATCTCGATGCCACCGATGTCCCGGAGGCCCTCCGGAACGGGTGGAAGGGCGACTGGACGCCGAGCGACGTCGTCAAAGTGCCTCAGGGGCAGCGACCGCATCCGTCCGAGTACCTCGACGCGGAGTACATCCGTCAGCATCTCGATCAGTTCTCCGACGGTGCGACCCGCATCTACAAGAAGCCCAGCCTCGACGGCTATGGGCCGGGTAACAACTCCGGGCCGGACGGCAGGAACACGACCTACGTGTTCCCGACCGACAAGCTGGGCGACGTCATCCGCGCGGCCGATGGCGACCCCGTCAAGCTGAGCGACGCGCTGGGATTGCCGAAGGACTTCTTCGTCGGTGCGGAAGTGGAGCTTCGCGACTTCGCGCCGCACGAACTCGACGGACTAACGGTCCCCACGGGCAACGAGGGTGGAACGGATCTCGAAAAGTGGATTCCTGGGGGCTACCTGCCCAGCGGTATCCCCGAAGCCGTGATCGATATCCCGGAGACGGCCACCGGCCTCAACAACGGCGGGTTCGACCCGTCCTATTGGCCGGGTACCCCGCGTCATTTCGAGCTGTAGGCGGACACCCTCATGCGTGATGACACCGACCTCTGGCGGGGCCGGTCCGAAGCTTTCGGGCCGGCGTCCGCCGTCGGCGGCGCGGTTCTCCCTTACGAGGGGAGAACCGCACTGCAGGCGCCCGACGGGCTTCCGGCCGCGGTCTTCCGCGCGGATGTCGACGGGTGGGCGACCCCGTCCACGCCGGTCCTCGTCCGCGGACGAGCGAAGATCCTGCCGCTCGCGTGGTCCGGCGACCCGACGGCATCCGTCCGTACCGTCGACACGGCCGAGATCGATGCCCTCGCCGAGCAGATGCTCGCCGCCGGCATGCACTGGGCCGGCAACTGGCGCCTGCTCGAGCTCGTGGAGCGGCGAAGCGACAGCATCGGCTCATACGCCGACGCCCTCCGCACGGCGGGGGCGACCCGGGTGGATTGCTGGACGTACTCGCATGAGGTGGGGCTCTCGCTCGTCTGGGCGGGGAGAGCGGATGCCGGCACGGCGTCGCTCGCGCTCCACGTCGTCCCGGCGTCGTGGGTGTCCGAGCCGCGTGCAGGCAAACCGGTGAAGAACATCGACGTGCGATGGTCGTGGCACGACGTCGTCGGACTTTTCGAGCACGACCGAGGATTTAGTCTGTGAGCAAGCTGATGAGAGGGCTGGACCAATGAGTGCTGTCGACGGAATCGCCACCGATGTGACCCTTCGGATCTACGGTGCGAGCGAGCTCGGCGTGCTGTCGCAGACCGCTCCCGGCGCCGCCCACCCCCGCGTGGAGTACGTCGGCGGCGAGGTGTTCGTCGGGCTCGATCACCGCGACGGCAACGCCCCCGTCACCCAGGGTGAGACCGACGGGGCGGATGCGGACTTCCGCGATGCCGTGCGTTCGGCGATCTCCGCTGCGGGCGACAGCCCCGTCGAGGGAGCGAGCTCACTCGTCATCACCGAGGAGGCGCTCGCCGCCGCCATGCTTCTCGACCCCTCGCGACTCGCGGGTGCGGGTCTGTCCGGGGCGCCGGTGGCGTTCCCCTATGCGCGGGATCGCGTCATCATCGTGGGCGCGGACGACGACACCGCGATCGGGCGCGTTCTCGACGTCGCCGAGCAGCTGTACGAAGCGGAGCAGCCGCTCGTCAGCGCGCACCCCATCGTCCTGACCGACGACGGTTGGGCGCCGTTCCCGTGGCGCGAGCGTCTGCCCGAGCTGGAGATGCGTTTCGAGCGGGTGCTGCGCCTGTTCTCGGTGCGCGCATACGACGTGCAGACGGCCGCGTTGCAGCGACCCGACGTTCACATCGCTCCCGCGAAGATCCAGGTCCTCGAGTCCGGCGTGACGACGACCTTCGCGGCATGGCCGCAGGGCACCGCGACACTGCTCCCCGTGGTCGACAACGTCATCATCGCCGACCCCGCCGGCACCCTCAGCGTCGCGACGATGACCGAGTTCCTCGACGCCGCCGGCGATGCGGTGATCCGGACCGGACTGTCACCCGCTCGCTACTTCGTGCCGGGTGACGAACCGGACTCCTCGCAGGCATGATCTGGGAGATCGATCAGCCCGAGGACCGACCCGACGGCGTTGACGCCCTCGGACGGCCCGATCCGGCGTACGCCGCGGCCCTGGGGCTCATCCGTGCCCCGTTCGGCCGTCGGTCGATGGCGTACGTCATCGACATGCTCGTCTGGGTCGTGCTGCAGCTTCCCCTGTGGCTGGGGGCGCTGCCCCTGCTGATGAAGCTCGCGACCGGCTCGATCTCGCCCTATGGCCTCGTCAACCATCCCGACTTCGTGCTGGCCGCTGTCATGGCGGCCGTCTCGGTCGCTCTCTCGCTCGCGCTCACGATCGTCCAGTGGATCCTGCAGGCGCGCCGCGGACTGACGATCGGCAAGGGGTTCATGGGACTTCGCAGCGTCAACGTCCGCACCCTGGAGCGACCCGGCGCGGGTCCTGTCCTCCTCCGTGCTCTCATCGTCGGGGCGGCCGGCATCATCCCGGTCATCGGCACGGCCGTCATCCTCGCCTCGCCGACCTTCGATTCGACGGAGCGCGGGCGGGGCTTCCACGACCGCGCTGCACGGATGTGGCTCGTCGACGTCAAGCTCGGGCTGAACCCGTACGACGAGAAGCGGATGCGGATCGCCCGGAAGGCGGTGAAGGCGGAACCCGTGCGCGAGCGCGCCGAGCGCCCCTCGTTGGCCACCTCGACGCGTCCCGGCACCACTCCCGAGTACCGGCCGGGCAACCGCATCAGCGCCGGTGTCCTCGGCGTCGTTCGGTCGAAGGACGGCACCCCCGATGCGGGGAAGGATGCCGCGCCTGCGCCTGCGGCAGGATCGGCCCCGGTCATCGACGCCGCCCCCGGTGTCGACGAATCGCGACGCACCCCGTTGCCGGATCGCGGGACCTTCGTACCCGCGGAACCGGTCGGTGGTCCCGAGGCGGCTGTCGCCGTGCCGACGTCCGCCCCCGCCGAAGCCCCGGCTCCGGCTGTCGCGCCTGCGCCCGTATCGCCGTCGCAGCCGGAACCTGCGCCTGCGCCCGCGTCCCGGATCGGCCTTCGCTTCGACACGGGGGAGACCGTCGTCCTGTCGGCGGCGCTCCTCGTCGGACGCGATCCCGACCCCGCGTCCACCCCCGGGGCCGAACCGACCAGGCTTACCGACGAGAGCCGGTCGCTGTCGAAGACCCACGCACTGCTCGTCCCGACGCGAGACGGCCTCGAGCTCATCGACCGCGGGTCGACCAACGGCAGCGCCGTCATCCATGCGGGTGCGGAGACGCCGGCGGTCCCCGGTGTCGCCCTGCCTGCCGCCGTCGGAGACACCGTCCGTCTCGGCGACCGCCTCGCTGAGATCGTCGTGTTGTGATCGTCTTGCCCGCCCCCGTCGAACGAACGCGACCCCATCCCTTCGGAGAAGACTCATGCGGCTGAAGCTCACCCTGCACCGGCAGGGCAACGACCCCGTCGACATCGTCGTGACGGCGGACTCGACCGCGACGGTCGGCGACGTCGCCCGCTACATCGCGGCATCCGATCCGATGCGGACCACGACCTTCGCAGAAGACGACGTCCTCACTCTGTCGGTCGCGCCGCCCACGGCCTCGCGCGCCGTGGAGCTGCCGCACGACCTGCCGATCGGTGAAGCGCCCATCGGGTCGGGATTCGCGGCATCCATCGTCAACTACGGGGCCGGGTACATCAAGGCCGGTCGCGGCGAGACGGTCGGCATCCTCAGAGCTCTCGCGGGGCCGCTCGCCGGGCAGGAGTTCGCGCTGTCAGCGGGTCACGTGTCCATCGGCCGCGACCCGAGCAATGACGTCGTATTGGCCGACCCGCTGGTCTCCAAGCGGCATGCCCGCCTCGAGGTCGGGACGTACGCCGAGGTCGTCGACCTGAACTCCGCCAACGGCGTGCTCGTCGAAGGCGTCGAGGTGCAGCGTGTCCGCGTCGAGGACGGTCGTCCGTTCGTCATCGGCAACACGACCCTCGCGGTGTACCTGACCCGTTCGTGGGACGGGGCGGCGACCGAGGATCCGGTCATCGAGCGCGGCGGAGGCCTGCTCTTCAACCGCAGCCCTCGCGTCGAGGTGCGGTACCCGGGGACCCGTTTCAAGCCCCCGCGCCTGCCCACCGAGAAGATCGGCAAGATCTTCCCGTGGCCGATCATGGTCGCGCCCATCCTCATGGGTGCTGCCCTCTTCGCGCTCAACGGCAACCCCCGCTCCCTGCTGTTGATCGTCATGACCCCGCTCATGGCGTTCGGCAACCTGATCAACCAGTCGGTGCAGAGCCGCAAGAGCGAGGACCACGAGCGGCTGCTGTTCGAGCGTCAATTCGAGCAGCTCGAAGAGGATCTCTTCCGCGGCAAGCCTGAGGAGGAAGCAGCGCGCGACGCGGAGGTGCCGGCCGTGGCCGACGTCTTCGAAGAGGCCATGCGCCTCGGTCCGCTCCTGTGGACCAGGCGTCCCGAGCACTGGAACTTCCTCGCGCTGCGTCTCGGCACCTGCTCGCTTCCGGCTCGCAACGGGATCGACGACGCCGAGACCCCCGACGGACTCCCCGAGTACATCGACCGTGTCGATCGGCTGCGGCTGCGCTACGCGACGGTCGACAACGTCCCCGTCTTCGAGACCTTCCCCACTGCCGGATCCATCGGCATCGCCGGCCCACGCGCCCTCGTCGCCGACGTCATGCGCGGCGTCGCCGTGCAGGTCTTCGGGCTGCACGCCCCGAACGACGTCGTCACGGTGGCGTTCTCGGATTCCTCCTGGACCCCCGAGCTCGAATGGCTCAAATGGCTGCCGCACACATCCGCCGAGCGGAGCCCGTTCCGCGGTGCGGCGCTCGCCGATTCCGCCCCGAGCGGCGCGGCCCTTCTCAACTCGCTCGAGGAGTACGTGCGGCGCGCCGCAGGCGGTGGCACCGGAGCGCCCCGCGGACCTTTCAAGGACGACTGGAACCCGCTCCTCTACGGCACCGATGTGGCTCGCGCCGCTGAGGATCGAACCAAGACACCTCCCGTGTCCGTCATCGTGTTCGTCACCGGGGATGCACCGGTCGACCGCGGTCGGCTGACGGATGTGCTCGAGAGGGGCGCCGACCACGGGGTCCACGCCATCTTCATCTCGGAGACCGTGGAATCCCTTCCCGCCGTCTGCCGCAGCTTCATCGAACTGACGTCGGATCTCGGTGACGCTCGGGTCGGTCTCGTGCGCAACGGCGAGAGCTTCGAGCACGTCGCCGTGGAGGGCGTCTCCAACGCGTACATGGAGATGTTCGCGCGGCGGCTGGCTCCGGTCGTCGATGCGAGCACCGTGGTGCACGACGCATCCGACATCCCGAACGCGGTCATGTTCCTCCAGCTCATCGACCCGGCCATCGCCGAGAACCCGAACGCCGCCATCGAGCGCTGGCGGCAGAACAACACGATCCTCGACCGCACGCCCACGCCGCGGCCACGGCTCAAGAAGGCGGGCACGCTCCGCGCCATCATCGGCCAGGGCCCGAGCGACGCGATGGCGCTCGACCTCCGGACGCAGGGCCCGCACGCCCTCGTCGGTGGTACGACCGGCTCGGGCAAGTCCGAGTTCCTGCAGGCGTGGGTGCTCGGTATGGCGGCGGCGCACAGCCCCGACCGCGTCACGTTCCTCTTCGTCGACTACAAGGGCGGGTCCGCATTCGCGGACTGCGTCGACCTGCCGCACTGCGTCGGCCTCGTGACCGACCTCAACCCTCACCTCGTGCGACGCGCGCTCACCAGCCTCCGGGCCGAACTGCAGCACCGCGAGCACCTGCTGAACCGCAAGAAGGCCAAGGACCTCCTCGAACTCGAGAAGCGCCAGGACCCCGAATGCCCGCCCTCGCTCGTCCTGGTGATCGACGAGTTCGCCGCGCTCGCATCGGAGATGCCGGAGTTCGTGGACGGCGTGGTCGACATCGCCCAGCGCGGCCGCTCCCTCGGCATCCACCTCATCATGGCGACCCAGCGTCCCGCCGGCGTCATCAAGGACAACCTCCGCGCCAACACGAACCTGCGCATCGCGCTCCGAATGGCGGATGAGGCCGACTCGCGCGACGTGGTCGACGACGACGTCGCGGCGAGCTTCCCGGCATCCGTCCCCGGTCGTGCGATCGCGAAGACCGGTCCCGGCCGGCTCGTCCCCTTCCAGTCCGCGTACACCGGCGGGTGGACCAGCCAGGAGGAGACGACGGTCGCCGAGGTGCGCGTGGCCGAGCTGCGTTTCGGTGCGGCCCCCGAGTGGGAGCCGGATCGCCCCGCCGAGTCGGACTCCCACGAGGAGGACCTCGGCCCCAACGACCAGAAGCGCATCGTCTCGACGCTCGTCGCCGCGCGGGAGCTCGCCGAGCTGCCGCTCCCGCGACGTCCGTGGCTCGACGACCTCTCTCCGCTCGTCGATCTGGCCGATCTCGAGAACGGCGGCGACACCCGCATCCCGATCGCCCTCATGGACGTCCCCGAGAAGCAGATGCAGGAGTCGGCGGCCTTCGTCCCCGATCGCGACGGCTCCCTCGTCGTCTACGGCACGTCGGGGTCCGGCAAGTCGACCGTCCTCAAGACGATCGGCACCGCCGCGGGCATGCGTCCCGACCGCGGCCGCGTGAACGTGTACTGCCTCGACTTCGCCACCGGTGCCCTCGGCGCGCTGTCGGCGCTGCCGCACGTCGGATCGGTCGTCGACGGGTCCGACGTGGAGCGTATCCAGCGTCTGTTCCGCACCCTCGACAGCGAGATGGACCGGCGGGCGACGGCGTTCTCGGCCGCGAGCGCGGCGACGCTGCAGGAATACCGCGAGATCGCGGATCCGAACCTCCCGCGCATCATCCTCCTCATCGACAACTTCCCCGAGTTCAAGAAGGACTGGGAGGTCGCCCCCGGGCGCGGGCCGTTCTACCGCACCTTCATGCGGATCCTCGGCGAAGGCCGCACGCTCGGCGTCCACACGGTGCTGACGGCGGACCGCGGCAACGCAGTACCGAGCGCGGTCGCCTCGAACATCCCGCGCAAGGTCGTGCTGCGCATGGGCGACCCCTCGCAGTACATGCTGCTGGGCACGCCGCGTGACGTGCTGGACGAGCAGTCCGCCCCCGGTCGCGCGGTGATCGACGGCCACGAAGCGCAGATCGCCGTCCTCGGCGGCACCTCGAACGCGGTGGAGCAGACGAAGGCGCTCGGTTTGCTGGGCGAGAAGCTCCGCGCCGAGGGCGTGCGGGATCTGCCCGAGATCGGCGCGCTGCCGACGGCGGTGCCGGCGTCCGACATGCCGGGGCGGGTCGACGGGATGCCGGTGTTCGGCGTCGCGGACGACACGCTGTCGGCGCACGGTTTCGAGCCGATCGGTTCGTTCGTGATCTCCGGGCCCCCGGCATCCGGTCGCACCAACGGCCTCAAGTCGCTCGTCATGGCGATGGAGCGCTTCGACCCGGGCGTGCAGATGTACCACTTCGGCAGCCGCAGGTCCGAGCTCAAGGACTTCCGTCCCTGGGTGAAGAGCGCCACGCGCCCCGACGACGAGAAGGAGCTCGCGACCGAGCTGACGGAACTCGTCACGCGGGAGCTGTCGGAGGGTCGCATCCTGATCGTCATCGAGGACATGCCTCACCTGTCGGACGGACCGGCGGACCGCCCTATGCGAGCGCTCCTGCAGGCCATGAACGACAGCGAGCACATGCTGATCGGCGAGGCCGAGATCTCCCGCGCGAGCGGCAGCATCGGCGTCCTCGGCGAGTGGAAGGCCGGCAGGCAAGGCATCGTGCTCAAGCCCGACACGTACGACGGCGAGGCGATCTTCAAGACGCCGTTCGGTCGTGTCAAGCGGTCGGACTTCCCCGTCGGCCGCGGCATCTTCGTGCAGGCGGGTCGCGCCGTCACCGTGCAGATGCCGCTCGTCGCCGACGTCGCGCCTGCCGCGGAACCGGTCGTCAGCGTGCCGACGACGCGTGCCGCGGCTCGCGAAGCGGTGACAGCGGATGCCGCGGGCGCGACGCTGGGGGCATAACCCTCGATCGAAACGGGGACTTCTCCCCATGTACGTGGCGACGAGTCTTTTCTAC
This sequence comes from Microbacterium sp. 77mftsu3.1, assembly GCF_900100525.1. NCBI lineage: Bacteria > Bacillati > Actinomycetota > Actinomycetes > Micrococcales > Microbacteriaceae > Microbacterium > Microbacterium sp. 77mftsu3.1. Next base: position 915,837 of record NZ_FNCR01000001.1, on the reverse strand, counting down.
TCTCGAGAGGGAGGTGATGCGCTGTGGGCATGATGCTGCCGAACGAACTGATCTGGGTGATGGAGAAGCTCGGATTCGAATGGCCCGACGTCGACGAGGACGAACTGCGACGCGGTGCGCAGATCGTCTCCCACTTCCGGGACGACCTCGAGGACTCCCTGCAGGCCATCGACCGGAAGGTGAACGGGGACCTGGCCGCGGCGATGCGGGGCCAGGCGGGGCCTGCGTTCGTGTCGGCGTGGAACACCAACCGGTCGCAGAATCTGCAGAAACTCGTCGACCTGCTGGGGCCTGTTCCGCCCGGGATGGACATCGCCGCCGGCGTCGTGCTGGGACTCAAGATCAAGGTCATCGCCGACGTCACGACGACGATGATCGCGCTGGTCGGCATGCTCACGAACCCGGTCACCGCGGTCGGTGCCGGCCCTATGCTCATCATCAAGAAGAAGCTCCTGAACGCCGCGGTCGACATCGCGATCGAGCAGGCGCTGAACCAGATCCTGCCGACCGTCATCGAGCCGCTCGCCGATGAATTACCCGCCGTCGTCATGGCCGCGCTGAACGCTCCGGTCGTCGAGGCCGTGGCCGGCAACCCGGACGAGTTCTACGCCGACCTGCAGGCGCTCGAGCAATCCGAGGAGGAGCTCGATCTGCGCGCGGCCGACATCGAATCGCTGATGGACCGGCTCATGGCCGACCTCGCCGGACTGAACATCACGGGGGACTGACACATGGCTCGAGTCGGAGACGAACTCATCAAGCCGATGCTGCGGGCGCTGGACGACATCCCGGTCCACGGCCGGCAGCTCGGCGACATGGTGCGAGGCTTGCGTGGCAAGCAGCGACGCAACCGCGACGGGATCGAGGACATCGACACGTTCGATGTCACGCTGCGGCCCTTCAAGCGGAACAGGAAGCACGACCCCGTCGAGTACGACCGCCAGTACAACGAGCAGATGGACGCCCTGCAGCAGATGCCGCTGTCCGACTGGCTCCGCAACCGCACCGAATACCTGCAGAACGGCCGCACGCCCGACTCGCTCCGGGCGCAGGAGAACGCTCGCGCGGCTGCGCTCAAGGCAAAGATCTTGGAGCTTCGTGAGCAGGGCCAGAGCCGATCCGAAGCTGCGGAGAATGCGTCATCATGGCTTGCGACGCAAGCTGCCACTCACAGGCTGGACGGCATCGCGGGGGGCAACGTCACTGACATCTCCGGTGTCGGCGACGCTCGCATCAACTCGTCGCTGGGGTCTCAATGGCGGTCTCGCGTGGGTGACATCGACGCCGCCGTCGTCCGGTTCATCCAATCTCATCCGGGGGCGGACCTCTCCGATGTCTACATGAATGTCACCTTCAGATAGGTTGAAAACCATGGTCCAGATCGAAGATTTCGTCGCGCACTCGCCGGTCTCGCAGGAAGTCATAGCCGCGTATCGCGACCGAGTTCCCTCGGAGATCGTCGAGATCTGGGAGCAGTACGGCTACGGCACGTTCGGTGAGGGGTTCATCCGCGTGATCAACCCTTCAGTGTTCGAGGCTGAGCTCGGTGATCGGATCGGGAAAACTCAGGGCGACGGCATCGCGATCCCCGTCATGGTGACCGCCCTGGGCGATCTCATCACCTGGGAGCCGAGCGTCGATTCACTCGTTGCGATTCTCTTCCGGAAGTTCGAAACGGTGGGTCTGGGTTCGCCCAAGACCTTCCTCGGCCTAACTCGCCTCGACGGGGCGGAGCACCTGGAAGAAGAATTCGCGTGGGACCCCTACCCGGAGGCAGTCGCCCGTCATGGGGCCGTGGAGTTCGACGAGTCATTCATCTTCGTCCCGCTGCCGTCGTTGGGTGGTGCGGGCACGGTCGATACTCTGCAGAAACGCCCCACGCTCTCGGCTATTCAGGTAATGGTCGATCTGCAGGGTCCCATCGGCCACTGAAGTCGACCGCCCCGGGTCGAGGCTGTCCGCTGGCTCGAGTCGGCGACGAAACCACCATCGTCATCGTCGATAGGTTGTGGGGATGATCGAGTTCGCTGACTTCGTCGAGCATGCACCTGTCGAACCCGACGTTGTCGCCGCGTATCGCGATCGGGTACCCCCGGAACTGGTCGAGGTTTGGGAACAGTACGGATACGGCACGTTCGGTGAGGGTTTCATCCGCGTCATCAATCCCGCCGTCTACGAGGCGGAGCTGGGGGACCGGCTCGGCAAGACCCAGGGCGACGGTATCGCGATCCCCGTCATGGTCGCCGGTCTTGGCGAGGTGATCACCTGGGAACCCAGTATGGGCGGCCTGATCGCGCTGATGTTCCGTAGCAATCGAGGCGCGGGTTTGGGTAAGGTGTCCAGCTTCCTGACCTTGACGCGTGCAGGCGGCGCGCGTCACCTTGCCCGTGTTCTGGACTGGGGTGTATTCCCACAAGCGGTTGCGACGCAGGGCGTACCGGACTTCGACGAATCGTTCATCTTCGTGCCGCTGCCTTCCATGGGTGGTCCGGGCACAGTCGACACTTTGCAGAAGCGGCCGACGATCTCCGCCATCCAGGTCATGGTCGATCTCCAAGGGCCCATCGGTCACTGATCGACCACACCTGGGTTCTTCCCTAGGTTGGAAACCATGGTAGAGATCGCAGATTTCGTCCCGCATGCTCTGGTGGAGCCGGAAGTGATCGCTGCGTACCGTGACCGGGTTCCCGCAGAGATCGTCGAGATCTGGGAGCAGTACGGTTACGGCACGTTCGGGGAAGGCTTCATCCGCGTCATCAACCCTGGCGTGTACGAGGCGGAGCTCGGCGACCGCATCGGTAAGACACAGGGTGACGGGATAGCGATCCCCGTCATGGTGACCGGTCTCGGTGACCTGATCACGTGGGAGCCGAGTCTCAACGGGCTCGTCGTACTCATGTTCAGGAGCAACCGCGGGACGGGGATGGGCAAAGCCGCTACTTTCCTCGGTCTGTTGAAGCTGGACGGCTCGGATTACTTGTCGGAGAAGTTCGGGTGGGATGTCTTCCCTGAGGCGGTCCAGCAGCAGGGGGCGCCCGCATTCGACGAGTCGTTCATCTTTGTTCCCCTTCCTTCCTTGGGTGGACCTGGCACGGTCGACACCCTGCAGAAGCGTCAGACGCTGTCGGCTATCCAGGTCATGGTCGACCTGCAGGGGCCCATCGGGCACTGATCGGCCACAGTCGGATGGAGGAAGCTGTTCGCCTCGCCGATCCGCGCCGGGCAGCGCCCGGACACCGCGCGCGAACACCGCGGAGTGGCGCCTCGATGACGGTGGTATTCCGTTAGCTTGAGGGACATGGTCGAGATTGCTGACTTTGTTCCGCACGCGCCGGTCGAGCCCGAGGTCATCGCGGCCTACCGGGAGAGGGTTCCCGCAGAGATCGTCGAGATCTGGGACACGTACGGGTACGGCACTTTCGCTCACGGTTTTCTTCGAGTGATCAATCCCGCGGTCTACGAGGCTGAACTCGGCGACCGAATCGGCAAGACCCAGGGTGACGGTGTGGCGATCCCCGTCATGGTCACTGGGCTGGGAGATCTCATCACCTGGGAACCCAGTCTGGGTGGACTTGTGGGTCTCATCTTCCGCGAGAACAGAGGCGTCGGCCTGGGGGACGTGGATTCATTCCTTCTTCTCACCGAGGCGGTGGGCGTGGACCATTTGGCCGCGGAGTTCAACTGGGGCGTCTTCCCCGAAGCGGTTGCGACGCAGGGCGCACCGGACTTCGACGAGTCGTTCATCTTCGTTCCCTTGCCATCCCTGGGCGGCCCGGGCACGGTCGACACACTTCAGAAACGCCCGACCCTCTCAGCGATCCAGATGATGGTCGACCTACAAGGCCCCATCGGGCACTGAGCGCACGCTCGGAATTGCGCTGTCGATCAGCGCTTCGGCGCGGGGGAGCGACCGGCCCGACGAGCGATTGTCAAGAGGGGACTTCTCCCCATGGGGTGGGAGAGACCTCTTCGCTAGCATCGTTCACGCGGGGGAGGAAACGGGTTCTCCGTACCACGACGAAACGCTGGGAGGCGGGTTCATGGCTCACGATTTTGGTGCAACATACAGCGAGATGGAGAGCGCGGCGCAGCGCCTGCGCGATGGTCGTCAGACTGTCACCGACACGCTGAAGGAACTCCAGGGCATCATCGATGACCTGGTGCAGGACGGCTTCAAGACCGAGAACGCGTCCGAGGCCTACTCGACCGCCTACTCGGAGCTCACGACGTCGCTCGACGACGCCGCTGAGGCCGTCAACGACATGGCTCAGGCGCTCGACCGCATGGCGGACCGCATCCGCGACACGGACGCCGAGCTCGCCGGCGGTTGATCCCTCCACACGCTCACGGGCCGCGATGCGATCTCATGATCCGCATCGCGGCCCGTCGCCTGTGTTCACGATGATTAGGATCAGGATGACGAACGGAGTGTCGCGACGATGACCACCTCGCAGACCTACTGGTACAACCTCTCCACCCAGTCCGTGGTGCGCGATGATCAGCGCCCGTCCGAGGACTGCCTGGGCCCGTTCGCCACCGCGGCAGAGGCAGAGGATTCGCCCGCCGTGCTCATCGAGTATGCGAAGAGCTGGCTCGAGAGCGAAGAGAGCGAGCCGTATCGTCAGATGGCGGCGGAACTCGACGACGACATCGATCGCGCCTGACGCGCGCATGCGTGCTTCCCGCCGCGGAGCGGTCGCCGTTCTCGCTGCTGCCGCCCTCGCCCTGAGCGCCTGCGCACCCGCGTTGCCTCCGTCGGTGGTCAACGACAGCAGCGTCACCCTCGGATGGGGCGGCCGGCTCACCTCGTTCAACGCCGCGACCGATCCCACGGCAGGCAACCGAGACATCGCCGCGGCGACGCGCTCAGCCTTCGGTCACACGGTCGACGGGGAAGTCGTCCCCGACGAGTCGTTCGGCACGGCGAAGATCGTGGGCAAGGACTCCTTCACTGTCCGGTACGACCTGAAGGAGCCGCTCTGGTCCGACGGCATCCCGCTGGACGCCGCCGACCTCGTGCTGGGATGGGCGGCATCCGTCGGTCTTCTCACGAAGGACGGCCCCACGGATGCGGCGCTGAAAGCCGCGCGGCCGAAGGTCGACGAGTTCGCTCGCGCAATCGACGTCACCTACCCCGCCCCCACCATCTCGTGGCAGACCGCGATCGCCGCTGACGTGCCGGCGCACACCGTGGGGATGCGCGCCTTCGATCTCGACGACCCGATGGAGGCGAAGCAGGCCGTCATCCGGGCGGTGCTCGACCGGGACACAACGGCTCTCGCCGCCATCTCGGACGTATGGAACACGGATTTCGCTCTCACGGACGGCAAGCTCTCGCCGACGATGGCGCTCTCGAGCGGCCCGTACGTCGTCTCGAAGGTCTCCGACGAGGGGGCGAGTGTCACGCTGACGCCGAACCCTCAATACCGCGGAGCGGCGGTGCCGCAGGTCGCCGACGTCGCGCTCGTCCCTCGCGGGGACGACCCTCTCGCTGCCGTCGGGAAATCCCTCGACATCCTCTCGTTCACGCCGACTCCCGCTGACCGCACGCCGGTGAAGCAACTCGAGCGGCGAGACTTCGGGGCGCAGACGACGAACGACGGCACGATCTGGACCGTCCTCCTCAGCACCGACGCGGTCTTCTCCTCGCGCAACGCCCGCGCGGCCTTCTTGCGCGCCATCCCCGCGGACGACATGGTCGCCGCCGGCGCGGGTGAGTGGTCGCAGTCGTATCCGAAGACGACGTCGATGGTCACGGCCCCGGGTTCGCGGGCGTTCGAGATCGTCACTGAGGATTCCGGTTTCGCGAAGACGATCGGCACTCCCGCGGACGACGCCGCCGTCGATCGTGCTGCCGCCGGTGTCCGCGGCGGTGCCCGGGTGTGCGTGCTCTACGACCGAAAGAGCGGATTCGCGAAGGGCGCCTTCACAGCCCTGAAAGCCGGCATCGCCGAGGCCGGCTGGAACGCCGTCGACTGCGCGACGGATGACCTGGATGCCGCGCAGAAGGCGTCGGGATGGGATGCCGTCATCCGGCGCGTCCGCGTTCCCCAGACACCCCAGCAGATCGCGAGCCAGTGGAGCACCACGGGCTCCTCGAGCCTCGTCGGTCGGGTCGATCCGAAGCGCGACGAGCTGATCGCCACACTCCAGCAGACGGTGGACGTCTACGACGCGCGCGACCTGCTGGCGAAGATCGAGTCGACGATCGTGTCGGACGCGGTCGCCCGACCGCTGGCCGCGGTCCCGCGTCTGACGATCTCCGCGCCCCGCGTGACCGGCGTCACGGTGCGCGACGGCGACGACGCTCCGGTGCTCTCCGGGATCTCGGGGTGGACGCCCTCGGGGTGAGCCGCCGCATCCCGCCGTCGTGTCCGATTTCCGCGAGTCGATGTCGGGCGGTCGTGTCAGGCTGAGGTCATGACGATCGCAGCGATGACCTTCGACGAGCGGTATCGCGCGATCGACGCGCGCGACGCCCGCTTCGACGGGCAATTCGTCACCGCGGTGCACACGACCGGGATCTACTGTCGTCCCAGCTGTCCGGCGCGGACCCCGAAGGCGGCGAACGTCAGCTTCTTCGCCACGAGCGCCGCCGCGCACGAGGCCGGGTTCCGGGCGTGCAAGCGCTGCCTGCCCGAGGCGACCCCCGGCTCACCGCAGTGGAATCTGCGGGGCGATGTCGCCGGGCGGGCGATGCGTCTCATCGCCGACGGGGTCGTCGACCGGGACGGGGTCTCCGGGCTCGCCGCGCGGCTCGGGTACTCCGATCGTCACCTGACGCGGCTCCTCACGACCGAGCTCGGCGCCGGCCCCCTCGCCCTGGCGCGTGCGCATCGCGCTCATACGGCGCGCACCCTGCTCGTCGACACCGATCTGTCGATGGCCGACGTCGCGTTCGCCGCCGGATTCGGCAGCATCCGTCAGTTCAACGAAACGATGACCGAGGTGTTCTCCCTGTCGCCGTCCGACCTCCGGGCCCGTCGGCGCGGGACGACCGCGGCTCCCGGGCGGATCGACCTCGTCCTCCCGGTGCGCGGACCGTTCGACGCGGTCGGGCTGTTCGGATGGATGCGGGCGCACGCCATCCCCGGGGTCGAGACCGGTGACGCCGCGACGTTCGCGCGCACGATCCGTCTCAGCGGCGGCCCGGCCTGGTTCGAGGTGCGACAGGATGCCGCGGGTCGCCTACGGCTGCGCGCCGAGCTCGCCTCGCTGCGAGACCTCGCACCGCTGATCGCGCGGGTGCGTCGGCTGTTCGACCTCGACGCCGACCCGACCGCCATCGATGCCGCCCTGTCGCGGCATCCCGAACTGCGTCCTCTCGTCGAGCGCATTCCCGGAGTTCGACTGCCGGCAGCCATGGATGCCGACGAGATGCTCATCCGCGCCATGATCGGGCAGCAGATCAGCGTCGCGTCCGCGCGCACCGTGATGGGGCGGCTCGCCGCCGCACTTGGCGAACCGATCGACTCGCCCGCAGGGCCGTCCGTCCTCTTCCCCACACCCGCCGTCATCGCCGAGCGCGGGGGAGAGGTGCTGCGCGGGCCCGGCGCCCGGATCCGCGCCATCGTGGGCGCAGCGACCGCGCTCGCCGACGGGTCGCTCCGCCTGAGCCCCGGCGACGACACCCTCGAGCAGCGCGAGCGGCTGCTGGCTCTTCCGGGGATCGGTCCCTGGACGGCCGACTACGTCCGCATGCGCGTCCTCGGCGACCCGGACGTCCTGCTCCCCGGCGACGTCGCCGCCCGGGCGGGAGCCGCAGCGGCCGGCATCCCCGCGGATGCCACCGGCCTCACGACCTGGTCGACCAGGGTCGCGCCGTGGCGCAGCTACCTGATGGCGCACCTCTGGTACGCCGCCCCCGTCACGCAGGCGTGGCGCGCGGAAACCCCCGACACCCCATCCCGAAAGGACGACCGATGAGCGCGGTCCTGCAGACCCTCGCCACTCCCGACGGCGCATTCACGATCCTCGAAGAGGACGGTCGCGTGCTGGCGTCGGGATGGACCTCGGATGCCGACGCGATCCTCGGCAGGCTACGAGCCGACCGCGTGCCCGCCGACGTGACGACGGGTCGAGTCCGGTCCGCGGACGCCGTCGCCGCCTATTACGAGGGCGACCTCGCGGCGATCGACGACGTGCCGGTCAGCCAGCACGGCACAGCGATGCAGCTCACGGGGTGGAGCGCGCTGCGCGGCATCCCGGCGGGGAAGCCCCTCACCTACGCCGAGTTCGCCGCCCACCTCGGCTCACCGACCGCGGTCCGGGCCGCGGCATCCATCTGCGCGCGGAACGCGCCGGCCCTGTTCGTCCCCTGCCACCGGGTGCTGCGGACCGGGGGAGCCCTCGGCGGATTCGCCTGGGGTCTCGACGTCAAGATGCGGCTGCTGGAGCGCGAAGCGGCGATCTGACTCGATTTTTTCGAGTAAGCGCTTGCTTGCGGCGAAATCACAGGGATATCCTGGAGGGCTCCCGCGCGATGCGGGCGCCTCGTCCGGCCCCATCAAGGAGGAAGCCATGTCCACGGAGATCGTCTACACGAAGTCCGCCGCCTTCCTCGTCGCCGGACGCCCCGTCCGTCAGGGATGACACCGAGGATCTGATCCCGCGCGGAAGCTTCCCGCGCACCTCTTCGTTCTCCCTCGACGGGTCACCGCGACCCTGATCGTCCGCGCCACGCCGCGCTCCTCGCCGCCTCGGCATCCGCTCCTCACCTGTGCAGGATCATGACCTCCTCGACGCATCCCCGTCTGTCCACCGCCCGCTCCCTCGCCCGCCTGATCCCGTTCGCGAAGCCCGTGCTCCCGCGTCTCGGGCTCGGTGCCCTCAGCGCGCTCATCGCGAGCCTGCTGGGCCTGTCCATCCCGCTCGTCCTCGAGCAGATCGTCGGCACGAACGGTCCCATCGCCTCGGGCAACCCGTGGCTGATCGCCCTCGGCGGCGGCGCCGTGCTGCTGCTCGGCCTGCTCGAAGCGCTCATGGTCTGGGCGCGCCGCTGGTTCGTGCTCTCTCCCGCCACCGCCGTCGAGTACGAGCTGCGCACCGACTTCTACGGACGGTTGCAGCGCCTGCCCGTCGCCTTCCACGACCGGTGGCAGTCGGGCCAGCTGCTCAGCCGCATGATGCAGGACATCGGCCTCATCCGCCGGTGGATGGCGTTCGGCGTCGTCCTGCTGGTCGTGAACATGATCACGATCGTCGTCGGCTCGGCGATCCTGTTCAGCTGGCACTGGCTGCTCGGCACGATCTTCGTCATCGTCTCCGCACCGCTGTGGATCGCGGGCTTCGTGTTCGAGAACCGATACGGCATGCTGTCACGGCAGAGTCAGGATCAGGCAGGCGACCTGGCGACCGCCGTCGAGGAGTCGGTGCACGGCATCCGCGTCCTCAAGGCCTTCGGGCGCGGCAGCCATGCCCTGCGCAAGTTCACCCGCCAGGCCGAGACGCTGCGCGAGACAGAGATCAGCAAGGCCAAGGCCGTCGGCTGGATCTGGTTCTGGCTCGTGCTGCTGCCCGACATCGCCTTCGCGCTGTGCCTCGGCGCGGGCATCTACCTCGTCTCGGTCGGCGAGATCGACACCGCCGCGCTCATCGCCTTCTTCGCGATGGCGACGATCCTCCGCTGGCCCGTCGAGTCGATCGGGTTCCTGTTCTCGTTCCTCGTCGACGCACGCACCGCGACGGACCGCATCTTCGAGGTGTTCGACGAGCAGAACACGATCGTCGACCCCGAGAACCCGGTCTCGATCGCGGAGCCCCGCGGCGAGCTGGTCTTCGAGGGGGCGCGGTTCCGGTATCAGGATGCCGCGGCCACCGAGCGCGACCTGCTCGACGGCATCGACCTGTCGCTGCGACCCGGCGAGACCATGGCTCTCGTCGGTCTGACGGGGTCGGGCAAGACGACGCTCACGACCCTGCCCGGGCGCCTTTACGATGTCACCGGCGGTCGCGTGCTGATCGACGGCGTCGACGTCCGCGACCTGCCGTTGACCGAGCTGCGCCGTCACGTCGGCATGGCTTTCGAGGACGCGACGCTGTTCTCGCAGACCGTGCGTGAGAACGTCCTGCTCGGGCGCGAGGACCTCGACCCGCAGAGCGCCGAGGGGGAGCGCGTCATGCGCGAGGCCCTTCAGGTCGCGCAGGCCGCGTTCGTCGACGACCTGCCCGACGGCGTCGACACCGTCATCGGCGAAGAGGGGCTCAGCCTCTCGGGCGGTCAGCGTCAGCGCCTCGCGCTCGCGCGCGCCGTCGCGGCGCGTCCCGCCGTCCTCGTCCTCGACGACCCGCTGTCGGCGCTCGACGTCGACACCGAGGCGCTCGTCGAGGACGCCCTCCGTGTGGTCCTGGCCGAGACGACGGCGCTCGTCGTCGCGCACCGGCCCTCCACCGTCACACTCGCCGACCGCGTCGCGCTCCTCGAAGAGGGACGCATCACCGCCGTCGGCACGCACTCCGAGCTCCTGCGCACCAGCGAGCACTACCGGCACGTCATCTCGAGTCTCGAGGACGAGCAGGAACGTCAGCACAAGAGGGAGGTGTCCCTGTGAGCACCGTCACGGGCACCAGCGGCGAAGACCGCTCCGATTACACCCGCGAAGAGAGCCGGCAGATCCGGCGTCGCTCGCTGCGACTCCTCGGGTCGCTCGTCACGCCGCTGAAGATGCAGCTCGTCCTCGCGGGGATCGTGCTGGTCATCTCGACCGTCCTCCGCGTCGCCGGTCCCGCCCTCGTCGGCTGGGGCATCGCGAACGCGCTCCCGGCCGTCCAGAAGGAAGCCGACTGGATGCCGACGATCGTCGTCGTCATCATCTTCCTGATCTCCGCGATCGGCGGCGCCGCGCTCATCGGCTGGTACGCCGTCGTCGTGGCGCGCCTGACCCAGGCGGTCATGCTGGACCTCCGCAAGCGGATCTTCCTGCACACGCAGAAGCTCAGCCTCGAGTTCCACGAGTCGTACACGTCGGGTCGCATCATCTCGCGACAGACGAGCGACCTCGACACGATCCGCGAGCTGCTCGACGGCGGTCTGAACGAGCTCGTCTCGGGCCTGCTGTACGGCGGGTTCACTCTCGTCGCGCTGATCCTGCTCGACTGGCAGTCCGGTCTCGTCCTCGCAGCCATGGGCGTCCCGCTGTTCTTCCTCATGCGCTGGTTCTACCTGCGCTCGCAGGTCGTCTACCGCGAGTCCCGCGTCGTGAGCGCCAAGGTGATCGTCAAGTTCGTCGAGACGATGACCGGTGTCCGCGCCGTCAAGGCGTTCCGCAAGGAGCCGGCGAACGACCGCGAGTTCGGCGGTCTGGCGAGCGACTACCGCGACATCAATATGCGCTCGATCCGCCTGTTCGGCACGTTCGAGCCCGCGATGATGGCCCTGGCATCCTTCGCCCTCGCGGCAGTGCTGCTCTGGGGTGGTCTGCGCGTGGTGAGCGGGGCTCTCGAGCTCGGTTTCCTGCTGTCGGCCGTCCTGTACGTGCGGAACTTCTTCGCGCCGATGCAGGAGGTGGCGTTCTTCCTGAACTCCTACCAGTCCGCCACGGCGGCGCTCGAGAAGGTGTCGGGCGTCCTCGAGGAGTCGCCGACCGTCCCGGATCCGGCGAAGCCGGTCGACCTCCGCGAGGCCAGCGGCCACCTGAGCTTCGACGACGTGACCTTCGGGTACTCCGAGACGAAGATCATCCTGCCGGACTTCCGCCTCGACATACCCGCCGGGCAGACGATCGCCCTCGTCGGGACGACGGGTGCCGGCAAGTCGACGCTCGCCAAGCTCGTCGCACGGTTCTACGACCCGACGAAGGGTGCGGTGACGCTCGACGGCGTCGACCTGCGGGAGCTGCACCCGAAGGATCTGCGCCGCGCGATCGTCATGGTCACGCAGGAGGCCTACCTGTTCAGCGGGACCGTCGCCGACAACATCGCCCTCGGCAAGCCCGACGCGACGATGGACGAGATCCGTGCGGCGGCGCGCGCCGTGGGTGCGGACGGCTTCATCCAGAAGCTGCCCGACGGCTACGACACCGACGTGAACAAGCGCGGTGGCCGCGTGTCGGCTGGGCAGCGTCAGCTGATCTCGTTCGCGCGCGCCTTCCTCGCCGACCCGGCCGTGCTGATCCTCGACGAGGCGACGGCGTCGCTCGACATCCCGAGCGAACGGCAGATCCAGGAGGCCCTCGGCACCCTGCTCGCCGACCGCACGGCGATCATCATCGCGCACCGCCTGTCGACGGTCGCGATCGCCGACCGCGTGCTCGTCATGGAGCACGGCCGCATCATCGAGGACGACACCCCCGACGCCCTCATCGCGGGCACGGGCAAGTTCGCCCAGCTGCACCGGGCCTGGCGCGAGTCGCTCGTCTGAGTCGATCCTGGTCCGCTGACGGGTGCCGGGGCCCGATGTCGGGGCCCCGGCATCCGTCGTTCGCGGCGGCCGAGTGTGCCGGATGCAGGTTCAGGGGGTGTTCACCGCGCTCAGGGCACCATCGGAGCCGTCTGAACCTGCACTCGGCACGGTCGCCGCGCGTCGCGTGCGGGTCAGATCGCGCCGGCGCGGTGGACGGCGGCGCCGAGCGGATGCGCGGGGGTGATCTCCGCCAGGGCGAGGGCGCCGTCGATCCCGACGCCGCGGGGCGAGACGAGGCGGAGGTCCTCGCCGAGTTCGGACTCGAAGGCGTCGTGCAGCGTTCGCGAGGCGAAGACCCCGCCGATGGCGCAGACGTCGAACGCCGGCTCGTCGGTGCGCACGCGTCGGACCGCGGTCCGGGCGGATGAGGCGAGCTCGTGCGCCGCGCGACGCGAGATGTCCTGCGCCACCGCGTCGCTGGCATCCGCGGCTGCAGCGACCTCGCGAGCGAGCGAGGCGACGACGCGCACGCGGTCGTGGTCGGCCTGCAGCGCCATGTAGGCCTGCGTCAGGTCCGGCCAGCGCGACAGCGCGGCCTCGGTCAGAACCGTCGCGGGGCCGCGTCCGTCGTAGGCGCGCATCACGGCATCGAGGGCCGCGCGCCCGATCCAGTAGCCGCTGCCGGCGTCGCCCATGATCCAGCCCCAGCCGTCGACCCGCGCCGTCTCGGTCTCGCCGACGGCCAGAGTGACGACTCCGGTGCCGGCTGCGACGACGGCGCCGTGCCGATCGCCCAGCGCACCGAGGAACGACGTCGTCGAATCGTGCGCGAGCATCGTCGCCTGCACGCCGTCGGCGTGGACCAGCGCGAGCAGCGCATCCGCATCGGCGTCGCGGTCGGTGAGTCCCGAGATCCCCGCCGTCACGACGTCGAGGTCGGTGCCGGTCCGCGCGAGGGTCTCGCGCACGACGTCGGCGAGCTGCGGCAGGAGGGGGATGCCGGTGTGGATGCCGCGGAACGTCAGGTCCTCGCGGCGGGTGCCGTCGTCGACTCGCACCTTGATGTCGCTCTGTCCCGCATCGATGGCGAGCACTCGGCGCGCGTTCATCGTCCTCCTCCGGTGGTGGCGCCTGCCAGCGCCCGGTACCGCTCGCGCAGGAACTCTCCCGCCGGCTTGCCATATGGACAGTAGTCGTCGTTGCGGTCGGCGACGTCCGGGTCGTAGAGCTCGGCCGGCCAGTCCCAGAGGAAGAACCCCGACATCCACTCGCGTTCCGCGCACGCGTCGAACATGACGCGGTAGTAGTCGAGCTGCGCCTGTCCCGACGGCGCGCCCTCGAGAGCCCAGTCGTTCGGTCGCATCGGGGAGTTCTCGCGCGAGGGGCATCCCGCTTCGAGGAAGACGAACGGTTTGCCGGATGCCGCGACGACCGCCTCGATCCGGTCGAGGTTCTCCTGCCACGCGTCGATCGGGTAGTAGCCGCTCGAGGAGATCACGTCGACCGCGTCCCACCAGCCGACCCGGTCCTCCTGGTACTTGTCGCAGTTGTACGTCACGAGTCCGGAGTACACCTCTCGCACGGCCCGCACCAGGTCACGCCAGTGCGACTCCTGCCCGTCGGCGCGCACCATCTCGCACCCGATGCAGAGCATCGCGCAGCCCTCGGCCTCGGCGATGCGGGCGGCGTCGAGGATGAACTCCCGGTACGAGGCGAACCACTCCGTCCAGCTCGGCTCGCCGGGCACGTCCCAGTCGAAGAAGCCGATGAACGCGCGCCAGGTCCCGTCGGCGACGTTGACGACCGGCTTCAGACAGACCTTCAGGCCGCGGTCGTGTGCCGCGCGGATGGCGTGGACGATCTCGTCCTCGGTGACCGTCGGTTCGTCGCGGAACGGGACTTCGGTCGAGAACGCGGTCGTCTGCAGCGCGGCGTACGAGAGCGCCGTCCACGTGACGCCGTGGTCGACCATCGCGTCGAGGGATGCCGCGGCCGCAGGTGTCGTCCACGTCCCCCGGACGCCCGTCCACCCCCACGTCATCCCGCAGACGAATCCGCCGGGCAGGCTCATCCGGTCACCAGCTGGTTGGCGGAGCGGAGCACGCGGGGGTCCGCGAGCGCGTCGGGGTCGAGCGCGACGCCGGCGTCATGGCGCACGACGATGCGTCCGGTCTCGCCGGGGAGCAGCGTGAGCAGGCCGTCGGCGGGCTGCGCGGAGGCATGCACCTTGTCGGCGAGCAGCGAGACCTCGCGGGCGAAGCGGGCAGCCGTGATGCTGACCTCGGTGCCCTCCTCGACCGCGCGCGTCGAGACCGTCAGACCGGGATCGCCGAGCGTCGAGTCGCGCGGCTCGGCGAAGTACCAGACTCCGCGCGCGCCGTCGGCATCGACCACGAGCGCCTCGGACGCGGCATCCGCCGCCGTGGCGAGCTCGGCATCGATCGACATGACGAGTGTTCCCCGGGCCTCGACGGTGACGTCCACCGCCGTGTCGGCGAGCACGTCACCGCCGAACGAGACGCGTCGCGTGCGCACCGGAACGCTCCACGCCTCATCGGTGTCGTTTCCGAGGACCGCGACGAGCCGGCCGTCGCGCGGCTGCACCGTCGCGACGCGGGGCGCGAAAGCGTTCTTCAGCGCGTGGAACAGCGGCTTGACCCGCTCGGCCCCATCGATCGCGGCCCACGAGGTGACCGGCCAGCAGTCGTTGAGCTGCCAGACGACGGCGCCCATCGTGTGCGGCGCCCACGAGCGGAAGTGGTCGAGCGCAGCGCCGACGGCGAGGGCCTGGTTCAGCTGCATCGCCCAGTGCCAGGTCTCCATATCGGCCGGCACCCGGAAGTGGGGGAGCAGACCGTTCGTGAGCTTCACGTTGCCGTCGATGGCCTTCTGGTGGACGATCATGCCCGGCGACTCGGGCGTCAGCGGCGCATCGTCGACGGACTCGACGAGAGTCGTCCACGCCGGCGGCGCCTGCCAGCCGAACTCGGCGACGAAGCGCGGCGTGTGGTCGCGATACGTGGTCCAGTCGCGCCGGTTCCACTGCTCCCACAGGTGCATGCTGCCGTGCTGCTCGTCGTTCGGGTGCGGCCCTGTCTGACGACCGGATGCCGCGTCCCAGCCCGTCTCCGGACTGAAGGGGCTCCCGGGGGCGTACGGGACGTGCGGGGCGAGTTCGGCGATGAGGGCGGGGAAGAGTTCGTAGTAGTACGTCGCACCCCAGCTCTTGCCGTCGAGGCTCAGCTTCCAGCCCCAGTCCTCGAAGCCCCAGAGGTTCTCGTTGTTGCCGACGAGCTGCGCGAGCGAGGCGTGCGAGGCGAGTCGGACGATGTTCTCGCGCGCCTCGGCCTCGATCTCGGAGCGCAGGGGCTCCTCCTCGGGGTAGGCGGCGCACGCGAAGAGGAAGTCCTGCCAGACGAGCAGGCCGAGTTCGTCCGCGAGGTCGTAGAAGTCGTCGGACTCGTAGAGGCCGCCGCCCCACACGCGGATGAGGTTCACGTTCGCGTCGATCGCCTGGCGGAAGCGGCGCTCGTAGCGGTCGCGGTCGACGCGCACGGGGAGCGCGTCGTCGGGGATCCAGTTGGCCCCCTTCACGAAGATCGGCCGGTCGTTGATGACGAGCGTGTACGGCGTGCCCGCGGCATCCGGCTCGGTGTTCCAGTGGACCGTCCGGAACCCCACCCGACGGGTGGTCGCGTCGACCGTCCCGCCCTCGGCGTGCAGGGAGACCTCGACGGTGTAGAGCGGCTGGCCGCCGTGACCGACGGGCCACCAGCGGTGGGCCACGGGGAGGTCGACCTCGACGTGCCCGTTCTCGCCGACGGCGGTGGCGACCACGGTCGCGTCGCCGTCCAGGCCCGGACCCCGCACCACCGCACGCAGCTCGAGCGGGGTGTCAGCGGCATCCGTCCGGTCGATGCGGACGTCCACCGACACGCGTCCGCCGTCGCCGTCCGGCATCGCGACGACGCGGGTCTCGGCCAGTCGCGCGGTCGACCACGACTCGAGGCGCGCCGGCTTCCAGATGCCGCTCGTGTACGTCGCGATGCCCCAGTCCCAGCCGAAGCTGCAGGCGGACTTGCGGATCGCCTCGTAGGGCAGCGGGTACGGACGCGGCCGGGCACCGAGCTCGATGCTTGCCTGGTTCGCGTACGGCACCGGTGCCCGGAAGGCGACCTCGAGGTCGTTGTCGCCGTCGCGCAGGAGCGCGGCCACGTCATAGCGGTAGGAGCGATGCTGATTGGCGACCTCGCCGATCACCGTGCCGTTGAGGCGGATCACGGCGACCGTATCGAGACCGTCGAACACGAGGTCGTGGCGCTCGCTGCCGTCGGGCGTCCAGGCGAACGTCGTCCGATACGTCCAATCGACGAGGCCGATCCACGCCAGCAGCGACTCGTTGTCGCCGTGGAACGGGTCGGGGATCAGGCCCTCGGCGAGCAGATCGACGTGGATGCTGCCGGGCACCGTCGCGGGCACGGTGAGACCGCCGACGACGTCGGGTACGGGACCCGCGGTGGCGCGGACGGTCCATCCGTCGTGGAGGGGACGGCGGGAGAGGTGGGTCACTTGACGGCTCCTGAGGTGAGGCCCTGGTAGATCCATCGTTGCAGGACGAGGAAGGCGACCAGCGTCGGGATGATCACGACGAGCGTGCCGGCCGCGATCACCTCCCACTGCGCGCCGAAGGGCCCCTTGAATCGGAAGAGGGACGTGGAGATCATGCCCTCGGAGGGCAGGTAGAGGAAGGGGGCGTAGAACTCGTTGTAGACCGCGATGCCCTTGATGATGACGACGGTGGCGATCGCGGGGCGCAGCAGCGGGAGGATCACACGCCAGTAGATCGTCCACCGGTTGGCGCCGTCGATCATCGCGGCTTCGTCGAGCGAGATCGGGATCGACTGCATGAACTGGATGAAGAGGTAGATCGCGATGATGTCGGTGCCCATGAAGAGCAGGATCAGCGCGGCCTTGGTGTCGTAGAGGCCGAGCCCGTTGACGAGCTGGAAGGTCGCGACCTGACTCGTCACGCCCGGGATGAGGGTGGCCAGCAGGAACAGGCCCATGACGAGCTTCTTGCCCCGGAAGGCGAACCGGTCGAGGGCGTACGCGGCCATCGTGCCGAGTGCGATCGTGCCGACGAGCGAGACGGCCAGCACGATCGTCGTGTTGACGAATCCCTCGAGCATCTTGCCGCTCGTGAACGCCGTTACGAAGTTGTCGAAGTTCAGCCAGTTCGACGGCGGATCGAACGGCCCCGTCGCCGCGTATTCGCTCGAGCTCTTCATCGAGGCGAACAGCAGCACCGACAGCGGCAGCAGGGTGACGATCGCGGCGATCACGAGGCTCGTGTACTTCGCCGCGGTGGCGCTCATGCTGCCGAGACGCTGGAGCGGCGTCCGGCCCGACCGGCGCCGGGGGAGGGGCGTGGGCTTCGTGGGCGGAATCAGGGTGGCGGTCATGTCAGGTCCACCTTCTCGTCGGGGAACACGCGGCGCTGGATCCACGTCACGACCAGCACGATCGCCAGCAGGACGACGGCCATGGCCGAGGCCAGTCCGACCTGGCGGAAGGAGAACGCGGTCTGCAGGGTCTGGATGACGAAGGTCGCCGACCCGTTGGCCCCGCCGGTCATGATGAACGGCACCTCGAACACCGACAGGCTGCCGGCGATGGCGAGGATGAACGACAGCCCGATGATGCGACGGATGCCGGGGGCGATGATCGACCAGAACTGCTGCCACTTGTTGGCGCCGTCCAGCTCCGCGGCTTCGTAGAGCTCGCGGGGAATCGACTGGATCGCGCCGAGGAAGAGCACGAAGTTCAGTCCCGTGTAGCGCCAGACGGATGTGCCGGCGAGCGACCAGTTGACGACGTCGGGGTCGCCCAGCCACTTCGGGGGGTCGGCGAGGCCGACCCATCCGAGCACGGTGTCGAGTGTGCCTCCGGGCTGGAACAGGTAGAGGAAGACGAACCCGATCGCGACGCCGTTGATCAGGTACGGGAAAAAGAGGATGCCGCGGAACAGGTTCGAGAACCGGGTCGAGAAGCTGAGGATCACCGCGAAGTAGAGCGCGATGGCCATCTGCAGGAAGGAGGCGGCGAAGTAGTAGAGGCTCACCCAGAAGACGCTGAAGATGCGCGGATCGGTGAAGACCTGCACGTAGTTGTCGATGCCGACGAGGTTCTTCTCGAGGTCGATGCCGTCCCAGTCGGTGACCGAGTAGTAGAAGAGGTTCAGCGCCGGCCAGTAGGTGAACAGGAGGAGGAGGCCGACGGCCCCGGAGAGGAACAGCCAGGGGGTCAGCCGTTGCACGATCCCGCGTCCCGCCCGGCGCGACCCGCTGCCGGGGGCGCCGGATGCGCGGCGTGTGCCGTGCATCCGACGTCCTCGGGCGGGTGCGGACAGGACCGCAGGGGCATCCGCGGGTGCGGAGCCGGAAGCTGCGATCGCCATCGTGGATGCCTCTCTCAGCCGAGCTTCTTCGCCGATGCGCCCCAGCGCTCGTTGAGTTCGGCGAAGTAGCTGTCCTTGTCGCCGTCGGCGGCGCCGCGGGCGATGTCGACGAGCTTCTGGCGGTAGAGCGGGCCGTAGAGGTCGATCTGCGAGTCGTCGGCGATCGCGTTGATCAGACCCTCCTTGCCGGCGGGGGCGGGATTGATCTCCATGAGCTCGACTCCCGAGTCCTCGAACCCGGCGAGGTTGGCGGGGAGCGGCTTGTCGATGACGGGGGACAGCATGCCCTGCGCCTCCGTGTAGCCGGAGTCGGCGGCGACCCACTGGATCCACGCCCACGCGGCGGCCTTCGCCTTCGAGTGCTTGCTCACGGCGAGGTTGTAGTCGCCGCCGATGACGGCGTACTGGGTGCCGTCGACGTTGGCCGGGAAGGCCATGTAACCGATGTCGTCGGCCGAGCCGCCGTTCGCCTCGGCGGCCGCCTGCATCTGCGAGATGGCCCACGAGCCGAGCGGCATCGTGGCGATCTTGCCGGTGCCGAGGTCGACCTTGGACTGCTCCCAGTTGGTGGTGAGCGGGTCCTCCTCCGTGAGTCCGGCCGCGACCGTGTCGTAGAGGAAGGAGTCGACCGCGTAGGTGTCGGTGCCCTCGGTCCACGGCGCGGGGTTCTCCGCCATCGTGATGGGGGCGTCGGGGTCGTGCGTGATCGAGCCGAGGTTCCCGAAGGCCTGGGTGAGCGGCCAGCCGTCCTTGTAGTTGGTGTACATCGGGATCGCGTCGGTGTTGTCCTTCACCTTCTGCAGCGTGTCGAGCCAGCCGGCCTCGTCGGTGGGCAGGTCGGTGATCCCCGCCGCGTCGAAGACCTTCTTGTTGTAGACGATGCCGTTGGCGTTGCCGCCGAAGGCGATGCCGTACTGCGTGCCGTCGAAGCTCGCGGCGGGCAGGAAGCGGTACGTGTCCTCGAACGACGAGGTCTTGCCGAGCGGCTCGAGGAACTGCTCGTACTGGTCGGGCTTGATCGCCGGGATGCCGATGACGTCGCCGTAGTTCGTGGTCGACATCCGGGTGAGCATCTCACCGGCGTAGTCGGTGATGCCCTCGAAGGTCACGGTGACGTCGGGGTACTTCTTGGTGAACTCCTTCGCGTACTTCTCGAAGGTGCCGTCCTCGACAAGGTCGGTGCGCCAGGTGACGACCTTGATGTCGCCGGCCACCTTTCCGTCGATCGTGTTGTCGCCGGCGGGCTGTGTGCCACCGCCGGCGCAACCGGCGAGGGCGATGCCGGCGAGCGTGAGCGTCGCGGCAGCAACGCCGATCCGTGTGCGTGCCATGTGTGCGTCTCCTGTCAGGTTCGTCTTCGAAACCACTCGGGTGCGGGTCGGCAACGGCGCCGACGCGGCTCACGTTAGACCCCCGACCGACCTCTCACAAGGCTTCGATGACAGCGCTGTCTGGACTTGTCCGGATGACGATGCACATCCGCGAAATAGCCCTGGGCTGGGGTTTATCATTTCGGATGCGTCTTTGTGAGGCATCCGATGTCAGAGAAATGTCTATCGTCGTCATTTCTGTCCGGACTGCTATCGTGGGCGGCGGGAGGCACGATGACGGTGCAGCAACGGGCCACGCTCGACGACGTCGCGCGGCTGGCCGGAGTCAGCTCCAAGACGGTCTCACGGGTCTTCGCGCAGCGGGAGCTCGTCGCACCGCAGACGGTCGAGCGGGTCCTCGCCTCGGCGAAGCGGCTGCGCTTCCGGCCCAACAGCCTCGCGCAGGGGCTGCGCCGTGGGGGCAGCCGCACGGTCGGCTTCATCATCGGCGAGCTGAGCAACCCGTTTTACTACAAGGTCGCCGCCGGTATCGAGAAGGAGCTCTCGGCGCACGGGTTCAGCCTCGTCGTCGCCACCACCGACGACACCGAAGAGGGCGAGGGGCGCGTCGCCGATGCGCTCCTGGCGCAGCGCGTCGGAGCGCTGCTGCTCATCCCCGTCGGCGAGGACCAGTCCTACCTCGAGGGGGAGCGTCAGCTCGGGACCCCGGTCATCGCCATCGACCGCCCGGCCCGCAACCTCGCGGCCGATTCGATCGTCCTCGACAACCGCGCGGCCGTCCTCGAGGCGACCCGTCGGCTGACGGCGCTCGGTCACCGGCGCATCGCCTACGTCTGCAACCCGGCATCCGTCTGGACGCAGTCCGAGCGTCTCGCCGGCTACCGCCAGGCGATGGCCGAGGCGGGCATCGAGGCAGGGCGGTGGGAGATGCTGGGCGACGATCTGTCGATCCCGCCGCGGGAACTCGTGCAGCGCCTCTGGCAGCAGGATGCCGCGCCGACGGCCATCATCGCCGGCAACAACCGGGTGACGGTCGGCGCACTGCGCGCGCTGAAGGCGCGCGACGATCAACGGACGGCGCTCATCGGCTTCGACGACTTCGACACCGCGGACGTGCTCGGTGTCTCGGTCATCTCATACGACCCGCTCGAACTGGGGCGACGCGCGGCCACCCTCGCGATGGAGCGCATCGGCGACCCCTCCGGCTTCGTGCGTCAGATCACCCTGCCGACGTGGATCATCGAGCGGGGCACCGGCGAGCGTCCGCCGGTCGACTGAGCGGACTCAGACCCGCGCCGCGAGGAACTCGGCCTGCCGCATCCACTGGTACGCCTGGCCGCCCTCGTGCTCGTTGAAGGGGAAGACCTCGATCTCCTTGTCCGCCCCGGCCCATGCATTGAAGGCCGCGAACACGGTCGACGGCGGGCAGATCGGGTCGAGCAGGGCGACCGAGAAGAGGGATGCCGCCTGTGCCCGCGCGGCGAAGCTCACCCCGTCGAAGTACGAGAGGGTCTCGAAGACGCGCTCCTCCGCTCCGCGGTGGACGGCCAGGTACCGCGCGACCTCCTCGTACGGGTCGCGGCCCGTCATCCCGACGGCGCGCTCGAAGTGGCAGAGGAAGGGCACGTCGGGCATCGCCGCGACGAGATCGTCGCTGAGGGCTGCCGCCGCGATGGCGATGCCGCCGCCCTGGCTGCCGCCGCACACGGCCACACGGGCGGCATCCACCTCGGGCAACGAACGCACCGCGTCGATCGCCCGCACCGCGTCGGTGAACACGCGGCGGTAGTAGTAGGTCTCGGGGTCGTCGACGCCCTGGGTCATGTATCCCGGGAAGGCGGGGCCGGAGCCGTGCGGGTCGGGGGTCGCCCCGCCCGATCCCCAGGCGCTGCCCTGACCGCGGGTGTCCATGAAGAAGTGCGCGTAGCCGGATGCCGCCCACCCGAGCCGCTCCACCGGCAGACCCCGGCCCCCGCCGTAGCCGTTGAACTCGACGACGGCCGGCAGCGCGCCGTCGCGCGCGGTCGGCAGGAGCAGCCAGCCCTTCACGGGGTCGCCCGCGAAGCCGGGGAACGTCACGTCGAAGGCCTCGATGCCCCGCAGGGGCGTCTCGACCGGGGTGACCACCGGCGACCCGCCGGCCTCCCGCGCGCCGGCGATCGTGCTCGACCAGAAGTCGTCGAAGTCGGCGGGGATGCGGATCTGGGGACGGTAGTCGCGGAGGTCGGGCAGAGGCAGATCGAAGCGCGGCACGGCCTCACCCTAGCGTCCGGGCGAGCCCCGGCGGAGATATCTCGACATCGAGAGAAACCGGGGTCGTGCGATACGCTGAGGAGCATCCGCGACGCCCTTTTCTTGGAGACGACACGTGCCTGATTCCACCATCATCTACACCTACACCGACGAGGCTCCCGCGCTGGCGACGGCGTCCTTCCTGCCGATCGTCGAAGCGTTCGCCGGAAAGGCCGGAGTCCACATCGATACCCGCGACATCTCGCTCGCGGGCCGCATCCTCGCGGCGTTCCCCCAGAACCTCACCCCCGAGCAGCAGGTGGGCGACGCGCTCGCCGAACTCGGCGGTCTCGCCACCCTCCCCGAGGCCAACATCATCAAGCTGCCGAACATCTCGGCATCCATTCCGCAGCTCAAGGCGGCCGTCGCCGAGCTGAAGGCCGCCGGCTACGACATCCCGGACTACCCGGACGAGCCGAAGGACGTGGCCGAGAAGGACATCCGCGCCCGTTACGACCGCATCAAGGGTTCCGCCGTGAACCCCGTCCTGCGCGAAGGCAACAGCGACCGTCGTGCCCCGCTCTCGGTCAAGAACTACGCGCGCAAGCACCCGCACCGCAACAAGCCCTTCGCCGACGGCAGCAAGACCCGCGTCGCGACGCTCGGCCACGACGACTTCAAGTCCAACGAGACCTCGACGGTCATCGAAGGTGACGACGTCCTGACGATCCGCTTCACGGCCGAGGACGGCGCCGTCACCGAGCTGAAGTCGGGACTCAAGGTCCTCCCCGGCGAGGTGGTCGACGCGACCTTCCTCTCCGCGGCGGCCCTCGACGCCTTCCTGACCGACACGATCGCTCAGGCTGCGGCCGAGGACGTGCTCTACTCCGTGCACCTCAAGGCCACCATGATGAAGGTCAGCGACCCGATCATCTTCGGTCACGTCGTCCGCGCCTTCTTCGCCGACGTCTTCTCGCGCTTCGGTGACAAGCTCGCCGCGGCCGGCCTCACCCCGAACGACGGTCTCGGCGCGATCCTCGCCGGTCTCGGCCACGTCGAGGGCGGCGACGAGATCCGCTCGGCGTTCGATGCGGCCATCGCGAACGGGCCCCGGCTCTCGTACGTCAACTCCGACAAGGGCATCACCAACCTGCACGTCCCCTCCGACGTGATCGTGGATGCCTCGATGCCGGCCCTCATCCGCAACGGCGGCAAGCTGTGGGGTGCCGACGGCGGTGAGGACGACACGATCGCCGTCATCCCCGACTCCTCCTACGCGGGCGTCTACCAGGCGACCATCGACGACGTCATCGCGAACGGTCCGCTGAACCCGGCGACCATCGGCTCCGTGCCGAACGTCGGACTCATGGCGCAGGCCGCCGAGGAGTACGGCTCGCACGACAAGACGTTCGAGATCCCCGCGGCCGGCACGGTCGAGGTCGTGAACGCGGCGGGCGAGGTCCTCCTCTCGCACGCGGTGCAGTCGGGTGACATCTGGCGTGCGACGCAGACCAAGGACGTCGCCATCCGCGACTGGGTGAAGCTCGCCGTCACGCGTGCCCGTGCGACCGGGGTCCCCGCCGTGTTCTGGCTCGACGAGAGCCGCGCGCACGACGCGAACCTCATCGCGAAGGTGAAGACCTACCTCGCCGACCACGACACCGAGGGGCTCACGATCGAGATCCTCGCGCCGGCCGACGCGACCCGGTACTCGCTCGAGCGAATCCGCCGCGGTGAGGACACCATCTCGGTCACCGGCAACGTCCTCCGCGACTACCTCACCGATCTGTTCCCGATCCTCGAGGTCGGCACGAGCGCCAAGATGCTCTCGATCGTCCCGCTGCTCGCCGGCGGCGGACTGTTCGAGACCGGTGCGGGCGGCTCGGCCCCCAAGCACGTGCAGCAGCTCGTCGGTGAGAACTACCTGCGCTGGGACTCGCTGGGCGAGTTCTTCGCACTGGCTGCCTCGTTCGAGCACCTCGCTGACTACACCGGCAACGCGCACGCGAAGGTCCTCGCCGACACCCTCGACGCGGCCACCGGCACCTTCCTCGAAGAGGACAAGTCGCCCGGACGCGCCCTCGGCACGATCGACAACCGCGGCAGCCACTTCTACCTCGCAACCTACTGGGCGCAGGAGCTGGCTCGTCAGACCGTCGACGCCGAGCTCGCGGCGGCCTTCGCCCCCGTCGCCGAGGCGCTGAGCTCGAACGAGGAGACGATCGTCGCCGAGCTCGTCGCCGTGCAGGGTGCGCCCGCCGAGATCGGCGGCTACTACCGTCCCGACCCTGCGCTGGTCGAGAAGGTCATGCGCCCCTCGGCGACGCTGAACGGCATCATCGACGGGCTCTGATCCGAACGAACGGATGCCCCGGCCGCGTCAGCGGGCCGGGGCATCCGTTCGTTCGGGGGAGTGTCAGAGCTTGATCTGCGCGACGACCTCGCCGTACTCGGTCTCGTCGACGGGAGTGAAACCGACGCGCTGGAAGAACGCGTCCGGCCCGCCCTCGCCCGCTTCGTAGATGACGTTGACGTGGTCGAAACCGCGCGCACGGGCTTCGTCGATGAGCTGGTCGACGGCGTAACGGCCGACGCCGCGGCCCTGGTCGTCGGCATCCACGTTGATGCGCCAGAGCACCGAACGGAAGTGCTCATGGGGGGCGTCCGCATCGAACCCGGCACTCACGAAGCCCACGACCTCGTCGCCGTCGAGGATGACGCGCTGCCACGAGGTGGCGGGATCGACCACGGTCGCCGCGATCGCGTAGCTCTCGGGCGTGACGAACCGTTCCTGGCCCGGCTTGAGGGAGAGCGTGTTCACACCGACGATCGTCGTCGCCGACAGTTCTTCTACGCGGAGGTCAGCCATGAGCACAGGCTAACCGGGATCGCTACGGACTGCATCCGAACGATCGATGCGCTTCGCGTCAGGAATGGATCCAGACGTCGCCGCCGTCGGGCATCCAGTCGTAGAGCTTCTTGGCCAGGGCCGGAGGCATGTTGACGCAGCCGGCACTCATCTGGTTGCCGAAGTTGTTGTGCCAGTACGCGCCGTGGAAGGCCTGGTTGCCGTTGAAGTACATGACCCACGGGACGTCGGGCTGCGTGTACTTGTTGCCGGTGTCGCGCGACGTGCCCTTCATGTCCTGCAGGGGGGTGCGCCAGCCGATCGAGTAGTGACCGGTGTACGTCACCGCGCCGTCGCGGCCGCTGGAGATCAGCCAGGTGTCGACGACCTTGCCGTTCTCCTTCAGGTAGAGCCGCTGCTCGCCGAGGTCGACCTCGGCGAGTCGGACGGTGCTCACCGTGTCGCGCGGCGTCACATCGACGGGCAGGTCGTAGGACGCATCGCCGGTGGCGAGCTGGTCGGCGAAGTCGCGGGCGATGCCCGAGGTCTCACCGAGGACGCGGCCGTCCTGGCCCGCGACGACCGTCGACAGCACGGTGCCCGCCTCGCTCGTGAGGACGTTGGCGCTCTCGGGGTCCTGGTTGACCTTCGTCGGCAGCGCGTCGACGGCCGCCTGGATCGCCGCGGCGTCGGCCGTGTAGCCGAACGTGCCGGACTCGTCGGCCGAGACCTGCAGCCAGGACGCGAGGGTCTCGGGTGCGACAGGCACGGCACGGTCGTCGCCGACGTAGAAGCCGGCCTCGGCGATCATGTCGTTGAGGGTGGTCGCGGTCGCCTCGGCCTCCGCCGTCGTGACGGCCGACGCGACCGGCTCGGGCGTCGGGTCGACGCTGGCGGTGCTAGCGCCGTCGGCGAGGGCGGTCTCGAGGGCGGCGCGGACGGCGTCGATCGACACCCCGGTGCCGTCGACCGCCGGGGTCACCGTGTACGCGCCGTCCTGGAACGAGACGGCCGCAGGCGTCGGATCGGTGTACGCGTCGGGCAGTGCCGCGCGCAGAGCGGATGCCGCCCGGTCGGCGTCGAGGGTGACCTCAGGCGTGCCGTACTCGGCGAACCACGCGGTCACGTTCCACATGGGGCTGCCCGCGAAAGCGGCATCGGCGACGGCGGAGGCATCGACCGAGGCACCGAGATCGGCAGCCGACACGGTCGGGCCGCCGTCACCCAGCGAGACCTCGATGGACCCGAGGCGCGACGAGATCGAGTCGGCAGCGGCTCCCGCGGTCTGTCCGCCCACCGGCACTCCGGCGGCGGTCGTCCCCGGGGCGATCAGCACGAGCGAGCACACCGTGGCGGCGGCGACGACAGCGGCGACGGGCAGCCCGATCTTCAGCCACAGACGGCGAGGCCTAGGCGCCGGCTCGGCCGGTGCCCAGCGGACGTCGACGTGCCCACCCGATGCGGGCGTGCCGTCGGCGTCCTGGCGTGTGATGGTCTCGGACATCGATCTCCCCCGAGCTGCGGCCCGGCGTTCCCGACTCCACGGGGATCCGGGGTCTCGTCGCCAGGGCGAATGTCGCTTCCGAAAAGGGTACGCGACGTGGGCTGAATCCGGTTCACCGACCGCACAGATCGTGATAATCGGACACCGCCGTGCGGATGCGGTCGGTGGCGTCGGCGAGGCCCGTGGCGCCGTCGAGGTCGCCCGCCGCGGCATCCGCGGAGGCGTCCGCCAGAACGTCGAATCCGGCGCGGAGGTCGGCGACGATCGCCTCGACGCGTGCATTGTCGATCGATCCGGAGACCTGGCGCAGCGTCGTGCGGACGGCGGCGGTGGCCGTCGCGGCGGCGGCCGGGTCGGAGGCATCCGCTTCGGCGAAGTCGGTCATCGCACCGTCGACGGCGCCGGAGAGGGTCGCACACGCGGCGGCGACGGTCTGCGTGTCGCGCCGCGGGGCCGCCGGCGTGCACGCGACGGCGACGGCGGCGATCGTGGTGGCGACGAGGAGGGTGCCCGCGGCGCGGGCGGGGCGGGATGCGGACACGTCGGGCCTCCTCGGGTCGGGACCGTTCGAGCCTGTCACGTCTCCGCTGGAGGAACGGTGGACCCCGGGCTCCGGCCGAGCGGGTGGCAGCCCCGCACCGCGGGTCGTAGGGTGTGGCCATGCAGCGCACAACGGTGTGGTCGTGGCTCATCGGCGGTCTCCTGCTCGTCGGGCAGAGCGTGCTCGGCGTGCTCTCCGCCCTCGCCGCCCGCGCGGGAGACGCCGCCTCGGTACCGCTCGAACTCGGCGCCGCCGTGCTGGTCGCCGCCGCCTGCGTCGTCTATGCGTTCGGGTTACGGCCCGAGGAGAGCGTCGTCGCCCGCCGGCCGGCGGGTGTGGTCATGCTGCTCTCGCTGGGCGGGTTCGTCCTGGTGCGCGCCGCGTGGTGGGCCGGCCCCACCGGGTACGCCGTCGGTGCGGAGCCGACCGCGGCGCTGAGTGTCATCGTCGCTTTCCTCCTGGCCATCGGGGGCGCGATCTCGATCCTCCGCATCGGGGTGATCCCGCGGCCGTGGAGTTGGATCCCGATTGCCGCCATCGGTCTGGGGCTCGGCCTCGCCACCATGTTCGCCGTGGCGACACTCGTGGCGCCGGGTGCCGGCGGTCCCGTCGGGGTGCTCCCCGCGTCGATCCCGGGTGTCGTCGGGATCATCTCGATCGTCCTGGCGGTCACGACGCAGCCGTCGCCAGCGCGGCCGTCGGCTTCATCGGCCGGCGCCGCCGTCCGTCACGGCTGAGGAGAGAAGACCTTGCCCGGGTTGAGGATCCCGGCCGGGTCGAAGACGGACTTGATCCCGCGCTGCAGCGACCACTGATCCTCGCCGAGCTCGTCCGCGAGCCAGCGGCTCTTCAGGACGCCGATGCCGTGTTCGCCGGTCAGGGTGCCGCCGAGGGCGATCGCCGCGCGGAACAGGTCGTCGGCCGCGCGCCAGACCTCGGCGGGCACCTCGTCGCCCTCGAAGATGAAGTTGGGGTGCAGGTTGCCGTCGCCGGCGTGACAGACCGTGGGGATCGTCAGCCCGTAGGCGGCTTCGATGCGGGCGATCTCGTCGAACATCGCCGGCAGCGCGCTCCGCGGCACGGACACGTCCTCGATCAACGCCGTTCCCAGCGTCTCCATCGCGGGGTGCATCGCCCGCCGCACCGCCCACAGCTGCGCGGCTTCCGCGTCGTCCGCGGCGAGCCGCACGGCTCCGCCGCTCGCGGCGAGGATGTCCGCGATCTCGGTCTGCTCGTGTGCCGCGGCGGCTCCGTCGGTCTGCACGGTCAGCTGCGTCGCGCCGGGCGTCGGCGGGGCGAGACCGAGGAGCGCATGCGCGGCCGTCAGGCTCACGGCATCCATCAGCTCCATGATCGACGGCTGGATGCCGGCCGCAGTCACGGCGGCGGCTCCGGCGGCGGCGGCGCGGACGTCGGGGAAGCGGGCGGTGAGGGTCCGCGTCTCGCCGGGCACGAGCCGACGGAGCTTCAGGGTCGCGCCGACCACGACGCCCAGGGTGCCCTCCGAGCCGATCATGAGTGCCGTCAGGTCGTAGCCCGTGACGCCTTTGACGCTGCGATGACCCGTCGAGATGAGCCGCCCGTCGGCGAGGACGACATCGAGTGCGAGGACGGCGTCGCGGACGACTCCGTACTTCGCGCACAGCAACCCGCCCGCGCCCGTCGCGATGTTGCCGCCGACGGTCGAGATCTCGCGGCTGGCGGGGTCTGGTGGCCACCAGAGACCATAGGGGGCGAGGGTGCGCCCGAGGTCGGCGTTGAGGATGCCGGGTTCCACGACGGCGAGGAGGTCGTCCGGGCGGACCTCGAGGACGCGGTCCATGCCGCGCACCGACAGGGCGATCTCGCCGGCGCCGGTGTTCGCTCCTCCGGCGAGGCCCGTCCCGGCACCGCGGGTCACGACCGGCGTGCCCGTCGCGGTGGCGATCCGCATCGTGGTCTGGACGTCTGCGACGGATGCCGCGTGCACGACGGCGAGCGGTCGCCCGGCGGCGCGCTGCCCCGACTTGTCGGCGCGGGCCGCGTCGACGGCCGGATCGGAGGTGTCGACGCGCTCCCCGAGCGCCTCGCGCAGCAGAGCGACGACGTCGGTCACGACAGGCGGCGGCGCCCCGCCAGGACGCCGACCACGACGGCGACGACGGCGAAGCCGAGACCGATCCAGGCCTGCCCCGCGCTCCACCAGGCGATCGTCGCCGACAGGTAGATGAGCAGCTCGACGAGTCCGCGCACGAAGGGGTGGACGCGGATCACGGCGCGCGGCGAGGCGAACAGGCCCCACACGATGAGCGTCGCCAGGGGCGCGGCGATTCCGAAGACGATGTTCCAGGGGAGGTCCCACGCCGTGAAGCCCCAGATCGCGAGCGATGCGACCGCGAAGAGGATGCACAGGAAGCTGAGGAGGTCGAGGGCCGAGAGCCGCTCGGCGGTCGCGGTGGTCCCAGTGGCGGCAGGTGCCGTGGCGGCGGGTGCGGGCTCCGCGGGTCGTTCGGGGCGGACGTGGGGGAGCTCGGACATGCCTCGATTCTACGGGGGCCGTCGTGACGGCCGGAGTGTAACGAGTTTGTTAAGACTGCTTGCAAAAGCGGGTCGCTCTCTTGCGGCATCCGTATTCGTAAGGCTTACTAACAAACATGCCGAGCCCGACCCGATCCGCAGCCGTGACCCGCTCCCGACGTGCCGCGGGCAAGATCCTCCCCGAGCACGCACGTGCCCACAATCGCGCACTGGTGCTGCAGTCGCTCTTCTCTGCTGGGGCGATGAGCCGCGCCGACCTCGCGCGCGAGACCGGACTCACCCGGGTCACCATCTCGGATCTCGTGGGGTCGCTCATGGAGGACGGGTACGTCGTCGAGCAGGGTGTGCGGGAGGCATCCGGCCCCGGCAAGCCCGCCATGCTCGTCGACATCGCGCGCGACGGTCATCGCATCGTCGGACTCGACCTGTCGGGCAGCGAGAGCCTCGTCGGCGCGGTGCTCACCCTCGACGGCGAGATCGTCGCACGCCACAGCGTCCCGGTCCCCGCCCGGCAGAGCGAGGTCCTCGACGCGATCGTCGCCCTCGCCCGCACGGTCGTCGCCGACGCCCATGCCCCGGTCCTGGGTCTCGGCGTCGGGACACCGGGCGTCGTCGACGACCGCGGCGTCGTCCTCGCGGCGCCCGGCTTCGGGTGGGCGGATCTCGACCTCGCCGGGACCCTCGAGCGCGACCTCGGACTCCCCGTGCTCGTCGCCAACGACGCGAACGCCGCGGTCCTCGCCGAGCACACGTTCGGCGGCGCCGGCGACGACGTGATCCTCGTCCGCGTCGGCCGCGGTGTCGGCGCGGGCCTCCTCACCGGGGGAGAGCCGCTCGCCGGTGCCCGCTTCGCCGCCGGCGAGATCGGCCACGTCACCGTCGGCACCGACGGCGGACCCGCCTGCGCCTGCGGCAAGATCGGATGCCTCGAAGCCTGGCTCGCCGTCCCCGCCCTCACCGAGCGCATCGCCGCCGCCGGCGACCCCGACAGCGTCCTGCGCGACGCCGGCGAGCGGCTCGGCATCGCCCTCGCGCCCATCGTCGGAGCGCTCGACCTGTCGGAGATCGCGCTCTCCGGCCCCGCCGACCTGCTCGGAGGGGCGCTCGCCGAGGCCGCGGCCGAGACGGTCCGCACCCGCACCCTCGCCACGTTCCACGACGGGCTCCAGGTGCGGATGTCGACCCACAGCGAGGACATCGTCCTGCGCGGTGCGGCCGTCATGGTCCTCTCCGGTCGCCTCGGAGTGTCCTGACCCGCACCACCCGCACCACCCGCATCCGCGACGACCCGTCCGGGCCGCCGCATCCCCACACAGTGAAGGAACCGCTATGAAGAAGACCCTCGGAGCACTGTCGCTCCTCGGCGCGTCAGCCCTCGTCCTCTCCGGTTGCGCCGGTGGCGGGACGCCCACCGGCGGGAGCGCCGAGACCGGCGACCTGACCGTCTGGCTGGTCGGCACCGACACGCCCCAGGACGCGCGCGACTATCTGAAGAAGACGTTCGAAGACCAGAACGACGGCTGGACCCTCTCGATCGAGGAGAAGACGTGGGCCGACACCGGTGAGGCGTACGTCGCCGCGCTCTCGTCCAACGACGCGCCCGACATCGTCGAGGTCGGCAACACGCAGGCGCCGGGATTCATCTCGCAGGGCCTGTTCGCCGACCTCTCCGGCATCCAGGACGACCTCGGGGGCGACGACATGCTGACGAGCTTCGTCGACCTCGGGTCGGAGGACGGCACGCTCTACGCAGCGCCGTACTACGCCGGATCGCGCGTCGTGTTCTACTCGCCCGCCAGCTACTCCGGAGAGGTCCCGACGACGCTCGCCGACTACGTGAAGGCCGGCATCGACGGGACCACCGCGACGAAGTCGGGCATCTACGCCCCCGGCAAGGACTGGTACAACGCCCTGCCCTACATCTGGGCCAACGGGGGCGAGATCGCCACCCTCGACGGCGAGAAATGGGTCGGCGGATTCTCGAGCGAAGGCGGGATCGCGGGCCTCACGATGCTGCAGGACGTCTACGCGAACGCGACCATCGCCCCCGCCGACTCCGACGAGACCGACCCGCAGGTGCCGTTCTGCGCCGGCGAGGTCGGGTTCCTCTCGGCGCCGGCGTGGGTGAAGTGGTCGATCCTCGCGGCCGCCGACGCCGAAGCGCCCGGATGCCCCGACGAGGCCGGTAAGGACCTGGCGGCGTTCGCCCTGCCCGGCATGAGCGCGGGTGAGGTCGCCCCGGTCTTCGCGGGCGGCTCGAACATCGCGGTCGCCGCGAAGTCGGACGCGCAGGACAAGGCGCAGGCGGCGCTGGAGATCATCCTGTCGGAGGGGTACCAGAAGATCCTCGCCGAGAACGGGCTGATCCCCGCGCGCACCTCGTTCGCGCAGTACCTGCCCGACGACGCCATCACCGCCGAGGCGGCCAAGGCCGCGGCATCCTCCAAGGCGGTCCCGGCGAGCCCCAAGTGGGCCGAGGTCGAGTCGGCCGGCGTCATCAAGGACGCGCTCGTGAAGATCGCGCAGGGAGGCGACGTCACCGAGATCGCCACCGCCCTCGACGGTCAGATCGAAGCGATCCTCAACTCCTGACCGACCTGTGCAGGGGGCGGTCGCACCCCGGCTGCCCCCTCACCCTGCACGGAGACGATGATGTCCGGAACCCTCACACGCGCCGCCCCTCCGGCGCCGCCCCGCGATCGCCTCGCCACCGCGGCCCGCGAGCGCGGCCGACGTCGCAAGGACGGCGCGGCGGCGCTCACCCTGCTCGGCCCCTCCCTCGTCATCCTCGCGGTGATGGTCGGGTACCCCGCGGTCCTCATGGTCGTCCAGTCGTTCAGCGACTACTCGATCCGCGACAAGGTGCAGGGGACTCTTCCCGACGTGGTCGGCCTGGACAACTACCTCGAGGTGTTCACCGCGTCCGACTTCCCGGCGGTGCTCGTGCGCAGCCTCGGGCTCATGCTCGTCATGACCGTGCTGATCGTCGGGCTCGGCGCACTCGTCGCGGTGCTCATGACACGACTCACCCGCGGCTGGCGCCTGCTGGTGTCGATCGGGCTGCTCCTCGCGTGGGCGATGCCGCCGCTGGCGGCGACCACCGTCTGGGGGTGGATCTTCGACGCGCAGTACGGCCTCGTGAACTGGCTGCTCGACTCCGTCACCGGGTCCACGGACTTCACGAACCACTCCTGGCTCCTCGACCCCTGGTCGTTCTTCGCCGTCCTCACGATCATCGTCGTGTGGCAGGGGGTCCCCTTCGCCGCCTTCACCCTCTATGCCGCGCTCGGGCAGGTTCCGGGCGAGGTCCTCGAGGCGGCGTCGCTCGACGGCGCGACCGGGCTGCAGCGGTTCCGCCTCGTGGTCTACCCGTACCTGCGGAACGTGGTGACCGTCGTCGTCGTCCTGCAGGTGATCTGGAACCTCCGGATCTTCACGCAGGTGTACACGCTGCAGCAGCGCGGTGGGCTCGTCTCGGAGACGAACGTCCTCGGCACCTACATCTTCCGTCAGGGGGTGGGCGAGTTCGGGGTGACCAGCGCGATCGGCGTGCTCACCGTCATCCTCCTGCTCGCCCTGTCCTGGGGCTACGTCCGGACGACCCTCAAGGAGGAGGAGCTGTGAGCACGCAGATCACGCCTGCCGCGCAGCTGGCGACCGTCGGCGTCGACGAGGTCGCCGGCCGGGTCGGCGACGCGCGGACGCCCGTCGCGGGATCGCTCGCCGCACGGCGTCGTCGCCGCTCACCGCTCGGCCGCGTGGTGCTCAACGTCGCCGCGCTCGTCGTCTTCGCGTGCTCGGTGTTCCCCGTCTACTGGATGCTGAACATGTCGTTCACGAGCGGCGAATCGATCATCAGCCGCACGCCGAGCTTCCTGCCGCTGGACTTCACGCTCCGCAACTACGAGACGGCGTGGACGCGACCCGCAGCGCCCGGGCAGACCGATTTCGTGCACGGACTGATCAGTTCGGGTCTCGTCACGGTCGGCGTCCTCGTGGTCACCCTCCTCGTCGCGTTCCTCGCCTCGATCGCGGTCGCCCGCATCCGCTTCCGGGGACGCCGCTCGTTCATCGTCTCGGTCCTCATCGTGCAGATGATCCCGGGTGAGGCGATGATGTTCACGATCTACGGGATGATCGACGACTGGCGGCTCATGAACACGCTCGTGGGGCTCGGCATCGTCTACGTCGCCGCGGTCGTCCCGTTCACGATCTGGACCCTGCGCGGGTTCGTCGCGGGGGTCCCGGTCGACCTCGAAGAGGCGGCCATGATCGACGGGTGCACGCGCTCGCAGGCGTTCTGGAAGGTCACCTTCCCGCTCCTCGCTCCGGGCCTCGTCGCCACCGGCGTCTTCGCGTTCATCCAGTCGTGGAACGAGTTCACGATGGCGCTCCTGCTGCTGCGGGGCCAGAACCTGACGCTGCCGCCGTGGCTCCTGTCGTTCCAGTCCGCGACAGAGGCGACCAACTGGGGCGCGGTGATGGCGGCATCCACCCTCATCTCCATCCCCGTCGTCGTCTTCTTCCTCATCGTGCAGGGGCGGATGTCGGGCGGGCTCGTCTCGGGCGCCGTGAAGGGCTGACATGCGCGTCGGAATCGACGTCGGCGGCACGAAGACGCTCGCCGTCGCGGTGGATGACGGCGGTCGCGTCGTCGCGACCGACCGCCGCGCGACCGGGCGGGGAGCCGAGGCCGTCGTCGACGGGATCTGCGCGGCCGTGCACGCCGTGCTCGGCGACGCGCCGCCGGGCCCCGTCGGAGTCGGCATGCCGGGGCAGGTCTCGCCCGGCGGCGTCGTCCGGCACGCGCTGAACCTCGGGATCGGGAGCGTCGACCTGGCCGAGGCCGTCGCCGCCCGGATCGGTGTGCGGCCCGTCGTCGAGAACGACGTGCGCGCCGCCGCCATGGGCGCGGCCGCCCTCCTGCCGGCAACGGACTCGCTCGCCTACCTGAACCTCGGGACGGGCGTCGCCGCGGGGATCGTCCGGGGCGGGATGCCCTGGCGCGGCGCGCGTGGCGCCGCCGGCGAGATCGGGCACCTCAGCGTCGACCCCGCGGGGCCGGTCTGCCCCTGCGGGCAGCGCGGATGCATCGAGGCGCTCGCCGGCGGCGCCGGGGTCGCCGCGCGGTGGGGGAAGCCGTCGCCGCTCCCCGTCGCCGAGGTGTTCGACTGCGCGGATGCGGGCGACCCGCTCGCCCGGTCGCTGCGGGCGGATCTGGTCCGTGGCGTGGCCGCCGCGGTGCAGGCGCTCGTGCTCACGGCCGACGTCGAGCTCGTCGTCCTCGGCGGCGGGGTGTCGCGTCTGGGTGAGCGGGTGTTCGCGCCGGTGCGCACGGCGCTTCGGGCCGCGGCATCCGGGTCGGCCTTCCTCGCCTCGCTCGATCTGGCGGAACGGCTCGCCCCGGTGCCCGCGGGCGAGCCCGTCGGCGCGGTCGGTGCCGCACTGCTGGCGGGGTCGCCCGTCGGGGTCGCGCCGGGACTCTGATCGATGTGCTGGTCGGTATTCAGTCTCGACGCGAGTCCGCTGGGAGTGCGGGGGCGGATCCCCGGGCGTCAGCTCAGCGGCCGCACCGATCGGGACTGAATACCGAATGCGGCGTCTGGCTGGCGGTCGGAGGGAGCCGCGGCTCAGACCGTCCCGGAGAAGACCCGCCGTACGTGCAGATCGCTGCTCAGGAGCACCGCGTCGGCGACGGCGCCGACGGCGAGGGAGCCGAGCTCCGGCCTACCGATCGTGCGCGCCGGCGTCGCGGTGAGCGCGGCGACGGCGTCGGGCAGTGCCACGCCCGCCGCGACGGCGGTGCGGAGCGCGGCATCCTGCGTCAGGGTGGAACCTGCGATCGTCCCGTCGGCCAGGCGCGCGACACCCGCGTCGACCGTGACCGACAGCGACCCGAGACGGTAGGTCCCGTCCGCGGCGCCGGCGGCGGCCATCGCGTCGGTCACGAGTGCGATCCGGCCCGGGGCGGCGGCGAACAGCATCCGGATCACGTCGGGGTGCAGGTGCACGCCGTCGGCGATGACCTCGAGGGTCACGCGGGGGTCGCCGGTCGCGGCGCCGACCGGTCCCGGGGCGCGGTGGTGGAGTCCCGGCATCGCATTGAAGGCGTGGGTGAGGAGGGTGGCGCCTGCGTCGAACGCGCGGCGCGTGGCCTCGACGTCGGCATCGGTGTGACCGACCGCGACGACGACGCCGGCCGCGGCGAACTGGGCGATCGCGTCGTGCCCGCCGGGCAGTTCGGGCGCGAGCGTCACCTGCACGAGCGAGCCGTGCGCCGCTTCGATCAGCGCGGCGACGGCCTCGGGCGTGGGGGTGAGGAGAAGGGCAGGATCGTGGGCACCGCGGTGCGCCGGGTCGAGGAACGGGCCCTCCAGGTGCGCGCCGAGGACCGAGGCATCCGCTTCCGCGAGCTCGGCGATCGCACCGAGACGGGTCGCGAGGTCGGCGGGGGAACCGGCGACCAGCGAGATGACGGCGCGCGTCGTGCCGTACGCGAGGTGCGCCGCCCGGGCGACGCGGATCGCCTCGATGCCGTCCTCGTGCGCGCGACCGCCTCCGCCGTGCCCGTGCAGGTCGACGAAACCGGGCGTGAGCACCGCGCCCGACGCATCGACGACCTCGTCGGCGCCGAGCGAGCGCCACGACTCCCCGGTGCCGGATGCCGCGACCCGGCCGGCCTCGATGCGGATCCACGCGTCCGGGGTCTCCGCGCCGGCGTCGATCAGCCGGGCGGAGTGGATGATGCGGGTCACGTCGTCCACGGGACCTCCGCGAGGGCGGGGAAGCGGATGCCGAGCGAAGTCCAGAGCGGCCCGAGCCCGCCGACCCGCGCGCGGAACGAGTCCCACGTGCGCTCGGGTCCGGTGGCGGCGGACCACGCGATCTCGGCCGCGGCCGCGATGCGCGGGAAGGCGAGTGCGTCGATGTCGGCGAGGCTCGCGACGGTCTCGGTCCACAGCGGAGCCTCGACGCCGAGGATCGCGTCCTCGGCGAGACCGTCGACGACGGCGGTCGGCTCCCACGAGTACGCGCGCTCGAGGCTCGTCGCGCCGTTCGCCCAGATCAGACCCAGGGGCGCGTCGTCGGTCGGCTTCATGTCGAGGTAGATCGCGTCGGCGGGCGAGAGGATGACGCGGCCGCCGCGCTCGGCGAAGGCGCGGGCGTGCTGGGGCGCGGCATCCGTCGGCGTCGCGAAGCCCCAGTACTGGCCGATCGTGCCGGGAGCCAGACCCGCGACGGCGCCGGCCTCATGCCAGGCGATGGGCGTCTTGCCGAGGTCGGCGATGAGGGCGCTCGCACGCGTGACGAAGTGCGCGAAGTCCTCGGGGGTCGTCCCGTGGGACTCGTCGCCGCCGAAGTGCAGCCAGGGTCCCGGGGTGAGCCCGGCGAGTTCGGCGAAGACGTCGCGCACGAAGGCATACGTCGCGTCGTCGTGGACGCGGAGCGACGAGAAGCCGACCGCGGTGCCGGTGTACGGCTCGCCCTCGACGGGGATCGCGCCCTCGGTGATCACGTCCGTGACCGGCGCCTCGGCGATCTCCGGGTAGGCGAGGGCGACGGCGTGCGTGTGCCCCGGCATGTCGAACTCGGGGACGACGGTCATGTGACGGGATGCCGCGTACGCGACGATCTCGCGGTACTCGTCCTGCGTGTAGAAGCCTCCGGGAGCCCCGTCGACCGCGGTCGTCGAAGCCCTCTCGGTGAGCTCGGGACGCGAGCGCAGCTCGAGCCGCCAGCCCTGGTCGTCCGAGAGGTGCAGGTGCAGGACGTTGAGCTTCAGCGATGCGGCGCGGTCGATGTACGCCCGCACCGTGTGGACTCCGTGGAAGTGGC
Organism: Microbacterium sp. 77mftsu3.1; assembly: GCF_900100525.1. NCBI lineage: Bacteria > Bacillati > Actinomycetota > Actinomycetes > Micrococcales > Microbacteriaceae > Microbacterium > Microbacterium sp. 77mftsu3.1. The sequence goes on along the minus strand of NZ_FNCR01000001.1, from coordinate 878,231 downwards.
GCGCGACGTCGAGCATGACCCCGCGGTACGCGAACCGCGGGGCATCCGCGATGCGGACGGCCGGCACCACCCAGCGCTCGCCGTCACGACGGACGAGCTGGCCGAGCGTCTGCACGCCGGAGAAGAGGCCCGCGGCATCCGCTCCCGTGATCCGGATGCCGGTGGCCGCCGCCTCGAGGACGTACGACTCCGCGGGGCCGCCGTCCCGCACGTCGAGCACGATGCCGTCGCCGTCCGGCAGGTCGAGGCCCGTGCGCGCGGCGACGAGGGAGCGGAGGGCGGTCGCGGCATCCGTCTCGCCCGTCAGGCCGGCCCCGGCGAGGTCGAAGGCGGGCCCGTTCTGGACGGCGACGTCCGCGGGGAAGGGGACGAGGGGGAGGGGCACCGGAGCCACCGCCGTTCTGTAAGGTGTCCTAACAAAACCGATCGGGCCAGCCTATCAGCGGCCCCATCCGTTATGCTCGCAGTGTCGCGACTGGCGTTGAGGTGGGCTACCACCGGGGAGCGATTGACACGGCATTCGACCGCGCGCCTGGGCCGATGCGAGATTCCTCATCCCGAAAGCCGTCGTCAGGAGATCGTCATGACCGATTCGCTGTTCAACGCCCCCCTCTCCGAGGTCGATCCCGAGATCGCCGATGTGCTCGAGCGGGAGCTCGACCGTCAGCGCGGGTTCCTCGAGATGATCGCCTCCGAGAACTTCGTTCCCGTCTCGGTGCTGCAGTCGCAGGGCTCCGTCCTCACCAACAAGTACGCCGAGGGATACCCCGGCCGCCGCTACTACGGCGGCTGCGAGGTCGTCGACGTCGCCGAGGAGCTCGCGATCGAGCGCGCCAAGGCCCTCTTCGGCGCCGGGTTCGCCAACGTCCAGCCCCACTCGGGTGCGTCGGCCAACGCCGCCGTCCTGCACGCGATCGCCCGCCCCGGCGACACGCTGCTCGGCCTCTCGCTCGACCACGGCGGCCACCTCACCCACGGCATGAAGATCAACTTCTCGGGCCGCCTGTACGACATCGTCGCGTACGGCGTCGACGCCGAGACCTCGCTCGTCGACATGGACGAGGTCCGCCGTCTCGCGATCGAGCACAAGCCGAAGGTCATCATCGCCGGCTGGTCGGCCTACCCCCGTCAGCTCGACTTCGCCGCCTTCCGCGCGATCGCCGACGAGGTGGGCGCCCTCCTCTGGGTCGACATGGCGCACTTCGCCGGTCTCGTCGCCGCGGGCCTGCACCCGTCGCCCATCCCGCACGCGCACGTCGTCTCGACCACCGTGCACAAGACGATCGGCGGTCCCCGCTCGGGCCTCATCCTCTCGAACGACGCCGACATCGCGAAGAAGATCAACACCGCGGTCTTCCCCGGCCAGCAGGGCGGGCCTTTGATGCACGTGATCGCGGCGAAGGCGACCGCGTTCAAGCTCGCGATGACCCCGGAGTTCAAGGAACGCCAGGAGCGCACGCTCCGGGGAGCCGCGATCCTCGCCGACCGCCTCACCCAGGACGACGTCACGGGCGCCGGCATCGCGGTGCGTTCGGGCGGCACCGACGTGCACCTCGTGCTCGTCGACCTGCGCGACGCGGCGATCGACGGCAAGCAGGCCGAAGACCTGCTGCACGACATCCGGATCACGGTCAACCGCAACGCGGTCCCGAACGACCCGCGTCCGCCGATGGTCACCTCGGGGCTGCGGATCGGCACGCCGGCGCTCGCGACCCGCGGCTTCGGCGACGCCGAGTTCACCGAGGTCGCCGACGTCATCGCGCTCGCGCTGCTGCCGGGTGCTGACCACGAGGCGCTCCGCGCGCGCGTCGCGAAGCTCGCCGACGCGTTCCCGCTCTACCCCGGCCTGCACCAGTGACCGCCGGCATCCGGCCCCTCCTCCGACCGCGAGACTGCACGCACGCCTCGAGACAGCGGTTCTTGACCGCAGTCTCGAGCTCCCCGCGCAGTCTCGCGGGCGAGGGGCGACGACAGGAGACATCATGACCGCGGCGGTCCTCGACGGCAAGGCCGCCTCGGCGGCGATCAAGACGGAGCTCGCAGAGCGCGTCGCGGTGCTGAAGGAGCACGGCGTGACGCCCGGCATCGCCACCGTCCTCGTGGGCGCGGACCCGGCATCCCAGCTCTACGTCGGGATGAAGCACCGCCAGTCCGAGGCGATCGGGATGAACTCGATCCAGCGCGAGCTGCCCGCCGACGCGACGCAGGAGCAGGTCGAAGCGCTGATCGACGAGCTCAACGCCGACCCCACCTGCCACGGGTACATCGTGCAGCTGCCGCTGCCGAAGCACCTCGACACCGACCGCATCCTCGAGCGGATCGATCCCGAGAAGGATGCCGACGGCCTCCACCCGACGAACCTCGGTCGCCTGGTGCTGAACGTCAACACCCCGATCACCTCGCCGCTGCCGTGCACGCCGCGCGGGGTCATCGAGCTGCTGGTGCGGAACGGCTACGACCTGGCGGGCAAGCACGTCGTCGTCGTCGGTCGCGGTGTCACGATCGGCCGGTCGATCGGCCTGCTGCTCACGCGCCGCGAGTACAACGCGACCGTCACGCTCACCCACACCGGCACGACCGACCTCGGCGCGCACCTGCGCGAGGCCGACGTCATCGTCGCCGCAGCGGGCGTGAAGCACATCGTCACGGCCGAGCACGTGAAGCCCGGCGCGGCGGTGCTCGACGTCGGCGTCACCCGCGAGGACGACCCCGAGACCGGCAAGAGCCGCGTCTACGGCGACGTCCACCCGGACGTCGCGGAGGTCGCGGGCTGGGTGTCGCCGAACCCCGGCGGCGTCGGCCCGATGACGGTCGCGCTCCTGATGACCAACGTCGTCGAGGTCGCCGAGCGCGCTGCGGGCCTGCGCGTCTGACGTGTGCTTGTGAACGAGGGATGCCGGGTGCCGCCCGGCATCCCTCGCCTTCGTTGACGGGCACCGCTCGCCTGTCGCGATGTGCGGTGGCGTGCGGCGTGTTGTGTTGGGGGAAGCCAGCGGGGGCGCTGCCGTGATGCTCGCCTGTCGCGATGTGCGGTGGCGTGCGGCGTGTTGTGACAGGGGAAGCCCGCGGGGGCCCTGCGCCGGGGAAGCCCGCGGGGGCGCTGCGCCGCCGCTCGCCTGTCGCGATGTGCGGTGGCGCGCGGCGTGTTGTGACAGGAGAAGCGCGCGCCGGGGCGTCAGGCGGTGAAGCGGGCGAGGAAGGCGCGGGTGCGTGCTTCCTGCGGATGCCGCAGCACGGACGACGGCGGGCCCTGCTCGACGATCGTGCCGGCGTCGAGGAACACGACGCGATCGGCGACGTCGCGCGCGAACGCCATCTCGTGCGTCGCCATGAGGATCGTCGCGCCCTCCGACGCCAGGTCGCGGACGAGCTCGAGGACCTCGCCGACGAGCTCCGGGTCGAGCGCCGAGGTGATCTCGTCGAGGAGCAGCACCTCGGGGTCGGTCGCGATCGCGCGGGCGATGGCGACGCGCTGCTGCTGACCGCCCGACAGCCGGTCGGGGTGATCCTTCGCCTTGTCGGCGAGCCCGACGCGGGCCAGCAGGTCGACGGCGCGGGCTTCGGCGTCGCGGCGCGGCATCCGATGCACCACGCGCGAGGCGAGCGTGACGTTGTCGAGCACGGACAGATGCGGGAAGAGGTTGAAGCTCTGGAACACGGCACCCAGGCGCGCTCGCACGCGGTTGCCGTCGACCCGCGGGTCGGAGATGTCCTCGTCGCCGAGGAAGATCTGCCCGTCGTCGATGGGCTCCAGCAATCCCAGGCACCGCAGCAGCGTCGACTTGCCCGATCCGCTCGCGCCGATGAGCGCGACGACCTCATGTGCACCGAGCGTCACGTCGACGCCCTTCAGCACGTCCCGGTCGCCGAAGGATTTGCGGATGCCGGTCGCCGTCAAGATCCCGCTCACAGCACCGATCCTGACTGCTCGCGCTCGCGGAGCCTCGCCGTGTACCAGTCCGTCAGGCGGATCGTGGGGATCGCCAGGAGGATGAAGAGGATGCCTGCCACGACGTACGGCGTGAAGTTGTAGGTCGTCGCGACGACGCCCTTCGCCCGCGCGATCGCGTCGAGGCCCGCGATGATCGAGATGAGCCCGACGTCCTTCTGCATCGAGATGAAGTCGTTCATGAGCGCGGGTGTCATCTTGCGGAGAGCCTGCGGCAAAACGACGCGGCGGAGCGTCTGCACATGGTTCAGGCCGAGAGCGCGGGCGGCGAGGCGCTGAGAGGGGTGCACCGAGTCGATGCCGGCGCGGATCACCTCGGCGACGTAGGCCGAGTATGTGAGCGTGACGGCGAGGATGCCGAGGAACAGCTCGTCGATCCGCTCGCCGACGATCGTCGGCAGCCCGAACCCGACGAGGTAGAGCACGATGATGAACGGCAGCCCGCGGAACAGATCGGTGTAGCCCGCCGCCAGGGTCCGCACGGGAAAGAAGACCGGGCCCCGGAGAGTGCGCAGGAGTGCGATCACGAGCGCGACGCCGCCGACCGTGAAGATCGAGATGCCGAGCACCGTCAGGTTGAGGAGGAAGCCCTCCCACACCTTCGGCAGCGCCTCGATGGCAACAGCGGGGTCGAAGAAGGCCCGCTGGACCTTCGCCCAGCCCTCCGTGTTGATGACGAACGCCCACACGATCACCGCGAACGCGGCCGTCGAGAGGATCGCGATGAGCACGGACCGTCGCTCCCGCCCGCGCCGATAGGCGCGACGGTCGAGCTCGAGTGCACTCGGGATGCTGGTACTCACGGATCGACGCTAGCGCGTCCTCACGGGCGCTTCGTCACTGGAGCTTCGTCACGCCTTCGGTGAGACCCGACAGCCATTCCTTCTCGAGCTCTGCGAGAGTGCCGTCCTCGCGGAGGGCGTCGACGGCCGCGCTCACCGCGGGGGTCAACGGCGAGTCCTTGGCGAGCAGCAGGCCCCACTGGTCCTCGACGCCGACCTTCGGGAGCTCGCCGACGATGAAGGAGTCGGTGATGTACGCGGTGACCGCGACGTAGGCGGTCGGGGTGTCGAGGACGACGGCATCCACCTGTCCGGCGCTGAGGGCCGCGGTGGCGTCCTCGTTCGAGTTGTAGAGCTTCGGGGTGAGCCCGAGGTCGAGCGCGTCGAGCGTCAGAGCGCTCGTCGAGTTCGCCATGGCGCCGATCGTGATGTCCTTGAGCCCGGCGAGGTCGGTCACGCCGTCGGCCTTGCCGCCCTTGAGGGCGATGATCGACTGGCTCGCGGAGTAGTACGGCGACGAGAAGTCGACGCCCTTCTTGCGGTCGTCGGTGATCGTGTACTGCTGCAGGTTCACGTCGAAGCTCTTGGGGCCGGGCGCGATCGCCGCCTCGAAGCTCGTGCGGACCCACTCGACGTCGTCCTTCGCGAAGCCGAGCTTGTCGGCGACGGCGTAGGCGACGGCGGCCTCGAAGCCCTTGCCCGATTCGGGCTTGTCGTCGTAGACGTAGGGCTCGTAGGCGGTCTCGCCGGTGGCGACGGTGAACTTGCCGGGGGTGACGTAATCGTCGGCCGACGGCGTGGCGCCCGGAGACGATCCGGTGCCCGGGGCCGCGTTCGACGCGCAGCCTCCGAGGAGGAGGGCGAGGGCCGCGGCGGACGCGACGAGTGCGGTGCGCAGAGCGGGACGACGGGACATGAGGGCCTCCGGGGGCGCCGAGGGTGCTCGGACGAGGGGGTCGGGTGGGCGTCGCCGCGTGATCGCGGAGAGCCGCTGATCATTCTCGCGCGCAGACGGATGCCGCGGGTCCTGCGGCGACGCTTTGTTACACGCCCGTCACCCCCGGCTGATTGAGAGGATGGGGGGATGATCCCTGCGCGCACGCTCCTCGTCGGTTCCGGTCGCATCGGGACGCGGGTGGCGGAGGAGCTCCGGCGCGCGGGCGGCGAGGTCGTCACGCTGCGGCGGTCGGCGGCATCCGATTCGGACGGCTGGCGACACATCGCCGCGGACCTGTCCCGGTCGCTCACCGAGTCGTTGCCGGCGGTCGACGCGGTCGTCGTGACGCTGCCGCCGGGCGAGGAGCAGGGTTTTCTCGCCGGCGCGATCGGCCGCGTCGCAGAAGCGTTGCCCGAGCGGCCGGCACGCACGATCTGGGTGTCGTCGACGCGCGTGTTCGAGGGGTACGGCGACGAGCGGCCGCTGGACGAGGACGACGAGCCGCGGCCGCGCAGCGACCGAGCCCAGCAGCTCGTCGATGGGGAGGAGCGCGCGGTCGAGCTGTTCGGCGCGACCATCCTGCGACCTGCGGGCATCTACGGACCGGGACGTGACCGGCTCATCCGCCAGGTGCTCGCCGGCACCCCGGTCGATCACGACCGTCGGACCAACCGCATCCACGAGACCGACGTCGTCCGCACGATCCTCACGCTGCTGCAGGCAGACGAGGTGCCCGCCGTCCTCCACGCCGTCGACCGTCGACCGGCGACGCTCGGCGAGGTGGTCGCCTTCCTCGCCGAGCGCCTCGGCGTGCCGGTGCCGCCTCGCGGCGAACCCGCCGAGCGGCGCGGGACGATCCTCGACGGGACCCGCCTCACCGAGGTCGTCGACGGCCTCGCCTACCCGACGTTCGAGGACGGCTACGACGAGATGCTCGCGCAGCGCGGCTGAGCCCTGGCGGATGTCGGCGGCCCGCGCGAGGATGCGGACATGACGCGCACACAGGAGATCCTCGACTGGCTGCGGGACTCGGACTCGTCACTGCGGTGGCAGGTCGAGCGGGATCTCCTCGGCGCGCCGCCCGAGCAGTGGAAGGCCACGCGGGCACGCGTGACGACCGAGGGGAACGGAGCCACGCTCCTCGCGCAGCAGGGGGAGGACGGGCAGTGGGAGGGCGGCGCGTACTTCCCGGCCGGGTTCTTCGGCAGCCCCGAGTCCGAGATGCCCGGCCAGCCGTGGACGGCCACGACCTGGACGCTCAAGGATCTGCGCGAGTGGGGAGTGCCGGCATCCGCTCTCGGGGACACCGCGGCGAAGCTCGACCGCAACAGCCGCTGGGAGTACGATGACCTGCCGTACTGGGGTGGGGAGGTGGACGTCTGCATCAACGCGTTCACGCTCGGGACGGGAGCGTGGCTCGGCGCCGACGTCTCGGCGCTCGCCGCGTGGTTCCCCGAGCATCAGCTCGCCGACGGCGGCTGGAACTGCGAGGCCGAGGAGGGTGACTCGGTGCGCGGGTCGTTCCACTCGACGCTCAATGCCGTCCGCGGCATGCTCGCCTACGAGCAGTTCACCGGCGACACGGCGCTGCGCGACAGCCGGCACCGCGGCGAGGAGTACCTCCTCGAACGGCGCCTGGCGTACCGGCTGTCGACGGGAGAGGTCGTCGGCGCCTTCGTCACGGGTTTCGTGTATCCCAACCGGCACCGTTACAGCGCGCTCGCGGCGCTCGATCATTTCCGGGATGCCGCTCTCCAGGCCGGCACCCCGCCGGACCCGCGGCTCGCCGAGGCGATCGAGATGGTCCGCGCGGCGCGGCACGCCGACGGCACGTGGCACCAGGGACGCACGCTCGAGGGCAGGCGCTGGTTCGACATCGACGCACCCGAGGGTCAGCCGTCGCGGTGGCTCACCTTCCTCGCGCTCCGGGTCCTCCAGTGGTGGGATGCCGCCCGCTGACGACCGCGCGGTGGCTCAGCCGCCGGCGCGACCCCATCGGGCCGCGAGCGCCTCGGACCCGCGGGCGAGGAGGGCGACGTCGGCGCCGACCAGCACGAAGGACGCGCCCTCGTCGAGGTAGCGCTGCGCGGCATCCGGATCGAAGGCGTTGACGCCCACGGGCTTTCCCGACGCGCGGACGGCGGCGAACGCGTCGAGGACCGCCGCGACGACATCGGGATGCGTCTGAGCGCCGAGGAGCCCCATCGACGCCGCGAGGTCGCTCGGGCCGACGAAGACCCCGTCGATCCCGTCGACCGCGGCGATCTCGGCGGCGTTCCGGACACCCTCGACCGTCTCGACCTGCACGAACAGGGAGACGTGGCGGTCGGCGTCGGCGAGGTAGTCCTCGACGCGATTCCACCGGCCGGAGCGGGCGAGCGCGGACCCGACGCCGCGGCGTCCGTGCGGGGGATACCGCACCGCGGCGACGAGCTCCGCCGCCTGCGCCGCCGTGTCGACCATCGGCACGAGGATGTTCTGCGCGCCGAGGTCGAGCACCTGCTTGATCGTCACGACGTCGCCGATCGGAACGCGCACCACCGCCGTCACGGCGGCGGCGGCGACGGCCTGCAGCTGCGCGAGCACCGACTCGAGCCCGTTGGGGGAGTGCTCCATGTCGATCAGCAGCCAGTCGAGGCCGGCGCCTGCGCAGATCTCGGCGACGAGCGGCGACCCGGAGCACACCCATATGCCGGCGAGGGGACGGTCGGCATCCGTCAGCGCTTCGCGGAACGTCGGGTTCAGATGAAACGGCATTCGATCACTCCCATCGGCCCATAGTCGCAGCGCACCTCGTCGCCCCGCGACACCCACACCGGCCGCGTGAACGAGCCGGCGAGGATGATCTCGCCCGCCTCGAGACGTGCGCCGTGCTGGTGGATCTTGTTCGCGAGCCACGCGACGCCCGTCGCGGGGTGGCCGAGGACCCCCTGCGCGACACCGGTCTCCTCGATCTCGCCGTTGCGTGAGAGCACCCCCGGCACCCAGCGCAGGTCGATCTCGTCGGGGCGGCGGTGTTCGATGCCGAGAACCATTGCACCGTAGGCGGCGTTGTCGCTGATCGTGTCGACGATCGTGCGGCCCTCGAGTTCGATGTGCGAGTTCAGCACCTCGAGCGCGGGTACGGCGTAGTCGATCGCCGCGAGGGCGTCCTCGAGCGTGCAGTCGGGGCCTTCGAGCGGGCTCGCGAGGACGAAGGCGAGCTCGACCTCGATCCGGACGTTCGAGAAGTGGTCGACCGGGATGCTGTCGCCCGAGCGGTAGACGGTGTCGTCGAACATGACCCCGTAGTCGGGCTCCGTGATCCCGGTCGCCTGCTGCATCGCCTTGGAGGTCAGCCCGATCTTGCGGCCGACGGGACGCCGGCCCGACGCGACCATCCGGTCGCGCCAGACACCCTGGATCGCGTAGGAGTCCTCGACCGTCGCCTCGGGGTGGCGTGCGGTGATCCGTGGGATGACGCCGTGCGTGCGATCGGCCTCGGCGAGCTCGTCCGCGATGCGCGAGACGTCCTCGGTGGACAGCATCAGAGCTGGTTCCCGAGCTTGTACTCGCCCTGCTTCCACGAGGGCATCGCCTCGTCATCGCCCTCACGGGTGTACGAGAAGCCGTCGGCGCCGATCGTCACCGCCATCTCGCTGCGGTCCTCCCGGGTGCGGACGGGCTGCGGGTTGCCGTCGAGGTCGAGCACGAGAGAGGCCTCGGTGTACCAGGACGGGACGACGGGGTTGCCCCAGAAGTCGCGTCGCTGGTTGTCGTGCACGTCCCACGTGATGACCGGGTTGTCGGGGTCGCCGGTGTAGTAGTCCTGCGTGTAGATCTCCACCCGGTGGCCGTCGGGGTCGCGCAGGTACAGGTAGAAGGCGTTCGAGACGCCGTGCCGGCCCGGTCCCCGCTCAATCGCGTCGGAGCGCCGCAGTGCGCCGAGCTTGTCGCAGATCGCGAGGATGTTGTGCTTCTCGTGCGTCGCGAAGGCGACGTGGTGCATGCGCGGACCGTCGCCGCCGGTCGCCGCAGTGTCGTGCACGGTGGGCTTCCGCCGCATCCACGCCGCGTAGACCGTGCCGTCCTCGTCCTGGATGTCCTCGGTCACCCGGAACCCCAGGTCCTGGTAGTGCCGCACGGCGCGCGGCACGTCGGGCGTCACCTGGTTGAAGTGGTCGAGGCGGACGAGTTCGCCCGGGGTCTGCAGGTCGTACCGCCACGACAGCCGCTCGACGTGCTCGCTCTGGTGGAAGAACTCGTACGGGAAGCCGAGCGGGTCCTCGACGCGAACCGAGTCGCCGATGCACTTCGTGAAGCCGTCGGGGCGGCGCTCGACGCGGCATCCGATCTCCTCGTAGAAGGCGACCGCCCGGTCGAGGTCCTCGGGCGTGCGGACACGGTACGAGAACGCGGCGACGGCGGCGACGGGCCCCTTCCGCAGTACGAGGTTGTGGTGGATGAACTCCTCCGTCGAACGGAGGTAGATCACGTCGTCGTCCTCCTCGGTGACGTGGAGCCCCAGGATGTCGACGTAGAACTGGCGGGATGCCGCGAGGTCGGTGACCACGAGGTCCATGTACGCGCAGCGCAGGATGTCGGGGGCAGGGGAGGTAGGCGTCCGCACCGGGTCGTCGGTGCGGATGGGGGCTTCTTGCGAGACGAAGAACCCGGAGGAGGTCTTGGTCATGCCGTCGCGGTGGCTCATGTCAGCGTCCTTGCTGGTCGTGGGCGGAGTCAGTTCTTGCCGAAGGTGGGGTTGTGGACCGCGCCGAGCGTGATGTGCACGGCCTGCTGGTCGGTGTAGAAGTCGATCGAGCGGTAGCCGCCCTCGTGGCCGAGTCCGGAGGCTTTCACGCCGCCGAATGGCGTACGCAGGTCGCGGACGTTGTTCGAGTTCAGCCACACCATGCCGGCCTCGACGGCCTGCGAGAAGTTGTGGGCTCGCTTCAGGTCGTTCGTCCACACGTAGGCGGCGAGGCCGTATCTGGTGTCGTTGGCGAGGGCGAGTGCGTCCTCATCGGTGTCGAACGGGGTGATCGCGACGACGGGACCGAAGATCTCCTCCTGGAAGATCCGCGCGGTCGGGGGCACATCGGCGAACACCGTCGGGGCGACGAAGTTGCCCTCCGCGAAACCGTCGGGGCGACCGCCGCCGGCCACGAGACGCCCTTCTCCCTTGCCGATCTCGACGTACGACATGACCTTGTCGTAATGCTCCGGGTGTACGAGGGCACCGACCTCGGTGGCGGGATCGTGCGGGTAGCCGACCTTCACGCGCGCCGCCTGCGCGGCGTAGCGCTCGACGAACTCGTCGTACACGTCGCGCTGCACGAGGATGCGGCTGCCCGCCGTGCAGCGCTCGCCGTTGAGCGAGAACACGCCGAAGATCGTCGCGTCGATGGCCGCGTCGAGGTCGGCGTCGGCGAAGACGATCGCGGGACTCTTGCCGCCGAGCTCCATCGACAGGCCCTTCAGCCACGGCGCGGCGTTCGCGAAGATGAGCTGCCCGGTCGAACTCTCGCCGGTGAAGGAGATGAGCGGCACGTCGGGGTGCTTCACGAGCGCGTCGCCGGCGTCCTCGCCGAGGCCGTTGACGAGGTTGAAGACGCCCTGCGGGAGGCCGGCCTCTTCGAAGATCCCCGCCCAGAGGGATGCCGACAGGGGAGTGAACTCGGCGGGCTTCAGCACGACCGTGTTGCCCGTGGCGAGCGCGGGACCGAGCTTCCAGGACTCGAGCATGAACGGCGTGTTCCACGGGGTGATGAGACCCGCGACGCCGATCGGCTTGCGATTGACGTAGTTGATCTGGCGACCGGGCACCTTGAACGTGTCGTCTGACTGGGCGACGATCAGGTCGGCGAAGAAGCGGAAGTTCTCGGCGGCGCGCCGCGCCTGGCCGAGCGCCTGCGTGATCGGCAGCCCCGAGTCGAACGACTCGAGCTCCGCGAGCCGGGCGTCGCGGGACTCGACGATGTCGGCGATGCGGTGCAGCACGCGCGAGCGCTCGCGCGGCAGCATCCGCGGCCACGGGCCGTCGGTGAACGCGCGGCGCGCGGCGGCGACGGCGGCATCCACATCGGCCTTCTTGCCGGCCGCGGCCTGTAGGTAGACACGGTTCGTCACGGGATCGAGGACGTCGAACGTGTCGCCGTCCGCCGAGTCGAGGAAGGCACCGTCGATGTAGTGCTGGATGCGGGTGGGCAGGTCGGCGGGCGTGTGCGGCGCCGTCAGCGTGGGATCCGTCATGTCGTGCGTCCTTGCTCGAGGGGTCAGAAGTTCGGCAGGCCGAGGGCCTGGTCGGGGTGCTCGTGGGTCATGTAGGCGTCGAGGGTCGCCGAACGGTGTCGACGCGCGGCGTGCTCGATCTCGCTGAGGGGAGCGCTCCGCTCGATGAGCACGAGGATCTGCTCGTGCTCGCGGACCGACTCCTGCGCGCGCCCCGGCACGAAGCTGAACGTGGAATCGCGGAGGTGCCCGAGCCGTGCCCACTCGACCTGGACGAGCTCCAGCATCCGCGGGTTCGCGCAGCGCTCGAAGAGGGTCGCGTGGAACTCCTGGTTCAACCGGGTGAAGGCGCGTGGGTCGAAGTGGTCGAGCGTCTCGATCATGAGCTCGTTGATGTCGCGCGCTCGCCGGACGTCGGACTCGGTGAGGGCGCGGGCGGACAGTGCCGTGGCGGTGCCTTCGAGGATCGACAGCGCCTGCATGCTGAAGCGGTACTGCGAGTCGTCGACCATCGCGACGCGCGCGCCGACGTTGCGCTCGAAGGTGACGAGCCCCTCGGCCTCGAGCTGGCGGATCGCCTCGCGCACCGGGACGACGCTCATATCGAGCTCGCCCGCGATGCTGCCGAGCACCAGGCGGTAGCCGGGGGTGAACGCCTCGCTGACGATGCGCTCCTTGATCCACGCGTACGCCTGCTGCGACTTGCTCGGGGCCGCGACGTCGCTCATCGGGAGCCCCGTTCGGCTTCGTAGCGCGCCCGCCACGCGGCGTTCATCGGGAAGAGCCCGTCGACTGGCTCGCCTTCCGCGACGCGGGCGGCGATCCAGGCGTCCTCGTCCTCCTGCGCGAGGGCCGCGTCGGCCATCTCCTCGGCGAGCGCGGGCGGCAGCACGATGACGCCGTCGCGGTCGCCCACGATGATGTCGCCCGGCTGCACGGTCGTGCCGCCGCAGGCGATCGTGCCCCCGGCATCCCACGGCACGTGCTTGCGACCGAGGACCGCCGGGTGCGCGCCCGCGGTGTAGACCGGGATGCCGACCGCGGCCACCGCGGCGATGTCGCGCACGCCGCCGTCGGTCACGATGCCGGCCGCGCCCTGCGCGTGCGCACGGATGGCGAGGATGTCGCCGAGCGTGCCGGAACCGGCCTCGCCACGCGCCTCGATCACGATGACCTCGCCTTCGCGGACCGTGTCGAACGCGCGCTTCTGTGCGTTGTAACCGCCGCCGTGGCTCTGGAACAGGTCCTCGCGGTTCGGTACGAAGCGGAGCGTCGCGGCGACGCCGACGAGCTTCGCATCGGGGTGGAGCGGGGCGACGCCGTCGATGGTGACGTTGTCGAGACCGCGCTTGCGCAGCTGCTGCGACAGCCCCGCGACCGGGACGCGCTCGAGCTTCGCGCGGAGATCGGGCGAGAGAGCGGATGCCGCGGCGAGCCCGGCGGCCTCGCGGGAGCCCCAGGCCTCTTCACGCTGCGTGTCGTCGACCTGGGGGAGCGAGCCGAGTGCAGGGTCGAACGCGATGTCGGGGCCGTCGACGACGGTCGTCGTGAGCCGGCCGGTGGACGCCCCGGTGTCGGGGGCGTCGACCTCGACCTCGACCACGTCGCCGGGGACGATGACCGACGAGCCCGCGGGCGTGCCGGTGAGGATGACGTCGCCGGGTTCGAGTGTGAAGTGCTGCGACAGGTCGGCGACGATCTGCGGGAGGGGGAAGAGGAGGTCGTCGGTCGACCCGTCTTGAGCAAGCTTCCCGTTGACCCAGGTGCGGACGCGCAGTCGAGTCGGGTCGACGCGGCGGGCGTCGAGCACGGCAGGGCCGAGGGGAGTGAAGCCGTCGCCGCTCTTGGAGCGGACGTTCGACCCCTTGTCGTTCGCCCGCAGGTCGTAGAGGCCGAGGTCGTTCGCTGCGGTCACGCCCGCGACGTGCTCCCAGGCTCGGTCGACTCCCACGCGTCGGGCCGCGGCACCGATGATCAGGGCGATCTCTCCCTCGAAGGCGAGCAGCTCGGTGCCGACGGGGCGTTCCACGGTGCTGCCAGAGGCGGCGACGGAACTCGACGCCTTGAAGAAGTAGGACGGCGCGGAGGGCGTGCGTCCGCGCTGGGCGGCGCGCGACCGGTAGTTCAGGTGGACGGCGACGATCGTGCCGGGGCGGCCCGGGAGGGCGGCGAAGCGCGGGTCGCGGGATGCGGCATCCGTTGCCGTGTCGTCGTTCTGCATCTCATGAGCTCCCTCGCTCTTGCGTCGTATCTCAAATCGTATATGATCGGGCTGCACCGGACAACCGGGAATCGACGAAGACGTCGGATGACACAGGAGTCAGCATGAGCACTTCCCCCACCCCTCGCGGGTTCACCCCGACCGGGACCATCGCGACCGCCGCGGACCGCCGCCGCGTCGTGTTCGCCACCGTCGTCGGCACCACCGTGGAGTGGTACGACTTTTTCATCTACGCGACCGCCGTCGGGCTCGTGTTCGGACAGCTCTTCTTCGCGCCGCTCGGCAAGGACAGCGTCCTCATCGGATTCGCGACCGTCGGCGTGAGCTTCCTCTTCCGGCCCCTCGGCGCGTTCCTCGCCGGCCACCTCGGCGACAAGTACGGCCGAAAGGTCGTGCTCATGTGGACGCTCATCCTGATGGGCCTGGCGACGGCGCTCATCGGCGTCCTGCCGAGCTACGAGTCCATCGGCCTCGCCGCGCCCATCCTCCTCGTGCTCCTGCGCATCCTGCAGGGCATCTCCGCCGGCGGCGAGTGGGGCGGCGCGGTGCTCATGGCCGTCGAGCACGCCCCCAAGACGCGTCGCGGCGCGTTCGGCGCCTCGCCCCAGATCGGCGTGCCGCTGGGCCTGCTGCTCGCATCGGGCGTCATGGCGCTCATGTCGGCGATCGCGCCGGGGGAGCAGTTCCTGCAGTGGGGCTGGCGCGTACCGTTCCTCCTCAGCGTCGTCCTCATCCTCGTCGGCTGGTACGTCCGTCGCCGCGTGGAGGAGAGCCCCGTCTTCCTCGAGCTCGCCGAGCGCAAAGAGCACAGCCGGATGCCGATCGTCGAGCTCTTCCGCAAGCACGCGGTGCTCGTGATCGTCGCCGCCTTCGTCTTCGCCGGGAACAACGCCGTCGGCTACATGACCACCGGCGGGTACATCCAGGGTTACGCCACGAACCCCGAAGGCCCCCTCGGTCTCGACCGCGGCCCGGTGCTGTGGGCGGTGACCGGGTCGGCCGTCACGTGGCTGCTCTCCACCCTCGTGGCCGGTTTCGCCTCGGACCGGTTCGGGCGCCGCACGACGTACATCGCGGGCTGGATCATGCAGCTCGTGGGTGTGTTCGCGCTCTTCCCGCTGGTCAACACGGGGAACGTCTTCGTCCTCTTCCTCGGGCTCGCGATCCTCACGATCGGTCTCGGTTTCACCTACGGCCCCCAAGCCGCGCTCTACGCCGAGCTGTTCCCCGCCTCGATCCGCTTCTCGGGCGTCTCGATCTCGTACGCGATCGGTGCGATCCTCGGCGGCGCGTTCGCCCCGACGATCGCGACCGCGCTCGTCGCCGCCTTCGGGTCGACCACCCCCGTCACCTGGTACCTGGCCGGCATGACCGTGTTGGGCCTCGTGGCGACGCTGCTGCTGCGCGATCGCAGCGGCATCCCGCTCGACCCCGATCACGAGGCGGAGCAGGCGGTCAGCCCGGTCCGCGGCCTCACCCGCGCCTGACCGTTCGAGGAGAACCATGCAGTTCCACCACCACGGCTACGTCTCGGGCGACCCGCGGATCCTTCCCGCCGCCGGCACCGGCGTCGACCGCCCCGAGGAGCTACCCGACGAGACCGACGTGCTCATCGTCGGCTCGGGTCCGGCGGGGATGCTGCTGGCCGCCCAGATGTCGCAGTTCCCGCAGGTCTCGACACGTCTCATCGAGCGGCGCACCGGTCGGCTCGAACTGGGTCAGGCCGACGGCATCCAGCCGCGATCGGTGGAGACGTTCCAGGCGTTCGGGTTCGCCGAGCGGATCATCGCCGAGGCGTACAACATCGGCTACATGAACTTCTGGGGCCCCGACCCGGCCGACCCGAGCCGCATCCGCCGCACATCGCGGACCGATGACTACGGGCTGAAGATCAGCGAGTTCCCGCACCTGATCGTCAACCAGGCGCGCGTGCTCGACTACTTCGCCGAGGCCGCCGCCCACGGCCCCGGACGGATCGTGCCCGATTACGGCATCGAGTTCGTCGGCCTCGAGGTGCCCGAGGATGCCGCGGCCCCCGTCGCGGTCACGGTCCGCCACGTCGGCGGCCCCCGCGCGGGGGAGGAGCGCGTCATCCGGGCGCGGTACGTCGTCGGATGCGACGGTGCCCGGAGCGGTGTGCGACAGGCGATCGGGCGCGTTCACGTCGGCGATGCGTCGAAGCATGCCTGGGGCGTCATGGACGTCCTCGTGGACACCGACTTCCCCGACTGGCGCATCAAGTGCGCCATCAACAGCTCGGCGGGGAACATCCTCCACATCCCGCGCGAGGGCGGGTACCTCAGCCGCATGTACATCGACCTCGGCGCGGTCGCCGCGGACGACAACCACCGCGTCCGCGAGACCCCCATCGAAGAGGTCATCCGCCGCGCGAACGAGATCCTCCACCCCTACACGATCGAGGTGAAGCAGGTCGCCTGGCACAGCGTGTACGAGGTCGGCCATCGTGTCACCGACGGGTTCGACGACGTTCCCGAGGGCGTCGACCGCGATCCGCGGGTCTTCCTCACCGGGGATGCCTGCCACACCCACAGCGCCAAGGCCGGGCAGGGCATGAACGTCTCGATGCAGGACGGGTTCAACCTGGGGTGGAAGCTCGGGCACGTGCTGACCGGGCTGGCCCCGGCATCCCTCCTCGCCACCTACGGCGCCGAGCGACGACCCGTCGCGCAGCAGCTGATCGACTTCGACAAGGAGTGGTCGTCGCTGATGGCGCGCAAGCCCGAGGAGATCACCGACCCTGAAGACCTCGCGACGTACTACCTCGCGACCGCCGAGTTCCCGTCGGGGTTCATGACGCACTACGGCGCCTCGGCGATCGTCGCAGGCGCCGAGCATCAGGACCTCGCGACGGGGTTCCCCGTCGGCAAGCGGCTGAAGTCCGCGGAGGTCGTCCGGGTCGCGGACGGCAACGTCGTGCACCTCGGTCACCATGCCAAGGCCGACGGGCGGTGGCGCGTGTACGCCTTCGCCGATGCGTCGGGCGAAGACCTCTCGGCCTGGGCGGAGTGGTTCGCCTCGGCATCCGGCCCGATCGCCCGGCACACGCCGGCCGGGGCCGATCCCGACGCCGTCTTCGACACGAAGGTGATCTACCCGCGGCGGTACGAGGACGTCGAGATGGCGGCGGTGCCCGCCGTGTTCCGACCCCACTCGGGGCCGCTCGGGCTCATGGACTGGGAGAAGGTGTACGCGACCGGACCGTCGACCTGGACGGATGTCGACGTCTTCTCCGAGCGCGGGATCTCGCCGCGTGGCGCGGTCGTCGTCGTCCGCCCCGACCAGTACGTCGCCGCCGTCCTGCCGTTGACCGCCACCGCCGAGCTGGGGGAGTTCCTCGCCGGAGCCTTCCGCCCCGCCGGCTGACGCGCCGAGGTGCCGAGGCGTCGCAGATGGTCGCCTGCGCGGCATCCCGCCGACCATCTGCGACGTCTCGGCGCTCCCACCGTCGGCTCGAGCGCCGCTAGGGTCGGGGTGTGAGCGCCCTGAACCCGCTGGTCCCGTCCGGATACGACATCGTCTGGTCCGTCATCGCGCTGATCGCGGCCGTGCTCATGGTCGTCGCCCTGGTCTCGCTCGCCCGGTCGACGCGGCGGTTGACCTCGAGGCAGGCGCTGGTGTGGGTCCTCGTGGTGCTGCTGGTCCCGGTGGCGGGTCCCGCCGCGTGGCTCGCGATCGGTCGACGAGCAGGGATGCCGCGCCGCGAGGCGTGAGTCGCGCTTCCGGAGCGCGATAATCGAGCGAGCGGTCTCGCCCCGGCATCGCCTGTATCACCTACCCGAGGACGACCCATG
The DNA here is from genome assembly GCF_900100525.1 of Microbacterium sp. 77mftsu3.1. Lineage (NCBI taxonomy): Bacteria > Bacillati > Actinomycetota > Actinomycetes > Micrococcales > Microbacteriaceae > Microbacterium > Microbacterium sp. 77mftsu3.1. Next base: position 860,320 of record NZ_FNCR01000001.1, on the reverse strand, counting down.
GTGTTCCACAGCAAGGCCACGCTCGAGCACTGGGTGGCCGAGTTCATCGAAGCCCGAAGCGCCGGGGAGGAGATCCGCGTCGTCGTGCAGGACGGGTCGGGCGGAGAGGACACCGGATTGGTTCTGATCCCGCTGGAGAACGCACCGAACCAGGTGTGGATCGAACCTCGCGACGAGGGCGACGATCTCAGTTGGCACGTGTTCATCCAACCCGCCGAGCGGACCCTGGAGCTGACCAGCTTCGAGCTCAACGCCCTCACGCACGAACTTCAGATCGCAGCCGAGCTGTGCGCCTTCCTCCAGGAGAAGTCCCTCGGGCACTCCGAGCCGGAACCCGCCGCGGAGACCGAGTCATCCTCGGCGGAGTGATCACCGCTCCGCAGAGCGCCTGCGAGGAACGAGGTCAGGCTGCGATGCTTCCCTCGACGGCATCGGTCACCACTTCGAGGAACGCTTCGATGTGGTTGATCTCGGACGGGCTGAGACGCTCCACGGCGGCCTCCATGAGCTCGTCCAACTCCTCGAACGTGGTGCGCATCTCCCGTTTGGCGAGCGGCGTCGCCGTGACCGAGACGGCCCGTCGGTCGCCGGCGACCTCGTGCCGCACGATCCGGCCGGTGCGTTCGAGCTTGTCGATCATGGCGGTCACCGATGCGGACGAGATCCCCAGATGCTGGATGAGCGCGTGGGGCCTCGCGGCGTGATCGCGCTGCTGCATCAGGAAACGGAGTGCCGCGAACTCGTTCTCGCTCATACCGAGTGAGCGCCGGGCGCGGGTCAGCATGTCGGACTCGGCCACGCGGTAGCGCCGCAACATGGCGAGGACTCTTCGGGCGTCGTGCCGCGCGACCCGAGGGGTCACATCGTTACCGTTCATCGCGCTCCACTCACGCCGCTTGGCTGAGGGCAACAGTAGTGCGCGCACCGCGCTTCTCCCCTCCCGTAGCGCGGGGCGATGCCACGTGGTAGCCCTCCCCAGGCGAACGTCACCGCCGCAGGTTCACCTGCAGGATCTCCTCCTGGTAGGGGGCGCGGACGGCGCCCGAGACCCGCAGGTCGAGCAGCAGGAACGGGCGCTCGTCGGCGGGGAGATCGCGCCAGCGCGCGAGTGCCTGCAGGTCGTCGAGCGTCCGCACGATGACCCCCGCCGCGCCGACGGCTCGCGCGAGGCCGGCGAAGTCGACCTCGGGGATCTCCATCGGCCCCCGCGCGAGACCCATGACCCCGTACAGGTGCACCTCGGCGCCGTACGCACCGTCGTTCCACACCACGGCGAGGCCGCGACCGCGCGCCACCCGGACGGCCGACTCGAGGTCGGCGATCGCCATCAGGCCGCCGCCGTCGCCCGTCGTGAGGACGATCGTCGACTCGGGCCGCGCCCGCGCCGCGCCCGGTACCGACGGGAACCCGAGGCCGATCGACTGGTACGCCGTGCCGATCATCATCATCCGGTCGGGCGAGGCCACCGGCCAGAACATGTTGGCCCAGCCGATGAAGTGCCCGCCGTCCGAGACGACGACGCGATCCTCGGGCAGCAGTCCTGCTATCGCCGCGGCCGCGCTCCGCGGGTCGAGTCGTCCGTCGGGTGCGAGAGCGTCGCCGACGTCGTAGGTCCGGAGCCCGGCGACGTCGACCGCCTCCCGCCAGCCCGACGGCGTCGCCTCGAGCCGCTCGAGCTCGTCGGCGATCGCGCGCGCCGCGAGGGCGGCATCCGCTCGCAGGTACCGGCCGACCTGCGGATGCGTCGCCGCGGCCGCCACGTCGACCTGCGCGATCGTGGCGCCCGGCGAGAAGAGCTCGCCGAAGCGCATCGTGAACTGGTTGAGCGACGCCCCGAACACGACGACGACGTCGGCCTCGCGGATCGCGGCCATCGCGCCTTCCGCCCCGAAACCGCCGGTGACCCCCAGATCGTACTCGCCGCGCGGGAAGACGCCGCGGCCGAGCGCGGTGGATGCCGTCAGTGCCCCGACCGCGTCGGCGAGGCGTCCGAGCTGCCCACCGGCGCCCGCCGTCCACGCGCCGCGGCCGGCGAGGAGGAGGGGGCGTTCGGCTGACGCGAGCGCCCTCGCGACGGCGGACACCGTCGCGAGGGCGTGCGGGCCGGTCGGGGCGAGCGGGGCGGGGAGGACGGGATCGGGCGTCGCCGGGATCTCGCCCGCGTCGCGCCCGCCCACGTCGTAGGGGATCGCGAGCACGACGGGGATGCGGAACGACAGGGCGTGCTCGATCGCGATGACCGTCGTGGCCGCGGCATCCGTCCGTCCCACCGTGTAGGTCCGGACCCCCACGGCCGACGCGAGCGAGAGCTGGTCGACGTCCCACGGCCGCGGGCCCGAGGTCGGCTCGTCACCGACGACGAGCACGAGCGGCACGCGCGCCTGCGCGGCCTCGGCGAGCGCGGTGAGGGTGTTCGTGAAGCCCGCACCGTAGGTCGAGGTCGCCGCGGCGAGGCCGCCCCCGGCGCGGTGGTGCGCATCGGCGGCGACGACACCGCCGGCTTCGTGACGGACGGCGGTGAAGGTGACGTCATCGCGTCGTTCGAGGGCGTCGAGGACGAGCGCGTTGCCGTTGCCCATGACGCCGAAGACGTGATCGACGTGGGCGGCGAGGGCGGAGGCGACTTGGGCGGCGACGGTGGGCATGAGAGCTCCTGGAGACGATGACGACGGATGCCGTATATGTCTCGCGCTCCGCGGCGATGCGGGTGGCTGCGTGCCCCTTTTCCGAGCACCAGGACCTTCGCGGTCCCGGACGGGATCAGTATAGGCGCGCGGACGGGGACGTCCGTGGCACACTGCGGTCATGCTGCAGACGATGGAGATCAGCCTCACGCCGTTCGACGCCGCCCGGATCGTGCTCGACCACGTGCAGTCGTCGGGGATGACGGTGGAGTGCGTGGGTCAGCACGCGACCGCGACGGAGGCCGGGCATCAGACCGCGCTCCTGATCTTCGAGAAGTACTACATGCGCACCAGCAGCCGGGCGTCGCTGACGGTCCTGCTCGAGAACCTCGCCGGTCGCACGAAGGCCGTCTTCCGGGGATCCGGGGGAGGGGAGGGCGCCCTGTTCCGGTTCGACTGGGGGGCGAGCGCCGACTTCGCCGCGAGCGTCGTCGATGCGCTCCAGCCCTACGCGACCGACTGAACCGCAGATGGATGCCGCGCAGATCCGACTCCGTCGACTCCGCTCGCACCTGCTCGTCGAGCCCGCCGCGACCGTCCCCGACGTCGCGCGCCGGCTGTTCGCCGTGCAGGCGCAGGACTTCGCGGCCGGTCGCTGGGCGCTCGGCATCCGCACCTCCGGCGGCCCCGCCGTCGGCGACGTCGACCGCGCGTTCGACGCGGGGCTCCTGGTGCGCGCGTGGACGCAGCGCGGCACCCTCCACATCGTCGAGCCGGGCTCGGTGGGGGCGATCCTCGACGTGACGGGGGAGCGGCAGACGCGGGCGTACGGCATCGACCCGGGAGTGCTCGATCGTGGCGAACGCGTCTTCCGGTCCGCCCTCGCCGCAGAGGCGCCCTTGACCAGGGCCGCGTTCGTCGACGCCCTGCAGCGCGACGGCGTCGCGGGGTCCGTCACCGCGGGCACGCGCATCCTCACCGCCCTGTCGATCCGCGGGGTGCTCGCGCTCGGCCCTGTCGTCCCGCGCGACGAGGGTGTCGCCCGTGAGCAGTACCTCGTCGCCCTCCCACCCCGAGGCCCGGCCGGCGACGACCCGGCCGTCGATCTCCTCGTGGCCTACCTGCGCGGACACGGGCCCGCGACCGGTGCGGACTTCGTCTGGTGGGCGGGGCTTCCGGCGGGGCAGGCCCGGGGAGCCGCCGAGCGTGCGGGCGACCGCGTCGTGGCCCTCGGCGGGGAGCTCCTCGACGTGCCCGACGAGCCGACCACCGCCGTGCCCGCCCCGGCCCTCCCGGGCACGATCGCGCTCCCGGCCTTCGACGAATACGTCCTCTCGTACGCCGACCGCTCGATCGGGATGGGTGCCGGCGATCGCACGAGCGTCGGCCCCACCGCCAACGGGATGGTGCGTCCGGTCATCCTCCGCGGTGGTGTCGCGGTCGGCACCTGGAGCCTCTCGCTCGCGGTGGGGAGCTCCGGCATCCCCGCCGCGACCCTGTTCGACGGGGAGTCGGATGCCGGGGTGGGTGACGCGCTCGCACGCGTGGGTGGCTTCTTCGGGCGCCAATAGCGAGTGCGGAGCCGTGGCGCAAGCGGTTCTTCGTGCCGTTCCGCCCGATTAGCGTCCTCTCGAGCCCGCTGATCCTGGCGGCCGTGTCGGAGGGAGTGCATCATCGACTCCCCGCTGCGCGATTCTCCCCGGCGCGACACCTCGTCGCTTCGCGATGCACCCGACCGGATCCTCGTCCAGCGTGCCGTCGACGGCGACACGGCAGCTTTCGGAGAGATCCTCCGGCGTCACTCCTCTCTCGTGCGCGCCTACGTCTACCGCATCGTCGGGTCGGTCGCCGACACCGACGACGTCGTGCAGGACGCGTTCGTGACGGCATGGAAGCAGCTCCCGACGCTCCGCGACCCGTCGGCCGTGAAATCGTGGCTGATGCGGATCGCCGGCCGGGAGGCACTCGCCCTCGCGACCCGGAGATCGCGAGAGGATGCTCTCGACGAGGCTGTCCTTCCGCCGTCCTCGCATGCGCAGCCCGAGCGCGCGGCGATCCAGAACGACCGCCTCGCGGCCCTCTCGCGGGCGCTCGACCGACTGAAGGAGGATCAACGCCGATGCTGGCTGCTGCGCGAAGTCGCAGAGCTCAGCTACGCCGAGATCGCAGAAGAGATGAACATGACCGACAGCACCGTCCGGGGACTGCTCGCACGGGCCCGGGCGAGCATCGCGATCGAGATGGAGGGGTGGCGATGAACGACGACGACACTCTCGAGTGCGGCCGCTCCGTCGACGAGCTCAGCAGCTACGTCGAGTCCGGTCGCACGCCCCGCGACCCCCACATCGAGTCGTGCCCCGACTGCCTGAACGTCATCGAGGCCCTGGAGCGGGTCGGCCAGCTCTCCCGGGACCTGGTCGCCGACGATGCCGAGCGGATGCCGCGACCCCCCGAGAGCTGGTTCGAGGGGATCCTCTCGGTCATCCACTCCGAGTTGCGCGCGGGTCGCAGCTTCCCCATCCACCACCCCGACCCCCGCGTGACGATCACGGTCACCGAGGGGGCCGTCCGCTCGCTCGTGCGCTCGAGTGCCGACGAGCTCGACGGGATCTACCTCGGGCGCACCGAGATCGTGGGCGATGCCGAGACCCCGGGCGCCCCGGTGCGCATCGAACTCACCGCCTCCGTCGCCTGGGGCAAGTCGATCCCCGAGCTCACGGCGAGCCTTCGCGAGCTCGTCTACCGCGTCCTCGCCGAGCACACCGAGCTCAACGTCACCGCTGTCAACGTCGCCGTCGAGGAGCTCCACGGCACAGAAGGGAAGGAGTGACGCCATGACCCGGGTCCCCTCCATCGGCCAGCCCCCCATCGGGCAACCCTCCGACGAGCCGATCGACGCGTCCGCCGGCCAGCCCGATCTCGTCGCCCGCATCCGCGCCGTCGACGGCGTCACCGACGTCTACTCGCCCCGCTCCACCGTCGCTCGCATCCCCGGTCTCATCGCCGCCGCCGCCGGCGCGGACGGGGATCGCATGGCGGAGGTCGCCGTGACCGTTCGCGATGGGATGCCGCTGGTCGCCGCGCGGATCGCAACCGCGTCGCGGGACAACACCCCGGATGCGGCCCGCCGCGTGGCCGACGCGCTGATCGCGAACACCCCGGACGACGCGCGGATCAGCATCCAGATCGCCCGGATCCACTGACGCCGAGAGCGGTCGCAGAACTTCTCCGAACTTTTTTGTGACGAATCGGGACGCCCGGCCCTCTTATGTACGAGGCCGAAAGCAACGGCCCGCGACGCACCCACGGTGCGTCGGAAGATCGTTCGAGAAAGAGGAGAATCATGGCTACCGAGACCCCCGCGACCACCCCCGCCGTGCCCGGCGCACGCGTCGACCGTTCGCTGCCGAAGGCCGACGAGACCTCGTCGTCCACCGCCGGCACGACCGTCATCTCCGACGGCGTCGTGGCCAAGGTCGCCGGCATCGCCGCTCGTGAGATCCCCGGCGTCCACGCTCTCGGTGGCGGCGGAGCCCGTGCCCTCGGCGCGATCCGCAACGCCATCAACGCCCAGGACCTCGGTCAGGGCGTCAAGGTCGAGGTCGGCGAGACCCAGGCCGCCGTCGACCTGACGATCGTCGTCGAGTACCCGACCCCCGTCCACCAGGTCGCCTCGCAGGTCCGTGACGCCGTCGCCGGCGCCATCACGCGCCTCGTCGGACTCGAGGTCGTCGAGGTCAACGTCACCGTCGACGACGTCCACATCCCGGGCGACGAGGACGAGCAGCACGAGGAGTCGCGCGTCTCATGAGCACCACGCTGATCGGCGCCCTGACCGGCGCCATCCTCGCCGTCGTGGGCCTCGCGTTCGGGTTCTGGGGATTCCTCCTCACCGCCCTGTTCATGGCGATCGGCGCCGTCGTGGGCCGCATCGCCTCGGGCAAGCTCGACGTGCGGGCCGTGACCGACGCCTTCACGGGACGGCGCACCTCCTGATGCGTACCGACACCGACGGAACGGCGGGCGGCGGGTCCTCGCGACCCGCCGCCGCGGCCCCCGGCGTCGCCGGCCGTACCGAGGTCGCCGAGCGTGTGCTCGTCGGCATCGCACGGGCGGTGTCCGCCGATGTCATCGGCGTCCCGCGGGGCGAGATCTCCGTGGGTGTCGCCGACCGACGGGACGGCATGGCTCTGAAGGTATCGAGCCCTCTCCCCGTCCCCGATCTCGATGATCTGGATGCGGTGCGGAGCACCGTCCCCGTCCTCGAGCGCGCCTCGCAGATGCAGGAGCAGCTGCGCGAGCGACTGACCCACCTCCTCGGGCGCGACATCGCCCGAATCGACGTCACCGTGACCGGTGCCCGGACCCCGGAAAGGAAGCGTGTGCGATGACCACCCCTGTGCTGCGTCGCGTTGTGCGCCGCGAGACCCACTCGCCGCGCAGCGTCGCCTTCGCCCTCGTCGTCCTGGTCGCGATCATCCTGGCCCTGTACGTCGCCGTCGAGCTCGTGCTGGCCCTCGCGGCCCAGCCCGCACTTCTGGTGCGCCCTGTGGCGGCGCTGGAGTGGCTGGCCGGACTCCCCGGCAACGCCCCGGTGGCGGCCGGTGTCGCCGGGGGGCTCGTCGTGGCCGCGATCGGGCTGTGGCTCGTGGTCCTGGCCGTCGCGCCGGGCCGTCTGTCCAAGCACGAAGTGGATGCCGGTGGCCGCGTCGCCGTCATCGACAACGGCGTCCTCGCCGCGGCGCTCGCCCAGCGTGTGAGCGACGAGATCGGCGTCGCCCGCGACCGTGTGACGGTCGGGGTCGCCCACCGGAGCGTCGACGTCACCGTCCGTCCCGGAGCCGGCATCCCGGTCGACAAGACCCAGGTCACCTCGCTGGCCGATGCGGAGATCGCCGCGCTGAAGCTGGCGCGCCCTGTTCGCACCCGCGTGCGGATCGCGCGCCCCGACGATGAGGAGAAGGCGGCATGAACGACACCAACCGTGCACTCAACCGCACCGTCCTGATGATCGTCGGCGTGATCCTGCTGATCGGCGGGGGCGCGGCGGCCACGGCGGCGGCCCTCCCGGCCGTCGGCGACGTGTGGACCTCCTCCGGAAAGGCCGCCGTCGACGCACTCCGCGCCGCGGGCGACGCCACCGCGATCCCCGGCACCGCGCTCAGCTGGGCGGTCATCGGTGCGGCGGTCATCGCGATCGTGATCGCGGTCGTCCTCTTCGCCAGTCTCACGACTCTCGTGAGCCGGCGTTCCCGCACCGTCCTCCGCTCGAGCGGCTCGCAGACGCCGCTCGGCCGGGTCACGATCACCGAGGGCTTCGCGGCGGACGCCGTGAAGAATTCCCTCGCCCGTGAGGGCGACGTGGTCGCGGCATCCGTCACTGCGCACACGGTCCGCGACGAGCCCGTGCTCCACGTGAGCATCACGGCCCGTCAGGGAGCCGACCCCCGTCGCGTCGTCGATCACGTCGATCGGCTGATGGACGGCCTGGCAGCCGTGACCGGCGCAGACACCGCCGCCTACATCTCGATCCACGGCGGCCTGCGCAGCAGGTTCGCCTCGGACGCCGCGCGGGTCAGCTGATCCACCGATCGAACCACCGGTCCAGGCACCGGTTTCCCCCCCACCACCGATAGAGAAAGGAGACCCTCATGGGACTCGACGACAAGATCAAGAACGCCGCTCAGGACATCGCCGGCAAGGCGAAGGAAGCGATCGGCAAGGCCACCGACAACGACAAGCTCGTTGCTGAAGGCAAGGCCGACCAGACGAAGGCCGACGCCAAGAAGGCCGGCGAGAACGTGAAGGACGCCTTCAAGAAGGACTGACCTTCACCACTCGCGCTGTTCGGGCGCGCGAGTCGAGCGGGGAGCACACGGGGACTGTGCTCCCCGCTTTCGTGTGCCCGGGTCAGGCGAACAGTTCCGCGCCCACGTACGAGCCAGCCCCCGCGCCGTGGGGCACCGCCCAGATGCCCGACGCGATGTGACGCACGTACTCGTTCATGAGGTCGGTCGACAGGGCGCGTTGGAGCGTCACGAACTGGTCCGGGCTCCGTTGGTACGAGAGGAAGAACAGTCCCGCGTCGAGGCGGCCGAGGTCGGTGTTGCCATCGACGTAGTTGTAGCCGCGCCGCAGGATGCGGATGCCGTTGTTCAGGTCGGGATGGGCGAGGCGCACGTGCGAGGCCCGGTCGATCGCGGGGGCACCGGCGGCATCCGTGGTGCCGAAGTCGGGCGCGGTCGTCTCGACGCCGCCCGAGAGCGGAGCGCCCTGCGCCTTGTCGCGTCCGATGATCCGCTGCTGCTCCGACAGTCGCACGCGGTCCCACGTCTCGATGAGCATCGCGACCTTGCGGGCCACGAGGTACGAGCCGCCGGCGAGCCACGCCGGAGCGTCGTCCTCGGCGACCCACACGTGGTCGGCGAGGGCGCTCGTGTCGTCCGCGAGGATGTTCGCCGTACCGTCCTTGAAGCCGAAGAGGTTCCGCGGCGTCGCCTGCGCGGCGGTCGTCTTCGAGGTCTTTCCGAAGCCGAGCTGAGACCAGCGCAGCCGCGCACGCCCGAAGGCGATCCGGCTGAGGTTGCGGATCGCGTGCACGGCGACCTGCGGATCGTCGGCGCACGCCTGGATGCAGAGGTCGCCCCCCGAGACGGACGGGTCGAGGTCGTCGCCGAGGAACGCGGGCAGTTTCGCGAGGCCCGCCGGGCGCAGCCGGGCGAGCCCGTACCGATCCTCGCCGCTGTCGGTCGAGAACAGGGTCGGGCCCAGGCCGAAGGTGATCGTCAGGCCGGATGCCGGCAGCCCCAGCGCCTCACCGGTGTCGTCCGGCGGCGCCTCGGGCGACCCTCCGACGGCGCCGCTGGCACTCACGTCGAGACCCTGCGTCATCCGTGCCGCCGCGTAGCTCCAGTCCTTCAGGAGCGACTGCAGGTCGTCTCGGCTCGAGCCCGCCATCATGTCGAAGGCAGCGAAGTGCAGGTGGTCCTGCATCGGGGTCGTGATGCCCGCCTGGTGCGTCCCGAAGAAGGGGTGGACGGATGCCGCCCCCTCCTGCTCCGCGCGCTCGCGCCCGACCGCGACGCCGATCGCGGAGCCCGCACCCGCGCCGAGCGCGAGGCCCGCGGCGCCGACCCCGGCGGCGAGACCGAACAGGCCGCGCCTGCTGAGCGACGGGCGGGCGGTCTCTTCTGAGGGCGAGTCCTCGGTGCTCATTGCAGGACGGTGGAGGTCAGGCGGGACAGCGGCTCGGCCAGCGCGTTGATCAGGTCGGTCAGCTCGCGCTTGTCGTCCTCGGTGAGGGTCTTGTAGGCGACGAAGCCCTTCTCGAGCGAGCCGTGGGCGGCGAGGGCGGCGTTCAGGTCGTCGTAGCGCCGCGCGATCTCCGTCGAGAGCGTCTTCCCGTCTGATCCGGCGGCCGACGCGAACTCACGCACGAGCGAGAACGCCATCTTCGAGCCCTCGACGTTCGCGGCGAAGTCCGACAGGTCCGTGCCCGACCACCAGTCCTCCTCGCCGCTGATCTTCCCGGTCGCCACCTCGTCGAGCAGGGCGATCGCGCCGTTGGAGATCCCGGCGATGCCCTGGGCGTCGAGCGCCTTCTGGAACGCGTCGGAGTGGACGTAGTCGTTGAGTTCGCCGACGTCCGCGACCAGCTTGTCGCCGTACGTCGCCCGTTCCTTCGTGGTCGACGGAGACCAGTCCTGCCACGCCGGCGTCTCGCCGTCGGCGTTCAGCGCGTCCTTCTCCGGGACCCACAGGTCCTTCTCGATGCGGTGGAAGCCGGTCCATTCGATGCCTTCGGCCACGGCATCCACTTCGCGGTAGTCGATGCGCGGGTCGAGGTCGCCGAGGGATTCGGCGACCGGCTCGATGCGCTCGTAGAACGCGCGCACCATCGGGAACTGCGCGCGCGCCTCGTCGTCCCGCCCCGACTCGTAGGCGGTCGTGAAGGCGTCGACGGCGGGGACGAGCTGCTCGACCTGGTCCTTGACGAACGCGGCGTAGAGGTCGACGGCCTTCTGCTTCTGCTCGGCGTCGTCGCCGGTGGCGGCGACCGCCCCGCCGGTGACGCTGAAATCAGCGCGCCCGACGCCCTCGCCGACCATGCCCGGCTTGCAGAGCGTCTTGTACTGTCCCGGCTGCGCGACGACGGTCAGGGTCCGCTCGGCGCCGGGTGAGATGTTCTCGACTTCGCCGATGATGCGCAGCCCGTCCTCGGCGAGCAGGTAGAACTCGCTCACCTGGGAGCTCTTGTTCGACACCGCGAAGGTCAGCGTTCCGCTCTTCGCCGTCGCCGTCGAGACGTCGCAGGAGGTATCCGTCGAGGTCACCGTGAGGGCGTCCGTGCTCGTCGCGTCGGTCTTCGCGACGCAGCCCGAGAGGGCGACGGTGCTGACGGCCACGAGGGCGAGGGCGGCATGCGCCGTGGTCAGGCGGGGGCGGGTCATGATGCTCCTTGGGATGCGTGACGGGATGCGGAGGTGCCGGCGGATGCCGCAGGCGCAGGGCGCGGGCGCGGGAACAGGCCTCGGACGAAGAACGTGCCGACGACGGCGAGGTACAGCCCCCAGGCGATCACCTGCAGCCAGGTCATCTCGGGCATGAAGCCGACGGTCGCCTGGAGGAGCGCGGCGATCGCGCTGCCGGGAGGGAGCTGCGCGCTCAGGTCGAAGGCCCAGCCGAACGGGAACCCGGCGACGCCGACGCCGACGCCACCGGTGACGGGGTCGATGGTCGCGGCATCCGAGAAGGGTCCGGGGAGGGCGCCCGCCTCCTGCAGGTCGTGGAAGGCGTAGGCGAGCACACCTGCGGCGACGACGACGAGGAAGCCGCCCGTCCACGCGAAGAACCGGCGGAGGTCGAGACGCACGGCGCCGCGGGCGAGCAGCCATCCGAGGAGGACGGCGACGGCGAGGCCGAGCACGGCGCCGAGCCAGCCCGGGCCTTCCTGGCCGGCGGTCTGCACCATGGACCAGAGGAAGAGCGTCGTCTCGATGCCTTCGCGAGCCACCGACACGAACCCGATCAGGACGATCCCCCAGAAGCCGCCCATCGCGAGTGCGCGATCGATGCCGCTCTCGAGATGGGAGCGCATGGTGCGCGCGGTCCGCTGCATCCAGAAGATCATCCAGGTCACCATGCCGACGGCGAGGAGGGAGAGGAGGCCGCCGAGGAGCTCCTGGGCCTGGAAGGTGAGGGCGTAGGCGCCGAAGGTGAGGACGGCGCCGATGACGAGGACGAGCACTGCCGCGAGTCCCACTCCGGCCCAGAGCTTCGGGAGGACGTCGCGGCGGTCGATCCGGACGAGGTAGGCGACGAGGATGCCGACGACGAGCGCGGCCTCCAGGCCTTCGCGGAGGCCGATGAGGAAGGGAGGGAGGAGCGAGGCGAGCACGGGATCTCTTCGGGTGTTCGGGAGTGAGGCCGGTGCCCGCTGCCCCGTCGCAGCCCGTCCGCGGGACCTGCTGCACGTCGTCGCAGATTAGGTTAGGCGAACCTCACTCGCGAGAGCGTACACCCGCCGCGCGGCGGCGCTCAACACGGCGTTCAGGCGTGTCGATCCAGGAACGCGTAGACCTCGCCGTCGTCGACGCCGGGGAACATCCCGCGCGGAAGGGGCGAGAACATCTGCATGTGCACGCGGGCGCTCGGCCATGCCTTGCCCTTCCACCGTTCGGTGAGATCGGCGTCGGGTCGCCGGCAGCAGGCTTCGTCGGGGCACGTCGAGGCCGCCCGCTTCGGCGTTTCGCGCCCGCGGAACCAGCGAGCGTCGTCGAAGGGCACCCCGACCGTGATCGAGAACTCGCCCTCCGCGGTCGAACCGGTCTGGCTCGAGCACCAGAACGTCCCGCCGGGGGTGTCGGTGTACTGGTAGTGCTCGGTCGTCCGGTTCTGCTCCGCGAACGCGGACCGCGCCGCGAATCTGCGGCAGACCACCTGCCCCTCGACCGATCCCGTCACATCCATCGGCAACGGCAGCCCGTCGTTCTCGTAGACGCGGTTGATCGCGCCCGCCCCGTCGACGCGCAGGAAGTGGAGCGGGATGCCGAGGTGCTGCGTCAGGAGGTTGGTCATCCGCATCGCGGCCGCCTCGTGGGTCACGCCGAATGCGTCGCGGAAGTCCTCGACGGCGAGGTTCCGGTCCTTCTTGGCCTGGGTCAGGAAGGCGACCGACGCGGTCTCGGGCATGAGGCAGCACGCCGCGTAGTAGTTGATCTCCAGGCGCTGCTGCAGGAAGTCGGCGTAGTCGGTCGGCGGGGTGTGCCCGAGCAGACGGTGCGCCATCGCCTGGAGCGCCATCGACCGCAGGCCGTGGCCGCCGGGGATGGATGCCGGGGGCAGGTAGATCCGCCCGTTCTCGAGGTCGGTGACCGATCGCGCGGAGTGCGGGAGGTCGCTCGCGTAGATGAGTTCGAACCCGAGCTGCTCCGCCATGATGCTGACCGTGCGGTGCGTCAGGGCGCCGGTGGAGTGCCCGGCGGCCTTGAGCTTCTTCTCGGCGAGCTTCTCGATGTCGGGCAGGTAGTTGTTCTGCTCCCGCATCCGCAGGCGCAGTTCGGTGTTGGCGCGGCGGGCTTCTTCGGGTGTCGCGATCGATTCGCGTTCGCGCCGCTCGAGTTCGCGGTGGAGGGCGAGGATGCCCTCGATCGTCTCATCCGACATCGTCTTCGTGACCTTCACCGGGGCGACGCCGAGGCGGCGGAACACGGGGCTCCGCTGCGCGCGCTCCAGGTCGAGTTCGAGGGCGGCGCGGCGGTTCGGGGGCTCCGTGGAGAGCAGGTCGGTCACGTCCGTGCCCGTCGCCGTCGCGATCGCCTGCAGGACCGACAGCTTCGGCTCGCGCTTGCCGTTCTCGATGAGGCTGAGCTGGCTCCCGGCGATGCCGACGAGCGCCCCCAGTTCGTCGAGCGTGAAGCCGTGGGCGGTCCGCTGATGCCGGATGCGGTGGCCGAGGGTCGAGAGCTGGAGGGGCGTCGCCATGAACTTGATGCTATCGAAAGAATCGCATTTCTTGACGCAGAGAATTGCGAAAAGAGTGGGTTGTTGGGCGCACAGTGGAGATACCCCACCCCGACCGAGGAGCGCCGAATGGCCATCGCAGACCTGTTCACCCGCCCCACCCGTACCGGCTCGACGCCGATCGTCGCCCGCTCGACGCCGGCGCCCACCGGCATCCGTCCCGCCGTCACCGGAGAGGGCATGGCGGCCCTCCACGCGTGGGTCGACGAGATCGCGGCGCTCACGCAGCCCGCCCGCATCCACTGGGTCGACGGCTCGGCCGCCGAGAACGACGCGCTGCTGCGCCAGCAGGTCGATGAGGGCAAGCTCATCAAGCTCAACCCCGAGTGGCGTCCCGGGTCCTACCTCGCCCGCTCGCACCCGAGCGACGTCGCCCGCACCGAGGGTCGCACCTTCATCGCCTCGGAGCGTGAAGAGGATGCCGGGCCCACCAACAACTGGATCGCGCCCGACGAGATCCGCGCGACCATCACGCCCCTTTTCGAGGGCAGCATGCGCGGCCGGACGATGTACGTCGTGCCCTTCTCGATGGGCGCCGTGGGCGGCCCGCTCTCGCACATCGGCGTTCAGGTGACCGACAGCGCCTACGCGGTCACGTCCATCGGCATCATGACGCGCGTGGGCGCCGAGGTGCTGCAGCAGATCGCCGACGGCAAGCCCTGGGTCAAGACCGTGCACTCGGTGGGCGCGCCGCTCGCTCCCGGACAGCAGGACGAGGCGTGGCCCTGCAACGACGAGAAGTACATCGTCCACTTCCCCGAGACGCTCGAGGTCTGGTCGTTCGGCTCCGGCTACGGCGGTAACGCGATCCTCGCCAAGAAGTGCTTCGCGTTGCGGATCGCCTCGGTGATCGGCCGCGACGAGGGCTGGCTGGCCGAGCACATGCTGCTCATCCGCGTCATCGACCCCGCGGGCAAGGCCTACCACGTCGCCGCAGCGTTCCCTTCGGCCTGCGGCAAGACGAACCTCGCCATGCTCCGCCCGACCATCCCCGGGTGGCGGGTCGAGACGCTCGGCGACGACATCGCCTGGCTGCGTCCGGGTGAGGACGGCCGCCTCTGGGCCATCAACCCCGAAGCCGGCTTCTTCGGCGTCGCGCCGGGGACGGGCGAATCGACGAACGTGACGGCGGTCGACACTCTCTGGGGCAACACGATCTTCACGAACGTCGCGCTCCGTCCCGACGGCGACGTGTGGTGGGAGGGCCTGACCGACGAGGCGCCGGCCGAGCTCACCGACTGGGAGGGCAAGCCCTGGACCCCGGCATCCGGTCGTCCCGCCGCCCACCCGAACTCGCGCTTCACCGTCAGCGCGGGCCAGTGCCCGCAGATCGCCGCGGACTGGGATGCCCCCGAGGGCGTCCCGCTCGACGCGATCCTGTTCGGCGGACGCCGTGCCACCAACGTCCCGCTGGTGGTCGAGGCCACCGACTGGACCCACGGCGTCTTCATGGGCTCGAACATCTCGTCCGAGCGCACCGCCGCCGCCGAGGGGCTCGTCGGCGAACTCCGCCGCGACCCCTTCGCGATGCTGCCCTTCTGCGGCTACAACATGGCGGACTACTTCGGCCACTGGCTGAAGGTCGGTCAGAAGCTGCGCTTCGACCGGGCTCCGCGCATCTTCCAGGTCAACTGGTTCCGCAAGGGCTCGGACGGGCGCTTCCTGTGGCCCGGCTTCGGTGACAACGCCCGCGTCATCGACTGGATCATCCGCCGCATCGACGGGTCGGTCGGCGCCGTGGACAGCCCCGTCGGGCGCCTGCCGAAGACCGACGACCTGAACCTCGCGGGGATCGAGGTGCCGCAGACCGATCTCGACGAGCTGTTCGCGGTGGACCCGGCATCCTGGCTCGCCGAAGCCGACCTCACCGAGGAGTTCTACCGGACGTTCGAGGGCAAGGTCCCGCCGGCCCTCTACGCCGAGCTCGCCGCCTTGCGCTACCGCCTGCAGCGCGCGCAGCAGGAGGCCTGAGCCTCCCGCACCAGGCGTCGACCCGACGAGAACTGCTGTTCCCGGATGCCGGGAGTCGCAGTTCGCGTCGGGTCGCGGTGCGTTCGGGGGAGCCTTCAGACCAGCAGTTGGCGGGCGGCGAGGTCGCGGTAGAGCGGCACGTCGCGCACGAGCTCGTCGTGCGTGCCCTGACCCACAACGCGGCCGTGATCGAGGACGACGATGAGGTCGCTGTCGACGACCGTCGAGAGCCGATGTGCGATGACGACGAGCGTGCGACCCGCGGCGACCGCGTCGATCGCGTCGCGCATCCGCTGCTCGTTCAGGCCGTCGAGGGACGATGTGGATTCGTCGAGCAGCAGGATTGGCGGAGCGGCCAGCAGGGCCCGCGCGATCGCCAGACGCTGACGCTCACCACCGGAGAGCATCACGCCCGCCTCTCCCACCGGTGCTTCCAGGCGCAGGGGCGAGCGCTCGAGCACCTCGGTGAGGTTCACGGCGTCGAGCACGCGTTCGCAGTCCGCGTCGGTCGCGTTCGGGGATGCGAGGCGCAGGTTGTCGGCGATCGTGCCCGCCAGTGTGGGGGCGTCCTGCTCCACGTACCCGAGTCGGGCGCGCAGCGACAGGCGGTCGAGCGCGCGGGCATCGATCCCGTCGATGAGGATCGCGCCGGCGGTCGGGTCGTAGAAGCGCTCGATGAGCGAGAGGGTCGTCGACTTGCCGGCCCCCGACGGGCCGACGAGTGCGACGCGGGCTCCGCGCGGCACCTCGAACGAGACGCCTCGGAGCACGGTCGCCTCGGGTTCGGGCTCCGACTCCTCGGGGAGGGGCGCGCGGGCGTCGGCGAGGGTCTTGATCGCCTCATCCTGCGCGCTCCGGCGGGCGCGGACGACCGCTTCGGGATAGGAGAAGTGCACGTCGCGGAACTCGATGGCGGCCGTCGAGTCGGCGGCCGTCGAGTCGGCGGACGATGAGGCGGCGGATGCGGCGATCGCGGCATCCTCGGCCGTCTCGTCCGGCAGGTCGAGGACCTCCTGGATGCGGCCGAGCGCGCCGAGCGCCTGGTTCACCGAGGTGATCGCGCCGAAGAACGAGGCGAGGGGCTGCACGAGGAAGAAGAGGAACATCACGAAGACGACGAGCTGAGCGATCTCGATGGCGCCGGATGCGACGCGGAACCCGCCCACGCCGAGCACGACGAGGAGCGAGACCTGCAGGGCGATTCCCGCGACGGGGACGACGACCGCCGAGGCCTTCGCGACCTTCACGCCGGCGTCGTAGGCCTCGCTGGCTGTCGACGAGATGGTGTCCTGCTCACGGGCCTCCGCGCCCGAGGCGCGGATCGTGCGGATCGAGCCGATCGCCCGCTCGACGCCGGAGGCGAGCGCGCCCACCTTCTCCTGCTGCTCGAGCGTGGCCCGACGGATGCGGCCGCTCAGCACGACGACGACCGTCGCCGAGGCGCCGATGACGACGACGATCAGCAGCAGCAGGATCGGGTCGATGATGAGCATCGCGATGATCGCGCCGACGAAGATGAGGGCGTTCCCGATCGAGTCCGCGAACCCCTGCGTGAGGACGGCGTAGAGCAGGGTCGTGTCCGTGCCGACCCGCGACACCAGGTCGCCGGTGCGCCGAGCGTCGTACTCCTGCACCGGCAGGTGCAGGAGCTTGGCGATCAGTCGGCGACGGCTCGAGTAGACGACCGCGGTGCCGGTGCGCTGCAGCAGGTAGTGCTGGAATCCGCCGATGAGCGAGGACACGACGACGAGGCCGACGAGGACCCAGACGAGGATGCCGAGGGCCTGGCCCGCCTGCACCCGGCCGATGACGTTCCCGACGAGGAGCGGCTGGATGAGGGTGGCGACCGCTTCGAGCACGCTGAGGACGCCGACCACCACGAGAACACGCTTGTGTTCGAGGAGGAAGGGGACGAGCTGACGGAGGCTGGCGCGGGGGCCGTCGTCCTTCGAGGGGCGGCGCAGACCGCGGCGAGGCGTGGACATCCCTCTATCTTCCTCCGTCCTGACCGTGTCCCCGCCCGTCGATAGTGTGGTCCGGTGCCAGAACCCGTGATCCGCGCCGAGAAGCTCGTGAAGGCCTACAAGAGCAAGAGCAAGCCCGACTTCGTCGCCGTCGACGGACTGTCGTTCGAGGTCGCACCGGGGGAGTCCTTCGGTCTGCTCGGCCCGAACGGCGCCGGTAAATCGACGACGATGAAGATGATCGGCGCCGTGTCGACCCGGACGAGCGGGAACCTGTCGATCCTGGGGCTGGACCCCGACCGGCACGGCCCCGAGATTCGTTCGCGCCTGGGCGTCGTCCCGCAGCAGGACAACCTGGACGGCGAGCTCAACGCGCGCGAGAACCTCTACATCTACGGGCGGTACTTCGGCCTCCCGGGCAAGGTGTGCGCCGAGAAGGCCGATGAGCTGCTGGCGTTCGCCCAGCTCGAGGACAAGGCGAAGAACAAGGTCGACCAGCTCTCCGGCGGGATGAAGCGCCGCCTGACGATCGCTCGCGGGCTCATCAACGACCCGCGCATCCTGCTCCTGGACGAGCCCACGACGGGCCTTGATCCGCAGGCGCGTCACGTGCTCTGGGACCGCCTGTTCCGCCTCAAGGAGCGGGGCACGACGCTCGTCCTCACGACCCACTACATGGACGAGGCCGAACAGCTCTGCGACCGGCTCGTCGTCGTCGACAAGGGGCGCATCATGGCCGAGGGGAGCCCAGCCTCCCTCATCCGCGAATATTCCAGCCGCGAGGTGCTCGAGGTGCGCTTCGGTTCCGACCGCAACGAGCAGGTCGCCGCCCAGCTGCAGGGTATCGGCGACCGCGTCGAGGTGCTGCCGGACCGCATCCTCGTCTATGCCCACGACGGTGAGGCCGCCCTCGAACGGGTCACCTCGTCGGGCCTGCAGCCGATGACGAGCCTCGTCCGTCGGTCCAGCCTGGAGGACGTGTTCCTCCGCCTCACGGGACGGTCGCTCATCGAATGAGCGAGACGACACAGGCAGCGCAGCCGACGCTCGACGAGCTGCGGGCAGAAGCGATGGAGTGGGGGCGCAAGCCCCGTCGATTCGGCAGCTGGTACGTCACGGAGCACATGGTCCGGGCGATGCGCGCCTACGGCTGGACCATCGTGGTCGGAGCGCTCGGGCAGCCGGTTCTGTATCTGCTCGGCTTGGCCGCCGGCCTCGCCGCGCTCATCCGGACGCCGATCGACGACCGCGGCGTGCAGGTCGACTACCTCGTCTTCGTCGCACCCGCGCTCCTCGTCACGGCGGCGATCTCCGTCGCCTCCGAGGAGATGACGTACCCCGTCATGGCCGGGTTCAAGTGGCGACGGTACTTCTTCGGGTTCAACGCGTCCGCCCTGTCGAGCCCGCAGATCGCCAACGGCGTCATCATCGGCGCGGCCGCCCGCATGACGTTCGCGGTCGCGGCGTACTACCTCTTCATCTGGCTCCTCGGTGCCCTCGGCATCGGGTGGACGACGGTGCCGAACCCCGAGACCGGGTGGATCGCGATCCCGGCGGGCATCCTCGCGGGCCTCGCGTTCGGCATCCCGCTCATGGCGTACGCCGGCTCGATCGAAGACGACAGGGGGCAGTTCGCGCTCGTCCAGCGCTTCATCTTCATGCCGATGTTCCTGTTCTCGGGCACGTTCTACCCCCTCGATACGCTGCCCGTCTGGCTGCAGTGGATCGGCTGGATCTCGCCGCTCTGGCACGGCGCCGAGCTCGGTCGCCTGGGCACGTACGGTGCCGCAGTGCCGCCGTTGATGATCGTCGTCCACCTCGCGTATCTCGTCGTGCTCGCAGGAGTGGGGTACCTCTGGGGCCGGAAAGTCTTCATCGAAAGGCTCGCCAAGTGAGCGCCGTCGCCGTCGACACCGCCGCCCGCCGCGGGGGAGTGCGTGCCCTTTGGGCGGGCAACCCCGGCGCCGTCGTGCAGCGCGGGTTCCTCGCCGCGCGCTCGTCGAGCTGGGCGGTCGTGCTCTCCGGGTTCTTCGAACCGGTCTTCTACCTGCTGTCGATGGGGCTCGGCCTCGGCGCGCTCATCGGCACCGTCGAGACCTCGCAGGGCATCGACGTCGATTACAAGGCGTTCATCGCGCCCGCACTGCTCGCCGTCTCGGCGATGAACGGCGCGATCTACGACTCCACGTGGAACGTCTTCTTCAAACTCAACTACGGGAAGCTCTATGAGGGGATGCTGGCCACATCGCTCGGGCCTCTCGACGTCGCCCTCGGCGAGATCCTCTACGCGCTCCTGCGGGGCCTGCTCTACGCGACCGGATTCATGATAGTCATGCAGGTGCTCGGGCTGAACCTCGCCTGGACCGCGATCCTCGCGATTCCGGCAGTACTCCTGATCGCGTTCGGTTTCGCGAGCCTGGGGATGGCGATCACGAGCTACATGAAGACGTTCCAGCACATGGACTGGATCAACTTCGTGCTGCTGCCGATGTTCCTTTTCTCGGCGACGTTCTACCCGATCACGGTGTACCCGGATTGGGTGCAGTCGATCGTCATGGCGCTGCCGCTGTGGCACGGCGTCGAACTCATCCGCGGGCTGACCCTCGGCATCCTGTCGGTCGACATGCTGTGGCACGTTCTGTATTACGTCGTGATGATCGCCGTCGGGCTCGTCTTCACCACGAAGCGGCTGCGCGCGCTGTTCCTCGACTGAGGCTCAGCGGCCGGACTCCATGACCTCGCGCGCCTTGCGGATGCGGCGGGGATTGACCGGATGCGTCGCGAGCACGACCTTGCCTCGGGAGTGCAGCTTCAGCAGGTCGTCGTACGCCTCGGCGACGTCGGCCAGCGGATAGAAGCCCGAGACGAGCACGTTCACGGCGCGCTTCTCGGCGAGATCCACGACTTTCCGAAGCTGATCCGTCCCGTGCGCGACCGCATCGGGCTCGTCCGAGAGCAGGGCGACCTCGCGGTCACGCCGGTCGGCGCTCGAGCGGAACTTGCCTGCCGGGACGCCCAGCGCCTCGGCGATGTCCTGTCCGTCCTGGCCGAAGTTGTCGATGTAGGCGCTCACTCCGTCGGGGGCGAGCGCACGGATGCGGTCGACGATCCCATCGCCGTACTGCACCGGCTTCACGCCGAGCTGTCGCAGATAGTCGAAATTGCGGGCGCCGCACGTTCCGATCACGCGGGCGCCGCGATGCATCGCGATCTGCGCCTCGACGCTGCCGACGCCGCCGGCGGCAGCCGAGATGACGACGGTGTCCCCGGCGCCGACCTTGAGTTCGTCGAGGATGTCGAGGGCCGTCGTCCCGGCCAGGTACAGCCCGCCCGCCGTCTCGAAGGTCACGTTCTTGGGCTTGCGGACCAGGCGGTCGACCGAGATTGTGAGGTGGCTGGCCTGGGCGCCCGAGCGGAGGTGGCCGACGACGTCACTGCCCACGGGGAAGCCGGACGTCTCGGGCCCGACTGCGATGACGGTGCCTGCGAAGCAACTGCCCGAACGGCGCGGGAACTCGTCGTTCCATTCCTTCTCGGCGCCCGAGCGGACGAAACCGTCGATGTGATTGAGGCCCATCGTCATGACCTCGACGGTCACCTCGCCCTGGCGGGGCTCGGCGAGGGGGCGGTCGACGAGATGCAGCACCTCCGGCCCGCCGGTCTGGTCGTACTCGACGACCGATGCCTGGGTGACCTTCTTGATAGCCATGGTCCACTCCCTCGTGTGCCTGTGAGGCCGACGATAGACCCGCCTCGTGCCCGAGGGGAACTCTTGACAGAACGGATGCCGCGGCCCTCCCGATGGGGTGGGCCGCGGCATCCGTCGGTTCAGCGGAGGTCAGCGGATGCCGAGGTCCGCGTGTCCGATGTTCGTCTCGTACTCGACGTCCTTCGTCTCCTTCGACAGCCACAGGGCGATGAAGGTGAGGACGGCGGAGCCCGACAGGTAGATGCCGACCAGCCACGGCGAGCCGCCCGCGGCCGCCCACAGCGCGGTCGCAACGATCGGAGCGAGAGCGGCACCGAGGATCGACGACACGTTGTACGAGATCGCCGACCCCGTGTAGCGGACGTTCGTCGGGAAGAGCTCGGGCAACAGGGCCCCCATCGGGCCGAACGTCGCGCCCATGAGCATGAACCCGAGGATGAGGAACGCCTGCACGAGTGCACCGCTGAACTTCGGGTCGAGCTGGGGCAGCAGGAACACGTTGAACAGCAGGCCGAAGACGCCGATGAGTCCCGTGATCCACAGCAGCAGGCGACGACGTCCGATCGAGTCGGCGACGGGGCCGGACAGCAGTGTGAAGACGCCGAAGAAGATGACGCCGACGATCTGCATGATGACGAAGTCCGTGTACCCGAACCCGAGGCCGGGCACATAGGTGGCCGCGTCGAAGGGCGTCCCGGCGGCCTGGGCGGCCGCGGCGGCACCGTCGGTGGTGGCCTTGGTGCCGTACGCCAGGGTGAAGCTGGTCATCAGGTAGAAGAGCACGTAGGTCGCCAGCATGATGAACGTGCCGAGGATGAGCTGCTTCCAGTGGCGTCGGACGACTTCACCCAGCGGGAACTTGCGGATCGCCCCGGTCTTCTCGGCCTTCGCGAACGTCGCCGATTCGACGAGCTTCAGGCGCACGTAGAGACCGACGATGACCATGACCGCCGAGAACAGGAACGGCACGCGCCAGCCCCAGGCGAGGAACTCCTCGCTGCGCTGCGCGGGTCCGTCCGGGTGGGGGAGGAGGAAGTAGATCACCAGGAAGACGGTGTTGGCGATGATGAAGCCGATCGGCGCACCGAGCTGCGGGAACGTGCCGTACCAGGCTCGCTTTCCCTTCGGAGCGTTCTCGGTCGCGACGAGCGCAGCGCCCGACCACTCGCCGCCGAGGGCGAAGCCCTGCGCGAGGCGGAGGATCAGGAGCAGGATCGGGGCGACGATGCCGACCTGGCCGTAGGTCGGCAGGAAGCCGATGAGGAACGTCGCGACGCCCATCGTCAGGAGCGATCCGACGAGCGTGGCCTTGCGACCGAACTTGTCGCCGAAGTGGCCGAAGATGACGGCGCCGACGGGGCGCGCGACCATGGCCGCGCCGAAGATGCTGAACGACAGCAGCAGGTTCACGGTGTCGTTGCCGGCCGGGAAGAAGAGGATGGGGAAGACGAGGACGGCGGCGGTCGCGTAGACGTAGAAGTCGTAGAACTCGATCGTCGTGCCGATCAGGCTCGCCGTGATGACGCGGGAGCGCGGATTGGCGGGTGCGGCGGATGCCGCGGGTGCTGCGGATGACATGCGGGGGACCTTCGGAACGAAGCGGTGGGTCCTCATGGGACGTGTCGGCGGCGGATGCGCTCGCAGGGGTGACGCGAGGGCATCACAGCACTGGGATCACCGATGCGTCGACGGAGTGGTCGACGCAAACCTCCACCCTACTCCCGCGCGTCGCGCGAGAAGTCCCGGTCAGCGCCAGATGACGGCGAGGCCGGCGTTGACGAGCGTCAGGATGCCGATGGGCCAGAAGATCCCCGCGGGGACGGAGCCCGACTTCCGCAGACGTCCCGCGCCCGCGCCGAGGAGCCCGCCGATGATCACCAGGATGACGAGCTTGATGCCGATCTTCGCGTAGTTGAGGTCGTGGTCGAGTCCCCAGGGCGCCGACAGTGCGAGGCCGGCCACGAGGGCGATGCCGAGTCCCCAGTGCATGATGCGGGTCACGCGGCGCTGACCGACGAGTTCGACCACCCACGCACCGAAGAGCGTCGCGAATCCGACGAGGTGGACGAGAACGACGATGCTGCGCAGGGTCTCCATGCCCTCAGGCTACCTGAAGGTGGAGATCCCGCGCAGCATCGGCTCGAGCTCTCAGACGCGGAGGTCGCGGAGGACGAGCGCGGTGCGGATCGCGGCATCCGCTGCTTCCGCACCCTTGTCCTCCTTCGAGCCCTCCAGGCCCGCCCGGTCGAGTCCCTGCTGCTCGTCGTCCAGCGTCAGGACGCCGAAGCCGACGGGCTTGCCGGTGTCGAGCGCGACGCGGGTGAGGCCGTCGGTCGCGGCGGAGGACACGAAATCGAAGTGGGGAGTGCCGCCCCGGATGATGACCCCGAGCGCGACGGCCGCGTCGGCGCCGGCGTCGAGTGCCGCCTTGGCGGCGACCGGCAGCTCGAACGATCCCGGCACGCGGACGAGTCGCCACGAGGCGCCCGACGCGTCGAGGATGCGCTTCGCGCCGGCGATCAACCCATCGGTGATGACATCGTGCCACTGGCCGGCGACGACGACGACCGACAGGTCGCTCGCGTCGACGATCTCGGTCTGGGGTGCTCCGTGGCCGCTCATGCCTTGTGCTCCTCGCTGTGCGCGAGTGCTTCGCGCAGTTCGTCGGCGTCGATGATGTGACCCATGCGGTCGGCCTTCGTCGCCAGGTACTGGTGGTTGTTCGCGCCGACCCCGACGAGCAGCGGCACCTGGTCGACGATCGTCAGGCCGAGTGCGCGCAGCTGCGAGACCTTGTCGGTGTTGTTGGTCAGCAGGCGGATCTGCTTGACGCCGAGGTCGGTGAGGATGCCGGCGGCCGCCGCGTAGTCGCGAGCGTCGGCCGGCAGCCCGAGTGCGAGGTTCGCGTCGACCGTGTCGAGGCCGCGCTCCTGCAGGCTGTAGGCCCGCAGCTTGTTGATGAGACCGATGCCGCGACCCTCATGGCCGCGCATGTAGATGACGACGCCGCCGTCCTGCTCGATGGCGTCCAGGGCCGCCTCGAGCTGCGGACCGCACTCGCACTTCAGCGAGCCGAAGGCCTCACCGGTCAGGCACTCCGAGTGGACCCGTACGAGCGGCGCCTCCTCGGTGAGTTCGCCGGAGACGACGGCGATGTGGTCGGTGCCGGTGATGCGGTCCTTGTACGCGAGGAAGCGGAACTCCCCGTGCGAGGTCGGGACCTTCGCCTCCGCGCGCAGGCTCACGCGACGCTTGCCGATGTGGTCGGTGTGTGCGGCGGCGCTGTCGCCGTCGGCTGCGCTCACGTGCGCGATGAGCTGTTCGATCGTGATGACGGGGATGCCTTCGCGCTCGCCCATCTCCAGCAGGCCCGGCATCCGCATCATGCTGCCGTCGTCAGCGACCACTTCGCCGATGACGGCGACGGGCTGGAGGCCGGCGAGCTGCATGAGCTCGACCGCGGCTTCGGTGTGCCCGGCGCGCTCGCGCACGCCGCCGTCGACGGCGCGGAGCGGGAGCACGTGGCCGGGGCGGATGAGGGAGGCGGGGACCGACGTCGGGTCCGCGAGGACGTTGGCCGTCCGGGCGCGGTCCGACGCGCTGATGCCGGTCGTGACGCCGTCGGCGGCGTCGACGCTCACGGTGTACGCGGTGCTGCGGGCGTCCTGGTTGACCTCGACCATCGGCGGCAGGTCGAGCCGGTCGGCCCAGTCCGCCGGCATCGGCGCGCAGAGAAAGCCGCTGGACCACCGGATGGTCCAGGCGAGCCACTCCGGCGAGGCCAGCTCGGCGGAGATGATGATGTCGCCCTCGTTCTCGCGGCTCTCGTCGTCGGCGACCAGGATCGGTCGGCCTTCCTTGAGGGCTGCCAGGGCGTCGGGGATGGACGAAAGGCTCATCGGGAGCCTCCTTCTTCTGTGGACGGGATGCCGTCGGGTGAGGCGAATCGGAGCAGGCGCTGCACGTGCCGCGCCAGGATGTCGGTTTCGAGGTTGACCCGGTCGCCGGGCGTCAGCGCGCCGAGTGTGGTCACCTCGAGGGTCTCGGGGATGAGGGAGATCTCGAACCACTGCGACGACGCGTCGGCGTCCGACACGTCCGAGACGGTGAGCGAGACGCCCTGCACGGTGATCGATCCCTTGTCGACGACGAGGGGGGCGAGGTCCGCGGGCAGCGAGACGCGGATGACGCGCCACTGCTCGCCGGGGCGCACCTCGAGCACCTCGCCGGTGCCGTCGACGTGTCCCTGCACGATGTGCCCGCCGAGCCGGGTGTGCGCGGCCAGGGCGCGCTCGACGTTGACGGGGGAGCCGACGGCGAGCGTGCCGAGCGTCGACATGTCGAGCGTCTGCTTCATGACGTCGGCGGTGAACCCCTCCGGCGTCTGGTCGGTGACCGTGAGGCAGACCCCGCTGATGGAGATCGAGTCGCCGCGCTGCGCGTCCGAGACCGCGAGCGGTGCGCGGACCGCGAGGCGTACGCCGTCGCCGGACGGATCAATGGCGGTGATGACGCCCTGCTCTTCGATGATGCCCGTGAACATCAGCCCTCCTTGGGGGTCAAGGTGACGAGGATGTCGTCACCGAGTCGGTCGAGACCGAGGATCTCGAGTCGGCGCTGCTCTGCGATCGTCGTGACTCCGATGTCGCCGACCGCGACGCGGTCTCCTCCGATTAGGGTCGGCGCGACGTACACGAGGAGCTCATCGACCAGTCCCTGGCGCAGGAACGACGCCGCGAGCGTCGGGCCGCCCTCGAGGAACACGCGGTGAGCGCCGAGTTCGCGGAGCCTGTCGAGCAGGTCGCGGAGATCCTCGCCCTCGTCCTGCATGAACGGCCGCGGGTGGCGCCGGAGCGCGGCCTCCTGGGGGACTGCGCGGATTCCGACGACGACCGGCCGCGGCTGGTCCTCGTAGAGCGATCCGTCCGCGGTGCGTGCGGTGAGCGCGGGGTCGTCCGCGAGGACGGTGCCGGTGCCGACGACGATCGCGTCCGCCCGTGAGCGGCGGCGGTGCACGTCCGCGCGCGCGTCGGGTCCCGTGATCCACTGGCTGGTGCCGTCGGATGCCGCGGCCCGACCGTCGAGCGACTGCGCCCACTTGACGGTGACATGCGGTCGCCCCAGGCGCTGCACGGTCAGCCACGACGAGATGAGGTCTTCGCCCTCCTCGCGGAGCACGCCCCCCTCGACGTCGAGACCGGCGGCGCGCAAGCGCTCTGCGCCTCCGGACGAGACGGCGCCCGGGTCCTCGGCCGAGTAGACGACGCGAGCGACCCCGGCCTCGATGAGGGCGACGGCGCACGGGCCGGTGCGGCCGGTGTGGTTGCAGGGCTCGAGGGTCACGACGGCGGTGGCGCCGCGGGCGGCATCCGGCCCCAGTTTCGACAGCGCGTCGATCTCGGCATGGGGGGTGCCGGCGCCGTGGTGCCAGCCCTCGGCGAGCACGGCGCCCTCGGGCGAGAGGATGACGGCCCCGACCTGCGGGTTCAGGCCGCGAGGCCCGTTCGTCGCGAGCGCGAACGCGTGACGGAGCGCGCTGCGCTCCGCGTCGGTGACACTCATCCGGATCCTCACGATGGGGTTCTCCGGGGCGCGGGCGCGACAGGTGGATACGGCGTCGCCGCATCCACCGTGCTTCCTCCCATCCGGACTAGCGACTCTCGTCGCATCACCGTCGGTTCCGGATTTCCACCGGATCAGCAGGACCTGGGTCCCGCTCGCGGACTGTCACCGCCGGTTCGGATTCCCACCGACCCCGGAGCACGTTTCTTGCTCTTGCAGTGTAATCAACCGCTCTTCGCCGGTTTCATTCCCGCGTCATCTCTTGACTTCCGAGGTCATTCGGTCAGCGCGCGGGCGGTCGCCTCATCGACGACCAGCTCGGTGACGAGGCGGGCGGCGAGCGCCCCGCGCAGACTGTCGCGTTTGTCGACGCCCGAGACGATGCAGACGCGACTCGGCACGCGGCGGAGCACGTCGAACCGCGGGCCCGTCGCGCGGTCGTTGAGCTCGATCCCGCGCGTGGAGCCGTCGAGCCGGTAGAACACCGTCGCGACGTCGCCCACCACCCCCTCGCCGTCGAGCGCGGCGAGCTCTTCGGGTTCGAGATAGCCGCCGGAGTAGACGTGGCTGGGGACGCGCGAGTCGGCGGCGCCGACGCTGAAGACGACGAGGTCCATCGCCGCCTGGATGGCGAGGATGCGGGTGGTGCTGCGTTCCCGCCACATCGCGTGCTTCGTGCGCGGGTCGTCGAAGAACGCCGGCACCGGGAACTGCTGCGCGTTTCCGCCGTAGGCCTCGGCGAAGCGGCTGAGGATGTCGCTGGCGTACAGCAGGCCCGTCGTCCGCGTGTTCCCCGAGCCGTTCAGCTGCACGAACGTCGTGCCGTGCACGGACTTCGGGACGAGGCGCCGGCTGACCGCCGCCGTCGTCGACCCCCAGGCGATCCCCACGGTGGTGTCCGCGACGATGAGGTCGCCGAGCAGGTGGGCGGCAGCCGTCGCGACGCGCTCGAGTCGCTCCACGTCGCTGGCGTCGTCGGGCACCGGAACGACATGCGCGGTGATGCCGTAGCGGTCCGCGAGGTTCTGCTCGAGCAGCTGCGGCGCGGCGAAGGGGGAGCGGATGCGGATGTCCACGATCCCGGTCGCGCGGGCACGCGACAGCAGGCGCGACACGGTCGATCGGGAGGTCCCGAGTTCGCGCGCGATGGCTTCCATCGTGCGGTCCTGGACGTAGTACAGGTGCGCGGCCGTGAGGGCGCGACGGATGTCGTCGGGATCGAGCGTCTCTTCCACGGATGACAGTGTGCACGTATGTGCATGGCGACTGCAATCCCGTCCACGAATGTCATCATTGGTCCCATCAGCCACTGCGGTGGCGGTCTGAGGCGACCGGGTCGACACCCGGCAGAAGTGGGAGTGTGTGACGTGGACGCGGACATCCGATCGACGACAGCGGCGCTGCGGGAGCGGCCCCAGGCGGACGTGCTCATCATCGGCGGCGGCATCAACGGCGTCGCGACCTTCCGCGACCTGGCCCTCCAGGGCATCGACGTCGCCCTGGTCGAGAAGAGCGACTTCCTCTCCGGAGCGTCGGCCGCGTCGAGCCACATGATCCACGGCGGCATCCGCTATCTCGAGAACGGCGAGCTCCGACTCGTCCACGAAGCCGTCACCGAGCGCAACGACCTGCTCACGACGGCGGCTCACTACGTCCGACCGCTCCGCACCACCGTGCCGATCTTCTCGACCTTCTCGGGCCTCCTGTCGGCACCGCTCCGCATGGTGCTGCATCGCAAGACGGCCTCGACCGAACGCGGCGCCCTCCTCATCAAGGTGGGGCTCATCATCTACGACTCGTTCTCGCGCGGCGGCGGCAAGGTCCCCCGCCACACGTTCCACGGTCGCCGCCGGTCGCTCCGCGCCCTGCCCGACCTCAACCCCGACGTCAAGTACACCGCCACGTACTGGGATGCCTCGCTCCGCGACCCCGAGCGCCTCGGTCTCGATCTCGTCCGGGACGGCATCGCCGTCGGCGGCAGCCGCGCTCGCGCCGCGAACTACGTCTCGGCCGCGGGCGTCCAGGATGGCAAGGTCGTGCTCCGCGACGAGGAGAGCGGCGAGGAGTTTCCGTTCGCGGCATCCGTCGTCCTCAACGCGGCGGGGCCGTGGACCGACCTCGCCAACCGCGCGCTCGGCGACGCCACCCGCTACATGGGCGGCACCAAGGGGTCGCACATCGTCCTCGACCACCCCGAGCTCATGCAGGCCACCGGAGGACGCGAGCTGTTCTTCGAGCACTCCGACGGACGCATCGTCCTCATCTACCCCCTCAACGGTCGCGTCCTGGTCGGAACGAGCGACCTCGAGCACGACATGTCCGAGCCGGCTGTCTGCACCGAGGAGGAGGTCGACTACTTCCTCGACCTCATCGGTCACGTCTTCCCGACGATCCCCGTCGACCGCTCGCAGATCGTCCACCGCTACTCGGGTGTCCGTCCCCTCCCCGGGCACGGCGACATGGCCGCGGGCTTCGTCTCGCGCGACTACCGCATCGAAGAGGCGATCCTCCCCGGGTCGGACCGCGTGCCGGTGCTCAGCCTGGTCGGCGGCAAGTGGACCACGTTCCGCGCCGTCGCCGCACGACTGACAGACGAGCTGATGACCCGGATCGGCCGCGAGCGTGTCCGCTCCACGAAGGGTCTGCCGATCGGCGGCGCCGTCGGGTTCCCCCGCACCGACGCCGACCGCGACGAATGGGTGCACCAGCACCTCTCGGACTTCGGACTCGAGCGCGGTACGCGTCTGCTGCACCGCTACGGCACGCACGCGCTGGCCGTCGCCACCGCGCTCCGCCAGGACGACGACGACGCGCCCCTGTCGACGCTGCCGCGATTCAGCTCGGGAGAGTTCCGTTACATGGCGACCCGCGAGTCGGTCGTGCACCTCGACGACATCTTCCTGCGCCGCACGAACATCGGCTTCCGCGGTGAGGCGACCCGCGAGGTCGTCGAAGAGGTGGCCTACGCCGTCTCGGATGTGATGGGCTGGGATGCCGCGACCCGCCGCTCGGAGATCGACCGGACGCTCGCCGCGGTGCACGCCGCCGATCCCGTCGCTGTCTGACACCGGCATCCGCGTCGCGATCAGCGACGAGCACTCGAAGAGGAGACGAGACGTGGCCGAACACGTGATCGCCATCGACCAGGGAACCACCTCGACACGCGCGATCGTGTTCGACGGCGAAGGGGCGCTCGTCGCCACCGCGCAGCGGGAGCACGAGCAGATCTTCCCGCGGGCCGGGCGGGTCGAGCACGACCCCGTGGAGATCTGGACGAACACGGAATGGGTGCTCGCCCGCGTCCTCAACCAGGTGGGGCTGGCGCCGTCGGACGTCGCCGCCATCGGCGTGACCAACCAGCGCGAGACCGCGATCGTCTGGGACCGCCGCACCGGCCGGCCGATCCACAATGCGATCGTCTGGCAGGACACCCGCACGCAGCCCGCGATCGACCGGCTGATCGAGACGCACGGCGTCGACGCCTTCGCCGACGTGACGGGGCTGCCGCTCGCGTCGTACTTCTCCGCGTCGAAGATCGCGTGGATCCTCGACAACGTCGACGGGGCGCGCGACGCGGCGCGGAACGGCGACCTGATGTTCGGCACGCCGGACACGTGGCTCGTCTGGAACCTCACGGGTGGCAGCGACGGCGGCATCCACATCACGGACGTCACCAACGCGAGCCGCACGCTGCTGATGGATCTGAAGACCCTCGACTGGTCGGACGAGATGCTCGAGATCTGGGACATCCCGCGCGCGATGCTGCCCGAGATCCGCTCCTCCTCGGAGGTCTACGGCGAGGTCGCGCAGCCGCGGGTGGCGCGCGGCATCCGGATCGCCGGCATCCTCGGGGACCAGCAGGCCGCCACCTTCGGGCAGGCCGCCTTCGACGCCGGGCAGTCCAAGAACACGTACGGCACCGGCAACTTCCTGCTCGTCGGGACCGGCACCGAGCTCGTCCGCTCCGAGGCGGGTCTCATCACGACGGTCGCCTACCGCATCGGCGACGAGCCCGCCCACTACGCGCTCGAAGGTTCCATCGCCGTCACCGGCTCGCTCGTGCAGTGGCTGCGCGACAACCTCGGGATCATCTCCGATTCGGGCGAGGTCGAGCGGCTCGCCCGCAGCGTCGAGGACAACGGCGGCGCCTACTTCGTGCCCGCCTTCTCGGGACTGTTCGCCCCGTACTGGCGACCCGACGCGCGCGGCGCCCTCGTCGGCCTCACCCGCTACGTCACCAAGGCCCACATCGCCCGCGCCGCCCTCGAGGCGACCGCGTTCCAGACGCGCGACGTGATCGCCGCCGTCATCTCCGACACCGGCCGCGACCTCGACGAGCTCCGCGTCGACGGCGGCATGACCCGCAACGACACGCTCATGCAGTTCCAGGCCGACATCCTCGGCATCCCCGTCATCCGCCCCAAGGTCGTCGAGACGACGGCTCTCGGCGCCGCCTACGCCGCCGGTCTCGCCGTCGGCGTGTGGTCCGACAAGGACGCGCTCCGCGGGTACTGGCAGGAGGACCGCCGGTTCGAGCCGCAGATGGACCCCGACGAGCGCGACCGCCGATGCCGGCTGTGGGAGAAGGCCGTCTCGAAGTCGATGGGCTGGGTCGACGACGACGCCCGGGTCCTCGCCGGAACCGTCTGACCTACTTCAGGAGCCTCGACAGGCGGCGGTCCGCGAGGATCTTGCCGCCCGTCTGGCACGTGGGGCAGTACTCGAGGCTGTTGTCGGCGAAGAACACCGATCGCACCTCATCGCCGCACACCGGGCACGCCTCGCCGCGTCGGCCGTGGACGGCCATCCCGCGACGCTTGGCGTCCTTGAGGTCGGCCGGAGGTTTGCCGGATGCCGCGGCCACCGCCTCGGCGAGGGTCTGCCGCAACGCGGCGTAGAGTCTGTCGATCTCGGCATCCGTCAGCCCCGCAGCCAATGCGTACGGCGACATCTTCGCGGCGTGGAGGATCTCGTCGGAATAGGCGTTGCCGATCCCCGCGACGATCGACTGGTCCCGCAGGACGCCCTTGATCTGCGTGCGGCGCCCCGCCAGGAGCTCCGCGAGGGTGTCGCGCGTGAACGCGGCGTCGAGGGGATCCGGGCCGAGGCGCGCGATGCCGGGCACGTCGGCGGGGGAGCGGGCGGCGTAGTAGGCCAGGGACTTCTTGGTGCCGGCCTCGGTCAGGTCGAACCCGGAGCCGTCGTCGAAGCCGACTCGCAGGGCGATCGGGGTCTTCCCCGGCCGGATGACCGTGGCCGGCAGCTGGTCGTACCAGCGCAGCCAGCCGGCCTTGGCGAGGTGGAAGACGAGGTGGGCACCGGCATCCGTCTGCAGGTCGACGAACTTGCCGTGACGCTCCGCACCGGTGACCGTCGCGCCGGTGATCGCGTCGATCGGCGGGTCGTACGTCTTCAGGGCGGCGATGTTCGCGACCGACACCTTCGTGACGGTGAGTCCCGTCGCACGCTCGCGGAGGAAGTCGACCAGTCCCTGCACCTCGGGCATCTCAGGCATGGGGTCATCCTGTCATCCGGCGGCGACGGCGGTCAGGGGGTTGTCACGGGACCGGCTTGTCAGAGCACCGGCCACGTCTGCGGCGAGCGGTCGTCCGTGCGCAGGAGCGCGGCGATCCAGCCGTCGTGGCGGCCGCGCGGATCGCTGAGACCCTGGCGCAGGAGGCCTTCGTACCGGAACCCCAGCTTCTGCGCGACCCGCGCAGATGCGTGGTTGCCGACGACGGCGCGCCATTGGATCCGGGTGAGAGCGAGGGGCTCCGCGAACCCGAAGTCCACGACGGCGGCAGCCGCCTCGGTGAGGTAGCCGTGGCCGCGGGCCGCGGCATCCATCCAGAACCCGATCTCTGCCGAGCCCTGCTTCTCGACGCGGTGGAGGCCGACCATGCCGATCCAGCGGCCCTCGCGGCGGACGCCCCAGGTGAGTTCGCTCTCGTCGCCCCACCATCCGGTCGCCTTGGCGACGAATTCCTCCGCGTGCCGCCGGTCGTACGGCGACGGAAGCGTCGTCCACCGCGGCACTTCGGGATCCTGCGCTGCAGCCGTGATCGCGTCGATGTCGGCTGCCGTCGGGACGGACAGCTCGAGCCGCTCGGTCCGCAGAGTCACCGGTTCCATGCCCCGACCCTAGCGGCGGCCGCGCGTGCCGTATTCAGTCTCGGCACTCGGACGCGCGAGCACCCCTCGCGCGACTCGGTGGCGCGAGCGCCTCGCGTCGACGCCCGAGACTGGATACTGAACGACGACAACTTCACCGTCGTCTCCAGATTCTGGGCAAAGGCCGCATCGTCCACAGGTGGCGCTGTCGCTGTCGTCAGTCGGGGCGGCAGGCCCACAGTGGCGGGATGTTCGAGGTATGGACGAGAGCTGAGCTCGTGTCGAGCGGTGCGTCAGCGCGACAGATCACTGATGCTGTCCGCGACGGGCGGTTGATCCGAGCGCGCAAGGGGCACTACGTGTCGGGCGACGCACCTCCGGCGCTCGTCACGGCGGCACGAGTCGGTGGGCGACTCGGTTGCATCTCCCTGCTGGCCGCCCTCGGCGTGTTCACCTTTGACGACGCGAAGGTCCATATCCACATGGAACGAGGCGACAGCAGGATGCGGGGATCGACGGGCCCCATCCTCGCGCCTGTCGGTGACCGCGCTGGGGTGAGCCTGCACTGGCGGAGATGGCTGGAGGCACCGGGCTCCGGGGCAGTTCACATCTACGACGCGCTTCTCGACGCCGTTCGGTGTCAGGACGCACGACACGCCATCGCCACACTCGACAGCGCCGCGCACGTCGGGCTGATCACTCTCGCAGAGATCCGGGACCTGTTCGGAGTGCTACCCCGTCGCTATCGTGCGCTGGCGCCTCTCCTGGACGGACGCGCGGAGTCCGGTCCCGAGACTCTGGTCCGACTGATGGTGAGGAGCCTTGGGCATTCCGTCGAACTCCAGGTCACCCTCGAAGGCGTGGGGCGCGTCGACCTGCTGGTCGACGGGTGGTTGGTGATCGAGTGCGACAGTCGACAGTTCCACTCCTCATGGGATCAGCAGCGGACCGACTACCGCCGCGACCGCGCGCTGGCTGCACTCGGGTACAGCGTTCTTCGCCTCATGGCGGAAGACATCCTCTATCGCCCGGACCTCGTCGTTGCTGCGCTCCGAGGGCTCCTGGACTCGCATCGTTCCGGCCGCTGAGCAATCCTGCAGAACCGAATTCAGTCCCGAAGGATGCGACAACGGGACGGCGGAGCGTGGTTCTGCGGGGTGCTCAGGGCCGGATGCGTCCGCAGACTGAATACGGAACGCGTAGCAGCGGGCTCAGCCCTCGGGGTGCTGCTGGATCCAGACGGCCATGGCGGCGAGGTTGGCCAGCGGGGCCATCGCGCCGGTCACCGGCGCGTCGAACACGATGGACTCCACGCCGACCTCGGCGTAGGAGGCGACCCAGCCCGCGGCATCCGGCATCGGAACCGCGAGCAGCCGGTCGACCTCTTCGGGCGGGATGCCGAACCCCGCCGCCGCCTCTGCGGCACGCTCCGGCGTCGAGAAGGCGAAGATCGCCGGGCCCTGCTCGGTGGTGGCGGCGAAGGGGGAGGGCTTCTCATCGGTTCCGCGCGCGATGAAGATCCACCGCTCGAGGGCGAAGACGGCGCGCCAGAGGCGCTCCTGCGCGTCGCGGTCGTCGGGGGCGGCCATCGACACCGCAGCGGCCGCGTCGATCGCCGCGACGGTCTCGGGGGCGGGCCCGAGCTCGGGAGTCGGCTGATCAGGCACGACGCAGCAGCCCCAGCTTGTCGTAGACGTCGCCCAGGGTGCGGTCGGCGACCTCCTCGGCGCGGGCGGCGTTCGTCGCGAGCACCCGGTCGAGCTCGGCCGGGTCGTCGAGCAGCTCGAGCGTGCGCTCGCGCACGGGACCGAACTCCGAGACGACGACCTCGGCGAGCCCCTTCTTGAAGTCGCCGTAGCCGCGACCTGCGTACTCGTCCTCGATCGAGGGGACCTGCCGACCGGTGAGGGCGGCGTAGATCACGAGGAGGTTCGAGACGCCGGGCTTGTTCTCCGAGTCGTAGCGG
The DNA here is from genome assembly GCF_900100525.1 of Microbacterium sp. 77mftsu3.1. NCBI lineage: Bacteria > Bacillati > Actinomycetota > Actinomycetes > Micrococcales > Microbacteriaceae > Microbacterium > Microbacterium sp. 77mftsu3.1. The sequence goes on along the minus strand of NZ_FNCR01000001.1, from coordinate 825,391 downwards.
ACGACGCCCTCCGAGTCGGTGACGGCCCGCATGATCTTCTTCGCCGACTTCGCCGGATCGTCGAGAAGCCACAGGACACCGGCATCCGACTCGGCGGACTTCGACATCTTCGACGTCGGGTTCTGCAGGTCGTAGATCCGCGCCGTCTCCTTCTGGATGACGGGCTTCGGCACGACGAACGTCTGACCGTGGCGGCTGTTGAAGCGCTCGGCGAGGTCGCGGGTCAGCTCTACGTGCTGCTTCTGGTCGTCGCCCACGGGGACGAGATCCGTCTGGTACAGCAGGATGTCGGCGGCCATGAGGATCGGGTACGTGAAGAGCCCGACGTTGGTGGCGTCGGTGCCGTAGCGCGCCGACTTGTCCTTGAACTGCGTCATCCGGCCGGCCTCGCCGAAGCCGGTGACCGTGGACAGCACCCAGGCGAGCTCGGCGTGCGCGCGCACGTGCGACTGCACGTACAGCGTCGACTTCGACGGCTCGATGCCGGCGGCGATGTACTGCGCGGCGGTGCGGCGGGTCTTCTCGCGCAGCTCCGCGGGATCGTTCGGCTGCGTGAGGGCGTGCAGGTCGACGACGGAGAAGAACGCGTCGTAGGACTCCTGCATGTCCCGCCACTGCAGGAGCGCCCCGATGTAGTTGCCGATCTGGAGGGAATCGGCGGAGGGCTGCATTCCGGAGTACAGGCGGGGTTTGCTCACCCTACGATCCTAGGCGCGAACGGATGCCGCGCCCCCGCGTCCGTGCCTCAGCTGCCGAGCGTGTAGTCGGCCACGACGGGCGCGTGGTCGCTCCAGCGGGTGTCCCAGGACGGTGCCCGGACGACCCGGTAGTCGGTCGCCCGCGTCGCGAGCTCGGGGGTTGCGAGGTGGTAGTCGATCCGCCAGCCGGTGTCGTTGTCGAACGCCTTGCCGCGGTTCGACCACCACGTGTACGGCCCGTCGACCTCGCCGGCGAAGCTGCGCCCGACGTCGACCCAACCGAGTCCGGTACCGCTGTCGCCTTCGACGGTCGTGACGGTCTCGCCCGCGGGCCCGGTGAAGCGGTCGAAGTACGCGCGCTCGCGCGGCAGGAAGCCGGCCTTCTTGACGTTGCCCTTCCAGTTGCGGATGTCGAACTCGCGGTGCCCGACGTTGAGGTCGCCGGTGATGAGCGCGAGGTCGCCGAGGTGCGGCATCCGCTCTTCCATCGCGTCGAGGAACGCGTACTTCGCGACCTGCTTCTCGGTGCCCGCTTCGCCCGTGAAGACGTAGGCGCTGACCACGGTGAGCAGCTCGCCGTCGACCTCGATGTCGGCTTCGACCCACCGGCCCTTCGAATCGAGCGTGTCGTCGCCGAGCTCGACGCGCCAGACGTCGAACGGCTCGCGGGTCGCGATCGCGACACCGGCGCGGCCCTTCGCGAGGGCCTCGTCGTTCACCAGGTGCCATCCGGGAAGGGCGGCGGCGAGATCGGATGCCTCGGCCCGCACCTCCTGCAGGGTCAGGACGTCGACCCCCGCGGTCTCGAGCCAGTCGTGCATCCCCTTCCGGGCGGCGGCGCGGATGCCGTTGACGTTGACAGAGGCGATGCGGAGTGTTCGTGGCACGCCTTCCAGCGTATCCAGGGCGGCGGACATCGACTCACCGCCGGGTGCGTTCCCAGAGGTCCTCGGCGTGCCGCAGATCACGCCGTGCGCCGGGTTTCCGCCACCACGAGGCGTCCGCGAGCGCCTGCCGCGCCTCGCGGACACCGGCTTCGGCCACGACGCGGAGCGCGCGGCGCTCCTGCTCCCGTCGCTCCTCGGCGGTCATCTCCACGAGCGGTATGTCGGCGTCATCCGCGGCGACGGCGATCCAGGACGCGGCGACGAGGATCACGATCCCCGCGAGGCGGAGCCAGAGCAGCAGCCCGACGACGGTGAAGGTCGCCAGGAGCGGGTTGGTGGGGGAGTAGACCGCGAGGAATCCGGCGCCGAGCTGCAGGAGCGCCAGGGCACTCCCGCCGGCGGCGGCGCCCGGGATGATCGACCTCACCGGCAGCGAGGTCCCGGTGAGGAACCGGATGAGTCCGGTGAGAGCGGTGGTGTTCAGAAGGATGCTGACGATGACCGACGCGATGCGGCTCGACACGTCCACGGCGGTGGATTCGTACGGCACCTGGGCCCAGTCGAGCACGATCGCGACGACACCGCCCGCGACGAGTCCGAACACCGCGCCGAGGACCAGGGCGAGCCCGAACAGGAGGGCGGCGAGCAGGTCCCCGAGTTTGAGGAGCACGAAGCTCCTCGTGTCGAACGGCAGACCGAAGATGTCGCGCACCGCGCGCCGGGTGAAGGTGACGAATCCGATCGCCGTCCAGATCGCGACGGCGACGGCGATCGCACCCGTCACCGCGAGAAGGCTGCCGCTGTCGCGCGCGATACCCGCCACGTCGACCGGATCGAGCGTTCCCCCGACCGCGATGAATCCGGGCAGGTAGGAGTTCACGACCGCGATGAGTCCGTCGATGGCGGTCTGCGAACCGCCCAGCCAGAGGCCGACCGCGGCGAACGCGGTGTACAGCGTCGCGAAGATCGCGAACAGGGACTGATAGCTGATGGATGCCGCGAGCAGGAACCCGTTCCGCCGCAGGAAGCGGCGCCACACCCGCACCGGGAACGAGCCGATGGTCCGCTGCGTCAGCTCGGTGGCCCGCTCGATCGGCTGATCGAGGCGCTCGCGCAGACGAGACGCCTCCCACCGCTCGCGCAGGGGAGGCGTCGTGTCGTCCGAGGTCACGCCTCGAGGCTATCCGGCCGGATCAGCTGCGGAGGACCGCCTGCTTGACCTCGGCGATGGCCTTGGTGATCTCGATGCCGCGGGGGCACGCCTCGGTGCAGTTGAAGGTCGTGCGGCAGCGCCACACGCCTTCCTTGTCGTTGAGGATGTCGAGGCGCACGTCGCCCGCGTCGTCGCGCGAGTCGAAGATGAAGCGGTGCGCGTTGACGATCGCGGCGGGGCCGAAGTACTGACCGTCGGTCCAGAACACGGGGCAGGACGACGTGCACGCGGCGCAGAGGATGCACTTCGTGGTGTCGTCGTAGACGGCGCGGTCCTTGATCGACTGGATGCGCTCCTTGCCGGGCTCCGGGGCGCTGTTCGCCTGGAGGAAGGGCTGCACGTCGCGGAAGGACTCGAAGAACGGGTCCATGTCGACGATGAGGTCCTTCTCCAGCGGCAGTCCCTTGATCGCCTCGACGTAGATCGGCTTCGAGATGTCGAGGTCCTTGATCAGCGTCTTGCAGGCGAGGCGGTTGCGGCCGTTGATGCGCATGGCGTCCGAGCCGCAGATGCCGTGGGCGCACGAGCGGCGGAAGCTCAGCGTGCCGTCCACGTCCCACTTGATGCGGTGCAGTGCGTCCAGCACGCGGTCCGTCGGGTACATCTCCACGTCGTAGTCGACCCAGCGCGGCTCAGCGTCCACCTCGGGGTCGAAGCGCCGGATGATGAAGGTGACCAGGTACGACTGGATGCCGGAGTCGTTCGTCTCCTGCGTCTGCGCCGGGGCGCCGCTGTCGACGATCGTCATCAGTACTTCCTCTCCATCGGCGGGTAGTTGTACTCGCCCTGCTCGTTCTTGGTGAACACGACCGGCTTCCAATCCAGGCGGATGTGGTCCTCGGGGTTCGCGGAGTGCGGGTCGCCCGTGAGGTAGGCCATCGTGTGCTGCATGTATTCGTCGTCGTTGCGGTCGGGGTAGTCCTCGCGCATGTGACCGCCGCGGCTCTCCTTGCGGTTGCGCGCGGCGTAGGCGACGATCTCGGCGATGTCGAGGAGGAAGCCCAGCTCGACGGCCTCGAGGAGATCGGTGTTGTAGCGCTTGCCCTTGTCGTCGACGTGGACGTTCTTGTACCGCTCGCGCAGGTCGTTGATCGTGCCCATGACGTTCGTGAGTGTCTCTTCGGTGCGGAAGACCTGGGCGTTGGCGTCCATCTCCTCCTGCAGCTTCTTGCGGAGCGTGGAGATGCGCTCGGTGCCCGCGTTGTTGCGCAGGCCCTCGATCAGCTCGCGGACCTCCTTCGCGGGGTCCTCGGGGAGCGGCATGAACTCGGCGGTCTGGACGTACTCGACCGCGTTCTGGCCGGAGCGCTTCCCGAAGACGTTGATGTCCAGGAGCGAGTTCGTGCCGAGGCGGTTCGCGCCGTGCACCGACACGCACGCGCACTCGCCCGCGGCGTAGAGGCCGGGGACGACGGTGTCGTTGTCGGCGAGGACCTCGCCCTTGATGTTGGTCGGGATGCCGCCCATCGCGTAGTGCGCGGTCGGCATGACCGGCACCGGCTCGACGACCGGGTCGACGCCGAGGTAGGTACGGGCGAACTCGGTGATGTCGGGGAGCTTCGTCTCGAGCACTTCGGCGCCCAGGTGCGTGCAGTCGAGGTAGACGTAGTCCTTGTTCGGGCCGGCGCCGCGGCCTTCGAGGACCTCCTTGACCATGCACCGGGCGACGATGTCGCGGGGCGCGAGGTCCTTGATGGTGGGGGCGTAGCGCTCCATGAACCGCTCGCCCGAGGCGTTGCGGAGGATCGCGCCCTCGCCGCGGGCACCCTCGGTGAGAAGGATGCCGAGGCCCGCCAGACCTGTCGGGTGGAACTGGAAGAACTCGATGTCCTCGAGCGGCAGTCCCTTGCGCCAGACAATGCCGACGCCGTCACCGGTGAGGGTGTGGGCGTTCGAGGTCGTCTTGAAGATCTTGCCGAAGCCGCCGGTCGCGAAGATGACGGCCTTGGCGTGGAAGACGTGGAGGTCGCCGGTGGCGAGCTCGTACGCGACGACACCGGCGATGCCGGTGCGACCCAGGGCATCCTTCACCGTGATGAGGTCGAGGGCGTAGAACTCGTTGAAGAAGTTGATGCCGAGCTTGACGCAGTTCTGGAACAGCGTCTGAAGGATCATGTGACCCGTCCGGTCGGCGGCGTAGCAGGCGCGACGGACCGGGTTCTTGCCGTGCTCAGCGGTGTGCCCGCCGAAACGGCGCTGGTCGATCTTGCCGTCGGGCGTGCGGTTGAAGGGCAGGCCCATGTTCTCGAGGTCGATGACCGCGTCGATGGCTTCCTTCGCGAGGATCTCGGCTGCGTCCTGGTCGACGAGGTAGTCGCCGCCCTTGACGGTGTCGAAGGTGTGCCACTCCCAGGAGTCCTCTTCGACGTTGGCGAGCGCTGCCGCCATGCCGCCCTGTGCCGCGCCGGTGTGGCTGCGGGTCGGGTAGAGCTTGGTGATGACGGCCGTCTTCGCGCCGGGACCGGCCTCGATCGCGGCGCGCATGCCGGCGCCGCCGGCGCCCACGATGACGACGTCGAACTGGTGGTAGTGGACGCCGTCCTTGACGACGGAGTCCGCGGTCTGAGTGCTCACGTGACGAATGCCTCTGTTCTCTGCTTTGCGTGCCGGCGCGGCCGGCTCAGCCCTGTGCCTTGCAGACCTCGGCGAGAACGCTGCCGTCGAGGTTGGGGATGCAGGGATCGAAGGTGAAGACCACGAGGGTGCCGAGGAGGATCATGAAGCCGGCCACCACCCAGAGGCTGGTGACGAGGACCCGGCGGACCTTCGCGTTGGTGACGTAGTCGTTGACGATCGTGCGCATGCCGTTCGTGCCGTGGATGAACGCCAGCCACAGCATGAGGACGTCCCACCACTGCCAGAACGGCGTGGCGAACTTGCCCGCGACAAACGCGAAGTCCAGGCCCGAGATGCCCTCGCCGAGCATGAGGTTGACGAAGAGGTGACCGAAGATGAGGACGAGCAGCAGCACGCCCGAGACGCGCATGAAGACCCAGCCCCACTTCTCGAGGTTAGGACCCTTCTTGCGGACGGCGGCCTTGCCCTGCGGGGTGCGCGGAGCGGCGAGGGTGTCGGCGGTCATCAGTGCTCGCCTCCCATGTGCGAGAAGACGTTCGGAAGGTGGCGCGCGGCGAAGCCGACGAGGGTGACGGCCCAGACGGCCAGCACTCCCCACCACAGCTGCCGCTGGTGACGCGTGGCCCACGGCCACAGGTCCACCGCGATGATGCGGAGGCCGTTGAAGGCGTGGTACACGATCGCGCCGACCAGGGCGACCTCGCCGAGGCCCATGATCGGGTTCTTGTACGTGCCGATGACCGCGTTGTACGCATCCGGGGAGACCCGGATGAGTGCGGTGTCGAGGACGTGCACGAGCAGGAAGAAGAAGATGGCGATGCCGGTGATGCGGTGAAGGACCCACGACCACATGCCCTCGTTGCCGCGGTACAGCGTGCCGCGCGGGGTCTTGGACGTGGTCTCAGCGATCGACGGCGTGACGCGTGCTGGTGCAGACACGGTCGTCCTCCCTTGAGTGAGATGGATCGCGCGCGTGCGGCGAGATCGCGGCATCCCAGGGAATGTCGCCCATCGTCGCAAGCGGGCGCATCGACCATCCTAAGCGGCCTCGAGAGGGGTGGGCGAGGAAGGCGAGCCTTAATCGGCCGGTAGGGTTCCGACCATGGTCGAACACATCGAGGACTTTTACGCCGTCATCCCCGCCGGGGGCGTCGGATCCCGCCTGTGGCCGTTGTCGCGAGCGGATGCCCCGAAGTTCCTCCACGACCTGACCGGGTCGGGGCACTCCCTCCTCCGCGACACCTGGAACCGGCTCGAGCCCCTCACCGGGCCCGATCGGATCGCCGTCGTCACCGGCCGCGCGCACCGCGCCGCCGTCGAGGCGCAGCTCCCCGGCATCCCCGACAAGAACGTCATCCTCGAATCCGAGCCGCGTGACTCCGCGGCCGCGATCGGCCTCGCTGCGGCGATCCTGCACCGGCGGCATCCGGACGTCGTCATCGGATCCTTCGCCGCCGATCACGTCATCCGCGGCTCGCGCGTGTTCGAGTTCGCGGTGCGCGACGCCGTCGAGGTCGCACGCGAGGGCTACATCTGCACGATCGGCATCAGCCCGTCCGAGCCGGCGGTCGGGTTCGGCTACATCAAGCGGGGCGGCGAGCTGATCGTCGACGGCGCTCGGGATGCCTCCCTGGTCGAGCGCTTCGTCGAGAAGCCCGACCTCGAGACGGCGAAGGCCTACGTCGCCGATCGCTCCTACCTCTGGAACGCGGGCATGTTCATCTCGCGGGCCGACGTCCTGCTCGCCGAGATCGAGGCGAACAACCCCACCCTGCACGCCGGGCTCATGGAGCTCGCCGAAGCGTGGGACGACCGCGATCTCCGGGGCCCCGCCGTCGACCGCATCTGGCCGACCCTCGAGAAGATCGCGATCGACTACGTCGTCGCGGAGCCGGCGGCGGAGAAGGGCAAGCTCGCCGTCGTCCCCGGACACTTCGACTGGGATGACGTGGGGGACTTCGCGAGCCTCGCCAAGCTCAACTCGGGCGGCCGCACGGACCTCGCGATCCTCGGACAGAACGCCCGGGTGCTCTCGGATGCCGCGAGCGGCATCGTCGTCTCGCAGACGAGTCGCGTGATCAGCATCATCGGCGTCAAGGACATCGTCGTCGTCGACACGGACGACGCGCTTCTGGTGACCACTGCCGAGCACGCCCAGCGGGTCAAGAGCGTCGTCGACGCGCTGAAGGTGACCGGTCGCGGGGACGTCCTCTGACGCCCCGTCCGTTGAGCAGGATGCCGCTCCTGTGACGGGTTCATTGCGGCTTTGTAACCATTCGGACGAACGGGCTCATCAGGGTGACCGGTCGTCGTCACAGTAGGTAACTTCGGTTGCGCACACCCGCGAAGTCCGCGGGTTCTCTTCCGTGGAGGCACTCTTGACCATCTCGAACCCGAAGAAGCTCGCCGGCATCGCCGGTGCCGCGCTTCTCATCGCCGCGCTGGCTGGCTGCGGTACCGCACCCGAGGCCAACCCGACGTCGTCCGCCGGCGCCGGTGGCGGCGACATCGTCGACGGCTTCAAGCCCTGCCTGGTCTCCGACGCCGGTGGCTGGAACGACAAGTCGTTCAACGAGTCGGCCAAGAACGGCATGGACAAGGCCGCCGACGAGCTGGGCATCAAGCCCCTCGAGTTCGAGTCGACCAACGACAACGACTACGAGCCCAACATGACCACGGCGATCTCCGAGGGCTGCACCCTCATCGTCTCGGTCGGCTTCAAGCTCGCCGCGGCGACGGTCGAGGCGGCCAAGGCCAACCCGGAACTGCAGTTCGCGATCATCGACGACTACGCGGACACCGACCAGGACGGCAAGACCGACGCCCCCAACATCAAGCCCCTCGTGTTCAACACGGCGGAGGCCGCGTACCTCGGTGGCTACGCCGCCGCCGCGTGGTCCGCTGAGGCCGGCGTCAACAAGGTGGGCACCTTCGGTGGCCTCCAGATCCCCTCGGTCGCGGTCTTCATGGACGGCTACGCCCTCGGCGTCGAGAAGTACAACGAGGACAAGGGTGCCGACGTCAAGCTCTTCGGCTGGGACGTCGCCGCTCAGAAGGGCGCCTTCACCGGCGGCTTCGACGCGAACGACACCGCCAAGCAGACCGCTCAGTCGGTCCTCGACCAGGGCGTCGACGTCATCCTCCCCGTCGGCGGTCCGATCTACACGAGCGCCGCAGCGGCGATCAAGGACAGCGGTGACGACACCCTCATCCTCGGCGTCGACAGCGACCTCGCCGTCGCCGATGACACGGTCTCCGACATCACGCTGGTCTCGATCATGAAGGCGATCGACGTGGCCGTCTACGACACCACGGTCGCCGCATCGACCGGCAAGTTCGACGCCGCGCCGTACGTCGGCACCCTCGAGAACGAGGGCGTCAAGCTCTCGAGCTTCCACGACTTCGAGTCGAAGCTGCCCGCCGGTCTGACCGACGAGCTCGACACGCTCCAGAAGTCGATCATCTCCGGTGACATCACGGTGGAGTCCAAGAACTCGCCGTGATCTGAACGACATCCACTCGGGGCGGGCAGCGCAGAGCTGTCCGCCCCGAGTGCCGTTCGCTCAACGTTTTATGGCGGGTACTTTCCAGACACCCGCCGGTTAGGGTTCTCGTATGAAGCTCGAGCTCCGCGGAATCACGAAAAGATTCGGCAGCCTCGTCGCCAACGATCACATCGACCTCGTGGTCGAGCCGGGGGAGATCCACGCTCTCCTCGGCGAGAACGGCGCCGGCAAATCCACTCTCATGAACGTCCTCTACGGCCTCTACCGCGCCGATGAGGGACAGATCCTGCTGGACGACGCCGTCCAGAACTTCCGGGGTCCCGGTGACGCGATGGCGGCCGGCATCGGCATGGTGCACCAGCACTTCATGCTCATCCCCGTGTTCACCGTCGCCGAGAACGTCATGCTCGGCCACGAGAAGACGACCGGCCTCGGCAAGCTCGACCTCGCGCAGGCCCGCGCCCATGTGCGTGCCGTCGCCGACCGGTTCGGCTTCCAGATCGACCCCGACGCCCTCGTCGGCGACCTCCCCGTCGGCGTCCAGCAGCGCGTCGAGATCATCAAGGCTCTCTCCCGCGACGCGAAGGTCCTCGTTTTCGACGAGCCGACCGCGGTCCTCACCCCCCAGGAGACGGACGAGCTCATGGGGATCATGCGACAGCTGCGCGACGAGGGGACGTCCATCGTCTTCATCACGCACAAGCTGCGCGAAGTGCGCGAGGTCGCCGACCGGATCACGGTCGTGCGCCTCGGCAAGATCGTCGGCACCGCGTCGCCGACGGCGACCAACGCCGAGCTCGCCTCCCTCATGGTCGGTCGTGCCGTAGAGCTGACCGTACAGAAGGAGCCGGCCAAGCCGAGCTCCGGCGGACTCGAGGTGCGAGACCTGCGCGTCCTCACCCCCGGCGGCGCCATCGTCGTCGACGAGGTGTCGTTCGACGTCCGTCCTGGCGAGATCCTCGCCGTCGCAGGTGTGCAGGGCAACGGCCAGACGGAGCTCGTCGAGGCCATCGTCGGCCTCGCCGCCCGCACCGAGGGCTCCATCAGCCTCGACGGCACGGAGCTCGTCGGAAAGAGCGTCCGCAGCATCCTGGATGCCGGCGTGGGCTTCGTCCCCGAGGACCGCAAGGAAGACGGGCTCGTCGGCGGCTTCTCCGTCGCCGAGAACCTCATCCTCGACCGCACCACCGACCCGGCGTTCTCGCGCGCGGGCACCATCCGCCGCGCCGAACTCGACGCGTTCGCGCGTGCCCGCATCGAGGAATACGACATCCGCACGCGGGGTCCCGAGACCCCTGCAGGCACCTTGTCCGGCGGAAACCAGCAGAAGGTCGTCATCGCTCGCGAGATGAGCCGCGACCTCAAGCTCTTCGTCGCCGCCCAGCCGACCCGCGGCGTCGACGTCGGATCCATCGAGTTCATCCACAAGCGCATCGTCGAGACGCGCGACGCGGGGATCCCCGTGATCGTCGTGTCGACCGAGCTCGACGAGGTCACCGCACTCGCCGATCGCATCGCCGTCATGTACCGCGGGCGCGTCGTGGGCATCGTCCCCGGTGACACCCCCCGCGAAACCCTCGGCCTCATGATGGCCGGCGCAACCGACCCGGAGGTGGCTGCATGAGCGGCACGACGCCCGGCGCCGCCGACGCGGCGCATCCCGCTGCACAGCTGCCCACCGCGAGCGGCCCGCTGACGGGGGAGAAGGAGCCGGGGCAGCCTTCGCGCACCGACGTCTTCTTCCGTGAGCTCGTGCGCGGCAGCGCCGTCACGACGATCCTCGCCTTCGTGCTCGCCATGATCGTCGGCGGCGTGCTCATCGCGGTGACCAACGAAGAGGTGCAGCGCACGAGCGGATACTTCTTCGCGCGTCCCACCGACACCCTCGTCGCGGCGTGGAACGCCATCTACACCGGGTACGAGGCCCTCTTCCGCGGCGCCGTCTTTAACCCGCGCGTCGGCGACTTCTCGGCGCAGATCCGCCCGCTGACCAACACCCTCGGGTTCGCCGCGCCGCTGATCGCCGCCGGCCTCGGCGTCGCCCTGGCGTTCCGCGTCGGCCTGTTCAACATCGGTGCGCGCGGCCAGATGCTCGTCGGTGCCCTGTTCGCAGGCTTCTTCGCGTTCAACCTCGACCTGCCGCTGCTCGTGCACCTGCCGCTCACCCTGCTCGCCGGCATCCTGGGCGGAGCGATCTGGGGCGGTCTTGTGGGTCTGCTGAAGGCGCGCACCGGTGCGCACGAGGTGATCCTCACGATCATGCTCAACTACGTCGCGTACTACCTGCTGCTGTGGATGCTGCGCACCCCGGGTCTCCTGCAGGCAGAGGGCAGCAACCAGCCGCAGTCGCAGCCGACGCCGGCCACAGCTCAGTTCCCCGACCTGTTCGGCCCGACGTTCCCGCAGCTGGACTGGGGCTTCGTCATCGTCGTCGTCGCGACCGTGTTCGTCTGGTGGCTCATCGAGCGCTCCAGCCTCGGACTGCGGATGCGGGCCGTCGGCGAGAACCCGCACGCCGCGCGTGCGGGCGGCATCAACGTCGAGCGCATCTACATCTACGCCATGGTCTTCGCCGGCGGCCTCGCCGGTCTCGCCGCCATGAACCAGATCCAGGGCAACGTCACGACCGGTTTCGCCGCCACCATCGACGCCGGCATCGGCTTCGACGCGATCACCGTGGCACTCCTCGGGCGCAGCCGCGCGTGGGGGACCTTCGCCGCCGGCATCCTGTTCGGCGCCCTCAAGGCGGGGTCGTTCTCGATGCAGGCGCAGGGGATCCCGGTCGACATCGTGCTCGTCGTCCAGTCGCTCGTCGTGCTCTTCATCGCGGCGCCGCCTCTGCTGCGCGCCGTGTTCTTCCTTCCCAAGACCGAGATCGAGAAGGCGGACAAGGCGCGAGCCAAGGCCGCGAAGAAGGCGGTGGCGGCATGAGCGCTCCGGCTCCCGCACTCGAATCCGACGGCACCATCCAGCTGACCGTCGTCAAGGCGCGTCACGTCAAGGTGCCGATCGTCTTCGGCGTCGTCGTCGTGCTGATGGCGCTCCTGTTCGGCCTCGTCCCCCGCGGCGCCGTCACGACGTTCCGCCTCGGCGACGCGACCTCGTCGATCGCCGTCCCGAACATCGAGGTGCCGACGGGCGCCACGAGCTGGGCGATGGTCGTCGTCCTCGTCCTCCTCGCGGCACTGGCGGCATGGAACGCATGGAACTACCGCCGGACGCCGCTGTGGCTGACCTCGGTCTTCGCCGTCGTTGCGGTCGTCGCCTTCATCGTGTGGGCCGCCGCCGGAGGAACCTTCCCCGTTACGAGCCTGCTCTTCGGAGCCGTGTCGCTGTCGGTCCCGCTGGTGTTCGGTGCGCTGGGCGGGGTCATCGGCGAACGCGTCGGCGTCGTCAACGTCGCCATCGAGGGTCAGTTGCTGCTGGGCGCCTTCTCGGCGGCACTCCTGTCGAGCATCACGGGCAGCCCCTTCATCGGCCTGATCGGCGCGATGGTGGGCGGCGTGCTGGTCTCCTTCGTCCTCGCGGCGTTCGCCATCAAGTACCTCGTCGACCAGGTGATCGTCGGCGTCGTCCTGAACGTCCTCGTGACCGGCCTGACGGGCTTCCTGTACGGGGCGCTGCTCGTCCCCAACGAGGACACCCTCAACCGTCCGGAGCGCTTCGGCCGCATCGAGATCCCGTTGCTGAGCGAGATCCCGATCATCGGTCCGGTCCTGTTCAACCAGACCTTCATCGTGTACCTCATGTACGTCGCGGTCGCCGTCGTCTCGTGGAGCCTCTACCGCACGCGCTGGGGTCTGCGCCTTCGCGCCGTCGGTGAGCACCCGCAGGCCGCCGACACCGTGGGAATCAAGGTCAACACGACGCGATTCTGGAACGTCTCGCTCGCCGGAGCGATCGCCGGCATCGGCGGCGCGTACTTCACGCTCGTGTCGGTGCCGCAGTTCGGCAAGGAGATGACCGCCGGGCTCGGCTTCATCGCTCTCGCGGCCGTCATCTTCGGCCGGTGGGACCCGATCCGCGCGACGCTCGCCGCGCTGCTGTTCGGCTTCGCGACGAACCTGCAGAACCAGCTCACCGTGCTGGACACCCCCATCCCGAGCGAATTCATGCTCATGCTGCCGTACGTCGTGACGATCCTCGCGGTCGCCGGTTTCGCCGGGCAGATCCGCGGTCCCGCGGCAGCGGGCAAGCCCTACATCAAGGGCTGACACGGGATGCCGCGACCCGCGGCATCCGCTCATCTACAGAGGAAGAAGTCGTGACCGACATCGATTGGGACGAGCTGCGTTCGGCAGCCGTCGAGGCCATGGAGAAGGCGTACGCGCCGTACTCCCGTTACCGAGTGGGCGCCGCGGCGCTCGTGAGCGACGGGCGGATCGTGACCGGCTGCAACGTCGAGAACGCCTCCTACGGGGTCGGCCTGTGCGCCGAATGCGGCCTGGTCGGGAACCTCCACATGACCGGCGGCGGCGAGCTCGTCGCGTTCGTCTGCGTCAACAACGACGGCGAGACGATCATGCCGTGCGGCCGGTGCCGACAGCTGCTCAACGAGTTCGCGATCCCCGGGATGCTGCTCGAGACCGTCTCGGGCATCCGCACGATCGACGAGGTCCTGCCCGACGCCTTCGGCCCCCGCGACCTGGAGGCCGCCCGATGAGCGCGGTCGAGGCGTTCGACGCCGTCGACGTCATCCGCACCAAGCGCGACGGCGGCGCCGTCCCTGAGGATGCGCTCCGCTGGATGATCGACGCGTACACCCGCGAGTACGTCGCCGACTCGCAGATGGCCGCGTTCGCGATGGCGGTGCTCCTCAACGGGATGAACCGCGACGAGATCCGCGTCATGACCGATGCGATGATCGCCTCGGGGGAGCGGATGAGCTTCGGCAGGCTCGGCAAGCCGACCGTCGACAAGCACTCCACCGGCGGCGTCGGTGACAAGATCACCCTCCCGCTCGCACCGCTCGTCGCCGCCTTCGGCGTCGCCGTGCCGCAGCTGTCGGGCCGCGGACTGGGGCACACCGGTGGCACGCTCGACAAGCTCGAGGCCATCCCCGGCTGGCGAGCAGCCCTCAGCAACGACGAGATGATCGCGCAGATGCGGGATGTCGGCGCCGTCATCTGCGCCGCCGGCTCCGGCCTGGCACCGGCGGACAAGCGCCTCTACGCGCTCCGCGACGTCACCGGCACCGTCGAGGCGATCCCGCTCATCGCCTCGAGCATCATGTCGAAGAAGATCGCCGAGGGCACGGATTCGCTCGTCCTCGACGTGAAGTTCGGCTCCGGCGCCTTCATGCAGGACGTCGACAAGGCCCGCGAGCTCGCCCGCACGATGGTCGCCCTCGGCACCGATTCGGGCGTCGCGACCACGGCGCTGCTCACCGACATGAACACGCCCCTCGGCCTCGCCATCGGCAACGCCAACGAGGTCCGCGAGTCCGTCGAGGTGCTCGCCGGCGGCGGACCCGCCGACGTCGTCGAGCTGACCGTCGCGCTCGCACGAGAGATGCTCGCCCTCGCCGGCCAGCCCGACGCCGACGTGGAGGCCGCCCTGAAGGACGGGCGCGCCATGGACTCGTGGCGCCGGATGATCCGCGCGCAGGACGGTGACCCGGATGCCGCGATGCCCACCGCGCGCGAGACCCACACCGTCACGGCGACCGAGTCCGGCGTCGTCACGCGGCTCGAAGCCCTCCCGTTCGGGATCGCCGCCTGGCGCCTCGGCGCCGGACGCGCCCGTGCACAGGACCCCGTCATCCACGCCGCCGGCATCGACCTGCTCGTGAAGCCGGGCGACACGGTCACCGCCGGACAGCCGCTGTTCACACTGCTGGCCGACGATGAGAACCGCTTCGCGCGGGCCGCCGAGGCGCTCGAGGGCGCCTGGGAGATCGGTGCGGAAGCCCCGGCATCCACCCCGCTCGTCCTCGAGCGCATCACCGCCTGAACCCCTCACGACAGGACTGCACAATGGCCATCGATCAGCACGGTGACGCGAACCTCGAGGGCGTCTCGATCCGCTCGCTCCCCAAGGTGTCGCTGCACGACCACCTCGACGGCGCGCTCCGGCCGCAGACGATCATCGAGCTCGCCGACGAGGCGGGCGTCGAGGTTCCCGAAGCCGCGGCCGACGACCTCGCCGACTGGTTCGAGGACCAGTCCGATTCGGGCTCGCTCGTCGAGTACCTGAAGACGTTCGACCTGACCATCGCGGTCATGCAGACCCGTGACGGGCTGCGCCGCGTCGCGAAGGAGTTCGTCGAGGACCTCGCAGCCGACGGCGTCATCTACGGCGAGGTGCGCTGGGCGCCCGAGCAGCACCTGGGCGGCGGCCTGAGCCTCGACGAGGTCGTGGAAGCCGTGCAGGAGGGCATCGAGGAGGGCGAGGACTCGGTCGAGGGATCGGGCCGCGACATCCGTGTCGGCCAGCTCATCACCGCCATGCGTCACACCGACCGGTCGCTCGAGATCGCCGAGCTCGCCGTCCGCCACCGCGGTCGCGGCGCCGTCGGGTTCGACATCGCCGGTCCGGAGGCGGGCTTCCCGCCGTCGAACCTGCGGCCGGCGTTCGACTACCTGGCATCCGCCTTCTTCCCCGCCACGGTGCACGCCGGTGAGGCCGCGGGGCTCGATTCGATCCGCTCCGCGCTGATCGACGGGCGGGCACTGCGCCTCGGACACGGTGTGCGCATCGCCGAGGACCTCGACGTCGTCGCGGAGAAGGGCGAGGAGGTGCAGGTCCGCTTCGGCGACCTGGCGCGCTGGGTCCGCGACCGCGAGATCCCCCTCGAACTGTCGCCCTCGTCGAACCTGCAGACCGGCGCGATCGCGGCGTGGGGAACGCAGCTCGAGGATCACCCCTTCGACCTGCTGTACCAGCTCGGCTTCGCTGTCACCGTGAACGTCGACAACCGCACCATGAGCCGCACCTCGCTGACCCGCGAGCTCAAGCTCCTCGCCGACGCGTTCGAGTACACGCTCGACGACCTCGAGGCCTTCCAGCTGAACGCTGCGGCGGCGGCCTTCCTCACGATCGAGGAGCGCGAGGAGCTCATCGAGCTCATCGGCGAGGGCTTCTCGGCCTGACATTAATTTCGAGGTCCCGATCGGGCCGGGTACGGCTCGCGCATACCCGGCCCGATCGGGACCTCATCCTTTCTCCCCAGGGCCGGTCGTGTGAGGGCTGTCCGCGGCGCGCGGGATGGGCGCCTGACCGGCTGCCCCCGCGCGACATCCTGCAGGAATGCGGCGACCGCGTCCCCTTCCCGAGAACCTGCGCGACCGAGAGTTCCACGTCGATGAAGCCCGTCGTGCCGGGGTAACCACCGGTCGACTGGATGCCGCGGATCTGGCGATCCCGTATCCCGGCGTCCGAGTGCCCACAGGCCACGACCTCGAGTCGCTCGAGGCGAAGGCTCGTCAGTTCGCCCAGCGGATGCGGCCGTGGCAGTTCTTCAGCCACAGCACAGCGCTGGCTCTCTACGGGGCGCCACTTCCGGCGGATCGAGCCTCGCAGCGGCTCCACGTCGCGGCGCACCGCCCGGATCGGGAGCCGAGGGTCGCAGGTGTCGTAGGTCATCGGCTCGGTCCGGGTGTCACCGACGTGCGGGTGGTGGAGGGGCTGCGCGTCAAAGGGCCGGCGAGGGCATGGCGCCACGTCGCCTCCTGGTGGAATCACGAGGAGTTGGTGGCGGCGGGGGACTTCCTCGTGGGTGTGCGCGGCGGTCTGCTCACGTTGGACGATCTCGCCGCGGAAGTCGCCAGGGCAGTGGGGCGGGGACAGGCTGCGCTGGAAGCCGCGCTCTCCGACGTGCGCGTCGGTGCCGAGTCGCCCCAGGAGACGCGGCTGCGGCTGGTCGTGCGCGCCGCAGGACTCCCGGAGCCTGCACTCAACATCGTCATTCGTGCGCCGGACGGTCGGTTCGTCGCACGGCTTGACCTGGCGTATGAACAGTGGCGAGTCGCTGTCGAGTACGACGGGCGCCAGCACGCCGAGGACCGCGCGCAGTTCGAGCGCGATGCCGACCGGTGGGCTGACATCCGTCAACAGGGGTGGGTGCTGATCCGCATCCTGCGCCATCATCTGCAGGGCGACGGACGGACTGCGGTCCGCATGGTCGAGGGCGCGCTCCGGGAGGCGGGATGGACGCCGTGACCCGCCGAGGTCCCCATCCGGCCGGGTATCGCGGGCGCATACCCGGCCAAAGGGGGACTTCGACCGCGAGTCAGAGGCGGGGGAGGAGTTCCGCGACGGATGCCGTGATCTCGGCCGTCATGGCGGGGTCGTCGATCGTGGGGGTGCCGTCGCCGGCCTGCGGGCCGTAGTCGCCGAAGGAGGCGTGCGAGGCGCCGGGGATCTCGACGAACTCGGCGTCGGCGGGCAGCATGCCGCGGGCATCCTGGATCTTCTCGGGGGTGGACAGCCCGTCCTCGGAGCCCGAGATGCTCAGCACGGGAAGCCCGGAACCGGACAGGTCGTTCGCGCAGTACGAGGCGAAGAGTACGAGGCCGCCGGCATCCGATGCGAGCTGACAGGCGCGCACCCCGCCGAGGGAGTGGCCGCCGACGAGCCAGGTGTCGACGTCGGGCGCGGCATCGGTGAACGTCGACAGCGGCCGGGGGTCGAAGAAAGCGAGGTTCAGCCACGGTCGGGTGATGACGACCGTCATCCCGTCCTCCGCGACGAGCCCCGCGAGCTTCGCCTCGTACGACTCGGCGTCCACCTTCGCCCCGGGGATGAAGACGAGCCCGACGGTGCTCTCTCCGGAGGACGGCGACATCACGACGTTGCCGCCGGTGTCGGCCACGGCGATCCGGTCGTCCTCGCGCACCGAGGCGAGCGGGCCGGCCTCGGCGCCCATGACGCCGACCTGGCTCCAGATCACGATGCCGAGGATACCGGCGACGAGCAGCCCCGCCACGGACAGCAGCACGATCGAGACGATGCGCCGTGCCCGGGAGCGGGGCCGCTTCGACGCGCTCACGCGCTGTAGAGGCCGAGCTCGGTCTGCCGCTGGGCGACCTGCTCCTGGATGCGTGCGAACAGGGGGTGGGCAGGCTCGAGACCTGTGACGGATGCCGTGAAGGCCGCGGCATCCTCGGTTCGGATGCGCTCCTGCAACTCGACGGCCTGCGGGTCTGCAGCGTCCTCGAAGCGGAGTGCGGCGGCGATCGCGGCGATGAGTCCGTCGACGCCGAGACCGCGCTCGGCGGCCGCCGAGGCGGGGCCGACGAAGCGCTCGTGACGCGACAGCTTGCGCAGCGGCTGACGGCCGACGCGCTGCACGGTGTCGGGCAGGGCCTCGTTGGAGAACCGCTCGAGGATCGTCGCGCGGTACTCGGCGAGCTCGGCGGGGTCGAGCCCGTGCGCGGCCGCGAGGAACGCGGAGGTCTCCCCGAGTGCCTGCTCGACCTTGCCCCGGATGCCGGGGTCCGCCAGGGCGTCCGAGATCCGGGTGATCCCCGCGGCGGCACCGAAGTAAGCGGTGGCGGCGTGGCCGGTGTTGACCGTGAAGAGCTTCCGCTCGATGTAGGGGGCGAGGTCGTCGACGAAGTGCGCGCCGGGGATGTTCGGCAGGTCGTCGCCGAACGGTCCGCGCTCGATAGCCCACTCGAAGAACGGCTCGACCGTCACGTCGACGCCTGCGCCCTCTGGCTGGCCGGGGACGATGCGGTCGACGGCGGTGTTGGCGAACACGGCGCGCGTGGACAGATCGCCCCACGCATCACCGGCGAGCTTCTCGATCTCGCTGCGGAGGGTGTCGGTCGCGCCGATCGCGTTCTCGCACGCCATGACCTGCAGCGGCTTCGCGTCGGCGGAGCGACGGGCGAGTCCCTCGAGGATGTGCGGTGCGACGAACGGCAGGATGTTGGGTCCCACGGCGGTCGTCACGACGTCGGCCGCAGCGACCTCGTCGGCGACGGCATCCGGGTCGGCCTGGCTGTTGATCGCCCGGAAGCCGGTGACGGTCTTGTCGCCTCCGCCCGGCCCGACCTCGTGGACCGTGTACTCGGATGCCGCGTTGATGGTCTCGACGAGGGTCGGGGCGACGTCCGAGAAGACGAGCTCGTACCCGCCCTCGTGCAAGAGCAGTCCGACGAAGCCGCGACCGATGTTTCCGGCGCCGAAGTGGACGGCCTTCATGCGTTGTTCACCGTGGCGAGCAGCTGGTAGAGCTCCTCGGGCGTCTGCGCGGCCTTGAGCTTCGCGACCTCCTCGTCCTCGGAGAACAGGAGGGCGATCTGCGACAGGATCTCGAGGTGCTCGTCGCCCTTGCCGGCGATGCCGACGACGAACGACACGTGCTCGCCGCCCCAGTCGACGCCGCCGTCGTAGCGGACGAACGAGAGTGCGGAGTCGAGGATCGCCTCCTTGGTTTCGTTCGTTCCGTGGGGGATCGCGAGCTCGTTGCCCATGTAGGTCGAGACAGCGACCTCGCGCTGCTGCATCGCGTCGAAGTAGGCGCTCGTCACGGCGCCGGCGGCCTCGAGGATGTCGGCGGCCTCCTTCATGGCCTGTTCCTGGCTGACGGAGCCGGAGTGGATGCGGATCTGGCCGAGGGTGAGGACTTCGCGAGCCATGACGTTCTCCTTCTGAGGGGGTGGGAAAAAGGATGCTGCGGGGTCGGGACCATTGTTCCCGACCCCGCAGCGGCGTGCATCAGACGTCGCCGCGCTGGCGACGCACCATCTCGACGACCTCGTCGTACTTCGGCGAGTTCATGAAGTTGTCGACCGAGACGTGCAGGGAGTCGGGGGTGACTCCACGCGCGCGGTCGGTCAGCTGCTGCTGCGTGATGACCAGGTCGGCGGACGGGTCGAGGTTCGCGATCGCCTTGTTGGTGACCGTGACGCCCTCCACGCCCGCCTTCTTGAACTTGTTGCGGAGCACGCTCGCGCCCATCGCGGACGAGCCCATGCCGGCGTCGCAGGCGAACACGACGTTCGTGATCTCGCGCTCGGCGACGGCGGTGCCGGCGGGGGCGGATGCGGCGGCTGTCGCCGTACCCGAGCCGCGGAGGGCGTCCATCGCGGACGAGGACTTGCCCTTGTTGGCCTCCGTCTGCGCGATCGCGGCGTCGAAGGTGTCACCCTCGGCAGCGAGGTCGCGCTTGCGGGACGCCCGCAGGATGACAGCGGTGATGAGGAACGTGACGACGGCTGCGACGACGACGGATGCGTAGACGACGAGCAGGTTCGGCACGCCGGCACCGATCGCCGCGGCCGTGACCGCGATGATGCTGCCGGGAGCGGCGGGGAACTGGAGTCCGCCGTTGAACAGCATGTTGACGGTCACACCGCTTGCGCCACCGGCGATCAGCGCGAGGATCGTGGCGGGCTTGCTCAGTGCGTACGGGAAGTAGATCTCGTGGATGCCGCCGACGAACTGGATGATCGCGGCGCCCGGTGCGGATGCCTTCGCCTGTCCGACGCCGAAGAACGTGAACGCGAGCAGCAGGCCGAGGCCCGGGCCGGGGTTCGCTTCGATGAGGAAGAGGATCGACTTACCGGCATCCTCGACCTGCTGGAGAGCCAGCGGCGTGAACACACCGTGGTTGATGGCGTTGTTGAGGAAGAGCACCTTCGCCGGCTCGACGAAGATCGACAGCAGCGGCAGCAGGCTGAGCGACACGAGCCAGTCGACGATCCCGCCGAGCAGTCGGCCGATTCCGAGCATGAGGGGACCGAATGCGAAGAAGCCGAAGATCGCGAGGAGCATGCCGAGGATGCCCGCCGAGAAGTTGTTGACGAGCATCTCGAAGCCGGGCTTGATCTTGCCGTCCCACAGCTTGTCCATCTGCTTCGTGACCCACGCGGCGAGCGGGCCCATGATCATGGCGCCGAGGAACATCGGCTGGTCGGTGCCGACGATGACACCCATGACGGCGATCGTCGCCACAACACCACCGCGGGCGTCGTAGACCATGCGGCCGGCGGTGTTCGCGATCAGAAGGGGCAGAAGGTAGGTCACCATCGCCCCGACGATGCCGACGTAGCCCGTGTAGGTGCCGTTGTCGCTTGCGGTCAGCGCGGTGCGTGCACCCTCCCACCCGATTGCGGAGACGTCGCCGCCGCCGCCGAGGATCTCCGCGACCGGGAACCAGTGCCAGCCGAAGGGGCTGTTGGCGCCGAAGAACCCGTCGGGAATGAAGAGCATCGTGATGAAGCCCCATGCGATGAACGCTGCGATGTTGGGCATGATCATGCCCGACAGGAACGTTCCGAATCGCTGCACGCCGACGCGTGCGCGGCTTGCGCCGCGTGTGGCTGTTGTCGCCGTTGACATGTGCTGTGTCTCCTTTTGTGTGCCGCGGTTCATGCGGCGGTGTGCTGTGCTGCGGCTTCCTGGGCCGCGGCTCGGGCGGATGCCGCATCGGATGCGGCGAGGGCTGCTTCGGCGATGCGCTTCGCGTCGTCGAGGCTGTGGTGCAAGAGGGTGGCGCGTACATCTGCGAGCGCCGTCGGTGCCATGGAGAGCGTGGTCGCGCCGAGGCCGACGAGGACGACCGCGAGCATCGGGTCGGCCGCGGCCTCACCGCAGATGCCGATCGGCTTGCCGTTGACGCGTCCGCCGTCGCCCGTCGCCTTGACGAGCTGCAGGACGGCGGGATGCCACGGGTCCTGGAACGACGAGACCGAACCGAGCAGGCGGTCGGCCGCCAGCGTGTACTGCGTCAGGTCGTTGGTCCCGATGGAGGCGAAATCGGCGTGGGCGAGGACCTTGTCGGCCAGCAGAGCCGAGGAGGGGACCTCGACCATGACGCCGGCGGTCTTGATGCCGTACTCCTTCGCGAGCGTGACGAAGTACTCGGTCTCCTCGACGGTCGACACCATCGGTGCCATGACCCAGAGGTCGGCTTCGGTGGTGGCATCCGCGTTGGCGAGGGCGGTGAGCTGCTCGCGCAGGATGTCCTCGCTGGCGCGGAGGGCGCGGAGGCCGCGGAGTCCGAGGGCCGGGTTCTCCTCGTGCGCGTCGTTCAGGAAGGCGAGCGGCTTGTCGGCGCCGGCATCCAGCGCACGGACGACGACCTTCTTGCCGGGGAACGCCTGCAGCAGCTCGGTGTACGCCTTCGTCTGCTCCTCGACGGTCGGGGCCTGCGAGGAGCTCAGGAAGAGGAACTCCGTGCGGAACAGGCCCACACCCTCGGCGCCGAGCTCGACGGCCTTCGCGGCGTCCTGCGGCTTGCCGAGGTTCGCGAGCAGCGGCACGGCGGTACCGTCCGCGAGCGCCCCCGGGGTGACGGGGGCGTCCGCCGCGGCGGCGCGGTCGGCCTCGCGGCGCTCCGCCTGGGCGATGTCGTCGTCGGTCGGCTGGGTCGTGACGACACCGGCCGCGGCGTCGACGACGACCGTCTCGCCCTCGGCGAGACCGGCCGCACCGCGGACGCCGACGACGGCGACGATGGACTTCTCGCGGGCGAGGATCGCGGTGTGCGACGTCGGGCCGCCCTCGGTCGTCACGAGCGCGAGGACCTTGTCGAGGTCGAGGAGCGCGGTGTCGGCGGGAGCGAGGTCCTTCGCGACGAGGACGAACGGATGCCCCGGGTCGGGCACTCCGGGAGCGGCGACGCCCCGGAGGTGGGCGATGACGCGCTGAGCGACGTCATCGAGGTCGGCGGCGCGCTCGCCGAGGTAGCCGCCCATCGCGGAGAGCGTGTCGCGGAACGACGCGAAAGCGTCGAAGACGGCGAACTCGGCGGTCTTGCCGGCGCCGATGCGGTTCGTGACTTCTTCTTCGAGCGCCGGGTCCTCGGCCATCATGGCCTGCGCCTCGAGGACCTCCTGCGCGGCACCTCCCGCGGTCTCGCCGCGCTGCTCGAGCTCGCGCGCGACCGCCTCGATCGCGGCACGGACGCGCGCGGTCTCCTCGTCGGCGCTCCGTGCGCTCTTCTCGTCCTTCGGCGCGGGCAGCGGCTCCGCCATCCGCGCGATGGGGCCGTGGCTCACGCCCAGGCCGATTCCTACTCCTCGAAGCTCAGTCATGTGTCCCTCAGGCGTCGTGGTCGGTGGTCAGAAGTTCGGTGAGGGCGTCGAGCACCCCTTCGGCGTTCGCGCCGTCTGCGGTGAGCGTCACGTAGTCGCCGTTCTCAGCACCGAGCGAGATCACGCTGAGGATGCTGGCGGCGTTGACCGCTCCGCCGGATCCCTTCGAGATCGTGACGGGGATGCCGGAATCCTTCGCGGCCTGCGCGAACATCTTCGCGGGGCGGGCGTGCAGGCCGTTGGAGGAGCCGATCCTCACGGTCCGGCTGGCCGGTGCGCTCATCGCGGGGTCCTTTCACTGCGGTCTGCCGCTGTCGCGGCGTTCACCAGGGCGAGCGTGCGGATTCCGTCACGGTCGTCGAAGACGTCCTCCGGCAGCAGCACGGTGCGCGCCTGTCGGGTGGCGGCATCCCGTTCGATGTCGGGGAGGGCGGAGGCGAGGTGCGGACCCACGAGCACCACGTCGCCGGCGTCGGCCTCCGTGGCGACCATGCCGGGCACTCCGGCGCGGACGAACAGGTCCCTGCCTTCGCGCTGTGCGGCGTGCCGCAGACGCTGGGCGACGAACGTGCTCGACGCACCGGCGCCGCAGACGACGAGGATCTTCATCGATCCGCCTCCTTGTCTCCTTGTTATTCTCATCCGACTCCCAGGAAGCGACAACCAGCCGTTCTTCCGCGGGGGAGGAAACCCCCTGGTCGCACAGATGGTTGACTGGACGGGTGAGCCGGGCGAGACAGGACCAGGTCATGGCGCTCCTGATCCGGGATGCCGCGTGGCGGACGGCCGGCGAGCTCGCCGACGTCGTGGGCGTCACGCCCCGCAGCATCCGCTCCTACGTCGCGGCGCTCAACGCCCGCGTCCCCGGCGGCGACGCGATCGAGTCGGGTCCTTCCGGGTACCGCCCGGGGCCCGGAGCCCCAGGGGCGCTGCGGACGGTCGCAGAGGAGACACCGCGGGATCGCCTGCACCGACTCGTCCGCGACCTGCTCGACGCGCCCGCGGGAATCGACGTCTACGACGCGGCGCAGCACTTCCACGTGAGCGAAGCGACGCTCGAGGCAGACCTCGGCCGGGTGCGCGCGCTCCTGAGCGGCACGCAGCTCACGCTGGAACGGTCCGCCGAACGCGTGCGGCTGTCGGGGACCGAGATGGCCCAACGCCGGTTGCTCAGCCGTCTCGTCCACGACGAGATGGAGCAGGGCGCCTTCGATCTGCGGGCACTCCGACGTGCCCTCGGCGAGAGCACCGCCGAGACCTCCGCCCTGGGTGCGTTCAAAGCCGAGCTGGTCGACGGTCTCGGGGAACTCGGCTACCTCGTGAACGAGTTCGGCATCGGCGACGTGATGATGCACATCGCGATCGCCGCCGACCGCGTCGGTCGCGGCCGCGGGCTCGACGGCGAGCCGGTCGGGGACTCGGCGGCGCGCGGCGAGATCGCCGATCTGCTCGATCGGCTCGCCGTGACCCACTTGGGCGTCCACCTCGGCGACGGCGACCGGGACCACCTGGCCGCGCTCGTGCAGACCCGCGTCGTCGCTCCGGGTGCCGCGGAGCCCGACGCGGTCATCCGAGACCGACTGGATGCCGACGTCGAGGAGGCCGTGCGAGCGGTCGTCGCGCGAGCGGCATCCGAGTTCCTCGTCGACATCGACCACGACGATTTCATCCTGAGGCTCGCATTGCACGTCCAGAACCTGCGGCAGCGCGCCCAGGATCGGGCGTGGTCGCGCAACGCCCTCACCCGGTCGCTGAAGTCGAGCTACCCGATGATCTTCGACGTGGCGGTCTTCATGGCCGAGCAGCTCCGCGTCGTCGTCGGCGCGCCGCTGCACGAGGACGAGATCGCGTACATCGCGATGCACGTCGGCGGCCGACTGGAGCGCTCGCGTCAGTCCGCTCGTCTGCTGACGGCGACGCTCGTCTGCCCGGGCTACTACGAGATGCACGAGCTGCTGCGCACGAGCATCGATCGCGCCCTCGGTCGCGAGATCGAGGTCGTCGCGGTCGAGACGCGTGTCGATCCCGATTGGTCAGGGCTCGACACCGACCTGGTGCTGACCACGATCGATCCCCCCACGCCCTCCGACCGGCTCGTGCGGATCCAGCCGTTCCTCACCGAGCCCGACGTCGAGCGCGTGCAGCAGGCCGCGGCACGTGCCCGCCGGGCGCGACGCCTCGCGGGGCTCCGCGCCGAGCTCGAGCGCTATTTCTCGCCCGATGCGTTCGTCGCACGGCTGCCCGCCGACGCCGACGAGGAGACGGTCATCCGCGGTCTCGGCGGGCTCCTGGCCGCCCAGGGTGTCATCACCGAGGACTACGTCGATCGCACGCTCGAGCGGGAGCGCATCTCGTCGACCGCGTTCACCGATGCGCTCGCCGTCCCGCACGCGATCGGCATGACCGCGACGCGGACGGCGATCGCCGTGGGCCTCGCCGACCCGTCGATCCGCTGGGGCGACGGGCGCGTGCAGGTCGTCGCGATGGTGGCGTTCTCGGAGTCGGACCGCGAGGCGTTCCAGACGGTGTTCGAGCAATTCGTCGAGGTGTTCAGCGAGCGCGACAGCGTGCAGCGGATCCTCCGCCGCGGCACGAGCTTCGCCGGCTTCCTCGACGAGCTCGTCGCGGTCGTCGACGGCTGATCAGCCCACGAGGCGCGCGTCGAGTCCCATCCGGACACCCGGCCACTCGTGGGGGAGGATCGAGTACACCACGGTGTCGCGCATCGTCCCACCCGGTCCGATGCGGTGGTTGCGGAGCACGCCGTCCTGACGGGCGCCGAGCCGTTCGATCGCCGCTCGGGACTGCCGGTTGTGCCACGAGGTCCGGAACTCGACCGCGATCGCGTCGCACGCCTCGAACGCGTGGCCGAGCAGCAGCCGCTTCGCCGTCGTGTTCACCTCGGTGCGCTGCACGTCGCGTGACAGCCACGTGTATCCGATCTCGACGCGCCGGTTCTCGGCGTCGATTTCGCAGAACGTCGTCATGCCCTGCGGGCGACCGTCGACGACGACCGTGAAGGGATTCATCCGGCCCGCGTCCCGCTCGGCGAGGCGCCGCGTGATCTCATCGGGGACGGATGCCGGGATCGCCGTGTACCAGGCGTACTCGAGCCCGTCGCGTGCCGATGCCAGCGCATCCGCGTGCGAGGGGTCGAGCGGCACGAGCTCGACCCGGCCGTGTCGGAGGGTGACCGGTTCGATCAGTGCGGTCGTCATGCCTGCGCCGCATCCAGCACGGAGCGCACACCGGCGTCGACCCCGCTCAGGCGCGCAGCGGCATCCTCGGCGGACTCGCCGCGTACGTCGAGGTAGGCCTTCAGCTTCGGCTCGGTGCCGCTCGGGCGCACGATGACGCGCGACCCGTCCTCGAGCCAGAGGCGCAGGACATCGCCGCGCGGCGAGCCTTCGGGCGCCGTGAGCAGGTCCTCCATGCGCTCCACGGCGACCGAGCCGATGGATGCCGGGGGCGCCGCGCGCAGGGCCGTCATGATCCGGCCGATCACCGAGACGTCGTCGACACGGAGCGAGACCTGGCCGCTCGCGAAATGTCCGAAGGTCGCCGCGGACTCGTCGAGCAGGTCGCCGAGCGTCCTGCCCTCCTCGCGGGCCTCCGCGACGAGGCCGAGGATCGCGACCGCCGCCGAGATGCCGTCCTTATCGCGGACCGTGCCCGGGTTGACGAGGTAGCCGAGCGCCTCCTCGAAGCCGTAGACGAGGCCCGGGGCACGGGAGATCCACTTGAATCCGGTGAGGGTCGCCGTGAAGTCGAGGCCGTAGTGCTCGGCGATCGTCTGCAGACCGGGCGACGAGACGAGCGAGCACGCGAGGGTTCCCGAGGTCGCGGTGCGAGCGGCACGCCAGCCGAGCAGGAGCCCCACGTCGTTGCCGGTCAACCGGTGCCAGCCGCCGGGGGCCGCGGCATCCGGGATCGCGACGGCGAGCCGGTCGGCGTCGGGATCGTTCGCGATGATCAGCTCGGCGTCCGCGCCCCGGGCGGTCTCGAACGCGAGGTCCATCGCGCCGGGCTCTTCGGGATTCGGGAACGCGACGGTCGGGAAGCGGCCGTCCGGCTCGATCTGCGCCGCCACGACCGTCGGCGCGGGGTAGCCGGCGGTCTCGAGGACGCGAGAGAGCGTCTCGTATCCGACGCCGTGCATCGCCGTGTACACCCAGTTGAGTCCTGCCGCGCCCGCCGGGGCGGGGGCGACGACGGCGGTCGCGGTGACGTACGCGTCGACGACGGATTCATCCGCGATCTCGTAGTCGTCCGAGCGCGGGATCGATCCGAGGTCCGCGCGCGCCGCGACCTCGTCGATGCGCGCCGCGATCTCGGCATCCGCCGGCGACACGATCTGCGCGCCGTCGTCGTCACCGCCGAGGTAGACCTTGTACCCGTTGTCGTCCGGCGGGTTGTGGGATGCCGTGACCATGACGCCGGCCGAGGCGCCGAGGTGGCGCACCGCGAAGGCGAGGACGGGCGTCGGCAGGAGGCGGGGGAGGAGGATCGCGCGGAGTCCTGCACCGGCGAAGATCTCGGCGCTGTCGCGGGCGAACACGTCGGAGTTTCGACGTCCGTCGTAGCCGATGACGATCGACGGCGTCTCGGCGCCGGCACGGTCACGCAGGTAGGCCGCGAAGCCGGCGGCCGCCTGGCTCACGAGCACGCGGTTCATGCGGTTCGAGCCCGCACCGAGCGCCCCGCGAAGGCCCGCGGTGCCGAAGGCGAGGCGGGTGTCGAAGCGGTCGTGCAGGTCGGCTGTCGCAGCGGAGTCGCCCCCTTCGGCGCGCGAGATCAGGTCGGAGAGCTCCGCCCCGGTCGCCTCATCCGGGTCCTGCGCGAGCCACTCACGGGCGGTCTCGAGCACGGCCTCGCTCACAGGACGCCGATCACGCGGGCCAGCAGGTCCGAGATGACGGGCTCGGCGTCGCGCCCGGCCTCGAGGACCTCCTGGTGGCTGAGCGGGGTCGACTGGATGCCGGCGGCCAGGTTCGTGATGAGCGAGAAGCCGAGGATCTCCATGCCCGCCTGGCGGGCGGCGATCGCCTCGAGGGCCGTGGACATCCCGACGATGTGTCCGCCGATGGCCTTCGCCATCTGGACCTCGGCCGGGGTCTCGTAGTGCGGCCCGCGGAATTGGCAGTAGACGCCCTCGTCGAGGCTCGGATCGATAGTGCGCGCGAGGTCGCGCAGGCGCGACGAGTAGAGGTCGGTCAGGTCGATGAAGGTCGCGCCTTCGAGCGGCGAGTCCGCGGTGAGGTTGATGTGGTCGCTGATGAGGACGGGCTGTCCCGGCGTCCACGACGTCTTGATCCCGCCGGCGCCGTTGGTGAGGACCATGATCTTCGCGCCGGTCGCGGCGGCGGTCCGCACGCTGTGGACGACGCGGCGGACGCCGTGGTTCTCGTAGTAGTGGGTGCGCGCTCCGATGACGAGGACGCGCTTGCCGTCGGGTGTCAGGATGCTGCGGATCGACCCGACGTGCCCGGCGAGGGCGGGCTTGCTGAAGCCGGTGACCTCCGTCGCGTCGAGCGTCGCGGTCGTCTCGCCGATGAGCTCGGCGGCCTTCCCCCATCCGCTGCCCAGGGTCAGGGCGATGTCATGGCGTTCCACACCGGTGAGGCGTGCGATGTCAGCGGCGGCGGTGTCAGCGACCTCGAACGGGTCGATGGCGGGATCGTCGAGCGGGTGGGTCTCCTCGTGCATGCTCCCACTCTAGGAAGCGCCGACGCGCTCGGCCACACGATGCGTTCCGCGGCGCGGCGCACGAACCCCCGTCAGCCTGAAAGAATGATCCACATGTCTGTGAGCTTCGAGACCACCCAGAGTGTCGCGATCATCGGTGGCGGCCCCGGCGGATACGAGGCGGCTCTCGCAGCGGCCCAGCTGGGAGCCGAGGTGACGCTCGTCGAGCGCGCGGGCATCGGCGGGTCCGCCGTCATCACC
Source organism: Microbacterium sp. 77mftsu3.1 (assembly GCF_900100525.1). NCBI lineage: Bacteria > Bacillati > Actinomycetota > Actinomycetes > Micrococcales > Microbacteriaceae > Microbacterium > Microbacterium sp. 77mftsu3.1. Next base: position 796,576 of record NZ_FNCR01000001.1, on the reverse strand, counting down.
GACGTCGTCCCGTCCAAGACCCTCATCGCCACGGCGGACGCCGCCGTCGCGATCCGCGGCGCGTCGGATCTCGGCGTGCAGCTGTTCGCCCGCGGCGACAGCGGCAAGCCGCTCAAGCCCGAGATCGCCATCAACCTGGGCGCCGTCAACAAGCGACTCCTCTCCCTCGCCCGCCAGCAGTCCGACGATCAGCGGGCCCAGCTCGTGGACGCGGGCGTCCGCATCATTTCGGGCCACGGCCGCCTCGACGGCACGCACGCCGTCGTCGTCTCGACCGGTCCCGGCGGCACCGACTTCGACCGCGTCGAGGCCGACACCCTCGTCGTCTCGGTCGGCGCGTCGCCCCGCGAGCTCGACAGCGCCAAGCCCGACGGGGAGCGCATCCTCACGTGGACGCAGCTCTACAACATGACGAGCCTCCCCGAGCACCTCATCGTCGTCGGGTCCGGCGTCACGGGAGCCGAGTTCGCCGGCGCGTACATGAACCTCGGCTCGAAGGTCACGCTGATCTCGAGCCGCGACCAGGTCCTCCCGGGTGAGGACTCCGACGCCGCCGCGGTCATCGAGAAGGTGTTCACCCGGGGCGGTATGGAGGTGCTCTCCAAGTCGCGCGCCGAGAAGGTCGAGCGCACGAAGGACGGCGTCGTCGCGACCCTCTCGGACGGCCGCACCGTCGAGGGGAGCCACTGCCTCATGGCGGTCGGATCGATCCCGAACACGGCAGGCATCGGACTGGAGGATGCCGGGGTCCAGCTCACCGGCTCCGGCCACATCCAGGTCAACCGCGTCGCGCGGACCTCGGTGCCCAACATCTACGCAGCCGGCGACTGCACGACGTTCCTGCCGCTCGCCTCGGTCGCGGCCATGCAGGGGCGGATGGCGGTCTTCCACGCGCTCGGCGACACCGTCATCCCGCTCAAGAAGGAGCGCGTCACCGCCAACATCTTCACCGCACCCGAGATCGCGACCGTCGGTAGCCAGGAGCGCGACATCGAGTCGGGCGCCGTCAACGGCACCGTGTACAAGCTCCCGCTCGCGGCCAACGCCCGGGCGAAGATGATGGGCGTCAAGGACGGCTTCGTGAAGATCATCGCGCGCGAGGGATCGGGGACCGTCATCGGCGGTGTCATCGTCGCTCCGCGCGCCTCCGAGCTGATCTACCCGATCGCGATCGCCGTCGAGCGGCGGCTCACGGTCGACCAGCTCTCCCGCGTCTTCGCGGTGTTCCCCTCGCTCGCCGGCAGCATCACCGACGCGACGCGGGCGATGCACCAGGTCGCCCGCGACGAGGACACCTACAGCTGAGGGCCGGAGGCGGACCCGATCGGGTCGCCTCCGGCCCTCGAGGCCTCACTCCGTCAGGAGATGGTGAGCAGCTGGTGCCCCGCCGAGACGGTCGCACCGGCCTGAGCGTTGATCGCGCCGACGACGCCGTCCTTGTGCGCCTGGATGGGCTGCTCCATCTTCATGGCCTCGAGGACGACGACGAGATCGCCCTTGACGACCTGCTGCCCCTCCTCGACGGCGATCTTCACGACGGTCGCCTGCATGGGGGACGCGACGGCGTCACCGCTCGCGCCTGAGACGGCGGACGGCGCGTGCGAACGCCGCGACGGCGGCACGGCGACGGGGCGCCCGACCGCGGCAGGGGCGTGGGAGAGGCGGTCGGGGAGGCTGACCTCGAGACGCTTGCCCGAGACCTCCACGACGACCGTGTGGCGTCCCTCCGGCTCGGCCGAGGGTCCCGCCTCGCCGTCCCACGCGGGGATGTCGTTGTCGAACTCGGTCTCAATCCAGCGTGTGAAGACGCCGAACGTGCCGTCCTCGCCCGTGAAGGCGCGGTCGCGCACGACCTTGCGGTGGAACGGCAGCACCGTCGGCATCCCGGCGACCTCGAACTCGTCGAGCGCGCGACGAGAGCGCTCCAGCGCCTCTTCGCGGGTGCGGCCCGTGACGATGAGCTTGCCGAGCAGCGAGTCGAACGCTCCCGAGACGCTGTCGCCGGCGGTGACACCGGAGTCCAGACGCACACCGGGGCCGCCGAACGTCTTGAAGACGTGGATGTCGCCGGGGGCGGGCAGGAAGCCTCGGCCCGGGTCCTCGCCGTTGATGCGGAACTCGATCGAGTGGCCGACCGGCTCGGGGTCGGCGTAGTCGAGCGTGCCGCCTTCGGCGATCCGGAACTGCTCGCGCACGAGGTCGATCCCGGTCACCTCTTCGGAGACCGGGTGCTCGACCTGCAGGCGCGTGTTGACCTCGAGGAACGAGATGGTGCCGTCGGCCCCGATGAGGAACTCGCACGTGCCCGCGCCGACGTAGCCGACCTCCTTGAGGATGGCCTTCGACGCCGAGTAGAGGATCTCGTTCTGCTCCGCCGTGAGGAAGGGTGCGGGGGCCTCTTCGACGAGCTTCTGGTGGCGGCGCTGGAGCGAGCAGTCGCGCGTCGAGACCACGACGACGTTGCCCTCGGCATCCGCCAGGCACTGCGTCTCGACGTGACGCGGCTTGTCGAGGTACTTCTCGACGAAGCACTCGCCGCGTCCGAACGCGGTGATCGCCTCACGGGTCGCCGACTCGAACAGTTCCTCGACCTCGTCGAACTCGCGGGCGACCTTGAGGCCGCGGCCGCCGCCGCCGTAGGCCGCCTTGATGGCGATGGGCATGCCGAACTCGCGGGCGAAGGCGACGACCTCTTCTGCACCGGAGACGGGGCCGGGCGTGCCGGGAGCGAGGGGAGCACCGACCTTCTCGGCCACGTGGCGGGCCGTGACCTTGTCGCCGAGTGCCTCGATCGCCTCGGGCGACGGTCCGATCCAGATGAGGCCCGCACTGATGACGGCGCGCGCGAATTCCGCGTTCTCGGCCAGGAAGCCGTAGCCGGGGTGGACGGCGTCGGCGCCGGAGCGGCGGGCGACCGAGAGGATTTTCTCGATCGAGAGGTACGTCTCTGCGCTCGTCGCTCCGCCGAGGGCGTAGGCCTCATCGGCGAGGCGCGCGTGCATCGCGTCGCGGTCCTGGTCGGCGTAGACCGCCACCGAGGTCTTCCCCGAGTCACGTGCGGCGCGGATGATGCGCACCGCGATCTCGCCACGATTGGCGATCAGCACTTTCGAGATTCCAGTGTTCACGCTCTCAGGCATGGCTTCGAGCCTACCCACGTGACTGCCGGACTCTTTGGATCACTCGCACAAAGTCATGCGGGATTCATGTGGCGGAGTCCACTAGGCCGGGGTTGTCCCCGCCGTGTTCCGCGACGCCGGGGTTGTCCCCGCCGTGTTCCACGACGCCGGGGTTGTCCCCGCCGTGTTCCACAGCGTCGTCCATTCCACGTCGAGCTCGCGCACCAGCCGCCGCAGCGTCGACAGCGACATCCCGACGACGGTCGACGGGTCCCCTTCGACGCGCTCGATGAAGGCTCCGCCCAGGCTGTCGACCGTGAAGGCACCGGCCACCAGCAGGGGTTCTCCCGTCGCCACGTAGGCGTCGATCTCGGCATCCGTCACATCCGCCGCGAACGAGACGGATGCCGCGGCCACCGCGAACGCCTCGGTCAGGGCGCCTTCCGGACCGACGAGGAACACGCTGTGTCCCGAGTGCAGGATGCCGGTGCGTCCGCGCATCGACTGCCAGCGGGCGCGCGCCGCCTCGGGCGTGTACGGCTTGCCGAGGATCTCTCCGTCGAGCTCGAACATCGAGTCGCCCCCGATGACGAGCCCCTCGAACTCCTCGGCAGCGAGTGTCTGCGCGACGTCGGCGGCTTTGCGCCGAGCGAGCAGGAGGACGTGCTCCTCTGGGGGCAGGGTCCGGCCCTCCGCCGCCTCGGTCGTCGCGATCACCGCTTCCTCGTCCACCTGCGGCGCCCGCGTCGCGGGTTCGATGCCTACCTGGCGCAGGAGCATGAGGCGGGCGGGGGAGGTGGAGGCGAGGCAGACGCGCATGCGGACCACGCTAGCCGCGAGCGGTGTGACAGCATCGGAGGATGCAACCCGGAGACCTCCTCGACCTCGACATCACGGCCGTCGCGCACGGCGGCGTCTTCGTCGCCCGCCACGAGAACCGGGTCGTCTTCGTCTCGGACGCGATTCCCGGGGAACGCGTGCGCGTCGCCCTCACCGACACGAAGAAGTCGTCGTTCTGGCGGGGCGACACCGTCGAGGTCCTGGATGCCTCCCCGCACCGGCGCCCCCACGTGTGGACGCCCGCCGATGTCGCGACGGCGCCCGAGGATCGCCCCGGCGGAGCGGACTTCGGTCACATCGCTCTCGGCCACCAGCGCGAGCTGAAGGCCGAGGTCCTCCGCGACGCCCTCGCGCGGTTCGCGGGCTCCTCGGCGCCCGTCACCATCGAGCCGCCGACGGCGCAGATGAAGGGCGACCGTGTCGTCGAGGAGTCTCCCGACGGCACCGGATGGCGCACGCGGGTGAGCCTGCACGTCGATGAGGACGGCCGCATCGGACCCTTCGCCGCGCGCAGCCACCGCGTCATCCCGGTCGAGGAGCTTCCGCTGGCGACCCCCGGCATCACCCGCGCCATGGCGAGGCGCCAGGGCGGCTCGCCCGGCCGGCTCGACCTCGTCCAGCCGGCGGACGGCCGCGTGCGTGTCATCTCCCGGCCCGAGTCAACCCGTTCGCGCCGCCCCGGTCCCGTCGACCCCGCGGCTCGCGAGGTCGTGGTCGAGACGGTCGGCGATCGCGAGTTCCAGGTGGATGCCGGTGGTTTCTGGCAGGTCCATCGCCTCGCCGCGGGAACCCTGCATGACGCGGTCGCCGATGCCGTGGCCGGATCGGTGGATCCGGAGGGTTGGCACCTCGACCTGTACGGCGGCGTCGGGCTCCTCGCGGCATCCGTCGCGGATGCGGGCGGCCCCGGCACCCGGATCACCTCGGTCGAATCCGATTCGCGGGCGACCGAGCACGCGGGCGAGAACCTGGCGGCGTGGATAGGCGCGCGCGCCGAGACCGCGCGGGTGGACCGCTGGCTCGGCCACCTCGTCGACACCGCCACGCCCGCTCAGCGCGCACGTCTCGCGCGCGGCACCGTCGTCCTCGACCCGCCGCGCGCCGGCGCGGGCAAGGACGCCGTCGAACGGCTCGTGGCCCTCTCGCCGGAGCGGATCGTCTATGTCGCCTGCGACCCGGTCGCGCTCGCCCGAGACCTCGGCACCTTCGCTGAGCACGGCTACACGACGCCGTCGGTGCGGGCCTTCGATCTGTTCCCGCACTCGCATCACGTCGAGGCGATCGTCGTGCTGACGCGCTGACGGATAGGGTGAGCGCATGATCCGCGTCGCCTTGATCGACGACCACGAATCCGTGCGACTCGGCCTCGAGGCCGCCTGCAGTCGTACGGAGACGATGCGCGTCGTCTTCTCCGGAGAGAGCGTCGCGGCATACCTCGACTGGCGGACCCTCACGCAGCAGCATCCTGCCGATGTCGTCGTGCTCGATCTCACCCTCGGCGACGGGGCCACCGTGACCGAGAACGTCAGGCGCCTCGTCCACGACGGGTCACCGGTCATCATCCACAGCGTGGCCGACCGCCCCGCCGCGGTGCGCGAGGCGCTGGTCGCCGGGGCCGCCGGCGTGGTGAGCAAGGCTTCCCGGATCGACGAGGTCATCTCCGCCGTCGACACGGTCGCCCGTGGCGAGTCGCTCGACAACGTCGAATGGGCGTCGGCGATCGACGGCGACCGGGCGTTCGCCGATGCGCAGCTGTCGTCACGCGAGCGCGACGTGTTGCGTCTCTACGCTGCAGGTCTGCCGCTGAAGTCCGTCGCGGAACGGCTCGGGGTCGCCTATTCGACGGCGAAGGAGAACATCACCCGCGTGCGGGTCAAGTACGTCGAGGTGGGCCGTCCCGCCCCGACGAAGGTGGATCTTCTCCGCCGAGCGATGGAGGACGGCCTGGTCGACGAGGACTCCGGTGGCAGCTGAGGTCGCGACGACCGGGATGCTGACGATCCCGCCCGATTCGACCTTCTTCTCCCGCGAGCGCGTCGAGCGCATCCTCGCGTTCGTCATCGCCGTCGGGTGCGCCGTGCTCGGGCTCCAGTCCCTGTTCCACGCGATCGGGTCGACCCAGGAGGACCACGGCTGGAACCTGGTCCTCACGTTCGTCACGTTCGGACCCCTCGTGCTCATGATCGCCGCCGGTGTCGCGGGGCGGTTCTACCGGCCGCTCGCCGCGGCGTTCGCGATCATCTTCCCCCTCGTGCTGATCTGCTGGCCGATCGCGACGGCGGGCCGCGAGGCATCCGCCACCGCCGAACCGTGGATCTGGTACCTGCTGAACGTGGCGACCGTGGCGACGGCCCTGGCGTTCCCGCTGCTGCTGCAGTACCTCTGGTGCGCGCTGGTGCCGGTGCTCTACGGCGTCGTGCGGCTGATCCAGATCGGCGCCGACGTCACGAGCGTCATCCAGGTGTCGCGTCAGGTCGTGTACGCCATCATCCTCGCCGTCGTCATGATCATGATCGGCTGGATGCTGCGGCTGCTGGCGGAGCGGTTGGATCGCACCCGCGAGGATGCCGTCCGCTCCTACGCCGCGGCAGCGGCGGCCGACGCCGTCGAGCAGGAACGGATCTCCGTCGCCGCTCTCATGCACGACAGCGTGCTGGCCGCCCTCATCGCCGCCGAGCGTGCCTCGACCCCCCGCGAGCGCGACCTGGCCGTCGGGATGGCGCGCGACGCCCTCACGAGGCTGGCGAACGCCGATCGCGAGGCCGAGGAAGGACCCGACGAACCCGTCGAGCCGACGTTCATCGTCGATGGGATCCGCGCCGCCGCCGCCGAGCACGACGTCGACATCGACGTGCGGATCGCGGTCGACCAACGCGCCCAGCCGCTCCCCGGTCGTGTCGCGCGCGCCCTCGCTCTGGCCGCGGCGCAGGCGGTCGTCAACGCGATCGAGCACGCGGGCGGCGCCGGCCTTCACGCCGAAGTGACGGCGGACGACCGCCGCGTCGTCGTGCGGATCGTCGATGCCGGCGACGGGTTCGACGTGCAGGCGGTGCCTGAGGATCGCCTCGGGATCAGCGGGTCGATCGTCGCCCGCGTCGCCGCCGTCGGAGGGCAGGCGCGCGTGCGCAGCACCCGCCGCGGCACCGCGGTCGAGCTGCGATGGGAGTACACGCGATGAACGTGCGCGTCCAGACCGGATTGTCGATCGTGGCGGTCGTCTTCACCGCCTACCTGGCGGTGGGCGGGCTCGTCTGGACCGCCCCGGTGCCGCAGCCCGCCCTGTTCATCGCAGCCCTGTCGCTGTACCTCGTGACCACGTGGCTCTGCGTGTTCTGGGGGTTCACCCCACGGCCGGGCGGTGACGCGCCGCAGGTGGAGCCCGCCCCCGGCGGCGCCGCGCCGCGCGTGGGCGGGCTCCCGCTGTGGCTGTGTGCGCTTGTTCTCGCCACGACGATCCTCGTCCCGCTTGCGACGTGGTCCGCCGTCGCCGAGAGCGCACGCCAGGAGCCGTTCGCCACCTGGAGTCTCGGCGGCATCGGTGCGCTGCTCACGATCGTCACCGTGCGCCGGCGACCCCTCATCGCCTGGATCGGCGTCGTGCTCCTCGGCGTGTCCTCGTCCCTGTGGATCGGCGTCCTCGCCTCGCTCGCGCTGGGCCTCGTGGGGGCGGCCGTCTGGGTCGTCGCCGCGCAGCTGCTGACGGCACTCGTCGATCGGGCGGCGGTCGACACCGCCGAACTCACCGGCATCCAACGCCGTTCCTTCGAGTGGCTCGCGAGCCAGGAGGGCAGGCGCCGTGAGCGCCGTGTCCGGGTGCAGCAGGCCCTCGCCGTCGCGGGGCCGCTCCTCATCCGCACGATCGAATCCGAAGGCGACCTCGAGCCGGAGGAGCGCGAACGCGCGCGCCTGGCCGAGGGATCGCTCCGAGACGAACTCCGCGGTCCCCGCCTTCTCGACGAGGCGGTCCGGGGGCGGCTCCAGGAGGCGCGTCTGCGCGGCAGCACCGTGACGGTGCTCGACGAGGGCGGGCTGGATGCCGTGTCCCCGGGCGCGCTCGACCGCATCCGCGCCGACCTGGCCGAGGCGCTCAAGGGGGCGTCGTCGGAGCGCATCTACATCCGCACGTCACCGCACCCGCGCGTGGCGGTCACGGTCGTCGGCCGCTCGCGTCGGCGCGACGATCCCGACGGGGACGAGGTCGTCGACCTCTGGCACGAGATCGCCCACCCGCGTTCGCCCATCGAGCGCTGACGCGCGACGCGGAGTCATGCGCTGACGCGCCGATGTCCCGGTGAGGGAAGAGGCGAGGGGCGGCGAAGCCGCCCGCCCCTCGCCATGCAGGTGGTTACCCGAAAACCGACCTGCACATGCCGATCCGCGCTCTGAGGGATACGGATCGACAGAACGCAGAAGCGTTCCAGCGGTATTAGTCTTCCTGGTCGCGAAAAGCGTGTCTGTAGGTACTTTGGGGGACAAAGCCGACCGCAGCCGCTCAGCCCGCCCAGCGACCCCAGGGCACGTCGCGGCGGAGGCCGCTTCGCACGCCGCGAGCCGACACCTGCCATGCCGAGACGGTCGGTTCGTCCACGACGGCCGTCTGCTCCTCGCGGGCGAGCGATTCGCTGACGACGGCGATCACCGCGGCGAGTTCCTCAGGGCTCGCGTCGCCGCGCCGCACCTGCAGTGGGGCGGCTGTCGGGGCGTCGTCGGGCAGGCTCACAGCGGGATGTTCCCGTGCTTCTTGGCCGGCTGGCTCGCGCGCTTGCCGCGGAGGGCGCGGAGCGCCTTCGCGACGGCGACGCGGGTCTGCGCCGGCTCGATGATGCCGTCGAGTTCGCCGCGCTCGGCGGCGAGGAACGGCGAGGCGACGTTGTAGGTGTACTCGTTCGCGAGGCGGGTGCGGACGGCGGCGACGTCCTCGCCGGCCTCCTCCGCGCGCTTGATCTCGCCGCGGTAGAGGATGTTGACCGCGCCCTGGCCGCCCATGACGGCGATCTCCGCCGTGGGCCAGGCGAGGTTGATGTCCGCACCGAGCTGCTTGGACCCCATGACGATGTAGGCGCCGCCGTAGGCCTTCCGGAGGATCACCGTCACGAGGGGGACGGTCGCCTCGGCGTAGGCGTAGAGCAGCTTCGCCCCGCGGCGGATGACGCCGGTCCACTCCTGGTCGGTTCCGGGCAGGTAGCCGGGGACGTCGACGAGGGTGAGGATCGGGATCGAGAACGCGTCGCAGAAGCGCACGAACCGGCTGGCCTTCTCGCCCGCGTCGATGTTCAGCGTGCCGGCCATCTGCGACGGCTGGTTGGCGATGATGCCGACCGTCCGTCCCTCGATGCGACCGAAGCCGATGACGATGTTCGGGGCGAACAGGGGCTGCACTTCGAGGAAGTCGCCGGCGTCGACGATGTGCGAGATGACCTCGTGGATGTCGTACGGCTGGTTCGCCGAATCCGGGATGACCGTGTTCAGCGCTCGATCGGAATCGGTGGTCTCGAACTCGAAGCCCGATTCGTACCCGGGGGCATCCGACATGTTGTTGTCGGGCAGGTAGCCGATGAGGGTGCGCGCGTAATCGATCGCGTCGTCCTCGTCCTCGGCGAGGTAGTGGGCGACTCCCGAGCGGGTGTTGTGCGTGTGCGCACCGCCGAGCTCCTCCATGCCGACGTCCTCGCCGGTGACGGTCTTGATGACGTCGGGGCCGGTGACGAACATCTGGCTGGTCTTGTCGACCATGATGACGAAGTCGGTGAGGGCGGGGGAGTAGACGGCGCCGCCGGCGGCCGGGCCCATGATGAGGGAGATCTGCGGGATGACGCCCGAGGCCGCGGTGTTCAGGCGGAAGATCTCGCCGTACTTGCCGAGGGCGACCACACCCTCCTGGATGCGGGCGCCGCCCGAGTCCAGGATGCCGATGATCGGGATGCCGCTGCGCAGCGCCAGCTCCATGACCTTGATGATCTTCTCGCCGGCGACCTCGCCGAGAGAGCCGCCGAAGGTCGTGAAGTCCTGCGAGTACACCGCGACGGTGCGACCGTGGATCGTGCCCGTGCCGGTCACGACGGAGTCGCCGTAGGGACGGGAGCGGTCCATGCCGAACGCGGTGGTGCGGTGCCGCACGTATTCGTCGAGCTCGACGAACGAACCGGGGTCGACGAGCAGCTCGATCCGCTGGCGGGCGGTGAGCTTCCCCTTCGCGCCCTGCTTGGTGCGGGCGGTCTCCTCGGCGGAGACGACGGCTTCTTCATAGCGTGCACGCAGGTCGGCGATCTTGCCGGCGGTCGTGAACAGGTCGGGCTGATCGGTCACGGGTTCCACCCTAGCGAGCGCGCCCGCGGCGGCGTTGGATACCGGCGACAACGGCACGGCGGATCCGCTGTGGCATCCCTCAGAGCCCCGCCTGTCAACCCGCGGGGCCTGACCGTCGCCGCGCTCTAGGGTGGCGGCATGTCGATCCCCGAGAACGGTTACCCCCGCGCCGCCGCGGTCAGCCCGCGCCTCCACATCGCCCCGAGCGTCGACTCGACGAACAAGAAGCTCCTGACCGATGCGTTCGACGATCCCGAGGGGCATCCCCACCTCTCGGTCGTCCTCACCCGTGATCAGCGCGCGGGACGCGGTCGCCTCGACCGCACCTGGGTGACCCCGCCGGACTCCGCGCTCGCCGTCTCGGTGCTCCTCCGCGTCGAGGCGGTTCCGACGTCCGCCCGCGGATGGATCCCGCTCGTGGCGGGCGCGGCCATGACCTCCGCCGTCCGCGACCAGTTGGAGGGCCGCGAGGTCGGACTGAAGTGGCCGAACGACGTCCTCGTCGGAGGGCTCAAGATCTGCGGCATCCTCGCCGAGGTCATGCCCGGAGACCCCCACACGGTCGTCGTGGGTGCGGGTGTCAACACGCGGATGACCGCCGCCGAGCTCCCCGTCCCCACCGCGACGTCCTTCGCCGCCCTCGCCCGCACGGCCGACGAGGATCGCCTGCTGGCCGACTACCTGACGGGCCTCCGCGACGCCGTCGCGGCGCTCGCCGTCGGGGGGACGGTCGCGGATGCCGCGATGCAGGCGGTGCGTGAGGTGTGCACCACGCTCGGCTCGGACGTCTCGGTCTCGCTCCCGGACGGCTCGACCCTCATCGGCACGGCGCAGCGGATCGACGACGAGGGGCGCCTCGTCGTCGAGGCCGCCGGCGTGACGCACGTCGTCTCCGCAGGCGATGTCGTGCACGTCCGATGACCTCCGTCCGATGCGCTCCGGGCGCGTCGGCGCGGACCGGTGCGCCGGGCGCGTCATGATGGTGCCGTGAGCCAGCCGACCGCGTATCCGGGACGTCCCCGGACGCCTGCGCCCGGCACCGCCGCGCCCGAACTCGTCATCGCCCGGCTGCACCGCCACGCCCGTCGACTGGCCTGGTCCGCGCTCGTCCTCATCGTCACCGCCGGGGCGACCGGGTACTTCAGCGGGAACCTCCCCGAACCGTGGGAGGACTGGATGCTGTGGGGCGCCGCATCCGCCGTCGTCCTCCTCTTCGTGGTCCTCCCGTACCTCCGCTGGCTCGCCCACACCTATACGGTCACGACCCGGCGCGTCATCGAGCGGGCCGGACTCCTCAACCGGCGTCGCACCGACATCCCGCACGCCCGGGGCTACACGATCTCGGAGCGCCGTGGTCCGTTGCAGCGGATGTGGGGGAGCGGCACGCTGACCCTCGCCAACGGTGTGGACGAGCCGCTCCGACTGATCGACATCCCCTCGGTCCGTCTCGTGCACGAGACGCTGTCGGACCAGGTCGAGGTCAGCCAGATCCTCGCCCACCGCGACTCCCACAGCATCCCGATCGCGGGTCTCGAAGACTGACCGTCTGCGACCGGGCACCGGTATGCGCGAGGATGGAGACGACAGGAGGAGCGGCATGGCACTGCAGGTCGGAATCGTCGGAGGCGGACAGCTCGCGCGGATGATGATCGCGCCCGCCGTGGAGATGGGCATCGACGTCCGGGTGCTCGCGGAGGAGCCCGGGATGTCGGCGGGACTCGCAGCCTCTGCCGTCGGCGACTACCGCGACCTCGAGACGGTCCTCGCCTTCGCGAAGGACGTCGACGTCATCACCTTCGATCACGAGCATGTGCCGCAGGACGTGCTCCGCGGTCTCGTCGCCGCCGGCGTCGCCGTGCACCCCGGCCCCGATGCGCTCGCCTTCGCGCAGGACAAGATCGACATGCGCACGAAGCTCGCCGAGCTGGGCATGCCGCAGCCCGAGTGGGCCGCGGTGGCGGATGCCGCATCCCTCGACGCCTTCATCGCCGAGCACGGCGGGCGCGCCGTCGTCAAGACCCCGCGCGGCGGGTACGACGGCAAGGGCGTGCGCGTCGTCGCCGACGCGGCCGACGCGGCCGATTGGCTGGATGCGCTGGAGGAGGGCGGGGCGCTCCTCGCCGAGGAGCTCGTCTCCTTCAGCCGTGAGCTCGCCCAGCAGGTCGCGCGGCGCCCGTCGGGCGACCTCATCGTCTACCCGGTCGTCGAGACCGTTCAGGAGGGCGGGGTGTGCGCCGAGGCGATCGCGCCGGCCCCCCACTCGGCGGGCCGACTCGCCGACGTCGCCGCCGAGATCGGCGAGGCGATCGCGACGGGCCTCGGGGTGACCGGGATGCTCGCGGTCGAGCTCTTCCAGACGGGCGACGAGCGGCTCCTCGTCAACGAACTCGCGATGCGTCCGCACAACAGCGGCCACTGGACGCAGGACGGATCCGTGACGAGCCAGTTCGAGCAGCACCTGCGCGCCGTCCTCGATCTGCCCCTGGGCGACACCGCGCTGCGCGCGCCGCACGCCGTAATGGTGAACATCCTCGGCGGGCCGGCCGAGGGGACGCTCGGTGAGCGCCTGCCCGCCGCCCTCGAGGCGCATCCTGCCGCCAAGATCCACACCTACGGCAAGGACCCCCGTCCGGGCCGCAAGGTGGGGCACGTCAACGTCGCCGGCGACGATCTCGACACCGTCGTCTACGAGGCGCGAGCGGCAGCGGCCTACTTCCTCGATTGACCCGTGCCGTTCCGGGCTTCTCCAAGCTCTCCCGCCTAGCCTGGTCGAGTGAATCGCCCCCTCCACTCATCCTCCGCCCCTCTGATCGGCGTCGTGATGGGGTCCGACTCGGACTGGCGCATCATGTCCGACGCCTCGCAGATCCTGACGGACTTCGGCATCGCGCACGAAGTCGAGGTCGTCTCCGCCCACCGCACCCCCGACAAGCTGCTCCGCTACGGGCGTGAGGCGCGCGAGCGGGGTCTGCGGGCCATCATCGCGGGTGCGGGCGGCGCCGCTCACCTGCCCGGCATGCTCGCCTCGGTCACGACGCTCCCGGTGATCGGCGTCCCGGTGCAGCTCTCGACACTCGACGGCCTGGACTCGCTTCTCAGCATCGTCCAGATGCCCGCGGGCATCCCGGTGGCCACCGTCTCCATCAACGGCGCGAAGAACGCCGGACTTCTCGCTGTGCGGCTGCTGGGCGCCACGGACGCGGAGGTCGGCGACCGCGTCGCCGCCTACGCCCGGGACCTGGAGTCGCAGGTCGAGGAGAAGAACCGACGACTCAAGGACTCCCTGTGAGCCGGACCGCGGCGGAGGTACTCCGATGAGTGTCATGAGCCCGCCGCGATCGACCTCGGGTCCGACGCGCGGACGCTCCGTCGTCGAGGAGCGGCCGCTCCGTCACCCCGACGACTCGGCGCCCGCGATGATGTCGCGGCGCGCGTGGTGGCTCGTGGCCTCCAATTTCCTGCTTCCCGGCTCGGCGCAGACCCTCGCCGGCAACCGACGCCTCGGTCGCGTCGGCCTCGTGGCGACGATCGTGATGTGGGGGCTGCTCGCGGCGGCCGTGCTGCTGGGGCTGATGTGGCGGTCGCTGCTGACGTCGATCGTGGCCTCGGCGTGGACGCTCACCGGAGCGCAGATCCTGCTCTGGATCTATGCGGCGCTGTGGGTCGTGCTCACGATCGACACGCTCCGCCTCGTCCGGCTGTCCCGTGTCCCCGGTCGGACCCGCGCTGCGGCGACGGTCGTGGCGCTCGTCCTGGCCCTCGTGCCCGCTTCCGCAGCCGCGTACACGGCGCAGTCGGTGATCGCGCCGCTGCGATCGGGCCTGTCGATCTTCGCGTCGGGCCCCAGCGTCCCCCCGTCGGACGGCTACTACAACTTCCTCCTCCTCGGCGCCGACAGCGGTCAGGGACGCGACTCCATGCGCTTCGACAGCATCTCGGTCGTCTCCGTGAACGCCGAATCGGGAGCCGTCACGATCTTCGGCATCCCGCGCGACCTGCGCCACGTGCCGTTCTCCGACGGCCCGATGCACGACCTCTACCCGAACGGGTTCGAGGGGCACGCGGGGCAGACCTGCGGATGGTCCTCGGGCATCAACCAGCTCATGAACGCCGTCGAGACATGCCGCGATGATCGCGGGAAGAGCCTCTACCCGGATGCCGCGGCGCAGAACTCCACCCCAGCCGTCGAGGCGACGAAGGACGCCGCCGAGGGGATCCTCGGCATCAAGATCCCGTACCACGTCTTCATCGACATGCACGGCTTCGCCGACCTGGTCGACGCGCTCGGCGGAGTGACGATCACGGTCAAGGAACGCCTTCCCGAGGGGCCGGGTCCCCGGTACCACGACCAGCCCGCCGAGGAGTGGGCGACGGGCTGGATCGAGAAGGGGAAGCAGCACATGGACGGGCAGACGGCGCAGTGGTACGCACGCTCCCGTTACACGACGAGCGACTGGGACCGCATGCGCCGTCAGCGCGAACTTCAGACCGCGATCCTCGCCCAGGCCACCCCGTCGACCGTCGTGACCCGGTTCAGTGAGATCGTCGCGGCGGGCAAGAACCTCGTGCAGACCGACATTCCCGACTCGTTGCTGCCGTTCCTCGTCGACCTCGGCGCGAAGGCGAAGGATCAGAAGGTCCAGGACCTCGAGCTCACCCCGAAGGGCGTCAACATCGACCCCGACAACCCCACCTCCGCGGACTGGCAGAAGATCCGGGGGATGGCCGACGGACTCCTGCACCCGCCGACACCGGCACCGAGCACCGCGCCGTGACGGCCGAGAGGGATCACCGATGACGACCACGCTCCGCGTCGTGTTCGACCCGTCCGCCCCGGCGACGGGGCCGGACCTCGTCGTCGCCTCCCGTGAGCTCGCGGCGGGGCTCGTCGCCACAGCCCCCAGCGGGTGCGAGGTGCGCGCCATCGTCCCGAGCGACGCCGGCGACGACACGCTGGCGGATCAGGGGGTCGCCGCCGCCGACCGACTGCCCGTCGGATCGGCCGCGGCATCCGCTCTCTGGCGCCGCGGACTCCGGGCGGGAGCCGGCGACGGGCTCATCCACTCGGCGACCCTCGCGGCCCCGCTCGTCCGACACGACCGCGTCCACGATCACGATCAGACCGTCGTGACCCTCTGGGACGTGCGGCCGTGGGACGACCCCGACGAGCTTCCGCGAGCGGATGCCGCCTGGTCCCGGGCCATGCTGCGCCGAGCTGTCCGCCACGCGGACGCCGTCGTGGTCCCCACGCACGAGCTCGCCCGTCGAGTGGCCGAGCTCGCCCCGCTCGGTGATCGCCTGCGGGTGATCGCGGGCGCGCCCTCGGACGATCTACGCGTCCCCACGGATGAGGTCGGGCGTCGCCGCGAGCTGGACCTCCCCGACGGCTACGTCCTGCTCGCCGGCTCGGCAGCGGCATCCGATCGGCTCCGGACGGGGCTCGAGGCGGTCGTGCGGTCCGGACGGGACACCGCCGTCGTCGTCATCGACGCGCCCGAAGGGGAGGAGCCCGCGATCGCCGAGCTCGCCGCTGCGGCCGGATTGCCCGAACGACGCCTGCACGTGCGAGGTCACCTCGGAGCGCCCGACCGTGCCGCCGTGATGGCCGGCGCCGTCGCATACCTCGCCCCCGCGGATTCGCGCGCGTTCCCGTGGCGGACGCTCGACGCCCTCCGACTGGGTCTCCCGATCGTCGCGGCCGAGAGTGCGACCCACCGAGAGCTTCTGCTCGACGGGGCGACCTTCGCCGCCGGCGATCCGGGCTCGCTGGGGGACGAACTCGCCGCCACGCTGTCGTCCACGTCGACGGTCGAGCGGCTCGCCGTCCTGGCAGCCGATCGGGGTCGCGCGTTCAGCTGGGCGGGCGCGGCGGAACGCGTCTGGCAACTCCACGCGGAACTCTGACGTCGGCTGTGAACGCCGTGGCAGCGGCGTGTCGCACGAGACATCTTCCGTCTCGACTGGTATCAGAGCGTGACTTCAGTAACACTGTTCACATGCGCCTCACATCTTCCGTGCCCCGACACCCCCTTCGGCGCATGGCGATGGTGTTGGCGACCGTGCTGTCGCTCAGCGTCCTCATGGCCGTCGTCCCCACGACGGCGGCTCAGGCGGCCGATCCCCGCCTGCCCTCGTCGATCACCGATGGCGGCTTCATCATCAGCGACGCGGAGTTCTTCAACGGAGGATCGATGACCGCCGCGCAGGCGCAGTCGTTCCTCGAGAAGCGCGTCCCCTCGTGCAAGGCGACCTCAGGGCCGACCTGCCTGCGGAACTTCACCGCCGACCTGCAGCCGAAGTCGAAGGACGCCTACTGCAACGCGGTCGCGGCGAAGACGAAGGTCCGCGCCTCGGAGATCATCGCCACCATCGGCAAGGCGTGCAACATCAGCCCGAAGGTGATCCTGGTGATGCTCCAGAAGGAGCAGGGCCTCGTCACCTCCACCAAGCCCACCGAGTGGAGCTACCGCGCCGCGATGGGCATGAACTGCCCCGACACGGCGCCGTGCAGCGCGGCATCCGCCGGGTTCGTCAACCAGGTCTACCTCGGTGCCCGCCAGCAGCAGGTCTACGCGAAGAACCCCGGGTCGTACAGCTACCGCAAGGGGCAGGTGAACTCGATCAAGTGGCACCCCAACAGTGCGTGCGGCAGCTCCAAGGTGCTCATCAAGAACCAGGCGACGGCGAACCTGTACATCTACACGCCGTACCGCCCCAACATGGCGGCGCTCGCCGCCGGGTACGCGCAGGGCGACTCGTGCTCGAGCTACGGCAACCGCAACTTCTACAACTACTACGTGCAGTGGTTCGCCCCCGAGGTGTCGAAGAACCCCGGCGGAGCCGCGGCACTCGTCAAGGCGTGCACCGCGCCGGCGGCCCCCGACGTCCTCCCGGCATCGGGCCCCGCTACGGTCACGACCGCGACCACGGGGCGCACTGCCCCGGTCAGCGGCTGCACCACCGGCGCGACCTCGCTCAAGGCCTCAGCGAAGGTGACCCTCACGGGCACCTACGGCTCGTGGGCGCGGGTGACGAGCGGATCCACCTCCCTGTGGGTCGCGAAGTCCGCCCTGTCGACGCCGGCGCCCGCCGGCGGCGCGTGTGCGGTCCCCGCCGAGTCGAGCGTGACGAAGGCGACCGGCACGATCACGGTCGTCACCGACAGCCTCAATGCCCGTAAGGCCCCCTCGACGCAGTGCCAGACCGGCGTGCGTGCGATCACCCGGGGGCAGACCTACCAGCGCACCGGTGTGTACGGCGTCTGGTGGCGCATCCAGGTCTCGGGAGCCACTTACTGGTCCCACAGCGACTACATGACCGTCAAGAACGATGCCCCTCCGGCGTCGACTATGTACTTGGCGACGACGACGAACATGACGCCGTCGGTCTCGTCGACGGCGATCCAGGCGACGCTCCGCAAGGGGACGACCGTCAAGGCGCTGACGGTGTCGGGTGACCGTACCCAGATCACGGTCGACGGCATGACGGGCTGGGTGTACTCGTCGAAGCTCTCGGTCGGGAACCCCGGCGGGACCTCCGGCCAGGATCGGCAGAGCATCGCGGCCACGCCGCTGCGTGCGACGGCATCCGCCTCGGGCAAGATCCTGACGACGCTGAAGGCGGGCACGAAGGTCACCGTCTACGACACCTTCGGTGCGTGGCGCGCGGTGACCGCCGGCACGACGAAGGGCTGGATGCGGGACTCCGAGCTCGGCGCAGTCACGCCCGTGGTGACCACGAAGTACCTCTCGGCGCCCGACAATGTGGCCTCGACGGCCACGTCGACGGTGATCGTGGCGACGCTCCGGAAGGGCGCGGCGGTCAAGGCTTCGTCGGTCTCGGGGAACCGCACGCAGGTGACGGTCGACGGGATCACGGGCTGGGTCACCTCGTCGAAGCTGGTGGCGAAGAACCCGGGCGCCGCGGCCGCTCAGAGCAAGCAGAGCATCGCGGCCACGCCGCTTCGTGCGACGGCATCCGCCTCGGGCAAGGTCCTGACGACGCTGAAGGCGGGCACGAAGGTCTCCGTCTACGACGCGTACGGGCAGTGGCGTGCCGTCACCGCAGGCACGACCAAGGGGTGGATGCGGGACTCCGAGCTCGGCGCGATCGCTCCGGCGGCGAAGACGATGTACCTCGCGACCACGACGAACATGACGCCGTCGGTGTCGTCGGCGACGATCCAGGCGACGCTCCGCAAGGGGACGACCGTCAAGGCGCTGTCTGTCTCGGGTGATCGCTCGAAGATCACCGTCGACGGGTTGACGGGCTGGGTGTTCACGTCGAAGCTGTCGGCGAAGAACCCGGGGGCGGTCTCCGGTCAGAGCAAGCAGAGCATCGCGGCCACGCCGCTTCGTGCGACGGCGTCCGCGTCGGGCAAGGTCCTGACGACGCTGAAGGCCGGCACGAAGGTCACCGTCTCCGACACCTTCGGTGCGTGGCGAGCCGTCACCGCCGGCACGACGAAGGGGTGGATGCGGGACTCCGAGCTCGGCGCGATCGCTCCGGCGGCGAAGACGATGTACCTCGCGACCACGACGAACATGACGCCGTCGGTGTCGTCGGCGACGATCCAGGCGACGCTCCGCAAGGGGACGACCGTCAAGGCGCTGTCTGCCTCGGGTGATCGCACGAAGATCACCGTCGACGGGTTGACGGGCTGGGTGTTCACGTCGAAGCTGTCGGCGAAAAACCCGGGGGCGGTCTCCGGTCAGAGCAAGCAGAGCATCGCGGCCACGCCGCTTCGGGCGACGGCGTCCGCCTCGGGCAAGGTCCTTACGACGCTGAAGGCGGGCACGAAGGTCACCGTCTACGACACCTTCGGTGCGTGGCGCGCGGTCACCGCCGGCACGAAAAAGGGCTGGATGCGGGACTCCGAGCTGAAGGCGGTGTCGTCGACGCCGGCGGCGGTCGTGAAGACGACCACGGCCGCTCTCAACTTCCGGGCGACCCCGTCGGCGTCCGGAACCAAGATCAGCGTCATCCCGAAGGGGACGAAACTGACCGTGACCGGCACCTCGGGTGTCTGGCGCAAGGTCACCTACCAGGGCAGGACGGGCTGGGTGAGCGGCGACTTCCTGCGCTGATGATCCGAGGGTGCTCAGGAACCGTCGGATAGGATGATCGACGGCCTGAACGGCATCCGCCGCTCCGCGGTACCCGCCTTCGCAAGGAACCCCGTGACACAGATCGATTACAGCGCCTTCGACACGCCCGGACGTGGTCGCGGACTCCTCGACGTCTTCGAGTACCGCTACCTGCTTCGGCTGCTGATCGGGAAGAGCACGGCGCTCCGCTACCGTAATTCCGTCCTCGGATGGTTCTGGTCGTATGTCCGACCGACGGTGCAGTTCCTCGTCTACTACATCGTCATCGGCGAGATCCTCCAGGTCCACAAGAACGTCCCTGCCTTCCCGCTGTACCTGTTCAGCGGGCTCGTGCTCGTGAACCTGTTCAACGAGACCCTCGGGGCCGCGACGCAGTCGATCGTGAGCAATCGCGCCCTGGTGCGCAAGATCTACCTCCCGCGCGAGCTCTTCCCGCTGGCGGCGATCATCGGCGCCTTCACGCACTTCCTCCCGCAGCTGGCCGTGCTCATCATCGTGAGCCTCCTGTTCGGATGGCTGCCGAGCTTCGCCGCCGTCGGGCTGGTCCTGCTCGGCATGCTGCTCGTCCTCCTCTTCGTGACCGGTCTCGGCCTCTTCTTCGCGGCGGTGAACGTCCGCTTCCGCGATGCGAGCAACACGGTCGACATCATCCGGACGATCGCGACGTGGTCCGTGCCCGTCCTCTACACGTGGGCGATGGTCTACCACCGGACCGAGAACTTCCGCTGGCTCTTCCACGTCTGGCTGTCCAACCCGCTCGCCGTCGCGGTGGAGATGTTCCACCACGCGTTCTGGGGGGCGCTCCCCGTCGTGAACGCCGCATCGCCGGTGCCCGACAACCTCGGGTGGCCGCCGCAGTTCGAGTGGCATGTCGTGGCCTCCGTCGGTGTCATCCTCGTGACGCTGTTCGCCGGTCAGTTCGTCTTCCGTCGCGCCGAGCGCACTTTCGCCCAGGACCTGTGATGTCGACTCGTAACGCCACCGAAGCTCAGCCCCGCATCATCGTCGAGCACGTCTCGAAGTGGTTCAACAAGCGCTCCGCGCGGTCGCTGAAGGACGCTTTCATCGGCGTCGTCAAGCGGCAGTCGACGCGCTCGCGCCAGTTCCAGGCACTGAACGACATCTCCTTCCAGATCGGGGAGGGCGAGTCCGTCGCAATCATGGGCCTCAACGGCTCGGGCAAGTCCACGACTCTGAAGCTCGTCTCCGGAGTCCTCGAGCCCGACGAAGGCCGCGTGTTCACGCGCGGACGTGTCGCCGGTCTCATCGAGGTCGGCGCCGGCTTCCACCCCGACCTCACGGGCCGCGAGAACGTCTTCCTGAACGCCGCCATCCTCGGGATGACCGAGAAGGAGACGAAGGAGCGCTACGACGAGATCGTCGAGTTCAGCGGCATCGGCGACTTCATCGAGCAGGAGGTCAAGCACTACTCCTCCGGCATGTTCATGCGCCTGGCCTTCAGCGTCGCGATCCACGTGGAGCTCGACGTCCTCCTCGTCGATGAGGTGCTGTCCGTCGGTGACGCGCCCTTCCGGGCGAAGTGCGAGGCGAAGCTGCGCGAACTGGCCGACCAGGGCGTCACGATGATGATCGTCAGTCACAGCAAGAACATCGTGAAGAACCTGTGCTCGCGCGGCGTCGTCATCCGCAAGGGCAACGTCGTGTTCGACGGTCCCATCGACGACGCCTTCGCCGAACTCGAACGGGGCTGATCCGCCGCGCGACCGTCCGGCTCAGCCGAGGAGGTCGCGCAGCGAGTCGCGCCATTCGCGCGGCGCGAAACCGGTGGCCTCGATCTTCGCGAGATCGAGCACCGACCAGCGCGGCCGTGGCGCCACGGGCCCCGTCGCCGAGGCGAAGTACTCGTCGGTGCTGACACCGGTGACCATGTCGCGATCGTGTCCCGTGAGCTCGAACACCTCGCCCGCGATCTCGGCCCACGAGGCGGGACCTCCCGCCCCCGTCAGGTTGTAGGTGCCGAACGGGGCGCCGGTCTCGACCAGGTGGCGGATGCCGCGGGCGATGTCGTCGGTGAAGGTCAGACGTCCGATCTGGTCGTCGACGACTGAGGGTGCGACGCCTCGCTCGGCGAGGGTCGCCATCGTGCGCACGAAGTTCTTGCCTTCGCCGATGACCCAGGACGTCCGGATGACGTAGTGGCGGGGGACGGTCGCGACGATGGCATCGGCTGCGGCCTTGGTCTGCCCGTACACGCCCAGGGGAGCGACCGGCGCGTCCTCGGCATAGGGGGCATCCGCTGCGCCGTCGAAGACGTAGTCGCTCGAGACGTGCACGAGCGTGATGCCGTTGTCGGTCGCGATCCGCGCGAGCTGCGAAACGGCGGAGACATTGCCCGCCCAGGCGCCGGCGCGATCGGTCTCGGCGGCGTCGACGGCCGTATAGGCGGCGGCGTTGACGATCGTGCCGTAGTCGCGCCACCGGCGTGCGTGGGAGAGGTCGCCCGTCAGGTCGAGCTCGGCTCGACCGGCGAAGTCGACGCTCGGGTCGCCGTCGTACGCGGCGCGCAGCGCGAGTCCGAGCTGACCGTTGGCGCCGACGACGAGCGTCTTTTTCGGCGGGATCGGGACGACGTCGGACAGCCTCGGGTGGGCCAGGTCCTTCGCGGAGATCTCCACCTCGGCCAGGGGGATCGGCCAGTCGATCGCCGCGGTCTCGTCGGCGAGGTTGAGGAACGAGTAGGACGCCTCCGGCGACCAGTGGTCGTTCACGAGGTACGTGTAGGCGGTGTCGGGCTCGAGGGTCTGGTACGAGTTGCCGACGCCGCGGGGGACGAAGATCGCCCGCGAGGGGTCGAGCTCGGCCGTGAACACGGTGCCGAAGGTGGGTCCCTCGCGCAGATCGACCCATGCTCCGAAGATGCGGCCGGTCGCGACGGAGACCCACTTGTCCCACGGTTCGGCATGGATGCCGCGGGTCGTCCCCACGGCGTCGTTGAATGAGATGTTGTTCTGCACGGGACCGAAGTCGGCGAGGCCGGCGGCGGTCATCTTCTCGCGCTGCCAGTTCTCCTTGAACCATCCGCGGCTGTCGCCGTGCACGGGAAGATCCCACAGGACGAGCCCGGGGATGCCGGTCTCGACGGGCGCGAGCGCTTTACCGAAATCCGTCACGCTCACTGACCCTTGCTGGCGTAGAAGGCCTCGACGCCGTCCTTGGCGGGCGCCCACCACGCCTCGTTCGCCCGGTACCAGTCGATCGTGGCGGCAAGACCCGCCTCGAAGTCGCGGTAGGTGGGCGACCAGCCGAGCTCGGTGCGGAGCTTGGTGGAGTCGATCGCGTAGCGGAGGTCGTGGCCGGCGCGGTCGGTGACGTGGTCGTACGCGTCGGGGGAGTGCCCCATGAGCTGGAGGATGAGCTCCACGACGGTCTTGTTGTCCTTTTCACCGTCGGCGCCGATGAGGTAGGTCTCGCCGATCTCACCCTTGTCGAGGATGGTCAGCACGGCGGAGGAGTGATCGTCGGCATGGATCCAGTCGCGGACGTTCTCGCCCTTGCCGTAGAGCTTGGGACGGATGCCGCGCAGCACATTCGTGATCTGTCGCGGGATGAACTTCTCGACGTGCTGGTACGGCCCGTAGTTGTTCGAGCAGTTGCTGATCGTCGCCCGGACCCCGAACGAGCGGACCCAGGCGCGCACGAGAAGGTCGCTGCCGGCCTTGGTGGACGAGTACGGCGACGACGGGTTGTACGGGGTGTGCTCCGTGAACCGCGCCGGGTCGTCGAGCTCGAGGTCGCCGTAGACCTCGTCGGTGGAGATGTGGTGCAGCCGGGTGTCGTGGCGACGAGCGGCCTCGAGCAGCGTGTACGTGCCGATGATGTTGGTGTCCAGGAACGGACGGGGATCGTGCAGCGAATTGTCGTTGTGGGACTCCGCGGCGTAGTGGACGACGGCATCCGCCTTCTCGAACAGTCCGTCCACGAGCTCGGCGTCGGCGATGTCACCGACGACCAGGTCGACCCGATCCTCGGGGAGCCCGGCCAGCGACGCCTCATTGCCGGCGTAGGTGAGCTTGTCGAGCACCGTCACGGTGTGATCGGTGTGCGCGACGACGTGGTGGACGAAGTTGGACCCGATGAAACCGGCGCCCCCGGTCACGAGAAGGTGTGCCATGGTCAGAAGCCCCTGTTCAGGATGTCGAGGAGATACGTGCCGTATCCGGATTTGACGAGTTTCTCGGCACGGGCGCGGAGCTCGTCGTCGGTGAGGAATCCCTGCCGCCACGCGACCTCTTCGGGCACCCCGATCTTCAGCCCCGTGCGGCGCTCCATCGTGCGGACGTACTCACCGGCATCCAGCATCTGATCGAACGTCCCCGTGTCGAGCCAGGCCGTGCCTCGCGGGAGCACCTGGACCTGCAGCTTGCCCGCGGCCAGGTAGGCGCTGTTGATGTCGGTGATCTCGTACTCGCCGCGCGGCGAGGGCTTCAGGTCCCTCGCGATCTGCACCACGTCGTTGTCGTAGAAGTAGAGCCCGGGCACCGCGTAGTTCGACTTCGGCTCCGCAGGCTTCTCCTCCAGGGAGATCGCGCGGCCGTCCTCGTCGAACTCGACCACGCCGTACGCCTGGGGCTCGCCCACGTAGTACGCGAACACCGCACCTCCGTCGACGTCGTCGAACCGGGCCAACTGCGATCCGAGGCCCGGACCGTAGAGCAGGTTGTCGCCCAGGACGAGCGCGACCTTGTCGTCGCCGATGTGGTCCGCGCCGATCGTGAACGCCTGGGCCAGCCCGTCCGGCGACGGTTGCTGAGCGAACGAGAGCCGTACTCCGAACTGCGACCCGTCCCCCAGGAGGCGCTCGAAATGCTCCGCGTCGTGCGGCGTCGTGATGATGAGGATGTCGCGGATGCCGGCCAGCATCAACGTCGACAGCGGGTAGTAGATCATCGGCTTGTCGTACACCGGGATCAGCTGCTTCGACACGCCCAATGTGATCGGGTGCAGTCGCGTCCCCGAACCCCCCGCGAGAATGATGCCCTTCATGGCACCCATCGTCCCATAGGGACACGGAGAACCCGGACGGCGAATCCTGGTCGGCGGCGGACCCGCCCCTAAAATGAACGGGTGATCAAGGTCTCCGTCGTCGTGCCCACGTACAAGACGTCCGTCGAGGGCCTCGCCCGACTCGTCGGCTCGCTCGAGCGGCAGACGATGCCGGCGTCGGAGTTCGAGGTGATCTTCGTCGACGACGGCTCCCCGGACGACACCCTGCAGCGCTTGCGGAAGCTCGCGGAGACGCACAGCAACGTCCGG
This sequence comes from Microbacterium sp. 77mftsu3.1, assembly GCF_900100525.1. NCBI lineage: Bacteria > Bacillati > Actinomycetota > Actinomycetes > Micrococcales > Microbacteriaceae > Microbacterium > Microbacterium sp. 77mftsu3.1. The sequence continues at coordinate 771,930 of NZ_FNCR01000001.1, read as the reverse complement.
GTCGAGGCGATCGAGAACTCAGGCTGGCCTTCCAAGCCCCGCAACGTCGGGATCGAGCTGGCCCAGGGTGAGTACATCGCGTTCATGGACCACGACGACGAGCTGTACCCGGACGCGCTCCGAGCGGCATACGAGTTCGGAGTCGCGAACAACGCCGACGCCGTCAACGGCAAGGAGGCGCGGACGACGTCGGCGTCGTGGGGGATGGGCACGTACGACGAGGACCGGCCGCAGTCCATCGGCCGGACGGACGTGCACCCGCTGATCCCGATGAACCCGCACAAGATGTACCGTCGCGCATTCCTCAACGAACACGGCATCCGGTTCATCGAGGGTGCCCGTGTGCTGTGGGAGGACATCTTCTTCAACGTCCTGGTCTCCCGCCACGCCCGCGTGATCTCGACGCTGACCTCCGTCCCCTACTACCACTGGGTGACGACCAAGGGGAGCGGGTCCTCGACCTTCGTCAAGCACGGCGAGGACTTCTGGCGGTGGCTGCCGCGGGTCTGCCAATCGATCATCGACGAGCTCCCTGGCGAGGAGAACCGCCTGCAGCGCGAGCAGCTCGAGCTGCACCAGTACGGCAACCGTCTCGTGGGCGTCTTCGATTCCAAGTACGTCACGCGCACGCCCAAGCAGCGGCGGTTCATGTTCGAGCAGGCGCAGAAGCTGCAGCGGGACTTCGACTTCGCGCGTCTCGAGGGACGCATGAACTCCTCCAAGCGGGTGCGCGCGGAGCTCCTCCGCGCCGATCGCCAGGACCTTCTCGAGGAGATCTGCGTCTCCGACGCCGCCGTTCCCGGGTGGGCGCGTGCGACCACGGTGGAGTGGCGGGGCGGCATCCTGCACGTCTCGAGCGACGTGACCTGGGCGGACTCCAAGGGGACCGTCCCCGCTCTGGTGAGGGACGGCGACCGGATCCGCAAGGGACTCCCGACCGAGGTCCGCGACCTCGTGAGCGCCGAGGCGACCGACATGACGGCCGACGTCGACGGGATCACCGTCTCGGGGCTCGTGCGCTCGCGTCGTTCGCGCATCGCCTGGGCGCTGCCCCTCGAGAGCGACGTGCGCGTCGAGGACCTTCCCGACGGCACCGTCCGCGTCTCGGCGACGGCGTCGTTCACCGTCGACCCCGCCGCGGCCGCCTCGGGCGCCCCGCTCGAGGAGGCCACGCACTGGGACCTCCACGTGCACGCTCGCTTCGGCAACAGCTCCACCGATCGTCCTCTGAAGTCGACGATCCCGGCCTCCGTCACGCTGACCGACGGCCGGCTGCACCTCGTCTACCCGAACGACAGCACGAACGCGACGATCATCCCCGGCGGCCAGCGTGAAGCGGTGCGTCGGTTGACGCCCGAGAGCGCCGCTCTCGTCGACGGCGACCTCGTGCTCGAGCTCGCGGGTCACCATGACGGCGCCGGCGAGGTGGAGACCGTCGTCGGCGTGTGGGCCGCGGGGGCGTCCAAGCTCTCCGATCGCCCGGCTCGCCTGCGCATCGCCGACGGCGCGGCGCAGCTCATCGTGCCCGGCGTCGGCGCCGGCACGATCGACGTCCGCGTCGGTGACCGCGCTCCGGGAGGGCCGGGCGCGTGGACCGTGCGTGCCGACAAGGACCGCCGCATCCTCGAGCGCAGCAGCCGACCGTCGACGGACTCGACCCCGGCGTCCAAGCCGGCGCCCGCCCCGACTCCGACCCCGACCCTGCGCCGCACCGTGGGCCGCGTCCTCCGCCGGTTCGGACTCCGGTGAGGGCGTCCGTCGCTCAGGGCCTCGCAGGCCCGGTGACGTAGAATCGGCAAAATGCCTGAACAGACAGCCCGTGGCGGCGAACCGACACCCCACGCGCCGGTTCCTCACGTGACCGGGAGTGCGACCATCGACGGCGACGTCGCCGAGATCATCGGGCAGCCCCTCCCGTGGGACGATCTCGCGGGTAAAACGGTGCTCGTGACCGGCGCGGCCGGGATGATCCCCGCCTACGCCGTCTACACGCTCCTCGGTCTCAACGATGTGCGGGATGCCGGGATCACGGTCCTCGCCCTCGTCCGCGACGTCGACAGGGCCCGCCGTCAGTTCGCGGACGCCGCCGACCGCGAAGATCTCCTCTTCGTCCGCGGTGACGTCCGCCACGCGATCGAGATCGACCGCCCCGTCGACCTCGTCATCCACGGCGCGTCGCCGGCTCGGCCGTCGCTCCACGCCGCGAGCCCGGTCGACACCATCCGCGCCAACGTCACCGGCACATTCGGGCTCCTCGACCTCTGCGTCGCGTCGCCGGGAGCGCGCTTCGTGCTGATGTCGTCCGCGGAGGTCTACGGCCAGCGGGTGTCCGACGGTTCGCTCGTCGCCGAGGACGAGTACGGCTCAGTCGACATCCTCAACCCGCGCGCCTCGTACACCGAAGGCAAGCGGGCCGCCGAGACGATCGCGGTGAGCTACCACGCGCAGCACGGCGTCCCCATCACGATCGCGCGCTTCGGCCACATCTACGGGCCCGGGATGGCCCTCGACGACGGACGCGTCCAGGCCGACTTCACCGCCGACGTGCTCGCGGGTCGGGACATCACGCTCAACAGCGACGGCAGTGCGCGGCGCACATACACGTACCTTGCCGACGCCGTCTCGGGGATGTTCGCTGCGATCCTCCAGGGCGAGGACACCGCCTACAACGTCTCCGACCGCGACGGCTTCATCAGCATCCGGGAACTGGCCGAGGCGTTCACCCGGGCACGGCCCGACAAGGACCTCACGGTGCGCTTCGCCGAGGGCGTCGACCACAGTCGCTACAACTCGGTGAAGGGTCAAGGGCTCGACGACACCCGCCTCCGCAGCCTCGGCTGGGCGCCCCACGTGGGACTCGGCCGCGGCCTGGACCGCACCATCGCATGGCACGAGGAGCGCGGAGAGGGGAACCGGTCGTGACCGACGCAGCTGTGCCCGCGGCATCCGTGGAACCCGTCGAGGCGGAGCAGGTCGTGCGACCGCGGCCGCCGTTCGACGTGACGGTCGACTCGCTGAGCTGGGAGCGCGCCAAGCTCACCATCCGCCTCAGCGTCGAGCAGGTCGGACCGTGGACCCCCCTCGAGCCCGAGTGGGGCGAGATCCCGCCGCCCGCCGTCGACTTCCGCCTCATCGACGGCAGGCGTCGCATCCCCGTGCCGTTCACAGAGGTGGCCCCCGGCTCGTTCGAGCTGCACGTCGACGTCCCGACGTTCCGCGACCGGCAGGCGATCCCCAACGGCACCTGGCGGATCGTGATGTTCGCCCACGGTGAGCGCGTCGCGCCCGCCCGTTTCGACGGACGATCCCTGCGCGAACTCGACGAAGGCTCACGGGTCTTCCTGTACGACGGCAACCGCGCCGTCACGACCGTGTCGTTCGGCATAGCGGAGAACTCGGTCGACCTCGAGCGCCTCGATTTCCTCATGCGGAGCTACCACCTGTTCCGCTCCCGTCCGAAGCCGAAGAAATTCCGGCCGATCAAGCGGCTCAAGGCCCTGCTGCTCGGTGCGCCCTCGAAGCAGCGCTACGCCGGGCTGATCTACCAGGCCATCACGCGCACCGTCGGGGTCAAGCCCGGCCGCATCCTCTTCGCCTCCGACCAGCGCGTCCGGATCGAGGGCAATCTCCGGCGCGTGCAGGAGCGCATCGTCGAGCGCGGGCTGCAGGACCGCTTCGACATGAAGTACTCGTTCCGGCTCCCCCGTTCGGGTGGGTGGGGGACGACCCTTCGGATCATCTACCTGCTGGCGACCAGCGAGATCGTCCTGCTCGACGACTACTTCGGCATCCTCAAGAGCCTGCGCATGGATCCACGGACCAAGGTCATCCAGCTCTGGCACGCCGGCAGCGGATTCAAATCCGTCGGCTACAGCCGTTTCGGCAATCTGGGATCGCCGAAATTGTGGCACCCGCACCGCCAGTACACCTTCGCCATCACGGGGTCGGAACACCTCCGACACGTGTACGCCGAGGCGTTCGGCATCGAAGAGGCCGCCGTCATCCCGACCGGCCTGCCGCGCGTGGACTGGTTCCTCGATCCGCAGCGCCGTGACCAGTTCCTCGAGGACTTCGCCGCCGAGTACCCGCAGATCGCCGGCAAGAAGGTCGTGCTGTTCGCGCCGACGTTCCGCGGCCGCTCGATCTACACCGCGTTCTACGACTACAGCCAGATCGACTTCGAGGCGCTCTACGACGCCTGCGGCGACGACACGGTCGTCCTCTTCCGCATGCACCACTTCGTCAAGAACCCGATCGAGATCCCCGAGCAGTACCGCGACCGGTTCTTCGACTTCACCCATTACCCCGATGGGCTGAACCTGCTGCACGCGACGGACGTGCTCATCACCGACTACTCGTCGATCATCTACGAGTTCTCGCTCCTCGACCGTCCCATGCTGTTCTTCGCTCCCGACCGGGTGAACTACGCCGCGACGCGAGGATTCCACCGGGACTACGGCGAGACCGCCCCCGGTCGCGTCGCGGACACCTTCGACGACGTGATCGACGCGCTCCGCACGGGGGAGTTCGAGCAGGAGAAGGTCGCCGAGTTCCGACGCCTCAACTTCGACCGGGTCGACACCGGTGCGGCCGATCGCGTCATCGACTGGCTGATCATCGGCAACCCCGACACCGAGAAGATCACCGAGAGCCCGGTGCCGACAGCGCAGTCCTCGTCCAACACCGCAGAGTCCAGTGAGAAGGACGTTCCAGAAGAGGAGATCGCGTGAACATCGCCATCATTTTCGCCGGCGGGATCGGTTCCCGCATGTCGTCGGCGACGTTGCCGAAGCAGTTCCTCGAGATCCACGGGACTCCGTTGATCGTGCACACGCTGCAGCACTTCCAGGACCACCCCGAGATCGACCGCATCGCGGTGTCGATCCTGCCCGAGTGGCGGGACCGGTTCGCGCGGCTGGTCGCACGGTACGAGCTCACGAAGGTGAACTGGATCGTCGACGGCGGCGCCACCGGCCAGGAGTCGCGCCACCGGGCGCTGCGGGCCGTGGCGAACGAGGCGCCCGCCGACACCGTCGTGCTGCTCCACGACGGCGTGCGTCCGCTCATCAACGCGGACGTCATCTCGGCGAACATCGAGACCGTCCGCGCCCACGGCCCCGCGATCACCAGCACGAAGTTCAACGAGACGATCATCACCTCCGCAGACGGCGCGGTCGACGAGGTCATCCCGCGCGACCACCTCTACGTCGCCCAGGCGCCGCAGAGCGGCCGGCTCGACACCGTCCTCGGCGTCTACGACCAGGCCGTCGCCGACGGGGAGAACGACTCCATCGACACCTGCAGCCTTCTCCGACGCTACGGGCACACCCTGTTCCGCGTGGACGGGCCCCGCTCGAACATCAAGATCACGACGGCGGAGGACTACTACATCTGCCGCGCGTTCTTCGACGTCATCGAGCGCAATCAGATCGGCGGCTGAGCCCGCTGAGGCGGGCTGTGACGCGGCGGGTCAGCCCGCCGCGTTGCGCATCGCGGCGACGTTGACGGTCACGATCTGACCCGTCAGATCGGATGCCGCCACGTTCAGGGTGACCCGCGCCACATCGGCGGGGTCGAGCAAGCTATCGAGGGGCTCCTCGCCGAAAGCCTGCGTCCGCATCGGCGTGCGCGTGCGCTGCGGGTTGATGCAGTTGATCCGCACCCGAGACAGCTCCCATTCCTCGGCCAGGGCCTGCGTGAGGTTCACGACGCCGGCCTTGGTCGCCGAGTAGGCGCTGTAGCCGGCCCGCCCGCGCGTGTACGAGCTCGACGTGAACAGGACGACCTGTCCGCCCGTCTCGGCGAGGTAGGGGTGGGCTTCGCGGGCCACGATGGCCGGCGCGATGAGGTTCACCTGGATCGTGTCCTTGAGGTCGCGCTTGCGGCTCTCGACGAGCGGCGCGATGCGCAGGACCCCGGCCGTGACGATGACGACGTCGATCCGGCCGCTGCGCTGATAGGCCTCTCCGAGCGCCGCACGGACGGCCTTGCCGGAGCGGATGTCGGTCCCCGTCGAGGACCGACTGAACTCGTGGACGGTGGCCCCGGCATCCGTCGCCTGCTGGACGATGCTCTCGCCGATGCCGTAACTGCCGCCAAAGACCACGACCGTCTTGCCCGAGAGGTCGGGGACGGTCGTCATGCTCTCGAGGGACAGGCTCGCCGACTGCAGCTGGAAGAGCTTGTCGGCGATGTGCACGTCGATCGGCTCGGTGACCTTCATGTTCTCGGCGGTCCCGTCCACGACGTAGATGGGGACCTCGGGAAGGTAGGCGAAGACGACACCGCAGTCGTCCGTCGCCCGGAAGGACGGGTCGGTCGCCGCGATCTCGTACGCCTTGCGGATGGTGCCGAGGCGGAAGGCCTGCGGCGTCTGGCCCCGTCGCAGCAAGGAGCGGTCCGGGATGCCGGTGATGAGACGGTCGGCATCCACCTGGATGATCGTGTCGGCCGAGGGGATCGCGGTGTCGACGGCTTCGTACGTGTCGAGCGCGCGCACGCAGTCCTCGATGATCCGGTCGTCGATGAAGGGACGGACGGCGTCGTGGAAGAGGACCTTCGTGTCGTCGCCCTCGAGCGCGGCGATCGCCAGCTGGGTCGTGTCGTTGCGGGTCTCGCCGCCGGGGAGGATGCGGGTCAGCTTCGCGAAGCGCTCGCTGTCGAGCAGATGATCGAGCTCGCCGATGGCTGCCGCGTTCATCATGATGACGATCTCGTCGATGTGCGGACTGCCCTCGAGGGCTTCGAGGGTGTGCTCGACGATCGCCTTGCCCGCGATCTTGATGAGCTGCTTCGGGATGCCGAGGCCCACCCGGACTCCGATGCCACCGGCCAGGACGACGGCGACAGTGCGGGGTGTGGTCACGGCGAGAGCTCCTCGTGAGTCGGTGCGGACGTGTGCTGACACGCCCGCACCATCCTATGCGAGGGCCCCTGCTCCTATGAGAGGGCGCCGGCTCGGCCGGGTCCGTCGATCCGGTCGAGCACCAGGCGGGCGATCCGGTCGGCGCACGGACGGGCGGTGGTCCCCTCGGACTCGGCGACCCAGCGACGCGCGAAGGCTGCGGCATCCGTCGCCTTCGCGGCACCCGCTTCGACTGCTGTCGCGAGCTCGTCGACCGTCGTGCAGACGGGGCCGGGCAGGTCGCGCCGGTAGTCGAGGTAGAAGTCGCGGGTCGCGAGGTACTCGTCGAGGTCGGGGGCGAGGAAGTACGTGGGGACCCCCCGCACCGCCGCCTCGAACAGCGTCGAGGAGTAGTCCGTGATGAAGACGTCGGCGACGGTCAGCATCTCCTGGGTCGAGAAGCCTTCGGCGGTGTCGACGTCGCTGCCGCGCAGGGTCATGAGGGGGTGCAGCTTCACGACGACGTGCACACCGACCGCCTCGAGGGCGGCGACGACGTCGTCGGGCGCGGCCATCGCGGTGTCCTCGATCCGGAAGGTCGGTGCGAAGACCGCGATCCTCGCGCCGCGCAGGTGCGGATGCCGGCGGTAGATGCGCTCGCGGGTCTGCCGGGTCAGCTCGTCGTCGCGCAGCCGGTCGACCCGGGGGAGCGGGGCCACGACGATGCGGCTGTCGTCCGTTCCGAAGGCCTCGGCGTAGGGCTCACGGCACGCGTCGCCGCTGGCGAGCACGAGGTCGTAGCCCGCGTGCATCCGCATCGCGTTGGCCAGCCGCTCGTCGCGCCCCTCGCCCGTGCCGAGGATGCTGAGTCCGAACTTCTTGAACGCGCCGAGGGCGTGCCAGATCTGGATGACGACGAGGTCGTCCTTGTGGCGCAGCATGCTCGCCACCATCGAATAGGTGTCGACGATCAGGACCCGAGCGGTCGCTACGTGGAACAGCTGAACGAGCAGGTGTGCGGCGTAGCCGAGCTTTCTCACGAGTCCGGGTGGCACCATCCTGACGAGCGAGACGACCCTGACGGTGGGTTCCATCTCGGCGATCGCGGTGCGCAGATCGATGAAGTCGTCGGTCTCCTCGGGGTGCTCGCGGCTGATCATGACGACCTTGCGGCGCGTGGGCAGCAGCTTCAGCGGTGCGTAGCAGGCGCGCAGGGCGGTGCGCAGCACGTGCGCGGCGAGCAGGTGACGACCGACGGGACCGTCGATGCGCGTGGGCTGCACGGGCGGATCGTCGAGCAGCTTCGGGCGCTCGTCGACCTGACGCGGGGTGAGGATCATCTCGCGCACGATGCGCTCGGTGGAGTGGCCGTCGCAGGCGGACATGAAGCGCTCGCGGAACGCCTCGAGGTCGTCGCCGGCACGGGCGTCGCGGATCGCGGCCGCCAGATCGGCGCCGTCGGTCACGAGCGGGCCGGCGAGGTAGTCCTCGAACGGGTGGTAGAACGATCGTTCGGCGGCGTACACCTCGACGTCGGGGCAGAAGAACACCATGGGCCGACCGAGCAACGAGAATTCGAAGATGGCCGAGGAGTAGTCGGTGATGAGGACGTCGGCCGCCATCATCAGCTCGTTGAGCTCGCGCTCCGCGGAGACGTCGATGATCCGCTCGTGCGAGGGGATGTCCGCGCCCTTGCGAGCGACGAAGGGGTGCAGCTTGACGAGGACGACCCACTCCTCGCCGAGGTCGTCCGGAAGCTCTGACCACGGGACCGCGTCGATGTCGTAGTGGGCGCTGAGCTGCCCGTTGCCGCGGAAGGTGGGGGCGAAGACCGCGACGCGCTGGTCGGGACGGATGCCGAGCCGCGCCCGTACGTCCCGACGGCTGCGCTCGATCAGCTCGGTGTCGAAGAACACGTCCGTCCGGGGGACTCCGAGTGCGTGCACGCGGGCGACATCCATCGCGAACGCCTCGGCGTAGTCGGGGCGGATCGCCTCGGAGCTGACGGTCGCATCCGTGTAGTTGCGGTGCGCGACGGAGCCGGGCAGGGGTCCGCCCGGGAGGCCGGCCCGGCTCCATCCGACCTTCTTGTACGCGCCGGCGGCGTGCCAGACCTGCAGCAGGCGGGTCTCAGGCCTCAGATGAAGGGGGTAGATCATCGGGTAGTAGTCGTCGAGCACGATCGTCTGCGCCCGGGCGAGCTCCCACGGCAGGCGCAGCGAGTCCCGCAGCGGACGGCGGTCGGCGAGGCCGGCTTTGAAGATCCCCACGATGCGGGCGTCGGGTCGCTGTCGGCGGATCTCGTCGCGCAGGAACGCGATGTTGCCGGAGAAGTCCGTGCGGGAATCCGACAGGAAGAGGGTGCGGCCCTCCCGCACGCGGACGAGCCGGGACGCGACCGCGTAGAGAGCGATCCACAGCCCGAACCGCCACCTCTGCAGGAAGGCGTTCCCTCGCAGACGCCTGCGAAGCAATCGCACGGATGAACCTCCTGGATCGTGGCGGGTATCGGTCGATTCTAAGCGGGTGCGCCTGGCCCGAACGCGTCCGGGGAGATGGAGGCGTCCGGGGCGAGCGGGCGTTCGCGTCGCCACCCCCGCACGAGCGATGCCCGCGTCGCGCAGAGCACCAGGAGGAACCACCCCGAGCCGCCGAGCAGCGAGCTGGTCACGATCGAGTCCGTCAGGAGGACGATGATGACGAGGGCGGGCCATACGTAGACGGTCGACCTGCGTTCGCTCGCCGACGTCCAGGCTCGGGCGAGGGCGAGACCGACGAACACGACCAGGAGGACGACGCCGACCGTGCCCGCCTGGATCAGCACATCCATCCACGCGTTGAGCGCGGAGGCGTGCGAGCGGCCGGTGACGATGCGGATGTAGGTGTAGGGGGAGAGGTGGTCGGGCCAGGTGTCGACCCAGCCCCATCCCTGCACCGGCCGCAGTGCCGACATGTCGAGGATGACGTTCCACAGTCGTGACCGCGTGAAGAAGTCGGGTTCGGCGTTCAGCCAGTACACGAGCGGGCGGCGGAAGAGGTAGACGAGGATGAGCCCGACCACGACGACGGCGGACAGGACCCACTGAAGGACCGGCCTGACGCTGGGGCGGACGCGCCGGAGGATCGCGAGGGCGCCGGTGGCCGTCCCCGAGATGAGCACCATGCCGAGCACGATGGGCGACGCGGTGAACACGGCGAGGGTCGCGGCGAGGGCGACGGAGCCGATCGCCACGCCGGCGCTCACCGACCGGGTCCGCCATTCCACGAGGAAGGTGAGCAGGGCGATGATCGTCACGAGCCCGAGTGCCGTGCGGGTGCCGAAGATCCCCTGGATCGGGCCGCCGTAGGCGATGTTGCCCGCGATGCCGAGGAACCTGATGGGGAGGTTGAGGAGGATGCCGCTGAGGATCTCGAGTCCGAGCGAGGCGGCGAGCAGCATCCGCAGCACGTCTCCGGTGGCGCGCACGGTCTGCAGGGTGTCGCGGAACTGCGCGACGACGACGGCGAGGAAGGTGGGCGCCGCGAGCTGGAGCCATCCGGAGAGGGTCGCCTCGGGTGAGCCCGACCACCCGACGGTGATCAGCAGCCAGGCCAGCAGGACCAGCAGCGTCGTGGGGATGAGATGGATGACCCGGAGCTCCGCCCGACGGGCGAGCATCATCCCCGCGCCGATCACGCACAGCCCGGTCAGGATCGCGCCGTAGCCCGCGTCGCCCATCAGCTGACGCAGGGCGTGCGTCGAGAAGAGCGCGCCGATGGTCACGAGGGAGTAGACGGCGGCGACCTCGGTGGATTGCAGGGCGGTCGACAGTCGCGGGAGTGCGCGGGGGGTGCTCATCGCTCGGACGGCCTGTCGCCCTGTTCGCCTATGAGGCGCTCTTCGGACGGGCCGCGTCCCACCAGCGGTGCCTGCTTGATCTTGAAGGCGAACAGGATGAGCAGGAACCACCCCCAGTTCAGGAGGGGTGTCGATTCCGCGAGGCCCTGCACGAGGAGGATGGCGCCGGTGAGGGTCGGCAGCAGGGTGACCGCCGTGTACGGCCGGTCCGCGACGAGGTCCCATCGCGGGCGGTCGACGGCGAAGAACCAGGAACGCCAGATGAACGCGACGTACGCCGCCGCGATGAGGACGATCCCGACGACGCCCAGCTGCAGGAAGACGTCCACCCACATGTTGTGGGCCTGCATGACCGTCTGCCCGTGGTCGATGATCCAGCCGTCGAAGGCGGGGTCGGTCGGGATCCACGGCGTCGAGAAGCCCCATCCGATCACGGGGTGTTCGACGGCGCGTTCCAGGACCTTCTGCCAGATCGATTCGCGCCCGGTCAGGTCGCTCGAGCGGCCGAGTGCCGTGAACACCCGGTCGCGCAGTGCCCACGCCGCCACGAGGCCGCCGACGGCGACGACGCCGTAGAGGACGTAGTAGCGAGTCCTCTCACCGGCGCGCGTGGTCGTCCGCATGACGAGGACCGTGATGAGGACGACGACGACCGCGACGGCCGACAGGGTGGCGGTCGCCGATCCGGCGCGGACGAAGAGGAACGCGGCCAGGAGCGTCCAGAGGACCAGGACGGGGCGACGTGGGGCCTGGGACGCGATGCGGATGGCGAAGACCACGATCCCGAGGAGCGCCACGTACGCGAGCGCGTTGGAGTTACCGAAGATCCCCTGGATGCGGCCGCCGTCGAACAGGTTGTCGCGCGACCACAGCACGATGGGGTCGGCGACCCGGCCCTCGGGGCGGACGAACTGCGGCAGGATCGGGCCGTCCCAGACGAGACTCACCCACAGTTCGAAGAGGATCGACAGCGAGAGGATCCACTTGAGGGCGGATGCCAGGGCGCGGACGATCTCGCGCCAGGTGAGGACCGCCCCCACGAAGAGGGCGCCCACCGTCGTGACGATCAGGAGCGCGACGGTCAGCAGGGTCGCGTTGATCCAGTGGGTCCAGATCGTCGAGGCGACGGCCCACAGGAGATAGGTGAGCGCGTACCAGGGGAGTCGGGGCCACTGCACCCGCGGCCGCGTCGTCAGCCAGAGGGTCACCGAGACGAGGAAGCTCGCGACGCCGATGGCGGCGGCGACGCCGACTCCGAAGGCGAGCGGCAGGGCAGTCCCCGACAGGGTGACGACCAGCAGGACGATGCACCAGCCGCGCAGCAGGATGTGGCTCGTCCGCTCACGCGGCGGGGCTGCCGGGGGCGCCGAGACCGGGTGCGAGGAGTGGACGGCCATGGTGACAGAAGGGTATCGCGCGGCCCCGTGCGTTCCGCCCCACGCCCTAGGCTGTTCGCGTGCTGGAGACGCTCTCGAACGAACCCCGTGACTACGCGTGGGGTTCCCCCACCGCCATCCCGTCCCTCCAGGGGCGGACCCCCAGCGGAGCGCCCGAGGCCGAGGTCTGGTTCGGCGACCACCCGGGCAGTCCCGCCGTCCTCGGTGACGGCCGCTCGCTGATGCAGGCGAGGACGGATGCCGGGGCGCCGCCGCTCCCGTTCCTCCTGAAGATCCTCGCGGCGTCGTCGTCGCTGTCGATCCAGGCGCACCCGGACCTCGAGCAGGCGCGGGCCGGCTTCGCCGCGGAGGAGGCGTCCGGCGTCCCCCGCGACGCCGCCGAACGCATCTACCGCGACGACAACCACAAGCCCGAGATCATCGTCGCCCTGAGCGAGCGGTTCCGCGCCCTCGTCGGGCTGCGGCCGGTCGAGGACACGCAGCGCCTGCTCGGCGGCCTCGGCGAGGCATCCGGTGTCCGACGTCTTCGCGCGGCACTGGACGCCGCCGCCCCTGCCGATGCACTGCGAGCCGTGATCGAGGAGGTGCTGAGCGGGCGCGCCGACGACATCGTCTCGGACGTCTCCGCGGCGCTCGCCGACGCCGTCGTGCCGGACTTCGCCGAAGAGGTCGATGTCCTCCGGGCCGTCGTGCGCGATTTCCCCGGGGATGCCGGCATCGTGGTCGCCCTGCTCATGAACCTCGTCGTGCTCCGCACCGGTGAGGCCGTGTTCGCCCCTGCCGGGGTGCTCCACGCGTATCAGGACGGTCTCGGCGTCGAACTTATGGCGGCCAGCGACAACGTCCTGCGCGGCGGGTTGACCCCGAAGCACATCGACGTCCCGGAGCTCATGCGCATCGTCGACACCGAGCCCGGCGCGGCGCCGCTGCTCGACCCGGTGCCCGCCGATGCGGGGGAGCTGTTCGACGCCGGAGTCGCGGACTTCCGCCTCGCCCGGTACGCACCGACCGGCACGCCGCTGCACGTCGGGCTCGACGGACCCGCTATCGTGCTGGCGACCGAAGGCCGCGTGATCGTGTCCGCCGGGGGGCGGCGCATCGATCTCACGCCGGGGACCGCCGCCTACGCTCAGGACGAGACGGAGCTCGCGCTGGACGGCTCCGGGGTCGCCTACCTGGCCCGGCCGGGTGTGCAGGGCTGAGGTCGCGACACGCCGGGGAGCCTCAAGAAGATTCAATATCGGGTTGAGGGTTTACGATCTGCGACTTGACCCGAGCGAATCACACGGGTGTAATTAGGCATCGGCCGCACCGCGGCGAGTGTCTACAGGTGGGAGAGCAAGATGACGGGTTACCGTTCCGGCGTTCCCGAGAATTGGTTCGTCGATCCGGTGAACCTCGGTGTCCCCGGCGTCCGTCGCCGCGTCGACACCGACGAGGACACCGCGCTGGCATGGCAGGCCGACGCCCTGTGCGCACAGACGGATCCGGAGGCCTTCTTCCCGGAGAAGGGCGGATCGACGCGTGACGCGAAGCGCATCTGCACCTCGTGCGACGTCCGAGGCGAATGCCTCGAATACGCCCTCCAGAACGACGAGCGCTTCGGCATCTGGGGCGGTTTGAGCGAGCGCGAGCGACGCAAGCTCAAGCGGCGCGCTTCCTGACGCGATCCGCGCCACCCCGCCCGTCCTCCCCGCGTCGCCCGAGTCGCGACCTAGGCTGACCTGGCCATGCCCGCCCGAGTACACGCGATCCTCGTCGTCCGCCCCCACGGACGAGGCCCCACGGATCTCCACCTGAGCCGCACCCTGCGCGCGCTCGCCGCCCAGACGCGGCGTGCCGACGCGCTCACCGTCGTCCTCTGCGGACCCGACGAGACCCTCAAGAAGCTCGCGTCCGAGTCCGGAGCCGAGGCGGTCATCGTCGCAGGCCGGGGGACCGGCTTCGCCGAAGCCCTCCGCCTGGCGAGCCGGCGCATCACCGGCGACGCCGTCTGGTTGCTCGCGCAGGACACCGCGCCCGCTCCGGACGCGCTCGCACGGCTCACGGGAGCGCTCGAGACCGCCCCCTCGGTGGCGCTCGCCGCGCCCAAGCTGATCTCCTGGGACGACCCCAGCCGGATCGTCTCGCTCGGGGTCACGCTCACCCACACGGGGCGCACGGTCGGTCTCGCCGACGGCGAGCTCGACCAGGGGCAGCACGACGCCTCCGAGGACGTCCTCGGATCGGACATCCGCGGCGTCCTCGTCCGCTCGCAGGTCTGGAACGCCCTCGGGGGCATCGACCAGGGTCTGGCCGGCGCCGACGAGGGTCTCGACCTCGGCATCCGCGCCCGCCTCGCCGGCGGTCGCGTCGCTCTGACGCCCTCCGCGCTCGTCGCCGTCGCCGGTGACGGCGTCGCGGGAACCCCGGCGGGACGCTCGGCCGGCGCGCGCGGCCGGCGTCTCTACGCCGCGCGGAAGGCCGAGCTCCACCGTCGCCTGGCCTATGCCCCGGCTCCCGTGGTCCTGCTGCACTGGCTGACCCTCCTGCCCCTCGCCCTGTGGCGCACCCTCGGCCATCTGGTCGCGAAGACTCCGGGACGCATCGGACCCGAGTGGGCGGCGTCGTTCTCGGTGCTCGTGTCGTTCGCGGCCGTCGTGCGCGCGCGCCGCACCATCCGGCGGAACCGGACCGCCTCGTGGCTGTCCCTGGCGCAGCTGCGGATCGGCCGACGGGACCTGCGTGAGCGGCTCGAGGACGAAGCGGATGCCGCAGCGGCTCCGCGCGAGGACCTCCGCTTCTTCAGCGGCGGCGGCGCCTGGGTCGTCCTCGGCGCCCTCGCCACCTCCGCCCTGTCGTTCAGCGCGCTCCTGGCGTGGCCCGTGCTCGGCGGAGGGGGACTCGCGCCGCTGCGCAGCGGCGTCGTGGCGCTGTGGACGGATGCCGCGTACGGTCCGCGTGCGCTGGGCTGGGACACCGTCGGGCCGGCCGACCCCTTCGCGTCGGTCGTCGCCCTCGTCGGTTCGCTGTCGCCCCTCGCCCCGTCGCGCGCGATCGTCATCCTCTGGCTCCTCGCACTGCCGCTCGCCGCTCTCGGCGGATGGTTCGCAGCGACCCGCGTCACCGAGCGGTCCGTGCTCCGCTGCACCGCGGCCTTCGCGTGGGCGGTGGCACCTCCCTTCCTCGCGGCACTGATCGAGGGGCGACCGACCGCGGTGATCCTGCACCTCGCGCTGCCGTGGCTCATCTACACGGCCGCGGCCGCGCGACGGTCGTGGAGCAGCGCCGGGCTCGCCTCGATCATCCTCGTCGTCGTGCTCGCCTGTGCGCCCTCGCTGGCACCCGCTCTGGTCGTGCTGTGGCTCGTGGCCATCGTCCTGGCCGTATCGATGCGACGCGGGCGGGGAGCCGGACGCATCGTCTGGCTGATGATCCCGCCCGTCGCGGTCTTCCTGCCCCTCGGGTGGTACCACCTCACGACGGGCGACCCCCTCGCGATCTTCGCCGACCCGGGCCGGCCGCTCGCTCTGAGCGGGAACCCCGACGGGTTGTTGCCGAAGGTCCTCTTCGCGTTCGGCTACCCGTCGACCGACGGCGTCGGCTGGACGCAGTTCCTCGGTGAGGACGGGCGGGCCTGGTGGGTCGCCGCCTTCACGGCGCCGGTCGTGCTGCTCGCCCTGCTGGCGCCGGTCGTCGGGCGGCTGCTCCCGGCATCCGTGGCGCTCGTCGCCGCCGTCCTCGGTGTCGCCACCGCGGCCCTGGGATCGGGTGTGGCCCTCACCGCCGGCATGTCCGGGCCCGTCTCGATCTGGGCGGGAAGCGCGCTCTCGCTCGCGTGGGCGGGCCTCATCCTCGCCGCCGTCACCGGCCTCGACGGGTTCCGCCGGGTCGACGCCCTCGTCCCCGTCGCGGCATCCGTCGTGATCGCCTTCCTCGCCGTCGGCGCCGTTCCGGCGCTCACTGCCGTCGTCCGCGGCGATTCCGCCCTGCAGGACGGGCCGTCCAGCACACTCCCCGCGTACGTCCAGACCGCCGGTAGCGAGGGCGAGCGCGACGGTGAGCAGACGGCGACCCTCGTCCTGACCGTGCAGGCGGATGCCGCCTACTCGGCCTCCGTGGTCTGGGGCGCCAGCGAGACCCTCGGCGGGCAGACGACGCTGCAGTCCACGCGCCCCGAGCTGACCGCCGGTGACCGCGAGCTGGCCCACGTGACGGCCGACCTCGTCTCCACGGTGACCGGCGACGTCGTCGCCCAGCTCGGTCGGCACGGCATCGCGTACGTCCTCCTCGAACAGGCCCCCCGCGAGAGCGACCGCGCCCGTGCGGCGCGGCTCGGGGCGCAGAACCTCCTCAATCAGCGAGCCGATCTCGTGAGCGTCGGGCAGACGGCCCGCGGCGTCCTGTGGGGCGTCAAGGGGACCATCGCCGAGCGCACCGTCGACGACGCCTCGGGGCCCACTTCGGTCCGCGTCGCCCTGCTGCAGCTCGGCGTCATCGCCGTCGCGCTGCTGCTCGCAGTCCCGACGCGCGCCAGCCTCCGGGCCGGCAGGCGTCACCCCCGCATCATCGGGGAGCGGGACGGGCTCGCAGAAAGGTCGGCCTCGTGACCACCGCCCGCCGGATCCGCCGCGGCGTCGGCGCCGCCCTGAGCCTCGCCGTCGTGGCGGGGACCTTCCTCATCGCGACCGCTACCCTGCCGACCGTCGAGCGGTCGACGCTCTCGCTGACGACGCGGCCCGAAGCCGCGACCTCCCTCCTCTCGTGCGCGGGCCCGGTGCTCGCCGTCGGACGGGATACCGAGGACGTCGGCGCGCTGCAGGTCGCCGCCCCGCAGAACGTGGTGTCGGGAACCGTCGCCGGTGCGCCCGCACCCGTCGCGGGCGAGATCGCCTCCGCGGTCCCGGATGCCCCGCCGATCGCGTCGTTCTCGGCGGAGCCGGTCGATCGCATGCGCACCGACCTGGCCGCGGCGGGGTCGTCGCGTGTCGACGCCGACGATCTCGCCGGGTTCGCGGCATCCGCCTGCACCCCGCCCGCCATGGAGACCTGGCTCGCCGGGGGCAGCGGCCTCACGGGCGCGGCGGATCTCGTCATCCTCGCCAACCCCGGCGATGTCGCGGCCCGCGTGGATCTGACGGTCTTCGCCTCGGGCGGCCGCGTGGCCCCCGATGCGGGTGCGGACATCCTGATCCCCGCCGGCCAGCAGCGCGTCGTGCCCCTCGCCTCGCTCGCGCTCGGCGAAGCGAGCCCCGTCGTGCTCGTCTCGGCGACGCAGGCACCCGTGCAGGCCGTCCTGCAGTCGAGCCTCACCCGGACGCTCGTCCCGGTCGGCGTCGACCAGGGCGGCGCGACCGGGCTCCCGAGGGCTCAGCAGACGATCCCCGCGTTCTCGAGCGTCGCGGAAGGTGACGAGCCCACCGACACGGTGGTGCGGCTGCTCGCCCCTTCGGACGACACGACCGCGACCGTGACGGTGTCGCCCGTCGGGCGACGCACCACCGCAGCTTCCTTCCCCGATCTCGCCCTCACGGCCGGCGTGCCCGTCGACGTGGATCTGGACACGCTTCCCCAGGGCCGCTATCGCGTGGAGGTCGACGCGGGTGCACCGGTGGTCGCCTCCGTCCACACCTCGACGGGATCGGATGCCGGGTCCGACTTCGCCTGGTACGGCACGGCGGACGACATCCGCGTGCCCTCCCTCCTCGCAGTCGCCGACGGGCCGAGTCCGCAGCTCGCGCTCGTGAACCCCGGTGCCTCCGAGGTGGCCGCGGTCCTGACCGAGGATGCGGGCGCCGGCGAGCCGCGCGAGGTGCGCGTCCCCGCGGGCGGTTCGGTCTCGGTCGACCTGCGCGCCGGCGAGCTCTACCGGCTCGACCCCGCGGGGGGCACACTGCGCGCGGGCGTGACCTTCACGGCATCCGATGCGATTGCCGGCTACGCCGTGGCCCCTGCCGACGCCGCCGCGGCACCCGTGGTCGTCCGTCCGCGCTGATCGCGCACGGAAGTGCGTCGCGCGAGCAGAAGCTCAGAAGCGCTCGCGCCTCAGAATCGGAACCGGTCGGGCCCGAGGTCCCACGGGTCGCGGTCGAGGTATTCGGCGGCGGCGCGGAACACGCAGCTCTCGATCATCATCCGGCGGTGGAGTTCGTCGTTGCGGTGCAGTCTCGCGAGCCGTTCGATGGGGAGTCGGAACAGGACGATGCGCTTCTGCTCCGTCTGCACCGCCCACCGGGGGATGCCGTCGTCGTCCGCGGCGTCCGGCATCCAGCCGATGTCGAAACGGACCTCACGCAGCTCCGGCCATGCGCTCCGGAGGAACTCGACCGCCGTCGTGACCGTCAGATCGAACTTCTCGGCGCGCGTCTCGATCGCGGGAAGCGGGGGCCGGACGACGGAGCTCCGGTCGAGGCGGCCGTGTCGACCGTGCCGGTCGGGGCGGACACTCGTGCGCACGCGTCGCCTCACGGGTCCACCTTGCTGAGCATGACGCCATCCTAGGCGTCGAGCGGGCGCCCGGCGCTCTCCTGCCATGCCGCGATCCCCGCCGCGATCAGTGCGAGCGCGGCGGCGAAGCCCCCGTCGTCGGTGGAGTCGACGGATGCCGCGGTCAGGGACACCTCGGACGCCGCGGTGCCCCAGGCATCCGCCGACCGACGCTGCTGCTCGTGGAAGGTGACGCCGACGACGTAGTGGGTCACGGCGTCGGCGACGACGCGGGCGGCGGGGGAGTCCTCGACGGTGCGCAGCGCGTCGTGGACGGGTGAGTCGACGAGGCCGAGGGCGAGGGAGCTCGACACCACTTCGGCACCGTCGCGGTGGGCGAGGAGCCGGTCGTGCAGGCGGTGCCCCAGGGTGACGGCCGCCCGGCCGAGGTCGGTCGGGTCACCCGGGCGCAGCGCGACGGGGGCGAGGATGCGCGCGCTCACAGCCGCGAGGAGCTCCTGCTTGCTTGCGACGTGCCAGTACAGGGCGCTCGGCTGGACACCCAGGTCCTCCGCGAGGCGCCGCATCGACAGGTCGGGGAGGCCCACGCGATCGAGGACGGACAGAGCGGCGTCGACGACGTCGTCCTTGGTGCGCCGGAGACCCCGGGAGGGCGGGTTTGGATCGCGCGCAATCATGGCGTTACCCTACCTGAACGGTGTTCACGTGAACGCTGTTCAGGAGGATGAGATGACCCGCTCGCGCCCGACACCCCGGCTCGACACGACCGACCTCTCCCGGGCGGCCGTCTTCGCCGGGGTGATCGCCGTCCTCGGCCTTCCCGGCTCCTTCTCCGTCTTCGGCGGCGTGCCGATCACCGCCCAGACGCTCGGGGTGATGCTGGCCGGCGCCGTGCTCGGCCCTCTCGTGGGTGCCGTCTCGGTCGGTGCCCTCCTCGCGCTCGTCGCGATCGGACTCCCGCTGCTGGCGGGCGGTCGCGGGGGAGCGGCGGTGTTCGTGGGGCCGACGGCGGGCTACCTCGTCGGATGGCTGGTGGGCGCCGTCGTGATCGGACTGATCGTGCACCTCGGCGGACGCCGGCCCGTGTGGTGGCGGACCTTCATCGGCGTGGTCATCGGCGGCGTCCTCGTCGTCTACGCCTGCGGCATCCCGGTCCAGGGTCTCATCATGCGCATCGGAATGGATCAGGCGCTGATCGCGAACCTCGCCTTCGTCCCCGGCGACCTGGTCAAGGCCGTGATCGCGACACTCGTCGTGGGCGCCTTGGTCCGGGGGTACCCGCGCGCCTTCCGTCGCACGTGGGCGCCGCGCGGCGCTGCGCGTGAGGCGGCACCGGTACGGTGACGAGCGCCCTCCGGCTCGCCGACGTCTCGGTACGCCTGGGCGACGTCGACGTCCTCCAGGGGGTCGACCTCGCCCTCGACGCCCGGAGCATCGCCGTCGTGGGCGACAACGGCTCCGGCAAGTCGACGCTCGCGCGGCTGATCGGCGGACTCATCCGGCCCACGCAGGGTCGCGTCGAGGTGCTCGGCCTCGATGCCGAGAAGGATGCCGCCGCCCTCCGCCGCCGCGTCGCGATCGTCTTCAGCAATCCCGACGCCCAGATCATCATGCCGACCGTCGCCGAGGACGTCGCGTTCTCGCTCCGTGCGGATCGGCTGCCCCGCGCCGAGCGGGATGCCCGCGTCGCCGCCGCGCTCGAGAGGTTCGCCCTCGCCCCCCTCGCCGACCGGCCGGCGTACGAGCTGTCCGGCGGGCAGAAGCAGCTGCTCGCCCTGTGCGGCGCCTTCGTCCGCGAGCCGGACCTCGTGGTCGCCGACGAGCCGACCGCGTTCCTCGACGGACGGAACGCCCACCTGATCTCGGCGCACCTGCTCGCCGACTCCGGCCACCGGCTCGTGGTCGTGACGCACGACCTCGACCTCGCGGCGCGGTGCGACGTCGCGGTCCGGATGCACGAGGGAAAGGTCGCCCGGGTGGGGCCCGCGCCCGACATCGTGGCCGCCCACGCCGCGAGCTGGCGATGCTGACGCTGTACCGGCCCGGGAAGGGGCCGTGGCACCGGATACCCGCGGGCTCGAAGGCGGCGATCCTGCTCGCCCTCGTCCTCGCCGTCTCCCTCCTCCCCACGGCGTGGCCGACCGCCGCGATCACCGCGGCGGTGTGCGCGGTCTGCTATCTCGTGCCGGGAGTCGGACTCCGTGAACTCGCCCGCCAGGTCTGGTCGCTCCGGTGGCTCGTCGTGGTGGCCTTCGGCATCCCGTGCATCTTCCTCGGCGTCGAGGCGGCGACCGTCGGCACCGTCCGCATCGTGGCCGCGGTCGCCCTCGCTGGGCTCCTCGCGTCGACCACCCCGGTGACCGCCCTCCTCGACGTGGCGGAACGGGCGCTCGGCCCGCTGCGCGTGATCGGGGTGGATGCCGCCCGCGCGGCGCTCCTGCTCGTCGTCGCACTCGGCACGGTTCCCACCCTCGCGCGCCTCGCGGGCGAGGTCCGCGCGGCGCAGCGGGCGCGGGGAGCCCGCGGCATCCGTGTCTTCGCTGTGCCGTTCCTCGTCCTCGCGCTCCGCCATGCGGACGATCTCGGCGACGCCCTCACCGCCCGCGGGGTGCGCTGAGCCCGGCGCGGCTCCGTGTCGCGGCCCGCCTCCACGGCTAGCGTGGACGCGATGCGAGAGAGACTGTGTTCCAAGGTGGGCTGTGCCCGCGAGGCCGTGACGACGCTGACCTACGACTACGGCGACCAGATGGCCGTCCTCGGTCCGCTCGGCGGCGGGAACGACCCGCACGCCCACGATCTCTGCGCCATCCACACCGGTCGGATGTCGGTCCCGAAGGGCTGGGTCGTCGTCCGTCACGAGACCCTCCGCGTCTGACCCTGCGTGGCAGGATGGGCGCGTGCCCACTCCCGTGAAGACCATCGAACACGTCGTCGCCGATCTTTCGCTCGCGGAAGCCGGTCGTCACCAGATCCGCCTCGCCGAGAACGAGATGCCGGGTCTGATGGCCCTCCGCGAGGAGTACGGCGACTCCCGGCCCCTCGCCGGAGCGCGGATCGCCGGTTCGCTGCACATGACGGTGCAGACGGCGGTCCTCATCGAGACGCTCGTCGCCCTCGGCGCGCAGGTGCGGTGGGCGAGCTGCAACATCTTCTCCACCCAGGATGAGGCGGCGGCAGCGGTCGTCGTCGGTCCGGGCGGCACCGTCGCCGAGCCCGCCGGCGTGCCGGTGTTCGCGTTCAAGGGCGAGACCCTCGAACAGTACTGGGAGCTCGCCGATCGCATCTTCGACTGGTCGGACGAGGGCTTCGACGGGCCGAACCTGATCCTCGACGACGGCGGCGACGCCACCCTCCTCGTTCACAAGGGCGTCGAGTTCGAAGCCGCCGGTGCTGTTCCGGATGCCACGACGGGCGATTCGGGCGAGTACCGCATCGTCCTCGACACGCTCCGGAAGAGCCTCGCCCGCGATCCGCAGCGCTTCACCCGCCTGGCCGGGGGCCTGCTCGGTGTGACCGAGGAGACGACGACCGGTGTCCACCGCCTCTACGAGCTCCACGCCGCCGGGAAGCTGCTCTTCCCCGGCATCAACGTGAACGACTCGGTCACGAAGTCGAAGTTCGACAACAAGTACGGCATCCGCCACTCGCTGCCCGACGGCATCAACCGGGCCACGGACGTCCTCATCGGCGGCAAGGTCGCGTTCGTCGTCGGCTACGGCGACGTCGGCAAGGGTGCCGCCGAGGCGCTCCGCGGCCAAGGCGCCCGCGTCATCGTGAGCGAGGTGGATCCGATCTGCGCGCTGCAGGCGGCGATGGACGGCTACCAGGTCGCACGCCTCGAGGACGTCGCCGACCAGGTCGACATCGTCATCACGGGCACCGGCAACACCCGTGTCGTCACGGTGGACCACCTCCTCTCGCTCAAGCACCTCGCGATCGTCGGCAACGTGGGCCACTTCGACGACGAGATCGACATGGCCGCCCTCGAGGCTCTGCCCGGCGTCGAGAAGATCGAGATCAAGCCGCAGGTGCACGAGTTCCGGCTGCCGACCGGGCGCAGCATCCTCGTCTTGTCCGAGGGGCGCCTGCTGAACCTCGGCAACGCGACGGGGCACCCGTCCTTCGTCATGAGTGCGTCGTTCACGAACCAGGTTCTCGCTCAGATCGAGCTCTTCACGAAGACCGACGCGTACCCGACGGGTGTGTACGTCCTGCCCAAGGCGCTCGACGAGAAGGTCGCCCGCCTGCACCTGTCGGCTCTCGGCGTGCGGCTGACGCGGCTCACCGACGAGCAGGCCGCCTACATCGGCGTACCCGTCGACGGCCCCTACAAGCTCGACCACTACCGATACTGACGCCGACACGCCCGAGCGCATTTTCTTTTGAATGGATCAAAAGAGCGCGTAGGCTGATCGCATGACCGACCTCGCCGCAGACCCTGCCGTCGCGCTCCGCGATGCCGGGCTCCGGGTGACGGAATCGCGGCTCGCGGTGTTCGCCGCCCTCGCCGCCCATCCGCACGCGAGCGCCGACGCGGTGTTCGCCGACGTGGCGGGCGAACTCCCCAAGGCGAGCCGTCAGTCGGTCTACAACGCGCTGAACGACTTCGCGGATGCCGCGCTCGTCCGCCGCATCGAGCCCGCCGGTCAGCCCATGCTGTTCGAGCTGCGCGTCGACGACAATCACCACCACCTCGTGTGCACGTCCTGCGGCCGCGTCCAGGACGTCGACTGCGCCGTCGGCGCCGCGCCCTGCCTGCATCCGTCGGACGATCACGGCTTCCGGATCGCCTCCGCCGAGGTCACCTACTGGGGTCTCTGCGGCGCGTGCGCCGCCGAGGCCGCCGCCTGAACCCATCCGCCCTCTTTCACCACCCCGAACGGAAGGATCACCATGAGCGACCGTGACCCCCAGGCCGAGCCCCTCGGCGCCGAGGCCACCGACGTCGACCACGCCGTCACCCCCATCGACACCCCGGTCGATGAGCGCGGCGACGGCGAGACGCGGCCGCGGGAGAACACCGCCGACGCCTGCCCCGTCATCCACGCGGCACCCGGCGCCGATCGTGCGAACCACGGCGGCCAGCCGCATCCCACCGTCGGCACCGCCAACCAGGTGTGGTGGCCGAACCAGCTGAACCTCCGCATCCTCAAGAAGAACCCGTCCGTCGGCAACCCCGTCGGCGAGGACTTCGACTACAAGGCCGCCTTCGAGAGCCTCGACCTCGCCGCCGTGAAGGCCGACATCGCCGCCGTCCTCACCACGTCGCAGGACTGGTGGCCCGCCGACTTCGGCAACTACGGCCCGCTCATGATCCGCATGGCCTGGCACTCCGCCGGCACCTACCGTGCGACCGACGGTCGCGGCGGCGGCGGCACCGGCCAGCAGCGTTTCGCGCCCCTCAACAGCTGGCCCGACAACGTCAACCTCGACAAGGCGCGGCGCCTGCTGTGGCCCGTCAAGAAGACCTACGGTCAGGCACTCTCGTGGGGCGACCTCATGATCCTCGCCGGTAACGTCGCGCTCGAGACCATGGGCTTCGAGACCTTCGGCTTCGGCGGCGGACGCCCCGACGTCTGGGAGCCGGACGACGACGTGTACTGGGGCCCCGAGACCACATGGCTCGCCGACGAGCGCTACAGCGGCGACCGCAACCTCGAGAAGCCCCTCGCGGCGGTCCAGATGGGTCTCATCTACGTGAACCCCGAGGGTCCCAACGGCGAGCCCGACCCGCTGAAGTCCGCTCGCGACATCCGCGAGACCTTCGGCCGCATGGGCATGGACGACGAGGAGACCGTCGCCCTCATCGCCGGTGGCCACACCTTCGGCAAGACCCACGGCGCCGCCCCCGACACGAACGTCGAGGACAACCCCGAGGCCGCCGGCCTCGAGCAGCAGGGTCTCGGCTGGAAGAACAACCACGGCACGGGCAAGGGCGACGACACCATCACGTCGGGACTCGAGGTCACGTGGACCTACCACCCGACCCGCTGGGACAACGAGTTCTTCCACATCCTGTACGCCTACGACTGGGAGCTCATGACGAGCCCCGGCGGCGGTCACCAGTGGCGCCCGAAGAACGGTGCCGGTGCCGACATGGTGCCGCTGGCGCACTCCGACGGTCGTCGCGAGCCGCGCATGCTGACGAGCGATCTGGCCCTGCGGATGGACCCGGCCTACGACGCGGTCTCGCGCCGTTTCAAGGACGACCCCGTCGCCTTCGGTGACGCGTTCGCCCGCGCCTGGTTCAAGCTGACGCACCGCGACATGGGCCCCGTCGCGCGGTACCTCGGTCCCGAGGTTCCGCAGGAGGAGCTCATCTGGCAGGACCCGGTGCCCGCCGTGGACCACGAGCTGATCGACGACGCGGATGCCGCTGCGCTCAAGGAGCGCATCCTCGCCACCGGTCTCACGGTCGCCCAGCTCGTCTCGACGACGTGGGCCGCGGCATCCACCTTCCGTGGCAGCGACAAGCGCGGCGGCGTCAACGGAGCCCGCATCCGCCTCGCGCCGCAGAAGGACTGGGAGGTCAACAACCCCGAGCAGCTGCGGCACGTCATCGCCGCGCTCGAGGGTGTGAAGGCCGCCTTCGACGCCGAGCAGACCGGCGGCACTAAGGTCTCGTTGGCCGACCTCATCGTGCTCGCGGGCAACGCGGGCGTCGAGAAGGCCGCGAAGGATGCCGGAGTCGACGTCACCGTGCCGTTCCGTCCGGGCCGCACCGACGCGTCGCAGGAGCAGACCGACGAGCTGTCGTTCGGCTACCTCGAGCCGGTCGCCGACGGATTCCGCAACTACTACGGACCGAACGCGTTCCTCCCGGCGGAGCACCACCTCATCGACAAGGCGAACCTGCTGACCCTCAGCGCTCCCGAGATGACGGTGCTCGTGGGCGGCCTGCGCGCACTGGGCGCGAACTGGGACGGTTCGTCCCACGGCGTGTTCACCGGCCGACCGGGCGTGCTCACGAACGACGTGTTCGTGAACCTGCTGGACCTCGGCTCGACCTGGACGCCGCTCGACCCCGGCTCGCACGCCTTCCGCGGCACCACGGCGGACGGCTCGCAGATCGGCGTCGGCACCCGCGCCGACCTCGTGTTCAGCTCGAACTCGGAGCTCCGCGCGATCGCCGAGGTCTACGCCTCGGACGACGCCGGCGAGAAGTTCGTCCGCGACTTCGTGGCCGCCTGGACGAAGGTCACCGAGCTCGACCGGTTCGACCTGCACGCCTGACCGGCGCTGCCGTCACGACGCACGGCCCCTCCTTCACGGGAGGGGCCGTGCGTCGTCCGGGCGGGACCGGCCGCCCGTCGGTTACTGTGGACTCACCCGTGGGCGGAGCACCGGCATCCGCCACCCTTGAAGGACGACATCGGCTCTATGACATCGCGCATCCTGGTGGTCGACGACGACACCGCCCTGGCAGAGATGATCGGCATCGTGCTGCGCACCGAAGGCTTCGACGTGGCCTTCTGCGCGGACGGTGCGGCTGCCGTAGACGCGTGGCGCGACGAACGCCCCGATCTGATCCTGCTCGACCTCATGCTGCCGGGGATGGATGGCATCGAGGTGTGCACGCGGGTGCGCGCCGAATCCGGCGTGCCCATCATCATGCTGACCGCTCGCACCGACACCGCCGACGTGGTGCGAGGGCTCGAATCGGGCGCCGACGACTACATCGTCAAGCCGTTCAACCCGAAGGAACTCGTCGCCCGCATCCGCACCCGGCTGCGGCCGACCGCAGAAGCCCAGTCCGAGAATCTGCGGATCGGCGACCTCACGGTCGACGTCGCCGCTCACGAGGTCCGCCGCGCGGACGGGGTCATCGCCCTCACCCCGCTCGAGTTCGAGCTGCTCGTCGCCCTCGCCTCGAAGCCGCAGCAGGTCTTCACCCGCGAGATGCTGCTCGAGCAGGTCTGGGGATACCACTACAAGGCCGACACGCGTCTCGTGAACGTCCACGTCCAGCGTTTGCGGGCGAAGGTCGAACGCGACCCCGACAACCCGCAGATCGTGACGACGGTGCGCGGCGTGGGGTATCGCGCCGGCGCGGCCGTGTGACCGGGCGGAGCATCCGATCGTGTCGGTGACGGCGCGCACCGGCACCCACACGGTCGTCCCGCCCTGGCGGGACTGGAAGTCGTGGCAACGCCGCATCCGCTTCCTGTGGCGCCGATCCCTGCGCTTCCGCACCCTGTCGGTCACCCTGACGCTCACGGCCCTGACGATCCTCGTCGCGCTCGTGTGGATGTCGCTCGCCATCCTCACCGATCTGTACGAGTCCCGCGCCGAGCAGGTGCAGGATGCCGCGCAGCGCGCCACGCAGGCCGCGCAGAGCACGTTCGACGCGGCCGTCGTCGACAGTGACGAGGTGGCGCTCCAGGTGCTCATGGACGAGGTGCGCCGCGAGATCCTGTCTCGCCAGGCGGGGACGTCGATGCTCGCGGTCTTCCGCATCGACGACGAACCTTCGGCGATCGCGCCGCAGAACTTCGAGTCCGGCGGGCTCGAGGAGTCGATGATCTCGCCCGAGCTGCGCGAGAGCGTGCGGCTGTCGGCCGACCGGCAGTGGTGGCAGTCGATCGGCATCCCCGAATCCGACGGCGGCGAGACGCCCGGCATCATCGTCGGGCAGCAGCTCATCGTTCCCGAAGCCGGCGCGTACGAAGTCTACTTCGCGTACGACCTCGGCTCGGAGGCGCAGACCCTGCAGTTCGTCCAGGTCACCCTCTGGGTGGTCGGGCTCGCGCTCCTCGTCCTGATCGGCGGCATCTCGCTCTTCGTCCTCCGGTCGGTGACGGTCCCCATCGCGCAGGCGGCGGAGACGAGCGCGAAGCTCGCGGCGGGCGACCTCGCCGTGCGACTCCCCGTCCGGGGCGAGGACGAGTTCGCGACGCTCGGCCGCTCCTTCAACGCGATGGCCGACAGCATCGAGGGCCAGATCAAGGAGCTCGCCGAGCTCTCCCTCGTCCAGCAGCGGTTCGTGTCCGACGTCTCGCACGAGCTGCGGACGCCGCTGACGACCATCCGTCTCGCGGCCGACATGATCAACGATCAGCGCGACGACTTCGACGCGTCGACCGCGCGGGCGGCGGAACTCCTCCACGCCCAGGTGCAGCGGTTCGAGGTCCTCCTCGCGGACCTCCTCGAGATCAGCCGCTACGACGCGGGGTCGGTGCAGCTCGAGGTCGAGCCGACGAGCCTCGCCCACCTGGCCGAGGACACGATCGAGTCGATGGCCCAGCTCGCCGAGCAGCACGGCAGCGACGTCCGACTCGTGGCCCCCGGCGGTTACTCGCCGGTCGAGATGGACCCGCGCCGCATCCGCCGGATCGTCCGCAACCTTCTCGGCAACGCCATCGAGCACGGTGAGGGCAGGCCGATCGTGGTGACCGTCGACAGCGATCAGCGCGCCGTGGCGCTGGGGGTGCGCGACTTCGGACTCGGCATGAGCGAGGCCGACACCGAGCGCGTCTTCGACCGCTTCTGGCGTGCGGATCCCTCGCGACGCCGCACGATCGGCGGAACCGGACTCGGCCTGTCGATCGCTCTCGGCGATGCTCGCCTGCACGGCGGCACCCTCGAGGTGTGGTCGGAGCTCGGCGGCGGGAGCCATTTCGTCCTCACCCTGCCGCGCCGAGTGGGGGAGCACCTCTCGGGCACCTCGCCGATCGAGCTCGATCCGCGCGACGACGCAGCGCTCGGGAACCTCGGACTGACCCAGCCGATCACCCTGCCCCCGCGGGAGGAGACCCCATGACCGTTCGTCGCGGACTCGCCACTGCGATCGCGATGGTCCTCGCCTTCGCCCTGTCTGCCTGCGCCGGTCTGCCCGTCGGCGGCCCCGTCCACGTGGGCAAGGCGATCGACGAGGTCGAGGGCCCGCCGGACTTCTCCTACGTCCCCGACGGGCCCGGGCGCGACGCGACGCCCCAGCAGATCGTCGAGGGGTTCATCGCGGCAGGCTCGGGACCTCGGGGCAATTGGGAGGTCGCCCAGGAGTTCCTCACGAGCTCGTTCAAGCAGAAGTGGCAGCCGCAGGCGGGCGTCACCGTGTACACCCCCGGGGAGAGCTCGATCTCCTCGCCGGCCGACGACGAGATCGTCTTCACGGTGCAGCCCGTCGCCAACGTCGACGCCACCGGCTCGTACCAGCCCGCCGAGGAGGGGCGCATCCCGTTCACCTTCTCGCTCGAGAAGGAGCGGGGGCAGTGGCGCATCTCGCAGGCGCCCGACGGCATCGTCCTCGACGCGAACCGCTTCGGGTCGGTGTTCCAGAGCTACGACCTGTCGTACTTCGATCCGTCCTGGCGGGTGCTGATCCCCGACGTGCGGTGGTTCCCCTCGACCAATCCGGCCACGCGCATCACCGCGGCGCTCGTCTCCGGCACGCAGAGTCCCTGGCTCGGCGAGTCCGTGCGCTCGGCGTTCACGGGCGAGGTGACCCTCACCCAGCCGTCCGTGCCCGTCGAGTCCGGGATCGCGCAGATCTCCTTCGATCCGTCCATCCGCGACCTCTCCCGCGAGACCCTGGCCCGCATGAAGGCTCAGCTCGACGCGAGTCTGGCGGGGGCCGGCATCCTCGATGTGCAGATGCTCGTCGGCGACGAACCCCTCGACGTGACGGCACGCACGACCCGGTCGACCGCGGTCGACACCCGCCCCCTCGTCCTGAAGAACGGCACGTTCGGGTTCCTCTCCGGCAGTGACATCGACGAGGTGGCCGGCTTCGGCGAGGCGTTCTCCGAGGTCGAGGCCGAGGCTGTCGAGACGGATGCCGCGCGCACGACGGCGGCGGTGCGGACCCGTTCGGGGGCGATCCTCCGCGTGGACTCCGACGGCACCCGGACCGAACTCGACACGCGCGCGGGGATGACCGCGCCCTCGATCGACCCCTACGGATACATCTGGACCGTCCCGGGTGATCAGCCGACCGAGGTCGTCGCGTACGGCCGGGACGGCAGTGCGCAGAAGATCCCCGCCGGCTGGGTCGGCGCCGCCGGGGTGACGGCGATGCGGGTCTCGCGCGACGGCGCCCGCGTGGCGGCACTGGTCCGCGCCGGAGGGCGGTGGTCGGTCTGGGCCGCCGGGATCATCCGCGACAAGGACGGCGCTCCCACCTCCATCGGCGACCCCCTGGTCGTCGCGAACATCGGCGGGCGGGGGATCGATCTCACCTGGATCGACGGTTCCACGGTGGCTCTCGTCTTCGCAGACGGTCAACAGCGCGTCGTGCGCGAGCAGACGGTCGGCGGGCTGGGCACCGAGGTGCGTGCGCCCGACGGCGTCGTCGCGATCGCCGGTGGCAACCAGAGCGGCAGCGTCCGGCTGCTCACGAAGGACGGCAGCCTGTACGTGCAGCGTGGATCGTGGCAGGTGCTCGCCGCCGACGTGAGCGTGCTGGCGGTGCAGCAGGGTCAGCCCGGCTGACGCCTCCTCCTCCCCAGGCGCCCGCAGTGCCACCCGTGTCCGCGGGTGACGATGGGAGGACCCCCCGTGCTCCGGCACCGGAGCACGATGGCGGGATGCCGCATCCCGCCGTCTCCGGCTCGCCGTCGCGCCTGCGTCTCGCCCTCGACGAGGCGCTCTCCGTGGTCTTCCCGGTCTTGTGCGCAGGGTGCGACCTGCCCGATCAGACCCTCTGCGAGGGATGCCGGGAGGAGGTGAACCCCGTCCCGCGGTCGCGACGGCTCCCGAGCGGACTCGAGGTGCGGAGCGCCCTCGTGTTCGAGGGGATCCCTGCCCGCGTCATCCGGGCGTTCAAGGAGGACGGCAGGACCGGGCTCGCCCGGCCGCTCGGTGCGGCGTTGCGGAGCGCGTGGCCGGCGGGCGTCGACGCGGTGCCGGTGGCGGTCCCCGCGAGCCGGGCGTCGCTCCGCCGACGCGGGTACGCGCCGGTGGATCTCCTTTGCCGCCGGGCCGGTTGGCGGCCGTTCCCTCTGCTCTCGGTTGCACGGGCGACGGCGGATCAACGCGTGCTCAGCCGCGCCGAGCGCGCGGCGAACCTGGCGGGCGCGATCAACGTGCGGGTGGGTGCGGCGCGTCGACTGGAACGCCGGTCCGTCGTGCTGATCGACGACGTGGTGACGACGGGGGCGACCCTGGACGAGGCGGCTCGGGCCCTCAGGGTGCGGGGGATCACGGTGGCGGGGGCGGTGACGGTCGCCGCGACGCCCCTCCGCCGCGCCATAGGCGGCTGAGTGGCGATTCATCGTGATCAGGTCGTGACACGCGGCGGGTGCGGCACTACGGTGGGGGGACACAAGGCGAACCGAGGTCCGCCCTTGACCGGGTGGACCGGAACAAGGAGGTCACGATGGAGATCAGTATCGTCGGCGTGGGAGTGAGCGTCAGCGACCGATTCCGCTCCGTTGTCGAGGAGAAGTCCGCCCGCATCGAGCACCTTTCCCCCCGGGCCCAGCGGCTCGACATCAAGGTGACGCATCGCAGTTATCACAACGGTGGTCGTGAGGACGAGACCGTCGAGGTCACCCTCACCGGCAAGGGTCCCGTCGTCCGCGCCGAGGCGGTGGACGGCGACAAGTTCGCCGCTCTCGATCTCGCCATGACCAAGCTCGGCGAGCAGATCCGCCGGGCGAAGGAGAAGCGCGTCGACCTCCGCAACCACCCCCGCGGCGCCAAGCTCGAGAAGGGCACCGGGACGCTCCAGGGCATCGACGTGCAGCCCGCCTCGGTCGACGTCATCCGCGCCGTGGCGACCGGTGAAGTGCCGATCATCACGGGCGCCGAGGACGAAGAGGAGTACACGCCCGTCGTCATCCGCACCAAGCGGTTCGACCCCGAGTGGATGACGGTGGAAGACGCCGTCGACCGGATGGAACTCGTCGGTCACGACTTCTTCCTCTTCATCGATGCCCGCACCGACCAGCCGAGCGTCGTCTACCGCCGCAAGGGCTGGGACTACGGCGTCATCTCCCTGACCACCACGGCCGCACCGGCGGAGCTCGCCTCCTGACCTGACACGACCTGACGGAAGAGGGTGGATGCCGCGCGGCATCCACCCTCTCTTCGTTCCGTGCGGAGGGAGTCTCAGTCGGCCGCGAGCGCAGCCAGCACGCCGTCGCTGAACGGCGGCCACGCGTCGGCCGCCCAGGGGCCGAACGGGCGATCGGTGAGCGCCACGAGCGCCGCGCCGGCGCGGGGGTCGACCCACAGGAACGTCCCGGCCTGACCGAAATGCCCGAACGTCTCGGGGGAGTTGTGCGATCCCGTCCAGTGCGGGCTCTTGGTCCCGCGGATCTCGAGTCCCAGGCCCCAGTCGTTCTCCGCCTGCTGTCCGAAGCCCGGCAGCACGCCGCGTCGGCCGGGGAACGACACCCCCGTCGCGCGGTCGAGCGTCGCGGGATCGAGGAGGCGTGGCCGCTGCAGCTCCGCGGCGAAGAGGGCGAGGTCCGCGCTCGTCGAGGAACCGCCCGCCGCGGCGGAATCGCCGATCGTCGTGTGCGACATCCCGAGCGGTGCGAACACCGCCTCGTGCGCGTAGGCGTCGAAGGCGATGCCGGTCTCGGATTCGAGAAGGTCGGCGAGCACCTCGAAGCCTGTGTTCGAGTAGAGGCGTCGTTCGCCGGGGGCGGCGCGGAGTTCCGACGACGAGAAGTCGTACCCGGCCGTGTGGGCCAGAAGGTGCTCGACGGTCGCTCCAGGGGGCCCCGCGGGCTGGTCGAGCGCCAGGGCGCCCTCTTCGACGGCGACCAGCGCCGCGTAGGCGCTCAGCAGTTTCGTGACGGAGGCGAGTCGGTAGACGCGATCCTGATCGCCGGCGGATGCCGCGACGGCACCGTCCGCGGTGACGACCGCGACCGAGGCGTGGGGGACGTCCCAGTCCTGCGAGGCG
The DNA here is from genome assembly GCF_900100525.1 of Microbacterium sp. 77mftsu3.1. NCBI lineage: Bacteria > Bacillati > Actinomycetota > Actinomycetes > Micrococcales > Microbacteriaceae > Microbacterium > Microbacterium sp. 77mftsu3.1. Next base: position 739,570 of record NZ_FNCR01000001.1, on the reverse strand, counting down.
GCGACCGCCTCGTCGAGCGCCGTCATCAGTCGAACATGCCGTCGAGCAGGCCGCCGATCACGAGCCCGCCGAGCAGGCCGCCGGCGAGGCTGCCCCCGCCCATGCCACCGCCCATGCCGCGGCCGCCGTACCCGCCGCCGGAGCCCCAGTCGTCCGGTCGCGAGGAGTCGATGTCGCGCTGGGCGAGCTGCAGGGCCTCGCCGGCGAGGTGAGCGGCGCGGCGGGCGAGCGACATCGCCTCGTCGCGGTCGTCCTCGTCGATCGGCCCCGCGTAGCGCACGAGATCGCCTCGGACGCGTTCGGCTTCGGCGAGGCGCGTGCGCGCGTCCGCGCCGATCCAGCCGCGGTGGCCCGAGATGACGCTGCGCGCGACGCCGATCTGCCGGTCGGCGTCGTCGATGGCGTGGTGCACGTGGGCTTCGGAGGGCACGGGACGCGCCGCGCGCTCGCGCGCCTTGTCGACGGCGGCGTCGAGCGCCGCATTGGCCGTGCGCAGCCGGGTGAGTTCGGCGAACGGGTCGGGCTTGCTGCCGGCGGGCGTCAGCGACCGGAGCGCCGCCTCGAGGTCGGCGGCGGCCGCAGCCACGGCGGGTGTCGACAGCAGCGGCTGCGCCACGATCAGGTCGTCCCGGGAGTCGTCGACGATCGCGGCGAGCGTCGACTCCGCGCGCAGCGCCTCGATCTCGAAGGTGTCGACGGCCTCGACGAGGGTGCCGGCACGGCGTGACGCCTCGATCGCGGTCTCGAGTGCGAGGTTGGCCTGTTCGCGCTGGCCGGCGTCGCGGCGACGCTCCGACACCTCCGAGCTGTGCTCAGCGAAGTCGAGGAGCTGGGCTGCTTCCGCGGCGTTGCCGAGGACCGTCCGCATCGCGGCATCCGAGTAGCGCGTCGACAGGCGCTCGAGGCTCGCCGTGAGGGCCGGGAGGCGCTCGCGCAGTCGAGCCACGTCGCTGCGGATCCCCGCGATGATCTCGGGTGCGCGACGGGCGCGGGCGATGGCTTCGGCGAGAGATTCGGTGCGGTCGTCCAGCAGGTCCTCGGCCCACTCGCACAGCTGCACGATGCGGGCGTTGCGGGTGCGGAGCTCTTCGGGGGTGTCGGGGATCTCGTCGTGGTTGAGCTGATGCAGCTGGAACGCCTCACCCATGTGCTGACGCACGGCGGCCAGTGCGTCTCGGAGGTCCTTGGTGGCGTCGCGACCCAGCTCGATCTCGGCGTACGCGAGTTCGTCGTCCGTCACGCGGATGCGCTCGTCGGCGGCGACGAGGGCAGCGCCGGCCTTCCGACTGAGTTCGGCATCCTGTGCCTCGATCTCCGCGTCTTCGCGCTTGCGTCTTCCCCAGAATCCCGCCATGCGCCCGATCTTACGGGCCGGGGCGCCTGCGGCGGCGTTCGGCGGGGGATGCCGCGACCTCCAGCAACCTCGTAGGTCACGGGCGGATAACATGGCGGTGTATGTCTGCGCGTCCCGCGCACCGGCATCCCGACATCGCTCGTCGGAATGCCGAATCGACAGATGGAGATCCTCCGTGGCGAACCCCCTCGAGAAACTGCTTCGTGCCGGTGAAGGCCGCGTTCTGCGCAGGCTGCAGCAGGTCGTGAAGGCCGTGTCGGCCCTCGAAGAGGACTACGCGCACCTCACCGATGAGGAGCTCCGCGGCGAGACCGCCGAGCTGCGCGCCCGCTACGAAGCGGGGGAGAGCCTCGACAAGCTCATGCCCGAAGCCTTCGCCGCCGTCCGCGAGGCCGCGAGTCGCACCCTCGGCCAGCGTCCCTACGACGTTCAGGTCATGGGCGGCGCGGCCCTCCACCTCGGCAACATCGCCGAGATGAAGACGGGTGAGGGCAAGACGCTGACCGCGGCGCTGCCCGCCTACCTCAACGCCATCGCCGGCAAGGGCGTGCACGTCATCACGGTGAACGACTTTCTCGCCTCATACCAGTCCGAGCTGATGGGGCGCGTCTACCGAGCCCTCGGGATGACCACAGGCACGGTCGTGTCGGGCCAGGACCCCGAGGTCCGCCGGCAGCAGTACGAGGCCGACATCACCTACGGCACCAACAACGAGTTCGGCTTCGACTACCTGCGCGACAACATGGCGTGGCGGAGCGAAGACCTCGTCCAGCGCGGCCACTTCTACTGCATCGTCGACGAGGTCGACTCGATCCTCATCGACGAGGCGCGTACGCCGCTCATCATCTCGGGCCCCTCGTCGGGCGAGGCGAACCGCTGGTTCACCGAATTCGCGAAGATCGCACGCACCCTCGAGGCGGGCGTGGACTTCGAGGTCGATGAGAAGAAGCGCACCATCGGCGTGCTCGAGCCCGGCATCGAGAAGGTCGAGGACTACCTCGGCATCGACAACCTGTACGAGTCGGCGAACACGCCCCTCATCTCCTTCCTCAACAACTCGATCAAGGCGCTCGCCCTGTTCAAGCGCGACACCGACTACGTCGTGATGAACGGCGAGGTCATGATCGTCGACGAGCACACTGGCCGCATCCTGGTCGGTCGTCGCTACAACGAGGGCATCCACCAGGCCATCGAGGCGAAGGAGGGCGTCGCGGTCAAGGCCGAGAACCAAACCCTCGCGACCGTCACCCTGCAGAACTACTTCCGTCTGTACGAGAAGCTCTCGGGCATGACCGGGACCGCCGAGACCGAGGCCGCCGAGTTCATGTCGACCTACAAGCTCGGCGTCGTCCCGATCCCCACCAACAAGCCGATGATCCGCAAGGACCAGTCCGACCTCGTCTATAAGAACGAGCAGGCGAAGTTCGCGCAGGTCGTCGAGGACATCGCCGAGCGGCATGCGTCGGGCCAGCCGGTGCTCGTGGGAACCGTCAGTGTCGAGAAGAGCGAGTACCTGTCGCGCCTCCTCGCGAAGAAGGGGATCAAGCACGAGGTCCTCAACGCGAAGAACCACGCGCGCGAAGCCGAGATCGTCGCTCGTGCCGGCCGGTACGGCGCCGTCACGGTCGCGACCAACATGGCCGGTCGTGGGACCGACATCATGCTCGGCGGCAACGCCGAGTTCCTCGCCGTGTCGGAGATGAAGGCGAAGGGCCTCGACCCCGTCGAGACGCCGGACGAGTACCAGTCCGCCTGGGAGGACGTCTACGGCGCCGTCAAGGAGAAGGTCCAGGAGGAGGCCGACCGCGTCGTCGAGGCCGGTGGGCTCTACGTGCTCGGCACCGAGCGCCACGAGTCCCGTCGCATCGACAATCAGCTGCGCGGTCGCTCGGGACGTCAGGGCGACCCGGGCGAGAGCCGCTTCTACCTGTCTCTGACCGACGACCTCATGCGCCTGTTCCAGTCCGGCGCGGCAGAGGCCATCCTCGCCCGCACGAACTTCCCCGACGACGTGGCCATCGAGTCGACGATGGTCTCGCGGGCGATCAAGAGCGCGCAGTCCCAGGTCGAGGCCCGCAACGCCGAGATCCGCAAGAACGTCCTCAAGTACGACGACGTCCTCAACCGTCAGCGCGAGGCGATCTACGCCGACCGTCGCCAGATGCTCGAGGGTGACGACCTCTCGTCCCGCGTCGAGCACTTCATCGAGGACGCCATCGCGGCGATCATCGACGAGCACACCGGCTCGGGGCACAACGAGAGCTGGGACTTCGACGCCATGTGGGCGGAACTCAAGACGCTCTACCCCGTGGGGGTGACGATCGACGAGGTCGTCGCCGAAAGCGGCAGCAAGGGCAAGGTGACGCCCGAGCTCCTCAAGCGCGAACTCCTCTCGGACGCGAAGATCGCCTACCGCTCGCGCGAGGAGACGCTCGGCGAGCCGGCCATGCGCGAGCTCGAGCGTCGCGTCGTGCTGCAGGTGCTCGACCGCCGCTGGCGCGACCACCTCTACGAGATGGACTACCTGAAGGACGGCATCGGCCTGCGTGCCATGGCCCAGCGCGACCCCCTCATCGAGTACCAGCGCGAGGGGTACCAGATGTTCCAGTCGATGATGGCGCAGATCAAGGAGGAGTCCGTCGGCTTCCTCTTCAACCTCGAGGTCGAGGTGCGCCAGACCGAGGGCGGCGACATCGAGGCCAAGGGTCTCGCCTCGCCCGACATCGACGCGCAGAAGCTCCAGTACACGGCGCCCAACGACGCCGGCGAGGTCGAGGTGCGCAACGAGCGCGGTCAGGTGCAGCAGGCCGCGACCAGCAAGGCCCGTCAGCGCGAGGCCGAGCAGGAAGCTCCGGCCGACGCGCCGCGGGGGGCTTTCGGGCAGCAGATGGATGCCGGTTCCGCACCGACGGACGCGGGCAACCGCGCGCAGCGACGGGCGTCCGGCAAGAAGAAGTGACGGCGAGCCGACGGGCGTCGGGCGGTCCACGGACTCGTCATTGGCCCCGTCGGCCTTCGCTATCCTGAACCGATGACCCCGCGCACCCTCGACCAGTCATCCAAGCTCAAGGACGTCCTGTACGAGATCCGCGGGGCCGCCCTGGTCGAGGCCGACCGGTTGCAGGACGACGGTCACACGATCCTCAAGCTGAACACCGGGAATCCGGCCGTCTTCGGCTTCGAGGCGCCGTTCCAGATCGTGCGCGACATGATCGAGGCGGTGCCGCAGGCGCACGGCTACTCGGATTCCCGCGGCATCATGTCGGCGCGCCGCGCCATCGTCTCGCGGTACGAGGAGGAGCCGGGCTTCCCCAAGTTCGATCCAGACGACGTCTACCTCGGCAACGGGGTCTCCGAACTCATCACGATGACGATGCAGGCCCTCCTCGACGAGGGCGACGAGGTCCTCATCCCCGCTCCGGACTACCCGCTCTGGACGGCGATGACGAGCCTGGCCGGCGGCACTCCCGTGCACTACCTCGCCGACAGCGACAATGGCTGGCAGCCCGACCTCGACGACATCCGGGCGAAGGTCACCCCGCGCACCAAGGCGATCGTCGTCATCAACCCGAACAACCCGACCGGCGCCGTCTACACGCGAGAGACCCTGCAGGGGATCGTCGAGATCGCCCGTGAACACGAGCTCCTGCTGCTCTCGGACGAGATCTACGATCGCATCCTGTTCGACGATGCGACCCACATCCCGCTCGCCACCCTCGCCCCTGACCTGCTGTGCCTCACCTACAACGGCCTGTCGAAGACCTACCGCGTCGCGGGTTACCGCTCGGGGTGGATGGTCATCACCGGGCCCAAGAAGCACGCCTCCGGCTTCCTCGAGGGCATCCAGCTCCTCGCCTCCACCCGCCTCTGCCCCAACGTCCCCGCGCAGTTCGCCGTGCAGGCGGCGCTGTCGGGCGTGCAGTCGATCGACGCCCTCATCGCCCCCACCGGTCGGCTCCATGAGCAGCGGGATGCGGCCTGGGAGGGCCTGACCGCGATCCCCGGCATCACCTGCGTCAAGCCGCACGGCGCCCTGTACGCCTTCCCCCGTCTCGACCCCGAAGTCCACGAGATCCACGACGACGCCAAGTTCGTCTACGACTTCCTCGTTGCAGAGCATGTCCTGCTGGTGCAGGGAACCGGCTTCAACTGGCCGACGCCCGACCACTTCCGCATCGTCACGTTGCCCGAAGCGCGGGTGCTCACCGAAGCGATCGAGCGACTCGGCAACTTCCTCGCCTCGTACCGCCAGTAACGCGTCTCACAGGAGCGCGAGCGACGTCGCGCGCCAGCGCCCGTCCCAGCCCTCGAGTCGCATCGCCACGGCGCGGGTGCGGACCGGCCCGCTCACCACGACCACCGCCTCGATGACGCCGTCTGCGGGGACGCAGGTGCGTTCGGTGAGGATGCGGTGGGCGGGGCGGACGGCGGCGATCCCGCGTGCGCTTCGTGCCCGGGCCGACAGATTCGCTCGCGTCACGAGCGCCCGATAGGCGTCCTCACCCAGCCACCGGGCGAGTTGGTCGACGTCGCGGACGCCGGCGAGGACTTCCAGGACCCCGATCGTGAGGTTCTTCACGAGCGGGAGGGGATCGGGGAGGTCGTCCGACGACGTGCGTTGCGGCGCGAAGTACTCGGCTACCTCGAGGGAGCTTCCCGACCGCGGGATGCGGTGGTCTTCAGAGACGGCGAGGGCCATGTCGATTCCTCTCGGGCGACAGGTGTCTGCGGAGCGGTGAACGGCATGAGTACAGCACACCCCCGCCTGCGGGTGGATGAGAATACTCCAACCTGTGGACAAAGTGCGCCCGGGTGTGCGAGGTGGTCTACCGTCGGCCGGGTGCGCTGGGATCGCTTCTTCGAAGACCTCGAGGACCAATTGGACTCCGAATGGGAGGCCGAGCGTGCTGCCCTCGACACCGAGGCCGAGAGACTGCGTCTGGCCCGCCTCTCGCTCTTCGAGCGGTTGACCGCTCTGACCGGTTCGACGGACGGCGACATCGTCGTCGACCTCCTCGGCGGGTCCGCCGTCACCGGTACACCAATGGCCACCGGACCGGACTGGGTCGCCCTCGACGACGGCGCTCCACGGGGCGCACTCCTCGTCCCGCTGGCGGCCGTCATCGCGTTCGGCCCCTCGCACGCCGACCTCCTCCGCAGCGCGCGTGGGGGAACGCCCGGTCGTCTGCGGGAGCGGATGACGCTGGGCTTCATCATGCGCGACCTCGCCCGGCGTCGCGTCCCGGTCACGATCCACTCCGTGGACGGTCGCGAGTACGGCGGCACGGTGGACCGGGCGGCATCCGACCACCTCGATCTCGCGCTCCACGATCGCGGCGCACCGCGGCGTGCCGATCTCGTGAGCGGCCACCGGATCGTGCCGTTCGCGGCGATCGCGGGCATCCGACTCGAATCGCCCGTGGCGCTCGCCTGACGGGTGCGGATCTACTCGCCGCCGCGGCGTCCGCGCCCCCACAGCTCGGGGAAGCTCGCCGCGTTCGATTCGCGCCACAGCGCGTGCAGACGGGCATCCTCCGCCTGGTCGTCGAGGTAGTCCTCGACGCTCGCAGCCTCGATGCGCCAGGAGGCGGGCGAGCCGAGCCGGGCGCCCCGCAGGCGGCCGTCGAGCACGAGGGCGACGACCTCGTCGACCTCCAGCTGCAGCATCTCCGCCACCTGGGAGGGCGTCAGCATACGCGCGGGCATTCCTTCGGGCATGAGGCCATTATGGGCCCGATGGCGGAACCCATCCGGAGCCTGTCCGGCTTGTGGATAATCCCGGCAGCGGCGGTGTCGGCTCGGTCACCATGACGTCATGACCACTCCCGACACCGTCCGGCCCGCGCCGCGCGCATTCTGGGCCGACGCGCGATTCCTGCTCGGGATCGCGCTAATCATCGCCTCCGTCGCAGGCGTCTGGCTCGTCGTCGCGTCGGCCCGGCAGACCGGCCCCGTCTTCGCCGCTGCCCGGACGATCGTCCCGGGACAGACCGTGACGGCCGACGACCTCCGGGTGGTCGACGTCGCATTGGGATCCGCCGGCGAGACCTATGTGTCACCGGCATCCCTGCCGCCGGGTGTCATCGCCACGCGGACGATCCTCGAGGGGGAGCTCGTCCCGCAGGCGGCCGTGGACGACGCGGACGCCGCCACGACGACCACCATCGTCATCCGGACCTCGGGCGATGTCTCCGCCTCGGTGGTGGCGGGATCGGTCGTCGAGGTGTGGGCGGCCCCGGCCGAGGACGGCGGCACCTTCGGGGAGCCTCGCATCCTCGTCCCATCGGCGACCGTCGTCAGCGTCACGCGCGACGATGCCGTCGTGTCGGGCACGGACGTGTCTCTCGAGATCGTCATCCCGCGCGCCGACGTCGCCGAGAGCCTCGCGGCGCTCGCCGACGGCGCGAACATGTCGGTCGTGCCGGTCGCAGGGGAGGCGCAGTGAGAGTCGTCGTCGCCGTCGACGGACGCCGCGGCGAGGACCTCGCTCGTCGACTGCGGGAGGAGGATGCCAATGTGCGGGCGGTCGTCCCCGCCTCGGCGCCCGCGAATGCGGCGTTCGACGCCATGTCCGCGCCGGAGGCGGCGGAGCTCCTCGCGGAGCTGGCGCGCGCCGACATCCTCATCGTCGACGGCCGGCCGTCAGCACTGACCACCGAGCTCGTCGCTGCGTGCGATCGGATGTCCGTCCGGATCGTGCCGCTGTCGGCCCGGACGTCGGACCGCCGCCTCGCCGCCTCCCTGGGGCTCCTGCCGCACGAGCCCGATGCGCCGGCGGCCGAGCTCCTTGCCGCGCCGTCGTCATCGGTACCGGTCGAGCCCGTCCGCGGCCGCGTCGTCACGGTGTGGGGTGCGCACGGAGCACCGGGGCGGACCACGATCGCCGTCGAGCTGGCGTGCGCGCTGTCGGGCCCGACGCGCAAGGTGGCTCTGATCGACGCGGACTCGCACGCCCCCTCGGTGGCGTTGGCCACAGGGCTGGCCGACGAGGGCCCGGGTTTCGCGGCGGCGTGCCGTCAAGCCGAACGCGGAGGACTGACGGTGGCGGAACTCAGCCGCATCTCTTCCACTCTCGGGGACGTGGACGTCCTCACGGGACTCAACCGGCCCGGCCGATGGCCGGAGCTCTCACACCCCCGCGTCCTTTCCGCGCTCGAGGCGTGTCGAGGGTGGGCGGACGACACCGTGGTGGACATCGCCGCGCCGCTGGAGCGGGACGAGGAGATCGTGAGCGACCTGTTCGACGCTCCTCGCCGGAACGCCGCGACGCACGCCGCGCTGGAGGCCGCCGATGTCGTCGTCGCCGTCGTCGCCGCCGACCCCGTCGGGGTGTCGCGGTTCGTCCGCGCCTGGCCGGACCTGCGTGCGGCGTCGGGCACCACCCCCGTCCGCGTCGTGGTGAACAAGATCCGCGCCGCGGCTCTCGGCGTCGACGCACGCGGGCAGGTGCGGCGCACGCTCGAGCGCTACACCGGCGTGACGGAGGTGTCCTTCGTGCCGTGGGATGCCCGGGGAACGGATGCCGCCATGCTCGCCGCGCGGCCCATCGCCCACGTCGCACCGCGCTCGGCGGTGCCGGCAGCCGTGCGTCGACTCGTCGCCGAGTCCCTCGCACCCCGGACCGCCGACGAACCCGCGACGACGCGTCACTCGCTGCGTCGTCTGGCGCGGACCGCCTGACCCGGCCACCGGAGAGAGGTCGGGCGGAGGATTAGGGTGGAGGCGTGTCCACCCTCAGCGACCTCGTCTACGCCCAAGGCCGTTCCACCGCGGAGGACGTCGAATGGCTCCACCGCCTCGCAGGCGATGGCCAGTTGCTCGCCGACCTGGCGTTCGCGGACATCGTCGTGTGGGTGCCGACACCCGATGACTCGTTCATCGCGGTGGCGCACACGCGGCCGAGCGGCGCCGCCACCCTCTTCTATCGGGACATCGTCGGCGACGCCGTGCGCCCGCAGTGGCGGACGCAGGTCAAGGACGCGTTCACGCAGATCCGGATGGTCGATTCTGCATCCCCGGACTGGTTCGAGGAGACTCCCACGCGGGTGCGGGCCGTGCCGATCGTGCGCGAGCGCGCGGGGGAGGGTCGCGAGACGCGCGTCATCGGCGTGGTGACACGTCACACCAATCTCGGCGAGGCGCGCACCCCCTCGCGCCAGCAGATCACGTTCAACGACTGCGCCGACGACCTGTTCGGCATGATCGCGTCGGCGGACTTCCCCGACCTCACCGCGCCGACCTCGCCGCGCCGCGGCGCTCCCCGCGCATCGGACGGCCTCATCCGCCTCGATGTCGACGGCATCACGACCTTCGCGAGCCCGAACGCCCTGTCGGCGTTCAACCGTCTGGGCTTCGACGACGAACTCGAGGGCGAGTCGCTCATGCAGGTGGCGACGACGATCATGCCGGCATCCCGTCAGTTCGACGAGTCGCTCCCGATCGTGATGGCCGGTCGGGCCCCCTGGCGTGCCGATGTCGAGGCCCGGGGGGTGACGGTGTCCCTGCGCACCATCCCGCTGCGCGAGAACGGCAACCGCATCGGCGCCATCGTCCTGTGCCGCGACGTCAGCGAGATCCGGCACCAGGAGCAGGAGCTCATCACCAAGGACGCGACGATCCGCGAGATTCACCACCGGGTGAAGAACAACCTGCAGACGGTCGCCTCGCTCCTGCGCATCCAGGCGCGTCGCACGCACTCCGACGAGGGGCGCGACGCCCTCACGCAGGCCATGCGGCGCGTGAGCGCGATCGCGGTGGTCCACGACACCCTGTCGGAAGGGCTGATGCAGAGCGTCGATTTCGACGACGTCTTCGAGCGCGTCCTGAAGCTCGTCGCCGAGGTGGCGGCTGCCCCCAACACGAGGGCGCGCACCGTCAAGACCGGCACGTTCGGGACTCTTCCCAGCGAGTACGCGACGCCGCTCGCGCTCGCACTGACCGAGCTCGTCACGAACGCGGTGGAGCACGGCCTCGCCGACAAGGAGGGCGAGGTCGAGATCATCGCCGAGCGCGATGAGGACCAGCTCCTGGTGCGCGTGCGCGACACCGGGGTCGGCCTTCCCGAGGGTCAGGTCGGCCGCGGTCTCGGTACGCAGATCGTGCGCACGCTCATCCAGGGAGAGCTCAGCGGAACGATCGACTGGCACACCCTGATGGGCAGTGGCACCGAAGTGACGATCGAGATCCCGATGCGATACATCGAGCGCGCGCGGGCCTGACGCCCGCGCGCGGCGACGTCAGGACGCGCGGCGGGCGCGGGCGGCGCGGCGCTTGAGGGCGCGACGCTCGTCTTCGGAGAGGCCGCCCCAGACGCCCGAGTCCTGGCCGGTCTCGAGGGCGTACTGCAGGCAGAGTTCGGTGACGGTGCACCGGGCGCAGACGGACTTCGCCTTCTCGATCTGGTCGACGGCGGGCCCGGTGTTCCCCACGGGGAAGAACAGTTCGGGGTCGACGGTCAGGCAGGCAGCTTTGTCGCGCCAATCCATAGCGGTGCTCCTAATAGGGGATCGGAAGTCGGGATGCGACGCCGGGCGACGTCGACTAACCTGGGTGGTGTGCGAGCAGATGCTCGCCCCACGCCGCTGTGGGAGCACACTTGCCCGTCAATATTCCCATGCTCGGGCATGTGAATCAAGGGTTAACGGAGTATTTCGGCGCCTCGCCGTGCCCCGGCGGCCAGGAGGAGCAGTCATCGTGCGGACCACTCGCATCGAGAGGATCGCGGCCGGCTGGCTCGCGCTCGAGGCACTCGGCATCCTGATCCTCGTGGTCTGGGAGCTCGTGGCCCTCCTTCGAGGCGACAGCGGGAGCGTGGGCAGTTCGATCGCCCTCCTGGTCCTCACCGCGGTCGGCGCGGCGGCCCTCGGGGCGTTCGCCGTCGCTGTCTGGCGCGATGGTTCCTGGGGGCGATCCGGCGGCGTCGTTGCTCAACTCCTCGTGTTGTCGATCGCCCTCGGCACCCTCACGGGTGAGGGAGCCGACACGCGTCTCGCCGCGACGATCGCCGTCCCCGCCATCGTCGGACTCGTCGTCCTCATCGCCGCCGCACGAGCGGCGGGCCGGAGGGCCCGCGACACCCCCGTCGACGAGGTCTGATCACACGCTGAGCAGACTGCGGACGCGGGCGACGTGCCCGGTCGCCTTGACGTTGTACAGCGCGTGCGCGACGGAGCCGTCCTCGTCGATGACGAAGGTCGAGCGGATGACGCCCTCGATGACCTTGCCGTAGTTCATCTTCTCGCCCCAGGCCCCGTACGCCTCGTGCACGGCATGGTCGGGGTCGCTCAACAGGTCGTAGGGGAGCGCGTCGCGCTCGCGGAAGGCCTGGAGTTTGGCGGGCTCGTCGCGGGAGATCCCGACCACCGTGTAGCCGGCGGCCTGTAGCGGCGCGACGCTGTCGCGGAAATCGCAGGCCTCGGTCGTGCAGCCCGGCGTCATCGCGGCGGGGTAGAAGAAGGCGATGAGACGCGTCCCGCGGAAGTCGGCGAGGGCGACGGTGCGGCCGTCCTGGTCGACGAGGGAGAAGTCGGGGGCGGGGGATCCGGTGGTCAGTCGCGGCATCCGTCCATTTTAGGCGCGGCGATCAGGTCGCGAACGTCGCCAGCAGCCGTTGCAGGGAATCCAGCCGCGCCGGTCCGCGCTCGCCCAGGCGTCCCTCCGCCACCGCCTCGGCGATCGCGCAATCGGGAGCGTCGGGCAGGTGCGTGCACCCGCGCGGGCACTCCTCGGCGATGGCGGCCAAATCGGTGTAGGCGCGGAGGATGTTGGCGGGGTCGACGTGTCCGAGGCCGAACGAGCGGACCCCCGGGGTGTCGATGACCCATCCGCGGCCGTTCTCACCCGCGTATCGCAGCGAGACCGCCGAGCTCGAGGTGTGACGCCCGCGTCCGGTGACCTCGTTCACGTGTCCGATCGCGCGGAGCGCATCCGGGACCAGGGCGTTCACGAGCGTGGACTTGCCGACGCCGGAGTGGCCGACGAAGACCGTCGAGTGGCCCGACAGCCGTTCGCCGATGAGATCCACGGGCATCGCGTCGCGACCGCTCGTGAAGACCTCGAGATCGTCGAGACCTTCGAAATGGCCGAGGAACGCGGTCGGATCGGCGAGGTCGGTCTTGGTGACGACGAGCATGGGATGCATCCCGGCATCCAACGCGGCGATCAGATAGCGGTCCACCAGCCGCGGCCGCGGCTCGGGGTCGGCGGCGGCGACCACGATGAGCAGCTGGTCGGCATTGGCGACGATGATCCGCTCGATGTGGTCGGTGTCGTCCGCGCTGCGGCGCAGGAGCGAGGATCGCTCTTCGATGCCGACGATGCGCGCGAGCGTGCCGTCGTCTCCGGACGTGTCGCCCACCACGCGGGCGCGGTCGCCGTTGACGATCGGCTGCTTGCGGAGCTCCCGCGCCCGGGAGGCGAGGATCTGGTGCTCGTCGGGGCCGTCCTCGTCGACGAGCACCGTGTAGCGGCCACGGTCGACGCCGAGGACGCGGGCGATCCGGGCATCGGCGTGAGCGGGTCGGCGTTTGGTGCGAGGCCGGTTGGCCTTCGGATTGGGGCGCATCCGGATGTCGGCCTCGTCGAAATCGAGGTCGTCATCGTCGTCGTCGTTGAGCCAGCTCACGCGAGCATGTCCGCCCACAGCTGGGGGAATTCGGGCATGGTCTTCGCCGTCGTCCTGATGTCGTCGACCACGACTCCCGGCACCCGGAGTCCGATGACGGCTCCGGCTGTCGCGATGCGGTGATCGTGGTGTGCGCGCCAGACGCCGCCGTGGAGCGGACGGGGGACGATGTGGATGCCGTCCTCCCGCTCCTCCGCCTCGCCACCGAGCTCGCGGAGGTTCGCGACGAGAGCGGCGATGCGATCGGTCTCGTGACCGCGGATGTGCCCGATGCCGTGGAAGGTCGTCGGAGCATCGGCGAACGCCGCGAGGGCGAACAGGGTCGGGGTGAGCTCGCTCGCGGCCGAGAGGTCGAGGTCGACGCCCGCGATGCGGTCGCCGGAGGTGACGGTCAGCGCGCCCGCACGGCGCGAGACGTGGGCGCCCATGACGGGCAGGATGTCGGCCAGCAGGGCACCGGGCTGCGTCGAGTGGGCGGGCCATCCGGGCACGGTCACCGACCCTCCCGTCAGGATCGCCGCAGCGAGGAACGGCGCGGCGTTCGAGAGGTCGGGTTCGATCGCGACATCCTTGCCGCGGACGGGCCCGGCGGGGACGACCCACTCGTTCGGAGTCGGGTGCTCGACATGGACACCCCGGCGGGCGAGGGCTTCGACCGTCATCTCGATGTGCGGCAGGCTCGGGAGGCGTTCGCCGTCGTGGATCAGGCGGAGTCCCACGTCGAACCGGGCCGCGGCCAGGAGCAGGCCCGAGACGAACTGGCTGGACTGGCTCGCGTCGATCGTCACCTCGCCGCCGCGGATGTGGCCATGGCCACGGACCTCGAACGGGAGCGACCAGCTTCCGGCGTCATCGATGTCGGCGCCGACCTCGCGGAGGGCGTGGATCATCGCGCCCATCGGGCGGTGCATCGCGGTGGGGTGCGCCGTCACGTGCACGTCCCCGACCGCGAGACCGGCGATGGGGGAGATGAAACGCATGACCGTCCCGGCCTGACCGCAGTCGATCGTCGTTCCCCCCGTGAAGCGGGCGGGCGGGGTGACGTCGAGGTCGGGACCGAAGGGCGAGTCCCCCGGAACGGGTTCGATCGAGACGCCGAGGGCGCGCAGCGCCTCGATCATGCGCGCGGAGTCGTCGGAATGGAGCGCGCCCGTCACAAGGCTCGGGCCGTCGGCGATCGCCGCGAGGACCAGCTCGCGGTTCGTCAGAGACTTGGACCCCGGAACGGAGACGCGCGCATGGACCGGCTCGGTCGGCATGGGAGCCGGCCACGACCCGGACGCGGCGGTGGTGGCGGGGGAGGAAGGGGCGTCGCTCATCGCGTCCAGCCTACTGAACGGGGCGTCGCCGCCGACGAGGGCGGTGTCACGACGGTGTCTCGAATCTGCGACACCGACGCGACACGACGGCGACATCGACCCCCTAGCGTGATTCCCATGCACCAGACTTCTCGCACCGGCATCCGATCCGTCGTCCTCGCTGCGGCCCTTCTCACGCCCCTCCTGCTCGCTGGGTGCTCCGTGGCCGTCACCGATCCCGCGTCGAGTTCGTCGCCCGCGGCATCCGATCCGCGCAGTTCGGTGCCGGACGCTCCGGACGCGTCGGCGGCGCCGGAGGCCTCGCCCGCACCGGACGCGGGCTGGAGCGCCGAGGTGGACCCCGACGTCCGCGCGAAGCTGGACCGCGCTCGCCTGCGCGACCTGGTGACGCAGAACCTGACCTGCGTCGACGGTTCCGCCACCGTGGGCCGCGACCTCGACGGGATGTACGTCGAGCTGACCGGTGACTGCGCAACGGTGACGATCCTGGCGAGCGCGGGCGGGGTCCTCCTCCCCGACGTCGGGACGCTCACGATCGAGGGCGACGGCGCCACGGTCGTCATGACCTCGGCGACGCAGATCGTGTTCGACAAGAGCGCCGATATCAACGTCGTGGGCTGGGAGAGCGGTAACCCGGACATCGCGTACGCGGGCACCGCCAACATCACGACGCCCCTGTCCTGATCGCTACGATCCCGGTATGTCCTCCGAAGCGGCGCCGCGACTGCTCCTCGTCGACGACGAGCAGTCGATCACCGACAGCCTCGCGCCCTTTCTGAGCCGCAGCGGCTTCGACGTCGCGGTGGCCGCCGACGGGGCGGAGGCGCTGCGGGTGATCGCCTCCCGGCATCCCGACATCGTCGTGAGCGACGTCGTCATGCCCATGGTCGATGGACGCGAGCTGCTGCGACGGCTGCGGCGGTCGGGGGACGCGACTCCCGTCATCCTGCTCACCCACGTCGGCGAATCGGGGGAGCGCTCGGCGGCGCTCGACGAGGGGGCGGACGATTACCTCAACAAGCCGTTCGATCCGCAGGAGCTCGTCTCCCGTGCTCGTGCGGTCCTCCGCCGGGTCGCGGCGGGCGCCGGCGGCCTCGTCTCGTCCGAACTCGTCGAGGCGGAGGGGCTCCGACTCGATCGCCCCGCCCGGCGCGTGTGGCGGGACGGCGTCGAGGTCTCGCTCACGCCGAAGGCGTTCCAGCTGCTCGAGTTCCTCATGACCCGCCCCGGCGAGGTGCACGCCCGGGAACGGCTGCTCAGCGTCGTCTGGGGGTTCGACTTCGCCGCCCACACGCGCGCCGTCGACAACCGGATCGCCGAGCTCCGATCCGTTCTGCGGGATGACGCCTCTGCGCCCACCTACATCGAGACCGTCTCGGGGGTCGGTTACCGATTCACGCGATCGGTGCGCCGCGCGTGAATCGGCGTCGCGTCATCGTCGCCGCCCTCCCGACGGCCGTCGTGCTCGTCGCGGCCGTCGTCCTGCTCGTCGTCGACCGACGGACGGTCGTCGTGTCGGCGCCGCTCGGCACGATGCTCCTCGTCGCGGCCGTCATCGTCGCCGCAGTCACGGTGGTCGCCCTCGTCTGGCGCGCGCATGTGCGTCGGGCGGTGTCACGCGCGAAGGAGGACGCGACCGGATCCGCGGCCGCGGAGCACCGCCGGTTCCTCGACCGGCTGGACCACGAACTGAAGAACCCCATCACGGCGATCCGCGCCGCCGTCGCGGTGAGCGACGCCGCGACGCCGCAGCTCGCGTCGATCGACGCGCAGACCACGCGGATGGCGCGTCTGGTCGGGGACCTCCGGAAACTCGGCGAACTGCAGACCGCGCCGATGGAGCGCGTTCCCGTCGACCCGGGCACGATCGTCACCGATGTCGCCGCGACGGTCGGCGACGCGCACGGCAGGGACATCCGCGTCACCCTCCCGTCGGCGCCCTGGCCGCTGCCGTCGGTGACCGGCGATCCGGATCTCCTGTTCACCGCCGTCCACAACGTCGTCGCCAATGCCGTGAAGTACTCCGACCCCGGGGACACCGTGGAGATCCGCGGCATCGAGCGGTCCGGTCGCGTCGTCGTCGAAGTCGCTGACACGGGTCGTGGCATCCCTGCCGCCGACGTGGCGTCCGTCCTTCAGGAACTCGCCCGCGCCTCGAACGCACGTGATCGTCCGGGGAGCGGGCTCGGGCTCGCCCTGGTCCGCACGATCGTCGACCGACACGGCGGAACCGTCACGGTCGATTCGCACGAGGGACGGGGGACGCGGGTGAGCATCGAGCTCCCCGTCGGCGTCGGCTGAGCCGTAGCTCCACGGAAAGCTGGGAATAGCCCCAGCCCCGTGCTCGTTGGAGCTTCATGTCGGTGACGTGCACGCCAGGGGAGAGGAGCGCGATGATCGCAACAGTGGATGCGCCCGAACTCGCCGAATGGGCGGACGTAGACTTGCGGGCGATGAACGATCAGGCGGTCGAAGACCCGCGTACCCAGTTCGAGGAGCAGGCGCTCCCCTTCATGGATCAGCTCTACGCAGCGGCGATGCGGATGACCCGCAACCCCGCCGATGCGTCGGACCTGGTGCAGGAGACCTTCGTCAAGGCCTTCGCCGCCTGGGCGTCCTTCACGCAGGGCACGAACCTCAAGGCGTGGCTGTACCGGATCCTCACGAACACGTACATCAACACGTACCGCAAGAAGCAGCGCGAGCCCTACCAGGGCACCATCGACGACCTCGAGGACTGGCAGCTCGGCGGGGCGGAGTCGACGACGGCGTCCTCGGCGCGGTCGGCTGAAGCCGAAGCGATCGACCACATGCCGGCATCCGTCGTCAAGGATGCGCTGCAGTCCCTTCCCGAAGACTTCCGACTGGCCGTGTACCTCGCGGACGTCGAAGGGTTCGCGTATCAGGAGATCGCGGACATCATGAAAACCCCCATCGGCACGGTCATGAGCCGTCTGCACCGAGGCAGACGTCAGCTCCGCGACCTGCTGTCCGACTATGCGAAGGAGCGTGGCATCGACGTGCCCGCCACAAGGAGTGCGAAATGACCGACTGCGGTTGCGACAAAGCCCAGAAGGATCTCGAGGAGTACCTGCGCAACGAGGTCTGCAACACCCGTCACGCCGACATCACCGAGCACCTCGAGAACTGCGCCGCCTGCCGGGACGAAGCCCTCGTGGCGACGACCCTGACGGCCGTCGTCGCGCGTGCCTGCAAGGAGGCCGCGCCCGAGGATCTGCGTGACCAGGTTCTGGCGCGTCTGCGTGCAGAGCAGGCCACCCACCACTGACGTCTCGACCGTCGATATGAAGAAGGCCCCGCCGAGGCGGGGCCTTCTTCATACTCGGGATCAGAAGCCGAGCGCCTGCTCCATGATCTCGGCGTGCTGGCGCGCGTGGACCTTCGGCGATCCGGTGGCGGTGGATGCCGCCGAAGACCGCGAGATCCGCTTGATCGTGCGCCCGTGCAGATGCTTCACGACCTCGAGGGCGATGAACGGCCAGGCGCCCTGGTTCTCCGGCTCCTCCTGTACCCAATACAGCTCCGCGTTCGGGTAGCTGTCGAGGACCGCGTTGAGCTGCTCGATCGGGGCCGGGTAGTACTGCTCCAGCCGGACCAGCGCAACCTTTTCGTTCGGGTTCTTCTCGAGCTCCGCAGCGAGGTCCCAGTGGATCTTGCCGGCGTGCAGCAGCACGCGGGTGACGGACTCGCGGTCGAGGGAGCGGTGGTCGTCGATCACCGGCTCGAACTTGCCCTCGAGGAAGTCGTCGACCGAGCTCGTCGCGTTCCGCAGGCGCAGCATGGCCTTCGGCGTGAAGACCACGAGGGGCCGGCGCGGACGGGCGTAGGCCTGGCGACGCAGCAGGTGGAAGTACGACGCGGGCGTCGAGGGACGGGCGACCGTCATGTTGTCCTGCGCACACATCTGCAGGTAGCGCTCGATGCGGGCCGACGAGTGGTCGGGTCCCTGGCCTTCGTAGCCGTGGGGGAGCAGGAGCACGACACTCGACTGCTGGCCCCACTTCTGCTCAGCGGAGGAGATGAACTCGTCGATCACCGACTGCGCCCCGTTGGCGAAGTCGCCGAACTGGGCCTCCCACAGGGTGAGGGTGTCGGCTCGTTCGACGGAGTAGCCGTACTCGAAGGCCATCGCCGCGTACTCGCTGAGCAGCGAGTCGTACACGTAGAAACGGCCCTGGTTGTCGCTCAGGTTGGCGAGCGGCAGCCATTCCTGGCCGTTCGCCCGGTCGTGCATGACGGCGTGACGCGTCACGAACGTGCCGCGACGGACGTCCTGGCCGGCCAGGCGCACGTTCGACCCCTCGACGAGGAGCGAGCCGAAGGCGAGCAGTTCGCCGAAGCCCCAGTCGATCTTGCCGTTGCGGCTCATGTCCTGGCGCTTGTCGAGCAGCTGCTGGAGCTTCGTGTGCACCGTGAAGCCCTCGGGCTTGTTCACGAAGGCGTCGCCGATGCGCTCGATGACGTCGCGGCTGACGGCGGTGGAGTCCGGCTCGCCGACGGCGGGCTCCGCCGGGGCGTCGGCGCTGACGACGGGCGAGGTGCCGGTCTGCGCCGCGTGGATCTCGGCGAAGGCGATCTCGAGGCGGTTCTGGAAGTCCTGCTTCGCCTTGTCGTACTCCTCCTCGGTGATGTCGCCGCGTCCGACGAGGGCCTCGGTGTAGAGCTTGCGGACCGAGCGCTTCGCCTCGATGAGGTTCGTCATGAGGGGCTGCGTCATCGAGGGGTCGTCGCCCTCGTTGTGGCCGCGGCGCCGGTAGCAGACGAGGTCGATGACGACGTCGCGGTTGAACTCCTGGCGGTAGCGGAACGCGAGCTCGGCGACGTGCACGACGGCCTCGGGGTCGTCGCCGTTCACGTGGAAGATCGGCGCCTGGATCGTCTTGGCGACGTCGGTGGCGTAGATCGACGTGCGGGCGTCGAGCGGGAGGGTCGTGAAGCCGACCTGGTTGTTGACCACGACGTGGACCGTGCCGCCGGTACGGTAGCCGCGCAGGCGCGACATCTGCAGCGTCTCCATGACGACGCCCTGGCCCGCGAAGGCCGCGTCGCCGTGGACGAGGATCGGGAGCCACGAGAACGATCCGATGGGGAGGCGGTCCTGCTTGGCGCGGACGATGCCCTCGAGGACGCCGTCGACGGTCTCGAGGTGCGAGGGGTTCGCGGCGAGATAGACGGGGAGTTCTTCGCCGCCGTCGGCGACGAAGGTGCCCTGGGTGCCCAGGTGGTACTTGACGTCGCCCGAGCCGCTCTTGGAGCCGACGGCGACCGATCCCTCGAACTCGCGGAAGATCTGGCTGTAGGTTTTGCCGGCGACGTTGGTGAGGACGTTGAGGCGACCGCGGTGCGCCATCGCGATGGCGGCTCCGTCGAGACCCTCGGATGCAGCGCCCTGGAGGATCTGGTCCAGCAGCGGCACGAGCGACTCGCCGCCTTCGAGGCTGAAGCGCTTCTGGCCGACGAACTTGGTCTGCAGGAAGGTCTCGAAGGCCTCGGCCTCGTTCAGCTTGCCGAGGACGCGCAGCTGCTCGTCATGGCCGGGCTTCTGGTACTTGACCTCGAGGTTGTCCTGGAACCACTTGCGCTGCGTCGGGTCCTGGATGTGCATGTATTCGACACCGACGGTGCGGCAGTACGAGTCGCGCAGGATCCCGAGGATGTCGCGGAGCTTCATCGTGCGCTTGCCGCCGAACCCGTTCGTGACGAACTCGCGGTCGAGGTCCCAGAAGGTCAGCCCGTGGTTCTCGATCTCGAGGTCGGGGTGCGTGCGCTGCACGTACTCGAGGGGGTCGATGTCGGCCATCATGTGACCGCGGACGCGGTAGGAGTTGATGAGCTCCTGGACACGTGCCGTCTTGTCGACGCGCTCGGCGATGTCGACCTTGATGTCGCTCGACCAGCGGATGGGGGAGTACGGGATGCGGAGGGCCGCGAAGATGTCGTCGTAGAACCCCTCCTGGCCGATCAGCAGCTGGTGCACGATCTTCAGGAACTCACCCGAGCCGGCACCCTGGATGACGCGGTGGTCGTAGGTGCTCGTGAGGGTGATGGTCTTGCCGATGCCGAGCTCGCCCAGCGTCTTCTCGCTCGCGCCCTGGAACTCGGCCGGGTAGTCGAGGGCGCCGGCGCCGATGATGCAGCCCTGACCCTTCATCAGACGCGGCACGGAGTGCACCGTGCCGATCCCGCCGGGGTTGGTGAGGGACACCGTCGTGCCCTGGAAGTCGGCGGCGGTCAGCTTGTTCTTGCGGGCGCGCTGGACCAGGTCCTCGTAGGCGGTCAGGTATTCGCCGAAGGTCAGAGTCTCGGCCTGCTTGATGCTCGGCACCATGAGGGCACGCGTGCCGTCCGGCTTCGGAAGGTCGATCGCGATGCCCAGGTTGATGTGAGCGGGGGCGACGACCGACGGCTTGCCGTCGACCTCGGCGTAGTAGACGTTCTGCGTCGGGAAGGCCTTCAGCGCCTGGATCAGCGCCCACCCGATGATGTGGGTGAAGCTCACCTTGCCGCCGCGCGTGCGCGACATGTGGTTGTTGATGACGATGCGGTTGTCGATCATCAGCTTCGCGGGGATCGTGCGAACGCTCGTCGCCGTCGGGACGGTGAGCGACTCGTCCATGTTCGCGGCGAGGGTCTTGGGCAGGCCGCGGAGCGGGGTGACCGTGTCCTCGAGGGTCGCCTTCTCCGCGGACGGGGCGGCCTTGGGCGCCTCGGCGGGGATCGGCTGCGGTGCCGCCGGGCGTGCGGTGGTGCGTGCCACGGGCTGCGCGCCGGTGGCGGCGGGGCGGGCCTCGGCGGCGGAAGCGGATGCCGCAGGCGTCGGGGCGGCGGGGGCGGATGCCGTCGGTGCCGCAGCCTCGGCGGGAGCGCCCGTCGACGGGGCGTCGGGGGTGTAGGCCTCGAGGATCGGCCACCACTCCTTGTCCACCGAGTTCTTGTCCCGGCTGTACTGCTCGTACAGCTCTGCGACGAGCCATTCGTTGGCTCCGAACTCCCCGTCGCTCGTAGTTCCCACGCCGGTCGCCTGACTGGACACGGTTCCGCCTGCTTTCGTCGTCGACGTTCGAAATTGTGCGGGCCTCGCGCGGCCTCGCGCACAGACGTCAAGGGTATCCCAGGTTGTCCCCCCTCCGACCCGCGCCGACGGCCCGGACACGGGGGTTCCGCGTCGCCTAGCGTGGGTGTATGCACTTCTCCGGCGAGCGACCCGCAGGCGACCTGACCTACTCCGACGTGTTCCTCGTCCCCCGACGATCGGATGTCTCGAGTCGACTCGACGTGGACCTCTCGCCGGGCGACGGCACGAGCGCCACGATCCCGATCGTCGCGTCGAACATGAACTCCGTCACCGGCCCGCGGCTGGCGGCGACGCTCGCCCGGCGAGGCGGTCTCGCCGTCCTGCCGCAGGACATGGCGTTGCAGGACGTGGATGCCGGCATCCGCTGGGTGAAGGAGCAGCCGGTGAGCTGGGACACGCCGCTCGTCCTGTCGCCCGACGCGCTCGTCTCGGACGCGGCCGCCCTGCTCCCGCCGTCCTCCGGGCACGGCGTCGTCGTGGCGTCCGCCACGGGGCGGATCCACGTCGACGACATCCTCGGCATCGTCCCGGCCGAGCGGCTCGGCACCGCTCTACCCGATGCGCGCCTCGGTGATCTGGTGCGCGGGCGCGCGGCATCCATTGACGCTGACGACGTCGACTCCGCCCGGGCCGCCTTCGACCTGCTCATCGCGGCGGATGCCGACCTCGTCACCGTGCTGCAGCACGGCCACCTCGTGGGAACCCTGTCGCGGCGGACCGCCCTGCGCTCGTCGCTCTACCGTCCCGCCGTGGACGCCGACGGGCGCCTCATCGTGGCGGCCGCCGTCGGGATCAACGGCGACGTCGCGGCGAAGGCCCGCGCGCTCGCCGCCGCCGGCGTCGACGCGCTCGTGGTCGACACCGCGCACGGGCACCAGGAGAGCATGATCCGTGCCCTCCGCGCGGTCGCTGCGGAGGACCTCGGCCTCCCGATCGTCGCGGGGAACGTCGTGACCGCCGAGGGCGTCCGCGACCTCGTCGAGGCCGGCGCCACCATTCTGAAGGTCGGGGTCGGTCCCGGCGCGATGTGCACCACCCGCATGATGACGGCCGTGGGGCGTCCGCAGTTCTCGGCGGTGCTCGAAACGGCCGAGGCCGCCGCCGCGGTTGGCGCGCACGTGTGGGCGGACGGCGGCGTCCGCTACCCCCGCGACGTCGCCCTCGCCCTGGCGGCGGGCGCGGCATCCGTCATGATCGGGTCGTGGTTCGCCGGCACGATCGAGGCGCCCGGTGACCTCCGGGTCGACGCCGAGGGTCGCGTGTTCAAGGAGTCGTGGGGCATGGCCTCGACGAAGGCCGTCCAGGGCCGGTTCGGCCGCCTCGACCCGTTCGAGCGCGCGCGCAAGGAACTGTTCGCCGAGGGCATCTCGTCGTCGCGGATCTACCTCGACCCGCTCCGGCCGAGCGTCGAGGACCTGCTCGACATGATCACCTCGGGGGTCCGGTCGTCCTTTACCTACGCGGGCGCGGCGACCGTGCCCGATTTCCACGAGCGGGCGACGGTCGGCTTCCAGTCGGCGGCCGGGTACGAAGAAGGCAAGGCTCTGCCGGTCAGCTGGTGAAAGAGCGCACGCGCGCGAGGCTCGCGGTGCCGTAGAATCGTCCCCACAATGGACGACCCTCCCAGTAGACCTTCGCCCCACCGACCCTGCTCCCCGATGATCGGGGGTGACGTGTGATGGACTACGTCATGTTGGGCGTGGGGCTGCTCCTGACCGTGGGAACCGGCCTGTTCGTGGCCAGCGAGTTCGCACTCGTCAACCTCGATCGCGCCGACCTCGAAGCGCGCCGCGCGGCCGGTGAGAGCCGACTCTCTCTCACGATCAACGCGCTCCGGATCACGTCGACGCACCTCTCGAGCGCGCAGCTCGGCATCACGCTGACCACGCTCCTCACCGGTTACACGATGGAACCGGCGCTGTCGAACCTGCTGGATCCGGTGTTCCGCGTCTGGGGTCTTCCCGAAGCGGCATCCCGCCCCATCTCGACCGTGATCGCCATGGCGACCGCCACGATCTTCTCGATGATCATCGGCGAGCTCGTGCCCAAGAACTTCGCGCTCGCGGTTCCCCGCCAGACGGCGAAGCTCGTCATGGGGTTCCAGACCGTCTTCACGACCGTCTTCAAGCCCGCGATCCAGCTGCTCAACGGCAGCGCGAACGCGGTGCTGCGGGCCATGGGCGTCGAGCCCAAGGAGGAGCTCTCCGGCGCGCGCACGGCTGAGGAGCTCTCAAGCCTCGTCCGGCGCTCGGCGAGCGCGGGCGTCCTCGAGAAGGACACCGCGTCGCTGCTCGATCGCACGCTGACCTTCTCGCGCCTGACGACGGCCGACGTCATGACCCCGCGGCCGAGCGTCCACGCCGTCGCCGCGGACGACAGCGTCGAAGAGGTCGTCCAGCTCGCCCGGCGCACCGGCCACAGCCGGTTCCCCGTCTACGGCGAGTCGATGGACGACATCACGGGCATCGTCCACTTGAAGCAGGCCGTCTCGGTGCCGCGCGAGCGACGCGCCGACGTGCCGGCCGCCGCGATCGCGGAGGAGCCGCTGCGCGTCCCCGAAGCGGTGCACCTCGACGGGCTGATGTCGGAGCTGCGCTCCCGCGGCTACCAGATGGCGATCGTCGTCGACGAGTACGGCGGCACCGCCGGCGTCGTCACCCTCGAGGACCTCGTCGAGGAGATCGTCGGGGAGGTGCTCGACGAGCACGATCGCAACCGTGCGGGCGTCGTCCGCGGCAAGGGGTCCATCATCTTCCCCGGTGACCTCCGGCCCGACGAGGTGCTCGACCGCACCGGCATCCGCGTCCCCGAGGGGGACGTCTACGACACGGTCGGCGGCTTCATCATGGCCACACTGGAACGCATCCCCGCCGTGGGCGACCAGATCACCCTCGACGACGGGACCATCACCGTGCAGCGGATGGACGGCCGCCGAGTCGACCGCGTGAAGTTCGTGCCCGCTCCCGTGCCGGTCGGCGCTGAGACGGAGAGGGGTGAGCGGCGATGAACGACTGGGCTGGAATCGCGTGGCTCGCCGTCCTCCTCGTGGCGAACGCCTTCTTCGTCGGCGCGGAGTTCGCCGTCATCTCGGCGCGACGATCGCAGATCGAGCCACTGGCCGAGAAGGGGTCGCGGTCGGCCAAGACCGCGCTCTGGGCGATGGAGCACGCCACGCTCATGCTGGCGACGTGTCAGCTCGGCATCACCATCTGCTCGCTGCTCATCCTGAACGTCTCGGAGCCGGCGATCCACCACCTGCTGGCGGTGCCGTTGGAAGCCATCGGCCTGCCGTACGCGGTCGTCGACGTCACGGGCTTCGTCATCGCGCTGCTGCTGGTGTCGTACCTGCACGTCGTGTTCGGCGAGATGGTCCCCAAGAACCTCGCGTTCTCGCTGCCGGATCGCGCCGTGCTCCTGCTCGCACCCCCGCTCGTGTTCGTCTCGCGGGTCTTCCACCCGATCATCGTGGCGCTCAACTGGATCGCGAACCACATCGTGCGGCTGTTCCGCGTCGAGCCGAAGGACGAGGCCGCCTCGACGTTCACGCTCGACGAGGTCGCGACGATCGTCAACCAGTCCCGCATCGAGGGCGTGCTCGACGATGCGTCGGGCGCGGTTGCGATGGCGGTCGAGTTCACCGACAAGAAGGCGAAGGATGTCGCGGTTCCGCTCTCGGAGCTCGTGACCCTGCCCGAGAACACCACGCCCGACGAGATCGAACGGGCCGTCGCCCGGCACGGGTTCTCGCGGTACGTGATCGTCGACGACGAGGGGATGCCGCTCGGTTACGTCCACCTGAAGGACGTGCTGCGCGCGGCCGAGGGGGACGACTCCGAGAACACCGTCGCGCAGCCGATCAAACCCAAGCGGATCCACCACATGATCCCGATCGGCGAGACCACCGACCTCGAGGACGCGCTCGCGCTCATGCGTCGCTCGAGTCGGCACCTCGCTCAGGTCCGCGACACGGCGGGGGAGACGACCGCGGTGCTGTTCCTCGAGGACATCATCGAGGAGCTCGTCGGCGAAGTGCACGACGCGACGCGCCGCCTCTGACCAGGCTCAGCGCCGGCGGGCGCGGAGGTACTGCGGCGGCCAGAGCGTCGCAGCCTCCGCGTCGCCGAGGTCGTCCGCGGCCTGCAGGGCGAAGTTCGGGTTCCGCAGCCAGCCGCGGCCGATCATGACCGCATCGGCGAGGCCGTCCTGGAGGACGGCCTCGGCCTGCGGGCCATCGAGGATCTCGCCGACCGCCGTCACGAGGAGCCCGGTCCGTTCGCGGACGGTCGCCGCGAACGGGACCTGGTACCCCGGTCCCGTCGTGATCTTCTGGTGCGCGACCAGTCCGCCCGTCGAGATGTCGATGACGCTCGCGCCGCGCTCGCCGACCCAGCCGGCGACCGTCGCGGTCTCGTCGACGCCCCAGCCGCCGTCGGCCCAATCGGTCGCCGAGAAGCGCACCGCGAGGGTGCGGCGGGGCGCGGCATCCCGGACCGCGTCGACGACGCGCAGGAGGAGGCGGGCGCGGTTCTCCAGCGACCCGCCGTACTCGTCGGTGCGCTCGTTCGACAGCGGCGAGAGGAACTGGTGCAGCAGGTAGCCGTGCGCCGCGTGCACCTCGAGCAGGTCGAAACCGGCCTCGTCCGCGCGGCGGGCGGCGTCGCCGAACGCGACCACGAGGGCGTCGATGCCGCTCGCGTCGAGGGCGACCGGCTCGGCGTAGCCGTCGAACGCGACGGCGGAGGGGGCGACGGTCGTCCAGCCGCCGTCGGCGGGGGCGACGCTGCCGCGGGCGTCGTCGAACGGACGGTGCGTCGAGGCCTTCCGCCCCGCGTGCGCGAGCTGCACGCCCGCGAGGGCACCGCGGGAGTGGATCGCCGCGACGATGGGGGCCCAGGCATCCCGCTGCGCGTCGTTCCACAGCCCGGTGTCGGACGGGGTGATCCGTCCCTCCGGTACGACGGCCGTCGCCTCGGCGATGACCACCCCGGCGCCGCCGTTGGCGAACTGCGCGAGGTGCACGTGGTGCCAGTCGTTCGGCACGCCCTCGACGGCGGAGTACTGGCACATGGGCGAGACCCAGAGGCGGTTGCGGGCGGTCGTACCGGACAGCTCGAGCGGGCGGAAGAGGAGGGTCATGAGCGGACTCCGTCGCATAGGGTGGGCGCCATGACGGCGCAGGGGTGGAACGGTGCGGATACGGCAGCGGTCCTCACCGAGCCAACGGCCGACGACGACAAGTATTCCCGCGGTGTGGTCGGGATGCGGACCGGATCGGCCGCGTTCCCGGGAGCTGCGGTGCTCGGCGTCGAGGCCGCCTGGCGCACCGGCGTCGGCATGGTGCGCTACCTCGGGCCCGAGCGCGCAGCCGATCACGTCCTGGCCCGTCGGCCCGAGACCGTGACGGCGGACGGCCGCGTGCAGGCGTGGGTCGTCGGGTCCGGGACGGATGCCGCGCACCGCTCCGCGCGCGAACGTGCGGCGCTCCGGGGCATCCTCTCCGGCGAGGCACCGGTCGTCGTGGATGCGGGAGCCCTGGACCTGGCCGCCGGAGCATCGGCGCCCGTCGTGGCGACGCCGCACGGACGCGAGCACGCCCGGCTGCGGCAGATGCTGGCACTCGACCCAGAGGTCGACGACCCTGCGGAGACGTCCGCCGCGCTCGGCGGTGTCGTCGTCCGGAAGGGGGCGACCACCGTCGTCGCCGCACCCGGGATCGCGCCGATCGAGATCACCGCGCCGACCTCGTGGCTGGCGACCGCCGGGACGGGCGACGTCCTCGCGGGAACCGTCGGCGCCGTGCTCGCCGGTGTCATCGGGCACGGGACGTCGCCGGCCGACCTCGGCGCACTGCAGCGGGCCGCGGCATCCGCCGTCTGGTTGCACGGGCACGCGGCCGCGCTCGCCGTCGCAGCGCACGGCGGCGGACCGATCGTCGCGCTCGACGTCGCCGAGCACCTGCCGCACGCCGTCGCGGCGGCTCTCGCGGGGTGACACCGGCGCGTCGCCCTAGGCTGGAGGGCGTGACGAACCGCGTGCTGCTCTGGGCCGCGTTCGCCCTCGTCCACCTCTTCGTCGGCGCTCTCGGCTTCCTGCTGCCGAACGAGCCCATGGGCGATGTCTACCGGGTCTACGAACCCTGGTCGCGCGCCGTCTTCTCGGGCGGCGGGATCGTCGGTGTCACGCAGGACTGGGTCTATCCGCACCTCGCGCTCCTGCCGATGCTCCTCGCACACCTGCCCGGAGCGCTCGTCGGGAGCTACACCGTCGGGTGGGCGATCCTCGTGACAGCCGTCGACGGGGTCGCCTTCGCCGTGCTGATCGGCGCCGGACGCTCGCGCGGTCGTCTCACGGCCGCGGTCTTCTGGCTCGCCGCGATCGTCGCCCTCGGGCCCGTCGGGATGTACCGGATCGACGGCGTGTCGGTTCCGCTCGCGATCCTCGGATGCCTGTGGCTGCTGCGCCGGCCGGGTATCGCCGGAGCGCTGCTCGCCGCAGCGACCTGGATCAAGATCTGGCCGGCGGCGCTCATCGGGGCGGCCGTCGTCGCCGTGCGTCGACGGAGCGTCATCATCGGGGCCGGCGCCCTCGTCAGTGCGCTCATCCTGGGGATCGTCGTCGCCGCGGGCGGTGCCGACCACGCGCTCGGCTTCGTCAGCGGGCAGACCGGGCGAGGGCTCCAGGTCGAGGCGCCGGTGAGCGCCGTGTACCTGTGGGGCGCGCTGCTCGGAGCCGACGGGTGGACGGTCTACTACGACCAGGGGATCCTCACCTTCCAGGTCACCGGGCCGCTCCTGAGCGTCGTGTCGGCGCTCATGACCCCGGCTCTCGTGCTGGCCGCCGCCGGGGTCCTCACCATCGGCGTCGTGAAGGTCCGGAGGAACGTCCCGTTCGTGCGGCTCTTCCCCGCCCTGGGGCTGGCGCTCACGACCGTCCTCATCGTCGTCAACAAGGTCGGCTCGCCGCAGTTCCAGACGTGGCTGTTCGCGATCGTCGTCTTCGGGCTCGTGGTGGACCGTCGCCGGTGGATGGCACCCGGCATCCTCGTCCTCGTGTCCGCCGCGCTGACGCAGCTCGTCTATCCCGTGCTCTACAACGGCATCGTCTCGCCCGAGATCGTCGCCGTGAGTGTGCTGACCCTCCGGAACCTCGCACTGGTCGTGCTGATGGTGTGGATGGTCGTGCGCCTGTGTCGTCTCCCCGTCCGCTCCATCCCCTGATCCGGAGGTCCCCATGATCGTCGCCTTCTCCGTCGCCCCGTCCGGGAACGGCAACCCGGACGGTTCCGTCCACGACGCGGTCGCGGCCGCCGTCGCCGTCGTCCGCGCCTCGGGCCTGCCGCATCGGACCACGAGCATGTTCACCGAGATCGAAGGGGAGTGGGACGAGGTGATGGCCGTCGTCAAGGGCGCCGTCGACGCCGTGCAGCCGTTCGGCTCCCGCGTCTCGCTCGTCCTGAAAGCCGACATCCGCCCCGGCTACACGGGGGAGATCGACGGCAAGATCGAGCGGCTCGAGTCCGCGCTCGAATCGATTCGTCCCCAGGAGGGGAGCGGGACTACGATCCCGGAGTGACGTCCGCTCCCACCCGCCTCCGCCGTGCGCTGCTGGCGCTCGCCATCGGCAGCTTCGCCATCGGGATGACGGAGTTCGTCGTCATGGGGCTCCTCCCCGAGATCGCACGCGAACTGCTGCCCACGGCGTGGGCCGCATCGCAGGAGGATGCCATCGCCCAGGCGGGCTGGCTGATCACGCTCTACGCGCTGGGTGTCGTGATCGGCGCCCCGACCATCGCGGCATCCGTCGCGAAATACCCGCGACACCGGGTCATGATCCTCCTCGCCGGTGCGCTGACGCTCTGCAATGCGCTGACGCTGATCCTGCCGACGTTCGAGCTGGTCGCGGCATCCCGTCTGCTGGCCGGTCTTCCGCACGGCGCCTACTTCGGGATCGGCGCCCTCGTCGCCGCCGACGTCATGGGGCCGGGCAACCGTGCCAAGGGCGTCGCCTTCGTCCTTATGGGACTGACGGTCGCCAACGTCGTCGGTGTACCGCTCGGCACGTTCCTCGGCCAGAACCTCGGCTGGCGCTGGGCGTTCGTCATGGTCGTCGTCATCTTCGCTGCGGCGACGGTCGCGATCGCCCTCACCGTGCCGCACCGAGCCGGTGAGCCGTCGCGGACGCTGCGCGCGGAGCTCAAGGTGTTCCGCATCCCGCAGGTCTGGTTCGCGCTCGGGATCGGCGCGATCGGTTTCGGCGGCTTCTTCGCCGTCTACACGTACGTCTCGCCGCTCGTGACCGAGGCGGCAGGCGCGCCCGCCTGGCTCGTTCCGATCGTGCTCGTCGTGCTGGGACTCGGGATGACCGCCGGGAACCTCGTCGGCGGTCATCTCGCCGACGTCAACCTCGTCCGATCGATGCTCGGGCTCCTCGGCCTCCTCGTGGTCACGCAGCTCCTGCTGGCACTGACGTCGGGCTGGATCGTGACCGTGATCGTCTTCGTCTTCGCGGTGGCATTCGCGTCGTCGGCCGTGAGCCCCACCGTGCAGACACGGCTCATGGACGTCGCCGGCGACAACCAGTCGATCGCCGCCGCCCTCAACCACTCCGCGTTCAACACGGGCAACGCCGTCGGCGCCGCCCTCGGCGGTGCGGTCATCGCCGCAGGGCTCGGCTACACCGCCCCCGTCTGGGTCGGCCTGCTGCTCGCCCTGGGCGGACTCGTGATCGGGATCGTCAGCGTCACGGTCGAGCGCCGCACCGCGGCGCGAACGCCGGCCGTTCGCTGACACGCTCCGGGGGAGGGCGCAACCCCGTCCGTCGCGCGCACCGCGAGTCGATAGCGTCGAGGCATGTCCCGCAACTCGCGTGTGTTCGCCTGCACCCCTGACGACGTCTTCGCCGTCCTCGCCGACGGGTGGCTCTTCCCCTCGTGGGTCGTCGGCGCGTCGCGGATGCGCGAGGTCGCCGAGACCTGGCCTCGGGTGGGTTCGCACCTGCACCACTCGTTCGGTGTGTGGCCGGTCCTCATCGACGACGAGACCGAGGTGCTGGCCTACGACCCGCCGCGTCACATCCTCCTCCGCGCGAAGGGGTGGCCGATGGGCGAGGCGCAGGTCGACATCCAGGTGAGGCCGCACCCGGACGGTGCTGTCGTGCGAATCCAGGAGGAGGCCGTCGCCGGACCCGGAAGCCTCATCCCGACGGCGCTCCTCGACGTCGCTCTGCAGCTGCGGAACGCCGAGACCCTGCACCGCCTCGCCTACCTCGCCGAGGGGCGTGCCGCGCGACCGACCGATGAGACCACCGCCGAGGACGAGGGCGTCGGCGAGTGAGCGACCTCGACGCGATCATCGTCGGGGCGGGCCCGAATGGGCTCGCCGCCGCAGTCACGCTGGCCCGTGCCGGCCTCGCCGTGCGCGTGTACGAGAAGGGCGGCACCATCGGCGGCGGCGCGCGGACGATGGAGATGACGCTCCCCGGGTACCGGCACGACGTCTGCTCGGCGGTGCACCCGCTCGCGTTCGAGAGTCGGTTCTTCCGCGAGTTCGGGCTGCGGCAGCGGGTGGACTTCGCCGTCCCGGATGCCTCGTTCGCGCAGCCGCTCGACGGCGGACGCGCGGCGATCGCCTACCGCGACCTCGACCGCACAGCCGCCACGCTGGGCCGCGACGGCGACGCGTACGCCCGCCTGATGCGTCCGCTCGTGGACCATGCGTCCGGTGTCGCGGACTTCACGGGCCACGCGCTCATCCGCGTGCCCGCCGATCCCGTCGCGGCCGTGTGGTTCGGCCTGCGGACCCTGGAGCAGGGGAGCGGAGCGTGGAACGCCCGGTTCCGGGAGGATGCCGCACCCGCCCTGCTCACGGGCGTCGCCGCGCACACGATCCTCGCCCTGCCGAGTCTCGCCGCCGCCGGCGCGGGTCTCGCGCTCTCGACCTACGGTCACGCGCGAGGCTGGCCGATCCCGATCGGCGGCAGCCAGAGCATCGTCGACGCGATGGCCGACGACCTGCGCGCGCACGGCGGTGAAATCGTCATCGACCACGAGGTCGGGTCGCTGCGGGAGCTCCCCGCCGCCCGGGCGGTGCTCCTCGACGTCGTCCCGCGCGACTTCCTGCGGATCGCGGGCGACGACGTGCCCAGCGGGTACCGGGGCGCTCTCGAGCGTTTCCGCTACGGCGGGGCGGTCGCGAAGGTCGACTTCGCCCTGTCGGGACCGGTCCCGTGGGCGAACGAGGGGGTCCGCTCGGCGGGCACGGTGCACGTCGGCGGCACGCGCGCCGAGATGGCGGCATCCGAGAACCTCATCTCGCGCGGCGGACTGCCGGATGCGCCCTACGTCCTGGTGGCCCAGCCGTCGGGGTTCGACCCGTCCCGCGCGCCGGCGGGCGCTCACGTGCTCTGGACGTACACGCACGTGCCGTCCGGCAGCACCGCCGACCGCGCCGAGGCCGTCATCCGGCAGATCGAGCGGTTCGCCCCGGGCTTCCGCGACCTGATCGTCGGGGTGAACTCCCGGAACGCCGTCGAGGTCGAGGCCGAGAATCCGAACTACCCCGGCGGCGACATCGCGGCGGGAGCGCCCGCGCTGTGGCAGCTGCTGAAGCGGCCGGTCGTGTCGCCGGATCCATGGCGCACCCCTCTCGACGGGGTCTACCTGTGCTCGGCGTCGACGAGTCCCGGTCCGGGCGTGCACGGCCTCGCCGGCTGGCACGCGGCGCGGTCGGCGCTCCGCCACACGTTCGGCACGCGGATCTCGCCCGACCTGTCGCCGAGGTAGCGGGCGTCAGCTCTCGAGCAGGCGTCGCAGGTGGCGTCCGACGGGTTCGGTCTCGATGAGGAACCCGTCGTGACCGAAATCGCTCGCGAGGACGACCGTGTCGTCGTCGATGGTGGTCCGGATGCCGCGGCTGATCCGGTGCTGCCCTTCGACCGGGAACAGCCGGTCGCTGTCGACCCCGAGGACGAGGGTGCGCGCCGTCACGCGGGCGAGGGCGTCCTCGACGCCACCGCGGTCACGGCCGACGTCGTGCGAGTTCATCGCCTCGACGAGGGTGAGGTAGGAGTTGGCGTCGAACCGCCGCGTGAAGCGGTTGCCGTGGAAGTCGAGGTAGCTCTCGACGGCGTACCGTCCACCCTCGCCGAAGGGGCTCTTGTCGGACTGCCATGACCGCTGGAACCGCTGGTTGAGTTCGGTGGGCGTGCGGTAGTTCAACAGCGCCATGCGCCGCGCGAGCGACAGGCCACGGTGGGGTCCGTCGCCGTCGGGGGCGTCGTAGTAGGAGCCGCCGGCGAAGCGCGGGTCCATCTGGATCGCCGCGAGCTGCACGGAGTTCAGCGCGACCTGATCAGCGGTCGTCGTCGGCGGCGAGCACAGCACGCCCAGGCGCTCGACCCGTTGCGGGTGCGTCACGGCCCACTCGAGGGCGTGCATGCCGCCCATCGAGCCTCCGATCACTCCGGCCCAGACGTCGATGCCGAGAGCGTCCGCGAGCATGACCTGCGCGGCGACCTGGTCGCGGATCGTGAGGAACGGGAACCGGGACGCCCACTCGTAGCCGTCCGGGGCGATGCTCGCGGGGCCGGTCGAGCCCTGGCATCCGCCCAGCATGTTCGGTGCGACGACGAACCAGCGGTCGGTGTCGATCGGGGCGCCGGGGCCCACGATGTCGCCCCACCAGCCGTCCGTCGCGTGACCGGGGACGGCGTCGCCGCGGACGTGGCTGTCGCCGGTCAGGGCGTGCAGGATCAGCACCGCGTTGTCACGGGCGGGCGAGAGCTCGCCCCATGTCTCGTAGGCGAGGCGGATGCCGGGCAGGCTCGCTCCGCTCTCGGTGGCGAACGCGCCGAACTGCGCGAACCTCCGCTCGCCGACCGGGTCGCCGTCGCGCCAGGCGCCGGTCGCCGGCGGGCGCCCGAGCAGCAGCCGGGCGTCGGCCTCGGTCACCGGAGCCGAGGGCACCGTGTCCTCCGAGGTCTGCCAATCCATACCTCTATTGTCCCGGGCGAGGGTGAGGGCCAGCGCAGTGTTACGGGAGTGTGTGGCCCCGGGCGTGGGACGCGGTGCGTGCGCGCTCGGCACCGTCGAAAGTTTCCACCGAAAGGTGGGCGCGGGGTCTTTCGAACCCTCGCTAGCGTCGGGGGAATCGCCATTCGGCGACCGGATCGCTCCCCGCGAAAGAGACCTCGATGACACGTTCCTGGCGCAACGCCGCTTCCTTCACGCTGGTCACAGCGCTCCTTGCGTCGAGTGTCGTGGCAGCGCCCAATATCGCTTCGGCGGACGACGACGTCGACTCGGCTTCGCTGGCCGTCGCTGCAGAATCGCTGGCGAACCTGGATGACTCGCTGCTGCTCGAAGCAGCCGAGGGATCCGGTCCGGGGGAGGTGCAGACCAGCCACGGCGACGTCGGTGTTCCGTCGAGGTTGGTCGATGGGGTGTCGATACATCATCCCGGGCGGTCGCCGCTGACGATCGATCTTCCCGAGGCGCATGCGGCGGGCGAGGCCGTCCTCCTCCCGGAAGGTGCGGTGACCTACCCGGGGGAGTCCGTGACCAATACCGTGATCGTCGGCGATGCGGGTGTGCAGATGCTGACGACGATCGCCTCCGCCGACGCACCGGAGTATCTCGAATACAGGGTCGCTCTCGGGGCCGGCGAGACGATGCGATCGACTGAGGACGGCGCCGTCGTCGTCGCCGCTGACGGTACCGTCGTCGCCGTGGTCGCGAGAGCGTGGGCACTCGACGCCGAGGGCGACCCCGTGGCGACGCACTACGAGGTGGACGGTTCGACTCTCATCCAGTTCGTCGATCATCGTGCGGCGGGGGTCGCCTACCCCGTGGTGGCGGATCCGATCTGGATCGCTCCCTGGGTGTTCAAGTGCCTCCTCGGACTCGGCCTCAAGGGGCCGCAGATCACTCAGGCCTTCGCGACCGGTACGATCTGGGGCGGCCTCGGCGCCGCCGCGCTCGCTTGCGCCCTGGGGAAGTGATCACCGTGCGACATGAGGAACTGTCTCGTCGGATCGCGGAGGTGGATGCGCAGATAGCGGCCCACCCGCTGTCGAGCGAACCCGTCACGCAGGCCCACGCTGTCATCGAGGCGCATGGGAGCACGGACGACTCCGACGCGATCTCGCGCGAACTGGCTTCTCGAGGGCTCCCGAGTCTCGTCGAGCTCGGCCGCATCCAGGCCCGCAGCTCGTTCAGCTGGTGGCGGCTCCACCGCAAGCGGCGGGCGCTCCTTCGTCGCGCGGACCGCTAGGCGACGCGCGCGCGGCGTACCGAAGAGACGATCGAGGCCAGCACGACGTCCGGCTGACGCAGCAACGAGCGGGACGCGGCATCCTCGATCAGACGCTCCATGAGTAGCTGGGTCCGCGAGACGATGGGGTGCCAGTAGCCGCCGGGATGGTGTCGGTCCAGCTCCAGGCGCACGGACTCGTCTCTTGTCGTGAGCACCGCCGTGCCGGGTTTCAGGTCGAGCTCCGGATCGGTCTGGGTGATCATGACCAGGAGCGAACTCCACGCGCCCGCGAACGCTCCGGGGAAGGGGAAGCGGGTGGTCTGCAGGTCCAGGGTGGCGCCGCGGAGCTCGGCCCAGCCGATGTCCCGCGTCACGGTGACGCCGTCTCGGTGGCTGACGGTGTGTGCGCCGAGCACCAGGTGACGCCGACCGGGGTCGCCGATCGCGAGCCCGTCGGGCACAGCGTGAAGAGGTCCGTAGCGTTTCATGGTCGTGTCTCGAGCGTATCGGCCCGGACGCACGACACCCCGCCGGGCCGGGGCCGGGCGGGGTGTCGGTCTCCTGAGGAGGGGAGGTCAGGCGCGGGCGGCCTCGGAGTGACGGCGCGCGACGGCGAGGGCTTGCTCGAGGTCGGCCTTCAGGTCCTCGATGTTCTCGAGGCCCACCGACAGCCGGACGAGGCCCGGGGTGACACCCGAGGTGAGCTGCTGCTCCGGGGTCAGCTGCGAGTGGGTGGTGGATGCCGGGTGGATCACGAGCGAGCGCACGTCGCCGATGTTCGCCAGGTGGCTGAACAGGGTCAGGGCGTTGACGAACTCGCGGCCGGCGGAGACGCCGCCCTTGAGCTCGAACGACAGGACTGCGCCCACGCCCTTCGGGGCGTAGCGGTTCGCCGCGGCGTACCAGGGCGAGGTGGGCAGGCCCGAGTAGTTCACCGAGGCGACGTCGGAGTGGTTCTCGAGCCACTCGGCGATCTCCTGCGCGTTCTGCACGTGGCGCTCGATGCGCAGCGACAGCGTCTCGACGCCCTGGATGAGGTTCCACGCGCTCTGCGGCGAGATGGCGGAGCCGAGATCGCGCAGCAGCTGGACACGGGCCTTGATGATGTACGCGAGGCCGTCACCGACGGCATCCGTGTACACCGCCCCGTGGTACGACTCGTCCGGCGTCGTCAGGCCGGGGAATCGGTCCGAGTGCTGGGACCAGGGGAACGAGCCGCCGTCGATGATGACGCCGCCGATCGTCGTGCCGTGACCGCCGAGGAACTTCGTGACCGAGTGCACGACGATGTCGGCACCGTGCTCGAAGGGGCGGATGAGGTACGGCGTCGCGATCGTGTTGTCGACGATGAGCGGCACGCCGGCGGCGTGGGCGACGTCGGCGACGGTGCGGACGTCGAGCACGTTGATCTGCGGGTTGCCGATCGTCTCGGCGAAGAACAGCTTCGTGTTCGGGCGGACGGCGCGGCGCCACTCCTCGGCGTCGTCCTGGTTTTCGACGAACGTCGTCTCGATGCCGAGCTTGGCGAGCGTGTACTTGAAGAGGTTGTACGTGCCGCCGTAGATCGAGCTCGACGAGACGATGTGGTCGCCGGCCTGCGCGATGTTGAGGACCGCGAAGGTCGAGGCGGCCTGGCCGCTCGCGAGGACGAGGGCGCCGGTGCCGCCCTCGAGGCCCGCGAGGCGCTGCTCGAGGACGTCCTGCGTCGGGTTCTGGATGCGCGTGTAGATGTTGCCGAACTCGGCCAGGGCGAACAGGTTCGCGGCGTGGTCGGCGTTGTCGAAGACGTACGACGTCGTCTGGTAGATCGGCGTGGCGCGGGCCTTGGTCACCGGGTCCGGAGCGGCGCCGGTGTGGATCTGCTTGGTCTCGAAGCGCCAGTTCTCGGGTGCGGACATGACATGGCTCCCTGCGTGTGTGGTCGGGTGGTGGTCTGCGACGGATGCCGCGGGCCCGACACCGACGTTACGAGTCGCGCCCGACGGGGACAACGGAACGGGACACGCGGCGTAACGTGACGCGGTCCGCGGGCCCCCGCGGAGTCACTAGCGTTGAGCGCATGGCGAATCGACGTGCAGTGGTGACCGGTGCGAGCTCGGGGATCGGCGAGGCGGCCGTCCGCGCGCTGAGGGCGGCGGGGTGGGACGTCGTGGGCGTCGCGCGTCGAGCGGCCCGACTGGAGGCCCTCGATGCCGAGATCGGATCGCAGTCCTACGCGGCCGACCTGACGAGCGAAGCGGATGTCGCGGCGCTCGCCGCGCACCTGGAGGACACCGGCCCGGTCCACGCGCTCGTCCACATCGCCGGCGGCGCGCGAGGCACGCAGCGCGTCGAGAACGGCGACCCCGACGACTGGCGCTGGATGTTCGAGGTCAATGTGCTCTCGGCTCAGCTCGTGACCGCCGCCCTCCTCCCGCTTCTGCGCCGCGCGGCGGAGGTCGACGGCCACGCCGACACCGTCTACGTCACCTCGACCGCCGCGCAGACCGCCTACCCGGGGGGTGCCGGGTACAACGCGGCGAAGGCGGGCGAGGCGATGCTCGTGCACGCCCTGCGGCTCGAACTGAACGGCGAGCCCATCCGCGTCGTCGAGGTCGCTCCCGGCATGGTGCAGACCGAGGAGTTCTCGCTCAATCGTCTCGGCGGCGACCGGTCCGCGGCCGAGAAGGTCTACGACGGCGTCGACCAGCCGCTGACCGCCGGCGACGTGGCGGGCGTCATCGCCTACGCGCTGAACGCGCCGGGCCACGTGAACCTCGACCTCGTCACGATGCGACCGGTCGCGCAGTCCGCGCAGCACCTGCTCGCGCGCGGTCCGCTCCGGCCCCGCACGATCGAGGGCTGAGCGCGCTCACGCCTCCGGCGGGGCGTCGGCGAAGGCGACCTTCGGGACGAGGAGCAGCAGGAGCGCGGCGAGGAATCCTCCCGCGGCGCAGATGGCCCACACCGTGAGGTAGCCGCCCAGCGAGCTCGCCGTCTGCCCCGCGACGGCGCCCGCGCCGGCCGCGAGGACGACGCCGAAGACGGCGGAGGAGAACGCGCCGCCGATCGTCTTCGTGGTGTTCGTCATGCCCGACGCTTCGCCCGTCTTGCCGAACGGCGCCGCCGCCGCGGCGGCAGCGGGCATCGCGCCCACGAGGGCGCCGCATCCGATGCCCGCGATCGACAGGTTCAGGAGCACCTGCCAGACCTCGAGATGGAACGGCAGGAACAGCGCGTAGCCGACTCCGACGAGGACGGCTGCGGCGATGAGCGCGAGACGCGGACTGACCCGCCGCGACGTCACCGCGAACAGGACCGCGCCCACGATCAGGGACACGAGGTAGAGGCCGATCACGTACGAGCGCTCGGTGGCGTCGAGCCCGAGGCCGTAGCCGAGCGACGAATCGGTGCCGGCGTAGGTCGACAGCGGCCCCTGCGCACCGAGCAGGCTGATGCCGATGAGGAACGCCGTCGCCTGCACGGGCCACATGTCGGGGCGCGCGAGCACCCGCATGTCGACGACGGGATGCCGGTGGCGCAGCTCGTGGCGGACGAACCAGACGAGCACGCCGACGCCGAGCACGAACAGCGCCGCGACCCCCGCCCACGTGCCCGCGCCGAGGCCGAGCTCGCCGATGAGCCGCATCCAGGCGAGGGCGCCGGTCACCAGCAGCAGTCCCCAGGCGAGGAGGATCACTCCCACGGTGTCGAGGCGGCGCTCGCCGCTGGGGGTCGATTCGGGCACCCACAGCCAGATGACGATCACGACGAGCGAGACGGCGATGGCGGGGACCATGAGGGTGAGCCCGAGGTCGCCCGTCGCCGCGTAGATGCGTCCCGCGGCGAGGGCGCCGATGATCGCCCCCGCTTCGAGCCCGACGACGAGCAGCCCCGCAGCACGCCGGGTGAGCGAGACGCCGCGGTTCTGCTCCCGCCCGCGCTCGAAGATGAGGGCGACCTCGAGCGGCAGCCACACGACGTAGAACCCCTGCAGCGACCAGAACAGCAGGAAGGTCCAGAACGAGTCGGCGAAGACGAGGCCCCACGAGGCGAGGGCGGTGAGGACCGCGGCGACGAGCAGGATCCGTTTGTGCCCGAACATGTCGCCGAGCTTGGCGAGGATCGGGACGACGAGGGCGCTCAGCAGCAGCTGCCCGGCCTCGAACCAGTTCACGTCGGCGTCGCGGATGCCGAGCTGGACGACGATGTCGCTGAACAGGGGGACGTAGAACCCCTGCAGGATGCCGCTGACGAGCTCGACGACGATGAACCACCCGATGAGTCCCGCCGTGATGCCCAGCGTGGACGAACCCAACCGCGACGAGCGCGTGGCGGATGAGCGCAGCAACGGCGCGGAGGAGGGCGGGATCCCGGTCACGAGCGCGAGCCTAGCGCTGGAGCAGCCCGCCGTCCCGCAGGTCGTAGTCTGGGAATCCATGGACGAGGGGATGCCGGTGGCCGCCGAACGCGAGACGCTGACCTGGGATGATTTCGGCGGGGCGACCCGCGACCTGGCGCGCGGCATCGTCGCGGACGGGTTCGCTCCCGACATCGTCGTCGCGATCGCCCGCGGGGGTCTCCTCCCGGCCGGGGCCATCGCGTACGGACTCGGCGTCAAGAGCTGCGGAGCGCTGAACGTCGAGTTCTACACCGGGATCGGGACGGTCCTCGACGCGCCCGAGATCCTCCCGCCCGACCTCGACCTCAGCGCGCTGCCGGGCAAGCGCGTGCTCCTCGTGGACGACGTGGCCGACAGCGGCCGCACCCTCGCCCTCGCCGTTCAGCTCCTGAGCGACGCCGGCGCGGATGTCCGCTCGGTCTGCATCTACACGAAGCCCGGCTCCATCGCGATGCCCGACTACTCGTGGCGCGAGACCGACCGCTGGATCGATTTCCCGTGGTCGTTCCGCGGGACGGTCGTCCAGGAGGATGCGGGCCTCCCCGCTGGGGCATGAGCGGCCGCTCTCTCGATGCCCTCGCGGCCGACGGGCACATCCACCCCGAGTGGGCGGACGCCCTCGCTCCCGTCGCTGAGGACATCGCCGCGCTCGGCGACCGGCTCCGCGCGGACGAGCGCGGGTACCTGCCCGCGGGCGACCACGTCCTGCGTGCGTTCAGCCGGCCGCTCTCGGCCGTCCGCGTGCTGATCGTCGGCCAGGATCCGTACCCGACGCCGGGACACCCGATCGGGCTCTCGTTCGCCGTCGATCGCCACGTACGACCGCTGCCGCGGAGCCTCGGGAACATCTACGCCGAGTTGTCGACCGATCTCGGCATCCCTCCGGCGGCGCACGGCGACCTCTCGGCGTGGACCGACCAGGGCGTCATGCTGCTCAACCGCGTCCTGACCGTCGCACCCGGTGAGGCCGGCTCGCACCGCGGCTGGGGCTGGGAGCGTGTCACCGCCCACGCCATCTCGACGCTCGTCGCCCGGTCCGAGCCGCTCGTCGCGGTGCTCTGGGGGAAGGATGCTGCGACCCTCCTCCCGATGCTCGGCGAGACCGCGCGCGTCGAGTCGGCGCATCCGTCCCCGCTGTCGGCGCGGCGCGGCTTCTTCGGCTCGCGCCCGTTCTCGCGGGTGAACGCCCTGCTCGAGGCGCAGGGGGCTGCTCCCGTCGACTGGCGACTGCCCGACTGAGCCGTATGCTGGCGGCATGCTGGAGGACGAGTACGAGCGCGATCGCCGCCGCCTTCCCCGTCATCTCCGCCGTCGCCCCGAGCCCGAGCGCGAGTTCTCGTTCGAGTTGCGGCCCGCTGTCCGCACCGACATGGCCGACGTGCGCGAGATCTACAACCACTACGTGGCGAACTCGGTCGTGACCTTCGACGAGAAGCGGTGGACGCACAAGCAGTGGGTCGAGAAGTTCGACTACCTCGCGAAGCTCGGACTGCCCTTCCTCGTCGCGGTGTCGCCGAGCGGGCAGATCCTGGGGTACGGCCTCGTCTCACCGTGGACCGGCAAGAGCGGGTTCCGCTACACCGTCGAGAACTCGATCTACCTCGGACAGGCCGCGACGGGCAAAGGCCTCGGTCGGGCGCTGCTGGAGGGGCTCATCGCCGCGTGCGAGGAGAAGGGCATCCGCGAGATGGTCGCCGTCGTCAGCGACAAGGGCGCCGAGGCCTCCATGGCCCTGCACGAACGGCTCGGGTTCGTCGAGGTCGGACGCATGGGCAAGGTCGGGTTCAAGTTCGGGCGCTCGCTCGGCACGATCTACCTGCAGAAGCACCTGACCCCGAAGAAGAAGGACTCCCTCCTCACGCGTCTGCGTTCCCGCTGAGGTCGGCCGGCCGGACGGCCGCGCCGTCCGCCTGCACCCGGTCGATGAGCGCGCGCCACGGACCGCTGGCATCACCCACGACCGCTCGGCGATCGTCGGCGCCGTGGATGGCCGCGACCTCCCACGAGAACCGGTCGGCGCCGGGAGCGGATGCCGCAGGCTCCTCCCACGGGCACGCGTCGAGGAGCGGCATCCAGGCGTCGGCGTCGGTTCCCGCGAGCTCGACGCGCCACGCGCGACGGAGCCCGGCGAATCCACCGGTGCGGACGACGGTGATCGTCAGCGGATCAACGGGATGCGGCATCCTCCACGACTCCGACGCTCGCCCACGCGGTGCGGACGGCGACGGCCTCCTCAGAGTCCTCACCGTACTCCGACACCGCTGTCTCGGCGGTGGCGGCCGCGAACTGCGCGAAGGTCGCCGCCGTCGAGAGGGTGCCCGAAACGAGGGTGAGGTACCAGATGCGCCCGGCGCGTTCCCAGGCGTAGCCGCCGAGAGCCGTCGCGACGAGGTGGAACGCCTTGTTCGGGATGCCGGAGTTGATGTGCACGCCGCCGTTGTCGCCCGAGGTCTCGACGAAATCGCGCATGTGCGAGGGCTGCGGATCCTTGCCGAGGACGTCGTCGTCGTACGCCGTCCCGGGGGCGGCGAGGGAGCGGAGCGCCGATCCCGTGACCGCGTCGGTGAAGATCCCGGCGCCGATGAGCCAGGTCGCGGCATCCGCCGTCTGACCCTGGTGGTGCTGGTCGGCGAGCGCACCGAAGACGTCGGCGATCGACTCGTTGAGGGCGCCCGACTGTCCCGAATAGTCGAGACCGCCGGCCGACTCGATCACGCCGTGGCCCAACTCGTGCGCGATGACGCTGAGCGATCGCGTGAAGCCGGCGAACACCTCGCCGTCGCCGTCGCCGAACACCATGCGCTCGCCGTCCCAGAACGCGTTGTCGTAGGCGCGACCGTAATGGACCGTAGCGGCGAGGGAGCCGCTCCGCCCGTCGAGGCCGACCCGCTCGAAGGCGTCCCACAGGAAGGTGAAGGTCGCGCCCAGCCCGTCGTACGCTTCGTCGACCGCCGCGTCGCCGCTCGGAGCGGCGCCCTCGGCGCGCGCGGGTGTGCCGGGCAACTCCTCGCGGTTCTCCGCGTCGGAGATCAGACGATCGGAGTCGGGTGCGGCGGAGACGACGAGCGCGTCGCCGTCGACCGACAGGTCGAGGTGGGCGCGCATCGGCGCGTAGGCGCGCGGGACGGCGAGGGTGGCACGGGCCGCGGCGACGGCGTGCGGGAATCGTTCGGCCGGAGCGGCCGCGAGGCGGGCGAGCAGGTACGGCGGGACGATGGCGTGCATGCCGCCACGCTAGTCCCCTCCGCCGACACGGTGACGGGCGGTCTCACCGATCGCGTGGGTCGATGATCGGGATCGAGGCGAGGAGGCGCCGCGTGTAGGCGACCTGCGGCTCGAGGAGCACCTTCTCCGTCGGGCCCTCCTCGACGACGCGTCCCTCCGTCATGACGACCACGTCGTCGCACAGGTTCTGCACGACGCCGATGTCGTGCGAGACCATCACGAGGGTGAGGCCGTCACGCCGGCGGAGTTCGCGGATGAGGTCGAGGATCTGCGCCCGGACGGTCACGTCAAGGGCCGACAGAGGTTCGTCCCCGACGAGGACGTCGGGGCGATGGACGAGCGCCCGCGCCAGGGCGATCCGCTGCCGCTGTCCGCCGGAGAACTCGTGCGGGAACCGCTCGGCGGCGTCGGAGGGCAACCCGACGTCGTCCAGGACCTCGCGGACGCGGGCCCGGTGATCGCCCGGGATGTCGAGGGCCGAGAGCGGCTCGGCCACGATCCGCCCGACGCTCATCCGGGGATCGAGGGACCCGTAGGGGTCTTGGAAGACGATGCCGGTGCGCCGCCGCAACCAGTGGAGCGAGCGCGCCGACGCCGATCCGTCCACGGGGCGTCCATCGAACTCGACGGAGCCCGCGCTCGGTACGTCGAGACCGAGGAGCAGTCGCACGAGCGTCGACTTGCCCGAGCCCGACTCGCCGATGATCCCGAGGGCGCTTCCCGCCCGGACGTCGACGTCGACGTCGACGAGCGCAGTGGTCCACCGGGCCGGCTCGAACGGCCGGGACCGCGGCATCCGGTATCGGCGCGTCAGACCACGTGCCCGCATCAGGTCGCTCACGCGCGGCCTCCCGGTCGCCAGAGGGTGGCGGTCGCGTCGCGGAGCAGTGCCTGGGTGACGGGGGAGGCGGGGGAGCGCAGCAGCATCCGAAGCGGCCCCGACTCGGCGACGTGACCCGATTCGAGCACGACGGCGTCGGTCGCGATCTGCGACAGCACCGCGAGGTCGTGCGTGATGAACACGAGCGACATGCCGTCCTCGTCGACGAGGTGGTGGAGGAGCTCGAGGATCTCCGCCTGGATCGTGACATCGAGCGCGGTGGTCGGCTCGTCCGCGATCAGCAGCCGGGGACGGCACGCGAGGGCCATCGCGATCGCGACGCGCTGACGCTGCCCGCCCGAGAGCTGGTGCGGATAGCGACGGACGATGGCCTCGGGGTCGGGCAGCTTCACCCGACGCGCTTCCTCGACCGCCCGTGCCCACGCCTCGGCGCGGGAGACGCCGCGTTGGTGGATGCGGATGGACTCGGCGATCTGCCGCCCGACCGTGCGGATGGGGTTCAGCGCCGTCTGCGGCT
The DNA here is from genome assembly GCF_900100525.1 of Microbacterium sp. 77mftsu3.1. Taxonomy (NCBI): domain Bacteria; kingdom Bacillati; phylum Actinomycetota; class Actinomycetes; order Micrococcales; family Microbacteriaceae; genus Microbacterium; species Microbacterium sp. 77mftsu3.1. The sequence continues at coordinate 695,964 of NZ_FNCR01000001.1, read as the reverse complement.
CCTGGAAGACCATGCCGATCTCGTCACCGCGCAGGCGCGCGAGGTCGCGATCCGGCATCCCGATCAGTTCCCGGCCCTCCCAGCGGATGCTGCCGTCGACCCGCGCGCCGTCGGGCAGGAGTCCGAGGACGGCGAGGGCTGTCAGCGACTTGCCCGATCCGGACTCGCCGATCAGCCCGACGCGCGCGCCGTCGGCGACCTCGAGGTCGACTCCGTCGACGACGCGGCGGCTGGCGATGTCGATCGTCAGACCGGTGATCGAGAGCGTCATGCCGTCACCGCCGCGGGAGGCTCGGTGCCGCGCGGAGCGGATCCGCGGGACAGGGTCGGATCCGTGGCGTCGCGCAGGGCGTCGCCGAGGAGGTTGAAGCCGAGGACGGTGAGCGTGATCGCGAGCCCCGGCCACAGCACCGACAGCGGGTGGACGCTGATGAAGCGCTGCAGATCGGCGAGGAGCAGCCCCCACGACGGCTGGGTCACGGGGGCGCCGAAACCGAGGTACGACAGGCCCGCTTCGGCCAGCACGGCGACGGCCATGCCCCACGACAGTTGCACGATGAAGACGGGCGCGACGTTCGGGAGGAGGTGACGCCAGAGGTTCTGCGACGGCGACAGTCCCGCGGCGCGTCCCGCGAGGACGAAGTCGCTCCGGAGGATGCGGCGCAGCTCGGGGCGCGTGACGCGGGCGATGTTGACGCCGAACCCGATCCCGACCGACACGATGACGACCAGGAGCGAGCCGCCCCAGACGGCCGAGATCATCATCGCGATGAGGAGCACCGGGAAGGCGATGAGGATGTCGACGATGACCGTGACCCCCTCGCGGACCGGCCGCGGAGTGAGCGCACCGAGCGCGGCGAGCACGAGGCCGATGGCGGTCGCGATGACCCCGGCACCCACAGCGACGAGCACCGTCGTGCGCGAGCCTGCCATCAAGAGACTCAGGATGTCGCGTCCCGACCCGTCGGTCCCGAGCAGGTGCGCGGCCCCAGGTGCCGCCCAGCGGTTCGCGATGTCGACGCGTTGCGGGTCGAGCGGCGTCCAGAACAGCGAGACGAGCGCCGTCGCCGCGATGACGACGACCACGATCACCCCGAAGCGGCCGGTCCCCGACGCCCAGACGCGCCTCGCCCACTGCAGTCGCCGCATCACTCGGCCTCTCGCTGGCGCGGATCGAGGACGCGGTGCACGAGATCGACGACGAACCCGATGATCAGGACGAGACCCGTCAGGACGAGGAGTTCCCCCTGCACCTTGACGAGATCGCGGTTGCCGGTGTCCTCGACCAGCATGCGCCCGATCCCGGGCAGGCTGAACAGCTGTTCGATGACGACCGCCCCGACCATGATCCCGGCCACCTGGACGCCCAGCACCGTGATGACCGACAGGCCGACACTCGGGAGCCCGTGGCGCAGGAGCGCCTGCGTGCGCGTGAGCCCTTTCGCCGCGGCGGTCCGCACGAAGTCCTGTCCCATCGCCTGGAGGGTCGCCGACCGGACGAACCGCAGCAGCACGGCTCCCTCGACGACGCCGATCGTGACGGCGGGGAGAACGAGCGCCCGGAACGCCGCCGCCGGGTCGGACCAGCCGGCCCGGGGGAAACCCTGGGCGGGCAGCCATCCCAGGGTCACGGCGAAGACGACGACGAGCATCATGCCCGCCCAGACGACGGGTACGGCGGCGAGGGCCTGCGCGCCGACCGAGACGGCGACGCCGTCCGGCCGATGCCGGCGCACCGCCGCGAGCACGCCGAAGGGGAGCGCGACCAGCAGGGCGACGACGAACGCGAGGATGCCGAGGGGCACCGTCACCTCCGCTTTCTGCAGCAGCTCCGAGACGACGGGGGTGCCGGTGAGCTGCGAGGACCCGAGGTCGCCGCTGAGGATGCCGCCGATCCAGTCGCCGTACTGGACGGGGAGCGGCCGGTCGAGGCCCAGGCGCTCTCGGATGTCCGCGAGCTGCTCGGGGGTGGAGTTCACCCCGGCGATCAGCTGCGCGATGTCACCCGGCAGGATCCGGAGGGTGGTGAAGATGAGCGCGCTGGCGACGAACAGGCCCAGCACCAGCAGGGCCAGTCGCGTCAGCGCGTACCGGATCACCCCTTGCTCTTGGCCAGCTCGGCGACGTTGAGGCGTTCGTTCACGTTGACCGTCGGCATCCCGCTGACGTCCGACGCGACCGCGAGGACGGACTGACCGTTGTAGAGCCAGTCCGCCGCGTCATCCTCGGACACGATGCGTGCGGCCTGCTTCAGCAGGTCGGCGGCTGCGGCGTCGTCCGTCGCGGCGACGGCCTCGGCGTAGAGCTTCTGGACCTCGGGATCGTTGTACGTGAAGTAGTAGTCCGGGTTCGCCCAGTTCTCGAAGTCGCGCGCCTCGGTGTGGAGGACGAAGCTCAGCTCGTAGTCCTTGTTCCCGTAGACGTCGTTCAGCCACGTCGGGAACTCGACCGGGTTCACCTTCAGGGTGATGCCCACGTCGCGCAGGTTCGAGACGAGGATCTGCGGGATCGTCGTGCCGTACGCGGAGGGGATCGTCAGGGTCAGGGAGAGGTTCTCCGCGCCCGCTTCGGCGAGCAGCTTCCGTGCCGCCTCGGGGTCGAACGGAGCGACCTCGGACAGGTCCTCGAAGCCCGGGTCGAGCGAGGGGATCGGGCCGTACATCGTCTTGCCGGCGCCGAGCGCCTCGACGATCGATTTCTTGTCGATCGCCTGTCGGATGGCCTTGCGCACGCGTACGTCCGCCAGCGGACCCGAGGTCTGGTTGAACGCGAGCGTGCCCTTGTCGGTCGAGTCGCCGATCTCGAGGGTGAAGTCGCCGTTCGCCTCGACCTGGTCCTTCAGGTTCGCATCGAACCCGGTCAGCACGTCGAACTCACCCGCGAGGGCGCCGCTGAGCGCTGCCTGGTTGTCGCTGACGTACGAGAAGACGACTTCGGCGGCGGACGACGGCGTGCCCCAGTAGTCGGCGAACCGCTCGAAGACGATGCTGTCGCCCTCGCGCCAGTCGGCGAGGCGGAAGGGACCGGTGCCGTTGGCCGCGGTCTTGCGGTCGATGGTGTCGCCCTCTTTGAGGATCAGGCCGGCGCGGCCGGTCAGGCTCCACAGCAGCGTCGAGTCGGGCGCCTTCAGGGTCAGCGTGATCTTCTGGCCCTCGGCGGCGATGGTCGCGACATTGGCGAGGCGTGCCGAGTCACGGTAGGTCGGGGTGTCGCGCTCCTGCGTGAGCGACCAGACGACGTCCTGCGGCGTGAGGGGCTGCCCGTCGTGGAACGTGACGCCCTCGCGCAGGGTGAACGTGTAGGTGAGCTTGTCGCCGGAGACCTCGTAGTCGCTGGCGAGCGCCGGCACGATCTTCTGGTCGGGCGTGCGGGCGATGAGCCCCTGGTACACGTTGTCGATCAGGATCTGGTCGAGGGCCGATCCCCCCGTCTCGCGGATGTCGAGGTTGCCGGGCTCGAGCACGAGACGCACGTTGACGGTCGCGTCGGGGTCGGGGGTTCCCTCGGATCGGGACGGAGCGGGCTGCGAACCGGTGCAGCCCGAGAGGAGCAGGGCTCCGGCGGCGAGGAGCGCCGTGGCGGCCAAAGCGGTGCGGCGAAGCATGTGAGTGGGGGGTCCTTTCGGCGTCGATGGGCGTCGTCACTGACGCCGGCCCATCGCGGTGCTCGGTGCGCGTTACAGCCTAGAGTCCCGCGCGCGCAGTTCGGTCACCGGTCGTCATGCGCCGTGCGGATGCTCGCGGCGAGTTCGGCGGGCCGTTCCTCCTGGACGTTGTGGGCCGAATCGAGCTCGATGCGGCGGGTTCGCGGCATCCGTCGGAGGAACTCCTCGCGATCGGCTTCGGTGAGGAAGCCGCGTGTGCCGGTGACGAGGGTGACCGGTGCGGTGACGGCCGCGAGGTCGTCCCACCCTGCGGCGGAGAGGATGCCGGCGTTCGCCCGCTGCGCCTCGTCCACCGCGGCGGCCCCCGCAGGGTCGGCGGCGAGCCGGTTCGCGAGGTGGGCGAAGTGGTGCTTCCACTCGACGCGGCCGTCGGGGCGGACCCGCGAGTTCAGTGAGACGCCGCGTGCGGCGGCGTCGCGCGAACCGCCGAGTCCGAAGCTCAGCGCGCGTTCGACGAGTTCGTCCCGGCTCGCCCAATCGACGGGGCCGGCGAAGAACGCGCGGATGGATGACGCCGCGCCGTCCGGGTCGATCCCGGGGGAGATGTCGACGAGGACGAGGGAGCGGACGAGGTCCGGATGCCGCGCCGCGAGCGCCGCCGCCGTGAGGCCGCCGAGCGAGTGTCCGACGAGCACCTGCGGCACGCCACCGGTCCATTCGCGGATCGCGGGTTCGATGTCAGCGGCCAGGGTCCGGCCCGTGTAGCGGGCGTCATCGCGCCACGAGGAGTCGCCGTGGCCGGGAAGGTCGAGGACGAGCGCGTCCAGGCCCAGATGCAGGACGGTCGTGTCCCACGTGTGCGCGTTCAGCCCCGCACCGTGGAGGAACGTCACCGGGGGAGCGGAGCCCGAGTCGCCGAAGCGCAGAGCGCTGATCACGCGCCCGTCGCCGAGCCGATGCGTCAGCCGGCGCACCGGTGGCACCGGGATGCCGAGGGCATCGGCCTGCGCGGGGAGGTAGGAGAACTCGTCGAAGGCGGCGTCGCTCACGCAGACCATTCTCTCCGACGCCGACCACGACGGGCGCGGATAGGGTGACGGCATGAGCGATCAGCACCGCGTGCACCTGGCCCGTGCGGCCCGCCCGGCCTACGACGCCCTCGAGGCGTTCGCGACGACGGTGGGTGACCTCGCCGCCGAGGCGGGCATCGACGCCCGACTGCGCGAGATGGCCCTCATCCACGCCTCGCAGCTCAACGGCTGCGCGTACTGCGTCCGGGTCCACTCCGATCGGGCGGCGAAGGCCGGCGTGAGCTTCGACCACCTCGCTCAGATCCCGGTGTGGCGGGAATCGAGCGTGTTCACGGAGCGTGAGCGGGCGGCGCTCGAACTGACCGAGTCCTTCGTCTTCATCCACGAGGAGGGCGTCTCGGACGAGGTCTACGACCGTGTCGGCGGCATCCTGTCCGAAGAGGAGTACGTCGCGCTCAGCTGGCTCCTCGTGTCGATCAACGCGTTCAACCGCATCGCGATCGCCGGACGCTACCCCGTGCCCGAACGGCGCGGCGCGCCGCCGACGACGTGAACCTCCACGACGTCCCCGGCGCCTTCAACTTCCGGGACGTCGGCGGGCTCCCCGCCGGGGCGGGGCGGACCCGATCCGGAGTCCTGTTCCGCTCGGGGAATCTCGGTCACCTCACGGCGGCGGGGAGGGAGCGGGTCGCGGCCCTCGGCATCCGTCGCGTCGTCGACCTGCGGGACGACGACGAACGTCGCAGCGAACCGTCGCGCCTCGACGGTCTCGGCATCGACACCGTGCATCTGCCCATGTACGCCGGATCGGTCGCGTCGTTCTTCGACGACGACCTCTCGCTCGCCGATCTGTACCGAGCACTCATCGACGGCTCGGCGGCGCGCCTGGTCGAGGCGGCGCGCGCCGTGCTCGACGTGCAGCCCGTGCTCGTCCACTGCACGGTCGGCAAGGACCGCACCGGGCTGTCGGTCGCGCTCGTCCTCGCCGCCGCGGGCGTGGACGAGGACGCCGTGATCGCCGACTACGCGCGCACCGAACAGCTCCTGCCGCTCGGGAGGAACGAGAGCGTCCTGCGCTTCCTCCGCCACAGGTACCCGGACGCCCGGCACCTGGAGGACCTTGTCACCCGGTCGCCCGCGGCCGAGCTGCGCGCCGTGTTCGAGGACCTGCGACTGCGCTACGGCGGACCGGTCGACTACCTGCAGGCGCACGGGCTCACCGAGGCGGAGATCGGCGGACTGCGTCGTGCGCTGGTGGAGTGACGCTCCCGGTCAGCGCGGGATGTACCGGCCGTCGGCCAGCCCCGCGTCGATCTCGAACCTGTTCCGCAGTGGGTTGCGCCCCGCCAGCGCGTAGAGGAGCGGCATCAGCATGCCGTAGCGGCGCCACTGCTCGCGGTGGACGCCCTCATGCGCGAGCAGCCGATCGTCGATCGGGCCGTCGCCGGTGAGGAAGCACCCCCCGACGCAGACACCGCCGCGGCCGAACGTGACCCCCGGCATCCCCCGGAACACCCACAGTCCCGCGCGCCGCTCGACGCGGCCCGTCGACCAGAGCGTCCCCCACACGAACCCGAACGCCGTCCCGGCGAGGTAGCCGAGCCGGCTGATCGGGGAGTCGAGGAGGATGCCGGGGATCCACCGATCGAATCGGCGGCCGCGCTCGACGGCGCGCGCGGCGTGCGCCTCCCATCCCGCCGGGGGTACAGGGCTCACGCGACCGCTCCCACGAGACGGAGGATCGTGCCGAGGTCCTCGACTGCGGCGTCGCGGGTCGCCGGCGCGAAACCGGAGATCGATGCGCCGACCAGCGGCATCCGCTCGCGCAGCCGTGCGAGGGAGGCGGTCACGTGAGCCGGGTCGGCACCGAACGGGACGGGCTCGAGGAGGCCCACGATGGCGGCCGGGTCGAGGACGTCGAGGTCGATGTGCACGTACACGGCGTCCGCTCCGGTGGCCGCGACGGCGTCGGCGAGGGCCTCCGTGTCGGCGAGGGCGTCCGCGGTCATCCGCGTGATGGGCGAGTCGGCCAGGGCGTCCGCCTCGGCATCGTCGAAGGCGCGAGCACCCACGAGAACCGTGCGCGCGGGGGTGGCAGGCGGTGTCGGGGCGAAGGGACCCGCCTCGATCGCGGCGCGGAGGGCCATGCCCGCGAGGGCTCCCGAGGGCGACGAGTCGGGCGTGTGGAGGTCGCCGTGGGCATCGAACCAGACCACCGCGAGGGACGGATGCCGCGCGGCCGCCGCGGCGATCGCCGGAACAGCGACGGCGCAGTCGCCGCCGATGATCACGGCGGGCTCGTCCGTGCTCTGCAGGAGTTCGCCGATCGCGTCGCGGACGCGGCTGAGGGTGCTGAAGCGGCGGATGCCGGTTCCCACCGCCTCACCCGCTTCGGCGGGGACCTCGACGCGGGTCACGGCCGAGCGCGGCAGATCCTCGGCGATCGCCTCGGCCCCGTCGATCAAACGCATCGCGCGGGACGACGGCGAACCCTGCCACTGCGGGACGACGAGGAATCGGGTCATGCGTACCTCCGGGGGGAGCACGGCGGCGCCGGACCCGTGGGCCCGGCGCCGCGTCTCGCGTGCGGTGCTTACTGCTCGATCGCGCCGGCGTTGCCGCCGGTCTTCAGTGCGGCCAGGCGCGCCTCGACCTCGGTGAGCTCGCCGAGGTCCTCGAGCTGGTTGAACTGCGCGTCGATCGTCGAGGCGGCGATCTCGGCCTTGCCGGCGGCGAGGGCCTCCTGGCGGCGGACCTTGTCCTCGAAGCGGCCGAGCTCGCTGGTCGGGTCGAGCACGTCGATCGACTTGACGGCGTCGTGCACCTTGTTCTGGGCCTCGGCCGTCTTGGCGCGGGCGAGCAGCTCGGAGCGCTTCGAGCGAAGCTGGTCGAGCTTCTGCTTCATGCCGTTGAGGCCGTCCTTGAGCTTGTCGACGACCTCGGTCTGCGACGCGATGGACGGGGCGATCGCCCGGGCCTCGTTCTCCTCGCTGATCTGTCGCTGCAGGGCGATCTTGGCGAGGTTGTCGAACTTGTCGGCATCCGTCGTGTTCCCGGCGGAGCGCAGCTCGTCGGCCTTGCGGCTGGCGGCGATGGCCTTGTTGCCCCACTCGGCGGCGGCCTTCACGTCTTCGTCGTGGTCGCGCTCGAGCAGGCGCAGGTTGCCGATGGTCTCGGCGATGGCGGTCTCGGCGTCGGCGATGTTGTTCGTGTAGTCGCGCACGAGCTGGTCGAGCATCTTCTGCGGGTCCTCGGCGGAGTCGAGGAGGGCGTTGATGTTCGCCTTCATGAGGGTGGAGATGCGGCCGAAGATGGACTGCTTTGCCATCGGGTTTCCTTTCGATACGAGAGGTCGTGCTGTCGAGGTCTGTGAGGTGCGGCGCCGGAAGATCAGAATCGGCCTCCGCCTCGTCGCGAACGGGATCCGCCGCTGCTGCGTCCGATCGAGCCGCCGCCGAACCCGCCGCCGCCGAATCCGCCACTGCGCCGCGACGACGAACCGCCGAAGCCGCCGCCGAATCCACCGGAGGAGCGTCCCGATCCGCCGCCGCCCAGAAGGGAGCCGAGGATGATGCCGCCCAGCATGCCGCCGAAGTCGCCCCCGCCGCCAGTGTTTCCGCCGCCGGCGAACGATCCGACGTCGCCCTGTGCGCGCTGCATCGCCTCGCCGGCCAGCGCGGCGGCACGATGCGCGAGATCGAGGGCGCGCTCGGGATCGCTCTGCTGCAGCTGCGTCGCCTGGACGAGGGCCGCACCCGCCTCGGCGAGACGGGTCCGCGCGGTCGCGCCGACGGCGCCTCGGCGGGCGCTGATGAAGTCCTCGGCGGCGGAGACCTGGGCCTTCGCCTGCAGGAGGGTCTGCGACAGGACGCTGCGGGCACGGTCGGCGCGCTGCTGCGCGTCGCGCACCTCGCCGAGCGCGCCGTCGATCGCGGCGTTCGCGTGTTCGAGGAGGGCGACGGCGGACAGCGGGTCGCGCGCGCTGCCCGTCAGCCTCTCGCGGGCGGCGTCGAGGTTCTGGCGCGTCGACGCGATGACCGGTGCGAGGCGCGAGTCCGGGTCGGGGGTCGCGGCTGCCGCGGCGAGGTCGGCGTCGAGTTCGGTGACGAGGGCGGCCCCGCCCCGTTCGGCGTCGGCGAGGTCGGCGGCCAGCTTCTCGATCGCCTCCTGCAGGCGCGACGCCTGATCGACGGCCTGCTCCGCGGCACGGATGCCGACGGCCGCCGCCGCACCGTCGCCTGCCGCGACCTCGCTCTGGGCCTCCGTCAGACGGGCATCGGCGAAACTCAGTCGATCGCGGGCCTGCGCGGCGTTGTCCGCCACGGCGGCGAGGGCGTCCGCTCGGTAGTTCGCGCGCAGCTGCGCGAGACGGGCGTCGACACCCTCGAGTCGGGTGCCCGCATCGGCCCGCAGCTGCTGAACGCGCGCGAGGGCCTCAGGTGCGTTCTTCGCGAGATCGCGCAGCGCGTCGAACGCGTCGGACTTCTCGGCGAGGGTCGCCGAGGCGCTCCGGCAGAGGTCGAGGATCTCGCCGTACCAGGCGCGGCGCTGCTCGGGGGAGTCGGGGACGTCGTCGTCCATCTGCTGCTGCAGCGCGAAGGCGCGGTCCAGAGAGGTGCGCGCCGCCGCGATCGCCTGCTCGAACTCGGCGGTCGCGGCATCTCCGAACTCCGCTTTCGCGAAGCCGAGTTCCTGTGCACTCGTGGTCATTGCGTCGTCCGTCTGGACGAGGGCGGCACCGGCCTGCCGTTCGAGTTCCTCGAGCGGGACCGGTCGCGAGCCGGACGATCCACCCGCGGCGGCGCGGCGTCTGCGCACGAGCGCCCACACGAGAAGCGCACCGAGGATCGCGGCGACGATCACCACGACCCAGATGACGCCTCCGCCCCCGCCGGAGCGGGTATCGGCGAGTCCGTCCGCTGCGGCGATGCCCGCACCGGCCCAGTCCTCCTGCTGCAGAGCGGGGAGCACGCGGTCCTGCTCGATCGCCGTGATCCGGTCGTCGGAGACGGGGCCGGACGAATCTGAGGAGAGGTAGTAGGCGCGACCCTCGGTGGCGACCGCGAGGAGGTACTGGTCCGGACCGAGGTTGTTGAGCTCGGCGGTGTCGGAGGCCCATTTCTCGGCGCTGGTCGGGCTGGTGAACCTGTCGACATAGACGACCCAGAGGTCGAGGCCCGTGTCAGCCGTGAGTCGTTCCAGGTGAGCGTCGAGGTTCGCCTCCTGCGCGTCGGTCAGGACGTCGGCCTGATCCCACACGCGACCGTCGCCGAGGGTGACGGGCTCGGTCGCCGACACCGGCACCGCGAATCCCAGGGAGCCGACCAGGACCGCGAGCGAGACCGCGACGACGGACGTCAGTCGAGATCGCATCGGTGGGTCCTCCGGGAGTCGCTCGGTGAGTCACTCGGCGGTCGTAACCGCTTGTCGCGAGTCTATGCCGCGGCTCGTATGTCTCGATACCGGGTTGCCGTCGGAGCGCCTGTGCGTTCCCTTTGCGTTGCTCATCTAGGCTTCCCGAGGTTTCGGGAGGTATCCGGGCGTTTGGAGGAACCTGTGGACGATCGGTACGGCGGCGACGTGCTCGCTGCGGGATGGCGCGACAAGGGACGGCCGACGGTGACGACGGTGCCCGCCGAGAGGGGCCTCGTCGTCGAGGTCGCCCTCGACGACTTCGTCGGCGCGGTGACGGGCGTGACCGCGGGACACGTCGAGCTCGAGGACCGGCACGGCCGCGTGCGGCTGTTCCCGATCGGCGGCGGCTTCCTCGTCGACGGCAAGCCGGTCCAGCTCGTCCCCCCGCGCGCCGCCGCTCCCGCCGGCCGCACGCGCACAGCATCCGGCTCGTTCGCCGACCCGCAGGCCCGCGCCCGCGTCGCACGGGCGTCGCGGATCCTCGTCGAGGGGCGTCACGACGCGGAACTCGTCGAGAAGGTCTGGGGCGCCGACCTCCGCATCGAGGGCGTCGTCGTCGAGTACCTGCAGGGCGTCGACCTGCTCGAGGACCTGCTCCGCGCCGAGCCGCCGAGTGCCGAGCGTCGCTACGGGGTCCTCGTCGACCATCTCGTCCCCGGCTCGAAGGAGACGCGGATCGCCGAGCAGATCCTCCGTGGGCCGCACGGCCCGCACCTGAAGATCGTCGGCCATCCCTACATCGACGTGTGGCAGTGCGTCACGCCGCGCGCCCTCGGCATCGCCGCCTGGCCCGAGGTCCCGCGGGGGATCGAGTGGAAGAAGGGCGTCAGCCGCGCCCTCGGCTGGCCGGCCGAGGACCAGACCGACATCGCCGAGAACTGGCAGCGCATCCTCGCCTCGGTTACGACTTTCCGCGACCTCGACCCCGCCCTTCTCGGCCGCGTCGAGGAACTCATCGATTTCGTGACCTCATGAGCGGGCGACGTCGAGGCAGGCCCGCGGGGACCCCGGACACCGCGGGATACCCTGGTCGCATGCCCGATCCCGACGCGCCCGAGTCCGCGCCGCGCTTCCGCGACAAGCCGGTCTCGTTCGTGCGTCGGAGCGGCCGGATGAGCGATGCGCAGGAGCGTGCCTGGGACGACCTCTCGAGCACATATCTGCTCGAGGTGGAACGGGATGCCGCGGCCACCAGCATTCGTCCCGGTTCGACGATCGACCCGGTCGCCGAGTTCGGTCGGGACGCGCCGCTCGTCGTCGAGATCGGCTCGGGTCAGGGGCACGCGATCGTGCACGCCGCCGGGCAGTCGCCGGAGCGCGACTTCATCGCGGTCGAGGTGTTCCGGGCGGGACTGGCCCGCACGATGCTCGACGCGGATCGTGAGGGGGTCCGGAACCTCCGACTCGTCGAGGCGAACGCGCCCGAGGTCCTCGAGCACCTGCTGCCAGAGGCATCCGTCGACGAGGTCTGGATCTTCTTCCCCGACCCGTGGCACAAGAACAAGCACAACAAGCGCCGCCTCATCGCGGACGGCTTCCCCGCGCTCGCGGCCCGCGCCCTGCGCGACGGCGGGATCTTGCGGCTGGCGACCGACTGGGAGGACTACGCGCTGCAGATGCGCGACGTGCTCGCGGATGCCGCCGACTTCGAGGCGTCGTTCGAGGGGGAGTGGGCCGACCGTTTCGACGGCCGCATCATGACCGCGTTCGAGCGGAAGGGCATCGCGAAGGGCCGGGACATCCGCGACCTGACCTACCGCCGCCGCCCGCGGTCGGCGTGATGGTGCGCGCGGCGACGGGGGCGCGACCGCTCGTCGACGTGCGCGTCGTGCCGGCGCTCCTCGTGTGCCTCGCGGCGCCCGCCTTCTTCGTGCTGCTGACGCCCTGGCTCGGCTGGCTGCTCCTGGCCACGGGCCTCGCCGTCGCGGTGATCATCGAACGACGGGATGCCGCGGCATCCGGCCCGTCGATCACCCGCGACCTCTCGCTCATCGCCCTCGGCCTGCTGATCGTCAGCGTCATCCCACTGAAGGCGGAGCTCGACAACGCGGCCATGATCCGGTTCACGCTCGCCCTCGGCGGGGCGGTGCTGGTGCCGTATCTGGTGTCGCGATTCGTCTACCGCGACCACGCCATCCGGTTCCCGTGGCGGGGCGGCGGTCGCTGGACGGGGTGGCAGTGGGCGTGGCTCGTCGCCGTCCTCGTGCTCGGGTGGCTGCTGCTGCCGTTCTACTTCATCACCTCGGGCGTCTACGAGAACTGGCCCGTCGTCGACACCCCCGACCTCATCGCCCGCCTGTTCGTCGGCGTCGGGGCCGTCGGCATCTGGGACGAGCTGTTCTTCATCTGCACCTGCTTCGCACTGCTGCGGCGACACTTCGCGGATGCGACCGCGAACGTCTTCCAGGCGATCGTCTTCGTCTCGTTCCTGTGGGAGCTCGGCTACCGCGCGTGGGGGCCGGCGCTGACGATCCCGTTCGCCCTCCTGCAGGCGATCATCTTCCTACGGACGAAGTCCCTCGCGTACGTCGTGACGGTCCACCTGCTGTTCGACGCGGTCGTCTTCGCCGTCCTGGTCCACGCCCACAACCCGGGGCTGCTCGACGCGATCTTCCTGGTTCCCGCGCCCTGATCGCGTCGGCGCTCAGACCCTGATCGCGGGCGCGACGGTGCGCGACGAGGTCGCGAGCGCGACGCCCCACACGGCGAGTACGACCGCGGCGGTTCCACTCGCCACCATGAGCACGGAACCCCCGGGAGCGTGATCGCCACCGCTGATCCCGAACGCGTCGGCCAAGGCCATCCCCGGACCGAAGGACGCCACGAAGTATGCAGGCGCGCCGGCGGCGATGAGGGCGAGGTAGCCCGCGGCGACACCGGCGGTCGACGTGCGGCGCGCGACGACGGAGAGGACCAGGACGGCGACGGCGAGGGCCACCCCGATGGCGGCGAAGACCCAGGGTGCGGGCGTGAAGACCGACTCACCTCGCGTCGCGGCCTGCGAGCCGATTTCGGCGAGGGATGACCCGGGGACGGCGGCCAGCGGGTTCCAGACGCAGATCTGCAGCACGAGGACAACGGCGTACGCCGCGACGGCGGCCGTGCCGACGGCAGCGACGAGGGTACGGTGCGGTGACAGCGACATACGGCAAACCTGGCACATCCCCCGCGACGCCGCATCCGTCCTCCCAGACGACACGGCTGTCAAGCCCCGCGGGCGCGGCCCGCGCCGGTGCGAGCCTGACGCGGAGACGAAGGAGGGCCCCATGGCCACCGAGAAGGATCCGCACGCGACGCTCATCGACCTGCTGCCGAAGTTCCGCTTCGCGATGGTCACGACGATGAACGAGGAGGGGGCGCACGTCGCTCGCCCGTTGACGGTGCAGGACCGGGAGTTCGACGGAGACCTGTGGTTCATCGTCGGTCGCGACTCGTCGGTCGTGGCGCACGTCGCGGCGCGCCCCTCGGTCGGCGTCGCGCTGAGCACGAACGACGCCTGGGTGTCGCTCGCCGGCGACGCCGAGGTCGTGGACGACCTCGAGCGTCTGCGCGAGTACTGGTCGCCCGCCGTCGAGGCGTGGTTCCCCGACGGTCCGGAGGACCCGAACGTGACGCTCCTGAAGATCGACGCCGCGTCGGGGGAGTACTGGAGCAGCCCGGGCGGCGCGGTCGCCTCGATCATCAGCCTCGTCAAGTCGAAGGTGACGGGGGAGCCCTACGAGGGTCGCAACGACACCGTCGATCTCTGATCGGATGCGGCTGTCAAGGCCCTCTGCCCGCGGCGGCGGCCTGCGTACCGTCGTCCTCACGTGACCGACAGCGACCGGAAGGACCGCGATGAGCGACACGAACGGCTCGGACGAGCACAACACCCACGGTGTCCCCGACGACCAGTCCGAGGCGGACACCGCATCGGGCGGCTCGCCCGATGAGAACCCGCCGGTGACGACGGACGAGGACGGGACTCCCATCGAGAACCCCTCGGGCGGCTGAGCCTCCCGACGTCAGGACCGCCGTCGTGCGGGGACCTCGGTCCTCAGCGCGACGGCGGTTCCTCGTTCCGGCGGGCGCGGGTCGGTGGCCAACCGGGCGTGGGTTTCGACGTCGTATCGCTCATCGCCGTAGCGGAGCTTCTCGCGCTCGACACCCTCAGCGAGGTATCCCGCGGCATGCGCGACGCGGCAGGATGCCGGGTTGTTCACCCGGTGACCGAGTTCCAGCCGGTGGAGCCCGGCGTCGAACGCCCATTCGCTGACGCGGACGAGAGCGCGGGCCGCGACCCCCTGCCCGCGGGCGGCGGGGGCGAGCCAGTACGACATCCACGCCGTCTGGTGGCGGAACTCGATGCCGGTGGCCGCGACGTTCCCGACCGCATGGCCGTCGACCTCGATCGCCCAGTTCTTCGCGGCGTCATCGAAGCGCAGGATGCGCTCGATGAAGCTCCGCGCCGCAGAGGCATCGGTCAGGTCGGTGCCGCCGAACTGCGACGCGAGATCGTGGCCGGCGCGAGCGGCGCGGCTGAGGTCGTCGGCATCGTCGGGGGTCCAGGGGCGCAGGAGGATGGGCATCTCCGGCATCCTGCCAGCTGATCAGAAGTGCGAGAGCAGTGACGGGCCGAAGGCGACCGCGAGGGCGACGGGAACGATGAGCAGGCTCGTCGCCGCGATCCCGATCGCGAGGATGGTGCCGAGCACTGACAGCACGGCGGCGCGGGTCGTGGTTGCTCCGTGCGAGCGGGAGTGCGGGGTGGTCGAGAGTGTCGCGGTAGCCATGTCTCGACGCTACGAACCGGCGCGTTCGTCGGCATCAGCCCTGGGGTTCGAGGGCGTCATCCTTCGGGATGATGTTGCGTCATCATGGCAGGATCGGGCCATGCCGACACGACTCGACATCGATGGGCTCGCCAACGCGAGGGAGCTGGGCGGCCTCGAACGCCGAGACGGCTCGCGCACCCCGACGGGGGTCTTCATCCGGGCGGAGACGCTCGACCGCGTGAGCAACGCGGGGTGGGATCGCCTGCGCGCTCACGGGGTGCGGACGGTCATCGACCTGCGCCGGCCCGAAGAGACGAGCGGCGAGGTTCCCGCCGACATCGTCCGTCACCAGGTCGATCTCGACGGTGACGAGCGCGACTTCTGGGCGTCCCGCGAGAGCGACGGTCAGTGGGGGACCCCGCTCTACTACGCGGACCACCTCGCCGAGCTGCCGCATCGGCTCGCCGGTGTCCTCGACGCGATCGCGCAGGCGCCTGACGGAGCGGTGCTGTTCCACTGCGGCGCCGGGTGGGATCGCACCGGCCTGGTCGCGGCGGTCCTCCTCAAGGCTGTCGGTGCGACGGAGGATGCCGCGGCAGGCGACTACCTCGCGTCGTTCGCCAACGCCCCGACGATGGCCGACCTCCACGCCCGCTCGTTCGAGGTCGACGAGCGCCGCGCCGTGCTGGCCCGCTTCGGTCACACCCCGGAATCGGCGTTCCGCGCCATGTGGCGTGGACTCGACCTCGACCCCTGGCTGCGCACTCACCTCGACGCTCGCGCCGTCGAGGTGGTGACGACCTGGCGCGGCACCGTCGCACCGGCACCGGACCTGTCCAGCGTCGATCGGTAGACTCGCAGCGGGCCACGACATGGCCCCCGGACGAGGGTTCAGTACCCGGTGAGCGACAAGACTGGCCAGGGGGTCAGTGATCGTGTCATGGATCGTTCTCATCATCGCCGGGGTCCTCGAAGCCGTGTGGGCGACGGCACTCGGCCGTTCCGAAGGCTTCACCAAGCTGTGGCCCACCGTCGTCTTCGCCGTGGCTCTCGTCGCCAGCATGGGCGGCCTCGCCTTCGCGCTTCGCGACATCCCGACCGGCACCGGCTATGCCGTCTGGGTCGGCATCGGCGCGACCCTCACCGTGGTCTGGGCGATGGTGACCGGGGCGGAATCGGTCTCCCTCGTGAAGGTATTGCTGGTCCTCGGCCTCGTCGCCTGCATCGTCGGACTGAAGCTCGTCTCGGACTGAAGCCCCGAGCTGTCAACCCCGAGCGATCGCGCGGCGCGGGACGTTAGCGTCGGCTCCACGCAGACGACACCGACCACGGAGGACGACATGTCAGGCGACGAGCGCAGCACCGACGACAACGCCTACGAGGGGCCCGATGTGGAGCTCCCCACCCACGACGGCGCGGTGCCCGGCGGCATCCCGCCGTTCGGTCATCCTGTCGATCCCGACGCCGACGAGACCGACTGATCCGTACGCGGGAACGTCGAAGGGGACCCGGCTGATGCCGAGTCCCCTTCGATTCACTGTGCCCCCGGAGGGATTCGAACCCCCGACTTCTGGTACCGGAAACCAACGCTCTATCCCCTGAGCTACGGAGGCGTACCGATCGAGACTATCACCGGTGCGGCGGCCCTCGCGCCCACCGTCGACCCGTCGCATAGCCTGGCTGCATGACGTCTTCCGCGCCCGTCCCCGCCGCGCGGGCGCAGCTGATCGACCTGGTCGCATCGGTCGCGAGCGGCGCCCCGCAGCCCGGGTTCGAGGTCCTCCGCGGGATGCCGGCGGTGCCGGGAGCGCGGCCCGCCGCCGTCCTGATCCTCTTCGGCGTCCTCGACGACGTCCCCGCCGATCGGGAACATCCCGTCGGTGCGATCTCCCGCGACCTGGACGTCCTGCTCCTCTCCCGCGCCGAGACCCTGCGCGCGCATCCCGGTCAGGTCGCGTTCCCGGGCGGACGCGTCGATCCCGGCGACGCCGACGTCATCGCGGCATCCCTCCGCGAAGCGCGGGAGGAGACCGGCCTGGACGTCGACGGCGTGGAGATCCTCGGCGCGCTCGACCCGATCCCGCTCGAGTTCTCCCGGCACCTCGTCACTCCGGTGCTCGCCTGGTGGCGTCGCCCGTCCGCCGTCGGCGTCGTCGACGAAGCCGAGTCGGCGGACGTGTTCCGCGCACCCGTCGCCGACCTGCTCGACCCCGCGCACCGCGGCGTGACCGTCATCAGGACCGATCGCGGCGAGTTCCGAGGCCCCGCCTTCCTCATCCCCACGGCGCGCGGCGAGAGGCTCGTGTGGGGGTTCACCGCGATGATCCTCGACGGCCTGTTCTCGCGCCTCGGGTGGACGGAGCCCTGGGACCGCGACCGGGTGATCCTCCTGCCGGATCAGAACGCGTAGTAGTTCGCGTAGTCCGTCAGCAGCAGATCGGTCGCGTCCTCGGGGACGAGGTAGGCGACCAGGCCGGTCACCTTCTCGCCTTCGTCGATCATCCCGGAATCCCGGAGGAGCGTCGTGTCGTCGTCACCCACCACGAAGGCGTTCGGGTACACCGCCCCGTCGGGTGTGGCCAGGGCCAGGTCATAGGTCGGGAAGGTGGCGGAGACACCGTACGGGTCGAGTCCGGTCACCGTCATCTCGACGAGGACGTACCGCTGCCCGTCGATCGCGGCGCCGTTGTACGAGTTCCACGACAGGACCTCGTTCGTCGCGTCGTCGTTGACGATCCGGATGTCGGCCGAGTACTCCTCGCCGATCGAGGACTCCGACACGTAGGGGAGCGGGAGGGGATCGTCTATCGAACCGGGACCGCTCTCGGGCGCGTAGGGCTGGATGCCGGGGGCCGAGGGAGACGCTTCGGGGAGGGGGTCCGCGGTGCCGTAGTCGTCCTCGGAGGAGGAGGTCGCCGGGAACCAGATGAGCGCCGCGATCGAGAAGGTCACGAGCGCCGACCAGACGAGGGCGAGCCCCGACAGGACGGTCCCCGTCACCGACAGCCCCTTCGGCTGACGCCGCACGAGGGCCATGATCCCGAAGACCGATCCCGTGATCGCGACCAGGAGCCCGAAGAAGGGGATCCAGGCGAAGATCATCGCCGCGATGCCGATCGAGAGCGCGGCGATGGCCAGCCCCTGCTGCTTCGGCGGCGCATACGGCGCCGTCGAGTAGCCCGGATACCCCGAATACACCGGAGGCGTGCCGGGCGCCGAGTTCGCATACGGCGGGACCGCGGGCGGAGGCACAGGCGCGCCGGGAGCGGGGGAGGCGGGCAGGTAGGCGGGCGCCGCGTGCCAGGCCGATCCATCCCAATAGCGCAGTTCGTTGCCGGCATGCGGTGCCGGGTACCAGCCGGCTGGCGTCGTCTCGCTCACGTCTGGATCCCCCTCGTCGATGCGAACGGAACGCGGACGGTGCCGCCTTCCACGTCGAGGGTACAAGCGCAAGGGGACGAGCATCTGCGGCCGTCCACCGTAGCGTCGGGGATTGACGAAAGGAACCTCCCTATGGCAACCATCACGATCATCGGCGGACACGGAAAAGTCGGCCTGCTGCTCGCCCCCCTCCTCGTCGACGCGGGGCACCAGGTGACCTCCGTCATCCGCAACCCCGACCACCGCGACGACGTCGAGCGGACGGGCGCGACCGCCCTCGTCGCCGATGTCGCGGCATCCGACACCGACGCCATCACGGAACTCCTCGCCGACAGCGACGCGGTCGTGTGGTCGGCGGGCGCGGGTGGCGGCTCGCCGGAGCGGACCTATGCGGTCGACCGGGATGCCGCGATCCGTTCCATCGACGCGGCGGTCGCCGCCGAGGCGCGCCGGTACGTCATGGTGTCGTACTTCGGCGCCGGACCCGACCACGGCGTCGACCCCTCCGACGACTTCTTCGCGTATGCGGAATCGAAGGCCGCGGCCGATGAGCACCTTCGCGGTGCGGACCTCGACTGGACGATCCTCGCCCCGTCCGCTCTGACGCTCGACGACCCCACCGGTCGGATCGACGCAGATGCCGACAAGGGCACGTCGGTGTCGCGGGCGGACGTCGCCGCCGTGATTGCCGCCGCCCTGGCGGATCCGACCACGATCGGCCGGACGATCTCGTTCAACAGCGGCGACCAGCGGATCGCCGAGGCGATCCGGGCCTGAGCCGCACCGCGGTCAGGGGCCGACGGGTTCCGGTGCGTCGTCGCGGGTCGCACCGGCATCCGTCGTCGCACTGCGCTCGGTGAGGGCCGCGAACAGCTTCTCGGCGAGGTACTCGTGGCCCCGGTCGGAGGGGTGTTTGCGGCCCGCGCCGGTGTCGATCATCTCGAGGTAGTTCGCCGGGGTCAGCCACTGCTCCTGCAGGGGCGAGACGTACCACCAGTGGCGGGCGTCCGCGGCGGCCTCGAGGTCGGCGTCGATGCGGGCGGTCCCTTCGTCGACGGGGAACTCGTGGGGCGTCGGGCCGAAGATCACGATCTGCGCGCGGGGGTAGAGACGCTCGAAGGTGTCCCACGTGGCATCCACGGCCTCGCGGTACCCGCGCTCGCCCTGAAGGCGGTCGTTGATGGACCCCTGGATGATGATGAGGTCGTAGTCAGCGGCGGGATCGAGCGCCTCTGCGCGGCGGCGGAAGTCCGGTCCGTCGTAGCCGGGTCTCATGTATCCCGATCCGCGGACGCCGTCGACCGTGACGTTCCAGCCGCTCAGCCAGCCCAGGCGGTACGCGTAGCCCTCGGTCGGAAGAGTCGCCGCCGATCCGTATGTCCAGGAATCCCCGAACACGAGCACGTCGGCGTCGGCCGGGATGGACAGGGGCTCGACCTCGGCGACGGCGCCGACAGAGGTCGCTGCCTCCACGCGCGGCGTCGTGCGCCAGGGTTGCCATGCGGCGAGAGCGACGATCGCCGCCACGCCGCCGGCGACGATGCTCAGCCCCCAGTTACGCGCGCGACGATCAGACCCCATGCGACGAGGGTAAGCGATCATCGGCGGTGTCTGTGCCACTGTTCACCTGGCCGACACATGTCGTCCGCGTGCGAGGATTGCCCGGTGCAGCGTGTCGTCCGAGCCGAACTCGATCTCGACGTCGAAGGGGAGCTCGACCTCATCCTCTCGATCGCCGTGGCCGACGGCGTGCCGGTCGTCCACGAGGATCTCCGCCTCGAGCGGGACGGTCGCGTGCTCGTCCCGACGGTGATGACGGATGCCGCAGGCACACGCCTCCACCGCCTCCGGGTCGACGCGGGCCCGGTTCGGGTGTCCTACGACGCCCGCGTCGTGGGGAGCGCGGCGCCGCAGCCCGCCAGCGCTCTCGATACCGCGGTCTACCTCCGCCCCAGCCGGTACGCGCCGTCGGACTCGGTGTTCGCGCAGGCGCGCCGCCAGTTCGGGGGGCTTCGGGGAACGGACCTCCTCGTCGCCGTCGAGGCGTTCGTCGCCGAGACCGTCACCTACTCGCCGGGGCTGTCGCTCGGCACGGACTCGGCCGTCACCACGCTTGCGAGCGGGACGGGCGTCTGCCGCGACTACGCGCACCTGGTGATCGCGCTCCTGCGGGCGATGGACGTGCCCGCCCGGTACGTCGCCTGCTACGCGCCCGGCCTCGTGCCGATGGACTTCCACGCGGTCGCGGAGGCGTGGATCGACGGGCGCTGGCTGGTCGTCGACGCCACACGACTGTCCAACCGTCGGGGCCTGGTCCGGATCTCGACGGGAAGGGATGCCGCCGACTGCGCGTTCCTCAGCTACTACGGCGCCAATCTGGGCCTCCGACGGATGTTCGTCGACGCACGCGTCGAAGCGGACGACGCGGACCCCGAGGCGGCATCCGATCCACTCCGGGACGATCGCGCGAGCCTCGTCGCGCTGGCCTGAGCGTCATGGGACATCGCCGCACGGTGGCTCGGGCCGTTCTGATGATTAGGGTGGGGCACAACACATGGGGGAGCTGAACGTGACAACCGCCGACGATGCGATCAGACGCGCCATCATCGAGGAGTACGGCGTGCTCGGGGGAGCCCCCGAGCCCGACCTGCAGGGCCTCGTCCAGTTGGCCGCCACGGTGTGCGGGGTCCCCACCGCCGTGATCAACATCATCGACGATCGCTTCCAGCATCAGATCGCTGCCGTCGGGATCGAGCCGGCTGTCTGCAGCCGTGAGGATTCGATGTGCGCCGTCGTGTTCCGCAAGCCGGGGCACACCGTCGTCAGCGACGCGGCTCTCGACGAGCGCTTCGCCGCCAACCCGTTCGTGACCGGTGAGGTCGCCAACGTGCGTTTCTACGCCTCGAGCCCCCTCATCACCCCGATGGGCGTCCCGATCGGCACCATCTGCATCTTCGATGACGTACCCCGCGAGATGCCGGAGGACGAGAGCGCCGCCCTCGCCCTCATCGCCCATCAGATCGTCGACGTCCTCGAGCTGCGCCGCCTGACCCGGGAACTCGGCGAGTCGAACGAGCAGCTCGAGAACTTCGCGGCACAGGTCGCGCACGACCTCCGGAACCCTCTCACGGCCCTGACCGGGTACATCGAGCTCGCCTCCGAGGTGCCCGAGGTCGCCGAGACCCCCGCGGCGTCTCGCGCACTCGCTCGCGCCGAGTCCGTCGCCGACCGCATGTCCGGCATGATCGCCCGTCTCCTCGACTACGCGAGCGTCGGCGGTGCGCCGATCCGCCGCACCGCGGTCGAGGTCGGTCCGCTGATCGCCTCGACGATGGACGACCTGAGGACCGCCGGCCTCGACAACGGCGCCGACGTGACGGTCGACGCATCCGTCCCCGTGCCCGCCGATCCGACCCTCCTCGGCGTCCTGCTGCAGAACCTCGTCGGCAACGCCGTGAAGTTCGCGGGCGCCGGCGGACGCGCGCCGGCGATCACGGTGTCGGTCGGAACAGTGGCCGCGGGTGTACGGATCACGGTCGACGACAACGGCCCGGGCGTCCCGGTCGCCGAGCGGGACCTCGTGTTCGAGCCGCTCGAGCGAGGATCGAACGTCGACGTCCCCGGCTTCGGCATCGGCCTCGCCACGTGCAATCGGATCGTCCAGTCCCACGGCGGCCGCATGGGCATCGACGAGTCGCCCTCCGGCGGTGCCCGCGTCTGGGTGGTCCTGCCGTCGGCGTGAGGACCCCCTGAAACGTAGACTTGACGGGCTATGACTCCAGAAGCCCTCTCCGCAGCCCTTCTCGCCGTCGTCTCCCCGCTCGTGGAGGCGCGACGACCCGGCTCCGGTGAGGCTCTGACGCTCGCCGACTTCCCCGTCGAGCGCCCGAAGAACCGCGACCACGGCGATTGGGCATCCAACGCTGCGCTGAAGCTGTCGAAGCAGGTCGGTGCGAACCCGCGCGAGTTCGCGGCCGAGGTCGCCGACGCGCTCGCTGCCGTCGACGGCATCGCCTCGGTCGAGGTCGCCGGCCCCGGGTTCATCAACATCCGACTGGATGCCGCCGCTGCCGGCGCGCTCGCGAAGACGATCGTCGAGGCGGGCACGGCCTTCGGGCACGGGCGCTCGCAAGAGGGCAACACGATCAACCTCGAGTTCGTCAGCGCGAACCCGACCGGTCCCATGCACATCGGGCACACGCGCTGGGCCGCTCTCGGCGACGCGATCGCCCGTCTGCTGCTCGCGAGCGGCGCGACCCTCGTCCGCGAGTTCTACATCAACGACGCCGGCGCGCAGATGGACCGGTTCGGTCGCTCGGTGCTCGCCCGCATGCAGGGCGAGCCGGCTCCCGAGGACGGCTACGCCGGGGCCTACATCGACGACCTCGCGGCGCGTGTCGCCGAGGCCGAGCCCGGCATCGCCGACCTGCCCGAGGACGCACGCGTGGCCGCGGCCCGCGACAAGGCCTACGAACTGCAGCTCGCGGAGCTCCAGGCATCCCTCGAGAAGTTCAACGTCCACTTCGACGTCTTCTTCAGCGAGCGGACGCTGCACGCGAAGAGCGCAGACGGTGGCCCGAGCCTCGTCGACGAGGCCGTCGACCGCCTGCGTGCGCAGGGTCACGTCTTCGACGCCGACGGCGCCGTGTGGGTGCGCACCACCGACTTCGGCGACGACAAGGACCGCGTCATCCGCCGCTCGAACGGGGAGTACACGTACTTCGCCGCCGACGCCGCCTACTACCTGAACAAGGGCGACCGCGGTTTCGCGCACAAGATCTACCTGCTCGGCGCCGACCACCACGGTTACGTGCACCGCCTGAAGGCGCTCGCCGGCGCGGCCGGCGACGACCCCGAGAAGGACATCGAGGTCCTCATCGGGCAGCTCGTCTCCATCAACGGGGCGCGCCTCTCCAAGCGCGCCGGCAACATCATCGAGCTCGACGACCTGCGCGAATGGCTCGGGACCGACGCGCTGCGTTACTCGCTCGCGCGCTACCCGGCCGATTCGCCGCTCACGCTCGACCCCGAGATCCTGCAGAAGCGGACGAACGACAACCCGGTCTTCTACGTGCAGTACGCCCACGCGCGCACGCACAACGTGGCCCGCAACGCCGCCGATTCCGGCGTCGCGCGCGACGCGTTCGCTCCCGAGCTGCTCACGCACGAGACCGAGTCCGCGCTCCTGGGAGCGCTGCAGGAGTTCCCGCGCCTCGTCGCCTTCGCGGCGGAGCTGCGCGAACCGCACCGCATCGCCCGGTACCTCGAGGAGCTCGCGAGCCTCTACCACCGCTGGTACGACTCGTGCCGCGTCACCCCGCTCGGCGACGAGGTGGTCACGGACGTGCACCGCACGCGCCTGTGGCTGAACGACGCGACGGGTCAGGTCCTGCGCAACGGACTCGACCTGCTCGGCGTCAGCGCGCCCGAACGGATGTGACGTGGCAACTGTGACCGAGGTCCGGCCTGCTCGCCGTCGTCCCCGTCGAGGGGTCACCTGGGCGGTCGTCATCGTCCTCGCGGTCGTCGGACTCCTCGTCGCGGCGGAGGTCGCGGCACGCATCGTCACGCCGCAGATCATCCGCGATCAGATCGTCCAGAACGTCGGCCTCCCGGCCGACCAGAAGATCGACGTCGACATCCCCGCGCCGCTCCTGCTGCCTCTCGTCGTGGTCGGACAGTTGCCCGAGATCAGGCTGAGCGCTGACGATGTCGAGCTCAACGGCATCACGGCGGACGTCGACGTGACAGCGGACGACGTTCCGATGTACACCGGTGCCGATTGGTCGTCGGCGAACGCGACGGTCGTGTTGGATCAGGCTCAGACCCGCGCCCTGCTGTCGAAGGTGGACGGCTTCCCCGCGGAGTCGGTGACGCTCGATCCGCCCGACGTCGCCCTCGACACCGCGTTCCCGATCCTCGGCACGTCGGTCCCCGTGGGGGTGACCCTGTCGCCCGCCGCCCGCGACGGCCAGATCGTCCTGTCGCCCACGACGTTCCGTCTCGGCGGCGCAGATGTGTCGGCCGACGCGCTCCGCCAGCAGCTCGGTCCGCTCGTCGGCTCGATGCTGGAGGAGCTGCCGGTCTGCGTGTCTCAGTACCTGCCGAAGGCGATGACCCTCACGGGTGTCTCCGTCGCGGAGCGCGGGATCGTCGCGGACTTCGAGATCGACAGTGCCATCCTCCGCGACAAGGCCGCGCAGGAACCCGGTTCCTGCGACGGCGACCGCTAGCGTCACGGAGCCGGGGTGCTCCGCCCCGGTGCCCTAGACTGTGGGCACCGTCGGGGCGTGGCCACACCGCCCGACGTACCCGTTCCCACCCCGATTGGTGCCCCTGCGTGTCCACCACCTCCGACCGTCCCGCCGTGCCCGAGTGGCTGACTCAGCCGCATGACGCGAACGCGCTCGTCGAGGCCGTGTGGCCCGAGGGAGCCGTCCGTGACGACGCCGGGGCGATCGTCTTCGGGGGAGTGTCCGCGGCGGAGCTCGCCGAGCGGTTCGGCACCCCGCTGTACGTCGTCGACGAGGACCTCGTCCGCGCTCGCGCCCGCGAGGTGCTGACGGCGTTCCGGGATGCCGCGGCCCGCCACGGCGGCACGGCCCGGGTCTACTACGCGGGCAAGGCTCTGCTCACGACCGACGTCGTGCGCTGGGTCACCGCCGAGGGCCTCGGTGTCGACGTCGCCAGCGGCGGCGAGCTCGCCGTCGCGCTCGCGGCGGGAGCGGACCCTGCCCGCCTGGGCCTCCACGGCAACAACAAGCTGCCGTCCGAGATCAGCCGCGCGGTTCGGGTCGGCGTCGGCTCCATCGTCATCGACTCGCTCGTCGAGATCGAGCGGATCGCCGCCGAAGCCGAGTCCCAAGGGCGCGTCCAAACCGTCCTCATCCGCGTCAACAGCGGCGTGCACGCCGAGACCCACGACTTCCTGGCGACGGCCCACGAGGATCAGAAGTTCGGCTTCGCGCTGACGGATGCCGAGGCCGCCGTCGCACGCATCCGAGAACTTCCGTCGCTGCGCTTCGCGGGACTGCACTGCCACATCGGCTCGCAGATCTTCGGGACCGCCGGCTTCGCCGAGTCCGCCGCTCGTGTCGTGGAGCTGCACGCCCGGCTCCGCGAGGGAGGCGACGTTCCCCTCCTGAACCTCGGCGGCGGCTTCGGCATCGCCTACACCTCGAAGGACGACCCGACCCCGATCGCGAAGCTCGCCGACGGCATCGTCGCGGCGGTCGGGCGCGAGTGCGAGAGCCGCGGCATCCCGATGCCCGAGCTCGCCTTCGAGCCGGGCCGCACCATCGTCGGACGCGCCGGGGTGACCCTCTACCGGGTCGGCACGGTGAAGCCGGTGCGCGTCTCGGACGACCTCGAACGGCTCTACGTGAGCGTCGACGGCGGCATGAGCGACAACGCCCGCACAGCCCTGTACGGCGCGGACTACAGCGCGCGCATCGCGAGCCGCCGGAGCGACTCCGCCCCCGCTCTCACGCGCGTCGTGGGGCGCCACTGCGAGGCGGGCGACATCGTGGTGTCGGACGAGTACCTCCCCGGTGACGTCGAGCCCGGCGACCTCGTCGCCGTCGCGGCGACGGGCGCCTATTGCTTCTCGCTCGCGAGCAACTACAACTACCTGACCCGACCTCCCGTCGTGGCCGTGAGTGCCGGCACAGCTCGGCTGATCGTCCGCGGCGAGGACGAGAGCGACCTGCTGGCGCGCGACCTCGGCGTCGCACCGGCATCCCGCACCTCCGAGGAGTCCACATGATCGAACCCCGCCGCCTGCGCGTCGCGCTCCTGGGAGCCGGCGCCGTCGGATCCCAGGTCGCCCGGCTGCTGCTGACGCACGCCGACGAGCTCGCCGACCGAGCCGGAGCACCGCTCGACCTCGTCGGGATCGCCGTCCGCGATGTCGACGCCCCGCGCGAAGCGGACCTTCCCCGCGACCTGTTCACGACCGACGCCGACACCCTCATCGCGGGCGCCGACATCGTGATCGAGGTCACCGGGGGGCTCGAGCCCGCCCGCACCCGCATCCTCCACGCCCTCTCCTCCGGCGCCGACGTCGTCACGGCGAACAAGGCGCTCCTTGCGACCCACGGCAGCGAGATCTTCGACGCCGCCGACCAGGTCGGGGCCACCGTCGCCTACGAGGCGGCCGTCGCCGGCGCGATCCCGATCATCCGGCCGCTCCGCGACTCGCTCGCCGGCGACCGGGTGCGACGGATCATGGGCATCGTCAACGGCACGACGAACTACATCCTCGACCGCATGGACCGCGAAGGTCTCGGCTTCGACGAGGTGCTCGCCGAAGCGCAGCGGCTCGGCTACGCCGAGGCCGACCCGACGGCGGATGTCGAGGCGTACGACGCCGCGCAGAAGGCGGCGATCCTCGCGAGCCTCGCCTTCCACACGACCGTGCCGCTCGACGCCGTGCACCGCGAAGGCATCACGGCCGTGGATGCCGGCGTCATCGAGGCCGCCCGCAAGGCCGGCTACGTCGTCAAGCTCCTGGCCGTGTGCGAACGTCTCGTCGACCAGCCCGACGCCGCGCCGCACGGCGAGGCGATCTCGGTCCGCGTTTACCCCGCCCTGGTTCCCCGCGAGCACCCCCTCGCCTCGGTGCACGGCGCGAACAACGCCGTGTTCGTCGAGGCCGAGGCCGCCGGTGACCTGATGTTCTACGGCGCGGGTGCCGGGGGAGTGCAGACCGCGTCCGCCGTCCTCGGCGACGTCGTCTCGGCTGCGCGGCGCCACGTCGCGGGCGGACCCGGAGTCGGCGAGTCGACGCGCGGCGGCCTGCCGATCGTGCCGATCGGCCGTATCCGGACGAGCTGCCAGATCACGCTCGAAGTCGATGACCGGCCGGGTGTGCTCGCCACCGTCGCCGGCATCCTCAGCGACGGGAACGTGTCCATCGCGACCGTCGAACAGACCACCTCGGGCGGCGCCGTCGCCCAGGACAGCGGGGATGCCGTCGCGCACCTCGTCATCGGAACCCACACGGCCCGGGAGCAGGACCTGGCCGACACCGTCGAGCGCCTCGCTGCCACCAGCGCGGTGCGTCGGGTGGTCTCGGTCCTGCGGGTAGAAGGAGACTGACATGGCACACGTCTGGCGCGGAGTCCTCCGCGAGTACGCCGATCGACTGGGCGTCACCGACGCCTCGACCGTCGTGACGCTCGGCGAGGGCGGCACCCCGCTCATCCCGGCGGCGTCGCTGTCGCGCATCACCGGAGCCGATGTCTACATCAAGTTCGAGGGCATGAACCCGACGGGCTCGTTCAAGGACCGCGGCATGACCGTCGCCCTCTCCCGTGCCGTCGAGCACGGAGCCGAGGCCGTCATCTGCGCGTCGACCGGCAACACCTCGGCATCCGCGGCCGCCTACGCCGCGCACGCCGGCATCACGGCCGCCGTCCTCGTCCCCGAGGGCAAGATCGCCATGGGCAAGCTCAGCCAGGCCGTCGCCCATGGCGGCCAGCTCATCCAGATCCGCGGCAACTTCGACGACTGCCTCGAGATCGCGCGCGAGCTCGCCGGCGGGTACAAGGTGCACCTCGTCAACTCGGTCAACCCCGACCGCATCGAGGGACAGAAGACGGCCGCGTACGAGGTCGTCAGCCAGCTCGGCGACGCCCCCGACTTCCACTTCATCCCCGTCGGCAACGCCGGCAACTACACCGCCTACTCGCGCGGCTACCGCGAAGAGGCCGAGCGCGGCGTCGCCACGCGCGTGCCCCGCATGTTCGGCTTCCAGGCCGAGGGCTCCGCGCCGCTCGTGCGCGGCGAGGTCGTGAAGAACCCCGAGACGATCGCCTCGGCCATCCGCATCGGCAACCCCGCGTCGTGGGACCTCGCCCTCGAAGCCCGCGCAGCCACCGACGGCTGGTTCGGCGCGATCGACGACGAGCGCATCCTCGCGGCGCAGAAGCTCCTCGCCGGCACCGTCGGCGTCTTCGTCGAGCCGGCGTCGGCGATCAGCGTCGCCGGTCTGCTCGACCGTGCCGAGGCGGGTGTCATCCCGAACGGCGCCAAGGTCGTCCTCACCGTCACCGGCCACGGCCTGAAGGACCCGCAGTGGGCGCTCCGCAACCCCGACGGCTCGCAGGTCGAGCCCATCGTCGTGGACGCGGCGACCAGCGAGGTGGCCTCCGCGCTCGACCTCACCCGCGTGGCGGGATGACGCTCGCGGGGCGCTCCGTCGCCGTTCGCGTCCCCGCGACGAGCGCCAACCTCGGGCCCGGCTTCGACACGCTCGGTCTCGCCCTGAGCGTCCACGACGAACTCGTCGTGACCGCGCTCGACGGTCCGGGCCTCGAGATCGAGGTTTCGGGGGAGGGGGCCGCCGACGTTCCGACGGACGCCTCGCACCTCGTGGTCCGCTCGATGGCGTACGCGTTCGAGGCGGCCGGCCGGCCGATGCCCGGCATCCGTCTGCGCGCGCACAACGTGATCCCTCACGGCCGCGGGATGGGATCCTCCGGTGCCGCCGTCGTGGCGGGACTGCTCGCGGCGCAGGGACTGCTCGAGGGCGACGTCACCCTCGGCCCCGAGACCCTCTTGCGCCTGGCGACCGAGCTCGAGGGGCACCCCGACAACGTGGCGCCGGCGCTATTCGGCGGGCTGACCATCGCGTGGATGGACTCCACGGGGCCGCAGCACAAGAAGCTGGCCGTCCACCGCGGGGTCTCACCGCTCGTCTTCGTCCCCGAGTTCACGATGTCGACCTCGGTCGCGCGCGGTCTCGCGCCGCTCCACGTCACGCGCGAGGACGCCGTCTTCAACGTGTCGCGGTCGGCCCTGCTCATCGCGGCGCTGACGCAGAGCCCCGAACTGCTCATGGCGGCGACGGAGGACAAGCTCCACCAGTCGTACCGGGCGCAGGCGATGCCCGCGACGGATGCACTCGTGCAGGGCCTGCGTGCCGCCGGGTTCGCCGCCGTCGTCTCGGGCGCAGGACCCAGCGTCCTCGTCCTCGCCGACGGGCCGGGTCGACGACTCGAAGCGGTCGATTTCGCCGCCACGTCGACGGACACGCCATGGAAACCCTTGCTGCTGGCCGTCGATGTGCGGGGTGGTACAGTGAGGGACCATACGGAGGATGCCACGTAATCACGTGAATCTGCCCTCCACTCGCAATTTGCGAACCACCGCACACCCCTCCTGACGGGCCTGCGCAACTCTGTGCCTGCGCGAACACCCCGCTGAGGATTCGGATCCGTCGTGGACGGAACCACCTGCGGTTATGACTTTCCACATCTGAAAGGGAGAACTCGTGGAGTCCATCTCCGAGATCCAGACCGGCGACGACGTCGCCACCGGCGGCGCTGCCGCCGACGAGACCACCACGGCCGCCGCGCAGGACGCGACGACGGATGCCGCTGCGGACACCGCCGACTCGACTGCCGTCGAAGCCGCGCCCGCCGCAGACGAGGCGACCGAGCCGTCCACCGACGAGGCCGCCGCGCCCGCCGAGGAGCCCGTGCAGGCGAAGCGCCCCGCACGGAGGACCTCCGCGAAGAAGGCCGCTGCTGCAGCCGAGCCCGTCGCAGACGAGGCCGTCGCAGACGAGACCGTCGGCCAGGACGCTGCACCCGCAGTCGAGGCATCCGCTGACGAGAAGCCGGCCGACGAGAAGCCGGCGAAGGCGCCGCGCAAGCGTGCGCCGCGTCGTGCCAAGAGCGGTGACGCTCCTGCCGAGGCAGCGCCTGCCGCCGACGCCGCTGCTGCCGCCGACGCCGCTCCGGCTGCCGCTGACGCCACGCCGGCGGACGCTCCGGTGACCGAGGCCAGCGCCGCCCCGGCCGCAGCCGAGGCACCCGCCGAGCAGGCATCCGACGACGCGAACGCGTCCGCATCGAGCGACGCGAACACCGCGGCATCCGGAGACGACTCCGAGGGCTCCAGCGAGGGGACCGGCCGCAGCCGGTCGCGCAGCCGCAGCCGCAGCCGCAACCGCAACAAGGGCGAGAACGGCCAGAACGGCAACCAGGGCGGCAACGGCCAGGGCGGCAACGCTCAGAACGGCAACGCTCAGAACGCGCCGGCCGACAAGCCCGCCGCCGAGTCGGTCTCCGACGACGAGCAGGGCCAGGGCCGCGGCCGCCAGCGCAACAAGCGCCGCGGGCAGTCCACGGGCGACGAGTTCGACACCGAGATCGGCGAGGACGACGTCCTCATCCCGATCGCCGGCATCCTCGACGTCCTCGACAACTACGCCTTCGTCCGCACCACGGGTTACCTGCCCGGGCAGAGCGACGTCTACGTCTCGCTCGGCCAGGTCAAGAAGTACAACCTGCGCAAGGGCGACGCGGTCGTCGGCGCGATCAAGCAGCCCCGCGAGGGTGAGCAGTCGAGCCGCCAGAAGTACAACGCGCTCGTCAAGGTCGACGCCGTCAACGGCCTGTCGGTCGAGGACGCCGCCACGCGTGTCGAGTTCGGCAAGCTGACCCCGCTCTACCCGCAGGAGCGCCTGCGCCTCGAGACCGCGCCCGAGAAGCTGACGCAGCGCATCATCGACCTCGTGGCTCCCATCGGCAAGGGCCAGCGCGGCCTCATCGTCGCGCCTCCCAAGGCCGGTAAGACGATCGTCCTGCAGCAGATCGCCAACGCGATCGCGACGAACAACCCCGAGGTCCACCTCATGGTCGTCCTCGTCGACGAGCGTCCCGAAGAGGTCACCGACATGCAGCGGACGGTCAAGGGCGAGGTCATCGCCTCGACCTTCGACCGCCCCGCCGAGGACCACACGACGGTCGCCGAGCTCGCCATCGAGCGTGCGAAGCGTCTCGTCGAGCTCGGTCGCGACGTCGTCGTCCTCCTCGACTCGATCACGCGCCTCGGCCGCGCCTACAACATCTCGGCGCCCACCTCGGGCCGCGTGCTCACCGGTGGTGTCGACGCCTCGGCGCTCTACCCGCCCAAGCGCTTCTTCGGCGCGGCGCGCAACATCGAGAACGGCGGATCGCTCACGATCCTCGCCACGGCTCTCGTCGAGACCGGCTCCAAGATGGACGACGTCATCTTCGAGGAGTTCAAGGGCACCGGCAACAGCGAGCTGCGCCTGTCGCGTCAGCTCGCCGACAAGCGGATCTTCCCCGCCGTCGACGTCAACGCGTCGAGCACCCGTCGCGAGGAGATGCTCCTCTCGGCCGACGAGGTCAAGATCACGTGGAAGCTGCGTCGCGCCCTCGCCGGCCTCGACCAGCAGCAGGCCCTCGAGGTCGTCCTCGGCAAGCTGAAGGAGACGACGTCGAACGTCGAGTTCCTCGTGCAGATGCAGAAGTCGATGCCGGCCCCCGCCGCCGGCGGCCACGCGCACGAGAACAGCATCCGCTGAGCCTCGAGCCGTGTTCGAATCCGTCCAGACGCTGATCGACGAGCACCGCGCGGTCCAGGAGGAACTCTCCGACCCCGCGGTGCACGCCGACGCGTCGCGCGCCAAGCGCGTCAACCGGCGGTACGCGGAGCTCTCCCGCATCGTCGCCGCGTACGATGCGTGGCACGGAGCGGAGGAGGACCTCGCCGCCGGTCGGGAGCTGGCCAAGGAGGACGACGCCTTCGCTGAGGAGGTCCCGGCGCTCGAGCAGCGCCTGGCCGAGACGCAGGAGAAGCTCCGGCGCCTGCTGATCCCGCGCGACCCCGACGACGCCCGCGACGTGATCCTCGAGATCAAGGCGGGCGAGGGCGGCGCCGAATCCGCGCTGTTCGCGGCGGACCTCCTTCGCATGTACCTGCAGTACGCGGCATCCCGCGGCTGGAAGACCGAGCTCCTCGAACGCAACGAATCGGACCTCGGCGGGTACAAAGACGTCCAGATCGCGATCAAGGGCTCGTCCAGCGACCCGGCGCAGGGCGTCTGGGCGCACCTGAAGTACGAGGGCGGCGTGCACCGCGTGCAACGCGTGCCCGCGACCGAGTCGCAGGGGCGCATCCACACCTCGACGACCGGTGTTCTCGTGTTCCCCGAGGTCGACGAGCCCGAAGAGGTCCAGATCGATCCGAACGACCTCAAGATCGACGTCTTCCGCTCGTCCGGACCGGGTGGGCAGTCGGTCAACACGACGGACTCCGCCGTCCGCATCACGCACGTGCCGACCGGCATCGTCGTCTCGATGCAGAACGAGAAGAGCCAGCTGCAGAACCGCGAAGCCGGTATGCGCGTCCTCCGCGCACGCCTGCTCGCCAAGCAGCAGGAGGAGCGGGATGCCGCGGCCTCCGACGCGCGCAGGTCGCAGATCCGCGGCATGGATCGCTCCGAGCGCATCCGCACCTACAACTTCCCCGAGAACCGCATCGCGGATCACCGCACCGGGTACAAGGCCTACAACCTCGACCAGGTGATGGACGGCGCGCTCGGCCCCCTCATCGATTCCGCGATCGCCGCGGACGAAGAGGCGCAGCTGGCCGCGGTCGGCTCGGAGGCCTGAGCCGGGTCAGATGTGGTACTCGGGCGCCATGAGGATCGCCCGGGTGTCCTCGTTCGCCGTGCGCCGACGCGCGCGTGCCGGTACGCCCACCAGGACGGAGTCCGCGGGGGCATCCTTCGTCACGACGGCGTTCGCCCCGATCACCGAGTGCGCCCCGATCACGATCGGCCCGAGGATCTTCGCGCCCGCGCCGACGGCGACGCCGTCCTCGAGGGTGGGATGCCGCTTGCCGCCGTCCCGGGTCCGGCCGCCCAGCGTCACCCCGTGGTACAGCATGACGTCGTCCCCGACTTCGGCGGTCTCGCCGATGACGACACCCATGCCGTGATCGATGAAGAACCGTCGCCCGATGGTGGCCCCCGGGTGGATCTCGATCCCGGTCAGCCAGCGGGACACCTGCGAGAGTGCGCGCGCCGGGAACCGCCTGCCGCGCCGCCACAGCGCGTGCGCGACCCGGTGACTCCACACGGCGTGGAGTCCCGGGTAGAGCAGCGCGATCTCGGCGCCGCCGCGGGCCGCGGGGTCGCGCAGCTTCGCGGAGGCCACGTCCTCACGGACGGACCGCGCCGCGGCGGCGACGCTGCGGACGAACGAGGGGGCGGTGGGGGGCACGGCGGACCTTCCGGGTGTCGGCGTGCGGGTCAGTCGCGGAACTCCTCGAAGAGCGCGGTCGACAGGTACCGCTCGCCGAACGAGGGGATGATGACGACGATGTTCTTGCCCTCGGCCTCGGGGCGAGCCGCGACCTGAAGCGCGGCCCAGATGGCGGCACCGGACGAGATGCCGACGAGGATGCCTTCGGTCGTCGCGACCTTCTTCGCGGTCTCGATCGCGTCGTCGAACGTGACGTCCTGGACCTCGTCGATGACGCCCTGGTCGAGGATCGGGGGGATGAAGTTCGGGCCGATGCCCTGGATCTTGTGGGGACCGGGCTTGCCCTCGGTCAGCAGCGGCGAGTCCTTGGGCTCGACGGCGACGACCTTCGCGGACGGTACCCGCTCCTTGAGCACCTGACCGACACCAGTGATGGTGCCGCCCGTGCCGATGCCGGCGACGAAGTAGTCGACGGCGCCGTCGGTGTCGCGGAGGATCTCCTCGGCGGTCGTCTTCCGGTGAATCTCGACGTTGGCCTGGTTGGCGAACTGCTTGGCGAGCACGGCGCCCGGGGTCTCGGCGGCGATGCGCTCGGCTTCGCCGACCGCGCCCTTCATGCCGAGGGAGGGGTCGGTGAGAACGAGCTCGGCGCCGTAGGCGCGCAGCAGCATCCGGCGCTCGACCGACATCGACGAGGGCATCGTCAGGATGACCTTGTACCCGCGGGCTGCGCCGACCATCGCCAGGGCGATGCCGGTGTTACCGCTCGTGCCTTCGACGATCGTGCCGCCGGGCTTCAGCTCGCCCGAGGCTTCGGCGGCGTCGACGATGGCGATGCCGAGGCGGTCCTTGACCGAGGATGCCGGGTTGTAGAACTCGAGCTTGGCCAGGATGGTCCCGGGCAGGCCCTCCGATACGCGGTTCAGTCGGACCAGGGGAGTGTTGCCGAATGCGCTGGTGATGTCGGAGTGGATGCCGGTCATGGGATGCCTTCCGTGCGGATGGAGATCTGGGTCGCGGTTCAGGTGCCCGCGATGCGTCCCCCAGCCTAAGGCGCGCCTGCGGCCGGTGGCCCTGTGTGACGATGCGGCGCGCGGTATCCTGGGCTTTCCCATGTCGACTTCACGGATCTCCGACGCGCCCGCCGGCAGCGACCTCGCACCCCTCGTCCGCACCGCGGCGGCGCGCCTCGCCGCCGCGGGCGTCCCGTCGGCCGATGTGGACGCCGAACTCCTCGCGGCCCATGTCCTCGGGCTCGGCCGTGGCGAGCTGGCTGCCGCGATGATGCGGGGTGATCGGATGCCGGAGCTCGAGGCGACGCGTTTCGCCGAGTTCGTCGAACGCCGCGCGGCGCGCGAACCCCTTCAGCACCTCACCGGCCGGGCGCCGTTCCGGCACATGGAGCTGCGGGTCGGTCCCGGCGTGTTCGTCCCGCGTCCCGAGACCGAGATGGTCGCCCAGCTCGCGATCGACGCGCTCCGCGAGGCTCCCGGCCCCGAGCCCGTCGCAGTCGACCTGGGGACGGGAAGCGGAGCCCTCGCCCTGGCCTTGGCCACCGAGGTGCCGCACGCGCGCGTGCACGCCGCCGAGAACTCGGTCGAGGCGTTCATCTGGGCCAAGGAGAACTTCGCCGAGCAGGCACCGCACGCCCGGCTCGCCTTCATCGACCTCGCCGACGCCTTCCGCGAGCTCGACGGCACCGTCTCGGTCGTCGTCTCGAATCCTCCGTACGTTCCCGACGACGCCGTCCCGCGCGACCCCGAGGTTCGCTTCTGGGATCCGCCCGCGGCCCTCTACGGCGGCGCCGACGGTCTGGACGTCGTCCGCGTCCTCTCGGGCGTCGCGCTGCGCCTGCTGCACCCCGGCGGCACCCTCGTGATCGAGCACGGCGAGTGGCAGGGCCCCGGCATCCGCGAGATCCTGAGCGCCGACGGGTGGCGCGGCGCCGCCACCCACCCCGACCTCACCCTGCGCGACCGCGCGACGACCGCCCTCCGCCCCTGACCTCGACCACGTCCCTCTGACGCCCTCCTCCCGTGTTCTCGCAGGTGCAGGAGGGGCGCTCCTCGTAGAATGCTGCGGATATGTCTCCCGTTCTCGACTGCCGTGACGCCGACCAGCTGCTGCCCGCTCTCCGCCAGGCACGGCAAGCGATCGGCCGCGGCGAACTCATCGTGATGCCGACCGACACCGTCTACGGTGTGGCCGCGGACGCCTTCAACGCGTCGGCGGTGGCTCGCCTGCTCGCCGCGAAGGGTCGCGGGCGGCAGTCGCCGCCCCCCGTCCTCGTCTCGGGACCCGACACGATGCGCGCTCTCGTGGCCGAGGTCCCCGAACCCGTCGAGCGTCTCGTCGAGCGTTTCTGGCCGGGCGGACTCACGATCGTGCTCCCGGCCCAGCCGTCGCTGCGGTGGGACCTGGGCGAGACGCGCGGCACCGTCGCGGTGCGGATGCCGAACGACCGTTTCGCCCTCGAGCTCCTCGAGGAGACCGGCCCGCTCGCGGTGTCCAGCGCGAACCTGACGGGCAAGCCCGCCGCGCTCGGGATCGACTCGGCCGTGCAGATGCTCCGCGACAGCGTCTCGGTGTACCTCGACGGCGGCCTCGTCGAGACCGGTGTCGCTTCGACGATCATCGATGCGACCGGCCTCGTCGGTCGCGACCGGCGCCCGGTGACGGTCCTCCGCGACGGCGCCGTCTCGCGCCAGGACCTCCGCGACGTCCTCGGCGACCTCCTCGAGCCCGATCCGGTCGACCCCGAAGAATCCGACGCCGCGTGAGGGACTACCTGCTCGCGTTCGTCATCACCGGCGCCCTCACCTTCGTCTTCTCGTGGGTCGTGTGGCGCGTGGCGATGAGATTCGGGCTCCACCCGGCGATCCGCGAGCGGGACGTGCACAAGACCCCGACGCCGCGGCTGGGCGGCGTGGCGATGTTCATCGGGATGCTCGGCTTCTTCGTCCTGTCCTCGCAGCTCCCCGCCTTCGCGATCGTCTGGCAGGAGCCGTCGATGGTGTGGTCGCTCCTCGGGGCCGCCGCGCTCATGGTCGTGGTGGGCGTCGCCGACGACCTCTGGGACCTCGACTGGATGATCAAGCTCGGCGCCCAGTTCGTCGCCGCCTGGATCGTCGTGTTCCTCGGCGGCATCCAGATCTTCTATCTGCCCTTCGGCCAGCAGGTCGTCGTGTCGAGCTGGGTGAGCATCAGCCTGTCGATCCTCCTGATCGTGATCGTCATGAACGCGGTCAACTTCATCGACGGTCTCGACGGCCTCGTCGCCGGTGTCTGCCTCATCGCCAACGCGGTGTTCTTCGCCTACTCCGCCATGCTCGTGCGCGATTTCGACAACAGCGAGCAGAGCAACACGGGTGTGTTCATCGCCATCGTGCTGCTCGGCATGTGCGCGGGCTTCCTCCCGTTCAACTGGAACCCGGCGCGGATGTTCATGGGGGATGCCGGTGCGCTGCTGCTCGGGCTCATGATGGCGTCGTCCGCGATCGTCGTGACGGGCAATCTGCCGCCGAACCTGCTGAGCGACAACGATCTCTTCGGCCGCTCGCAGCTACTCGGTGCCTTCATCCCCGTCATCCTCCCCGTGGTCATCGTGCTGCTCCCCCTCGTCGACTTCGGTCTCGCCGTCGTCCGCCGCATGGCGCAGGGCAAGTCCCCGTTCTCACCCGACCGCAAGCACCTCCATCACCGGATGCTCGACATGGGTCACACCGACCGCAACGCCGTGTTCGTGTTCTACGCATGGACCGCGGTCGTCTCCCTCTCCGTCCTCCTGATGTACATCGGCACGACGAAGGGGTGGCCGGGGCGGTACTGGCCCGGTGTCGCCTTCCTGATCATCGGATGCGTGGC
Organism: Microbacterium sp. 77mftsu3.1; assembly: GCF_900100525.1. Classification (NCBI taxonomy): domain Bacteria; kingdom Bacillati; phylum Actinomycetota; class Actinomycetes; order Micrococcales; family Microbacteriaceae; genus Microbacterium; species Microbacterium sp. 77mftsu3.1. The sequence goes on along the minus strand of NZ_FNCR01000001.1, from coordinate 658,892 downwards.
GTGCGTCCTCGTCACCCTTCCCCCCGCGCGCCGTGCCCGTCCGGTCGCGCCCGAGCGAAAGGCCCTCTCATGAGCGCCCTGTCCTCCACCCGTATGCTCCGCACCGCTCTGGTGTGGTCGGGCATCGTCACCCTGGTCCTCGCCGTCGTCGGGGGAGTCGTGGGTCTGCTCGTGGCCGGCGTCTCGGGACTGTCGAGCGCGCTCGTGGCGGTCCTCATGGCGGCCGTTTTCCTCGCCTTCACGATCGTCTCGATCCTCATCGCCAACCGCTTCTACGGCGACCCGCTGTTCGTCCCGATCTTCTTCGGGTCGGTCATGGGCGGATGGATCCTGAAGTTCGTCGTCTTCCTCGTGGTGCTCTTCGTCCTCCGCGACCAGCCCTGGCTCACGCCGATGGTGTTCCTCATCTCCCTGATCGTGAGCATCATCGCCTCGCTCGTCGTGGACGTCGTCGTCATGATGCGCATGCGGATGCCGGCAGTCAGTGACACGACGCTGCCCACCGCCGCAGAGGTCGAGGCCGCAGAGGTGGAGGCGGGGGAGCGTCGGCACGGGGACACCAGCACCCCAGAGGCCTGATAGGCTGTTTACGAGCCCGCCTGAACCCCGACGGGAACGCCTGCGGAGTCAGCTCACCGACCATCGTCGCCCGATCGATAGATCGACGCCCCGAAGCTGGAGCCAGCGCTGTTTACTCAAGCTGCGACCCTGATCGCTACTGCCGCCGAAGACGCCCCTGACGAGTTCCATGGACCGTCGATCTCGGAGTTCTTCCCCGATGCGGTCTTCTCGATCGGCCCCCTCGTCGTCAACCGGATCCACCTCATCCAGATCCTCGCGACGATCGCCATCGTCCTGATCTTCTGGCTCGGCACCCGCCGCATGACGGTCGTCCCCGGCCGCTTCCAGAGCGTCGTCGAGATGGGCCTGGACTTCGTCCGGGTCAACATCGCCGAAGACCTGCTCGGCAAGAAGGACGGACGCCGGTTCCTGCCGATCCTCACCACGATCTTCTTCATGGTGCTTTTCATGAACATCACGGGTGTCATCCCGTTCCTGAACATCGCAGGTTCGTCGATCGTCGCGGTGCCCCTCCTCCTCGCGCTCGTCGCGTACGTCACCTTCATCTACGCCGGTATCAAGGCGAGCCCCGGGAACTTCTTCCGCAACTCGCTGATGCCTCCCGGGCTGCCCTGGTTCCTCTACATCCTGATCATCCCGCTCGAGTTCCTCTCGACGTTCATCATCCGGCCCGTGACGCTGACGCTCCGACTGCTGATGAACATGATCGTCGGGCACCTCATGCTCGTCCTGTTCTTCGCAGCGACGCAGTTCTTCCTCATCACCCTGGGCGGCTGGTTCTCGGCGCTCGCGGCCGGAACGCTCGCGTTCGGGTTCGCCTTCACGATCTTCGAGATCTTCGTCGCCTTCCTCCAGGCATACGTCTTCGCCATCCTCACCGCGGTCTACATCCAGCTCGCGGTGGCAGAAGAGCACTAAGCGGTCCGGCGCACGCCGAGCCATCCAACCGAAAGGAAACACCTCCGTGGACGCAACTACGGTTCTCGCCGCCCTCGAGGGCAACGTCGCGACGATGGGTTACGGCCTCGCCGCCATCGGCCCCGCCATCGGTGTGGGCATCGTCGTCGGCAAGACGATCGAGGGCGTGGCCCGTCAGCCCGAGCTGGCCGGTCGCCTGCAGGTCCTGATGTTCATCGGTATCGCCTTCACCGAGGCGCTCGCCTTCATCGGCATCGCGACCTACTTCATCTTCCAGTAAACCGCGACTCAGATCACTAAGGAGACAGGATGCTGAACGCTCTTGTCGCGTACGCAGCCGAAGAGGGCGGGTCTCACAACCCGCTGATCCCGGCTTGGTACGACATCATCTGGTCCGGGGTCTGCTTCGTCGTGATCCTGTTCGTCTTCTGGCGGGTCGCCCTCCCGAAGATGCAGGTCCTGCTCGACCAGCGCGCCGCTGCCATCGAGGGCAACATCGCGAAGGCCGACGAGGCTCAGCGCAAGGCGGAAGCCGCCCTCGAGGAGTACACGGCCCAGCTGGCCGAGGCTCGCAAGGAGGCCGGCGAGATCCGCGAGACCGCCCGCGAGGACGGTAAGAAGATCGTCGCCGAGGCCAAGGACAACGCGTCGGTCGAGGCCGCACGCCTGACCTCCGCCGCGCACCACCAGATCGAGGCCGAGCGCCAGACCGCGCTCGTCTCGCTGCGGAGCGAAGTGGGCACCCTCGCCCTCGACCTCGCCGGTGGTGTCATCGGCGAGACGCTGTCCGACGACGCCAAGGCCAAGGCCGTGGTCGACCGCTTCCTGGCCGACCTCGAATCCTCCGAGAAGGCAGCGAAGTAATGGGCAGCGCGACCACTCAAGCCCTCGCGGCGACGACGTCGGCCCTCACGGCCGCGCCGGGCGTCGACCTCGGTGTCGCCCGCGAGCTCTTCGCCGCGGTGCGCACCCTGGCCGGCTCGTCGCAGCTGAGCGGCGCGCTCTCGGATGCCTCGGTGCCCGCCGAAGCTCGACGTGCGCTCGTCTCGCGCGTCTTCGGCGGGTACTCGGCTGCGACCGGGTCGGTCCTCGACGCGGCCGTCGCCGAGCGCTGGTCGTCGTCGGCGGACCTGATCTCGGGGATCGAGGAGGCCGGCGTCCGCGCCGCCGCCATGGCCGAGCCGCAGGTCGACGTCGAGGCCGAGCTCTTCTCCGTGGCGCGTACGATCGCCGCCAACCCCGAGCTCGAGCTCGCGCTGGGCAGCCGGCTCGGTGACGCATCCGCCAAGGGCGCGCTCATCGAGACCCTGCTGAACGGCCGCGCCGCCGCATCGACGGTTGCGATCGTGTCGTCTCTCGTCCAGGTACCGCGGGAACGACGGGTCCGCTCGATGCTCAGCCGTGCGCTGCGTGTCGTCGCCGACCAGCGCGGACGCGCCGTGGCCACCGTCTTCGCGGCCGCGGAGCTCACCGACGAGCAGACGTCCCGCCTCCAGCGCACCCTCGCGGTGCGCTACGGCACCGAGGTCTCGCTGAACGTCGTCCTCGACCCCACGGTCGTCGGCGGTGTCCGCATCGAGATCGGCGACGACGTGATCGACGCCACCGTCTCGTCCCGACTGGGCGACCTCCGCCAGCGTCTGGCGGGCTGACTCTTCCCGCTCCACCGAGGAGCGGACCCGGCAGGCCAGGTGCCCGCCACAAGACCTCACTAAGAAGGAAGACCATGGCAGAACTGTCCATCAGCCCCGACGTCATCCGTGACGCGCTGAAAGACTTCGTCGCCGCCTACGAGCCCACCGGGGCAGCGGCGACCGAGGTCGGCACCGTCGTCGACGCCGCGGACGGCATCGCCCACGTCGAGGGCCTGCCCGGCGTGATGGCGAACGAGCTCGTGCGCTTCGAGAACGGCGTCGAGGGCCTCGCGCAGAACCTCGACGAGCACGAGATCGGTGTCGTCGTCCTCGGTGACTTCTCGGGCATCGAAGCCGGCCAGAAGGTCACCCGCTCCGGCGAGGTCCTCTCGGTCGGTGTCGGCGAGGGCTACCTCGGCCGCGTCGTCGACCCGCTCGGCAACCCGATCGACGGTCTCGGCGAGATCGCCACGACCGGCCGCCGCGCCCTCGAGCTGCAGGCGCCCGGCGTCATGCAGCGCAAGTCGGTCCACGAGCCGATGCAGACCGGCATCAAGGCCATCGACGCGATGATCCCCGTCGGCCGCGGTCAGCGCCAGCTGATCATCGGCGACCGCCAGACCGGCAAGACGGCCATCGCGATCGACACGATCATCAACCAGAAGGCCAACTGGGAGTCGGGCGACGTCACGAAGCAGGTCCGCTGCATCTACGTCGCGATCGGCCAGAAGGGCTCGACCATCGCTTCGGTGAAGGGCGCCCTCGAGGACGCCGGTGCCATGGAGTACACGACGATCGTCGCGGCCCCGGCATCCGACCCCGCCGGCTTCAAGTACCTCGCTCCCTACACCGGCTCGGCCATCGGTCAGCACTGGATGTACGAGGGCAAGCACGTCCTGATCATCTTCGACGACCTGTCGAAGCAGGCCGAGGCCTACCGCGCCGTGTCGCTGCTCCTGCGTCGTCCGCCGGGCCGTGAGGCGTACCCCGGTGACGTCTTCTACCTGCACTCGCGTCTGCTCGAGCGTTGCGCGAAGCTGTCCGACGAGCTCGGTGCCGGTTCGATGACGGGTCTGCCCATCATCGAGACCAAGGCCAACGACGTCTCGGCGTACATCCCGACCAACGTGATCTCGATCACCGACGGCCAGATCTTCCTGCAGTCCGACCTCTTCAACGCCAACCAGCGTCCCGCGGTCGACGTGGGTATCTCGGTCTCGCGTGTCGGTGGCGACGCCCAGGTGAAGTCGATCAAGAAGGTCTCGGGAACGCTCAAGCTCGAGCTCGCCCAGTACCGCTCGCTCGAGGCCTTCGCGATGTTCGCATCCGACCTCGACGCCGCGTCGCGTCGACAGCTGGCCCGTGGTGCACGTCTGACGGAGCTCCTGAAGCAGCCGCAGTACTCGCCGTACCCCGTCGAGGAGCAGGTCGTCTCGATCTGGGCCGGAACGAACGGCAAGCTCGACACGATCGAGGTGGAGGACGTCCTCCGTTTCGAGCGCGAACTGCTCGACCACCTGAAGCGGAACACGTCGATCCTCGACACCCTGCGCGACTCGAACGTGCTCGACGACAACACCGCCGGCGAGCTCGAGAAGGCCGTCGACGCCTTCGTCCTCGAGTTCCAGGGCGGCAAGGGTCAGGCACTCGGCACGCCGGGTCACGAAGAGGTCGCTGCTGCGGACGTCGATGACGTGAACCAGGAGAAGATCGTCAAGGGCCGCCGCGGCTGACGCCGACGGGAGACTCATAACCTATGGGCGCACAACTCAGGGTCTACAAGCAGAAGATCTCTTCTGCTCAGACGACCAAGAAGATCACGAAGGCGATGGAACTCATCGCGGCTTCGCGCATCCAGAAGGCGATGGCTCGCGTCCGCGCGTCCAACCCCTTCGCGCGGGCCGTCACGCGTGCCGTCTCCGCCGTGTCGACGCACTCCAACGTGCAGCACCCGCTGACCACCGAGCGGGAGCAGATCCGTCGTTCCGCCGTCGTCGTCTTCGGTTCCGACCGCGGCCTCGCCGGCGCGTTCAACTCGCAGGTCATCCGCGAGGCTCTGCAGCTCGGCGAGCTGCTGCGCAGCCAGAGTGTCGAGCCGGTCTACTTCCTGGTGGGCCGCAAGCCGGTCGGATTCTTCCAGTTCCGTCGCATCGCGACGGCGGGGGAGTGGATCGGTGACACCGACACCCCGGCGTTCTCGACGGCCGAGGAGATCGCGGCGGCGCTGATCGCCGCGTACGAGCTCGGCGGCGGCGAGGGCGGCGTGGATGAGATCAATCTCGTCTACAACCGCTTCGTCAGCATGATGACGCAGACGCCGGAGACGGTCCGTCTGCTGCCTCTCGAGGTCGTCGAGGCGGAGGACACGGCATCGAGCCAGGTCTACCCGCTCTACGAGTTCGAACCGGATGCCGAGACGGTGCTCGACGCGCTGCTGCCGGTGTACGTGCAGAGCCGCGTGTTCAACGCGCTCCTGCAGTCGTCCGCCGCGAAGCAGGCCGCCACGCAGAAGGCGATGAAGTCCGCCAGCGACAACGCCGACAAGCTCATCACCGACTACACCCGCCTGCGCAACAACGCGCGTCAGGCGGAGATCACGCAGCAGATCGCCGAGATCGTCGGCGGCGCCGACGCGCTGGCGTCGGGCAAATAGACCACACGAAAGAAGAGAAGCCATGAGCCTCACCGCTGAGAAGACGGAGACCCCCGTCGTCGGCCGCGTCGCGCGCGTCACCGGCCCGGTCGTCGACATCGAGTTCCCGCACGACTCGATCCCCGAGATCTACAACGCTCTGAAGACCACGATCGTAATCGGCGACCAGTCGACCGAGATCACCCTCGAGGTCGCCCAGCACCTGGGCGACGACCTCGTCCGCGCCATCTCGCTGAAGCCGACCGACGGCATGGTCCGCGGGCAGGAGGTGCGCAACACCGGCGGTCCCATCACGGTTCCCGTCGGCGACGTCACCAAGGGCAAGGTCTTCAACGTCACGGGTGACGTCCTGAACGCCGCACCGGGCGAGACCATCGAGGTCACCGAGCGCTGGGGCATCCACCGCCAGGCGCCGAACTTCGACCAGCTCGAGTCCAAGACCGAGATGTTCGAGACCGGCATCAAGAGCATCGACCTGCTCACCCCGTACGTGCAGGGTGGAAAGATCGGTCTGTTCGGTGGCGCCGGTGTCGGAAAGACCGTCCTCATCCAGGAGATGATCCAGCGCGTCGCGCAGGACCACGGTGGTGTGTCGGTGTTCGCCGGTGTCGGTGAGCGCACCCGTGAGGGCAACGACCTCATCGCCGAGATGGAAGAGGCGGGTGTCTTCGACAAGACCGCCCTCGTCTTCGGCCAGATGGACGAGCCGCCGGGGACGCGCCTCCGTGTCGCCCTGTCGGCGCTGACGATGGCGGAGTACTTCCGCGATGTCCAGAAGCAGGACGTGCTCCTCTTCATCGACAACATCTTCCGCTTCACGCAGGCCGGTTCCGAGGTCTCCACGCTGCTGGGCCGCATGCCCTCCGCCGTGGGTTACCAGCCGAACCTCGCCGACGAGATGGGCGTGCTCCAGGAGCGCATCACCTCGACGCGTGGTCACTCGATCACCTCGCTGCAGGCGATCTACGTCCCCGCCGACGACTACACCGACCCGGCTCCGGCGACCACGTTCGCGCACCTCGACGCGACCACCGAGCTCTCGCGTGAGATCGCATCGAAGGGTCTGTACCCCGCGATCGACCCGCTGACCTCGACGAGCCGCATCCTCGACCCGCGCTACATCGGTGAGGATCACTACCGTGTGGCCACGTCGGTGAAGCAGATCCTTCAGAAGAACAAGGAACTGCAGGAGATCATCGCGATCCTCGGTGTCGACGAGCTCTCCGAAGAGGACAAGATCGTCGTGTCGCGCGCACGCCGCATCCAGCAGTTCCTCTCGCAGAACACCTACATGGCCAAGAAGTTCACCGGCGTCGAGGGCTCCACGGTCCCGATCAAGGAGACCATCGAGTCGTTCGACGCGATCGTCAAGGGTGACTTCGACCACGTGGCCGAGCAGGCCTTCTTCAACGTCGGTGGCATCGGCGACGTCGAAGAGAAGTGGGCTCAGATCCAGAAGGAGAACGGCTGACATGGCGCTGACCGTCACCCTCGTCTCCGCTGAGGCGGAGGTCTGGCACGGCGAGGCGAGCCTCGTCGTGGCCAAGACGGTCGAGGGCGAGATCGGCTTCATGGCCGGTCACGAGCCCGTGCTCGCGATCCTCGCCGAAGGACAGGTCCGCATCACGCAGTCGAACGGCGAGAAGATCGTCGCGACGGCGGAGGACGGTTTCCTCTCGATGGAGAACGACGAGCTCACCATCGTGGCCGGGAACGCAGCCCTGCAGTCCTGACACCCCTTTCACGCAGCGCCGCCCGGTTCGCCGGGCGGCGCTGCGCTTTTCCCTGGAGGTCGCGTCGTGCTGATCCTGCTCCCGCCATCCGAGACGAAGCGCCCCGGCGGCGACGGACCGCCGTGGCATGCGGACGCTCTCTCGTTCCCGGGCCTCCGCGCCGAACGCGATCGGGTGGTCGATGCGCTCGTCGCGCTGAGTGACGACGAGGACACCGCGGCCCGGGTGCTCAAGTTGTCCGCCCGGCAGCGGGGGGAGGTCGCCGTGAACGCCGCGCTCCGGACCTCGCCCACGGTCCCCGCCGCGGACCGGTACACCGGCGTGCTGTTCGACGCCCTCGACGCGTCGACCCTGGATGACGCGGCCCGGGAGTGGCTGCGGACCCGTGTCGCGATCCACTCGGCGCCCTTCGGCGTCGTGGGGGCACTCGACCCGCTTCCCGCTTACCGGCTGGGTGCCGGCATCCGCCTCCCCGGTCTGCCGTCGATGAGGTCGGTGTGGGCGGATGCCGTCGGTGCCGCGATCGCGGCTACGGCGCCGTCGTTCGTGCTCGACCTGCGGTCGGAGGCGTATGTGACGCTGGGGCCCGTGCCGGCGGAGATCCCGCAGGCCTATGTGCGGGTCGTCTCCGAGGGGCCCGACGGCGCTGTCCGCGCGCTCAACCATTTCAACAAGCACGCGAAGGGGGAGCTGGTCCGCCGCCTCGCCTCGACCCGGCCCCACACCACGGATCCGGCCGGGCTCATGCGATGGGCGCAGGACGAGGGGATCGTCCTGCGCCCATCGGGGGCCGGAGAGCTGGAGCTCGTCGTGCCTCCCGTTACGAGATGAGGCGGAGCGTGACCGGGTAGCGGTAGCTTCCGCCGGCGTTGACGCGCACCCCGCCGAGGATCGAGAACACGATGTTCACGACCCACAGGGCGACGGGGAGAAGTCCGATCAGCAGGCCGATGACCGGGATCCAGCCGAGCACGAGCGTGAGGATCCAGGCCGCGACCATCGCGATCGTGAACGTGATCTGCCAGTTGAGCGCTTCTTTGCCTTCGGCGTTCGTCCGGGGTCCCCGGTCCTTGAAGATCAGCCAGATGACGAGGGCGGGAACGAATCCGATGACGCCGCCGAAGTGCGCGAAGGATGCCCACTGCTTGTCCTGGTCGGGCGGAAGTGGACCCGAGGGCGCCGGTTGGGCGTAGGGCTGCGACGGAGGCTGCTGCCCGTAGGGCTGCTGCGGTGGCGGTGAGTAGGGCTGCTGCGGCGGTGCCGGGTGGTCGTTGGGCGCCTGCCCGGGGGGCGGCGTCGGACCACCAGCGGGAGGAGTGGGCCCGCCGTTCTGCGGGGGATTCGGATCTGACATCGCTGTGTCCTCCTGTCGGGGTCGCCGCGGGCGCGGCGACCGGCGCGCGTGCGCCGGTTCAGCGAAACCGTAGTGCCCTCCACCAGTGCAGGGCAACGGCTTGTGCCGCGAGATGACGGGGGTTGTGTCCACTAGAGTGTGAAGACGCTGCACCGATCAGGAAAGAAGGCGGAGCGTGCCCGAAGTCGTCACCTCATCCCGCGTCGTCACCACCGGCACGGGTTCCGTCGAGGTGCGCTGGGCCGAGGTCACCCACCAGGGCCGGCGACGCGAGAACAACCAGGACGCCGTCCTCTCCGCGTTCCCCCTCTTCGTCGTCGCAGACGGCATGGGCGGTCACATCGGCGGCGAGATCGCGAGCTCTCGGACCGTCGAGCGACTGTCGGCCGCGGTCGATCGTGGAACCGTCTCTCCCGAAGTGATCGAGGACGCCCTCGAGCGCGCGGTCGATGACATCGCGTCGCATTCCGAGACGACGGACGACGGCACCGGCACGACCGTGACCGGCGTCTACCTCGACCTCACGGGTGACGAGCCGACCTGGGTGACTCTCAATATCGGCGACTCGCGCGTGTATCTCCTCCGCGACGGCGCCCTCGCTCAGGTGACGACCGACCACTCGGTGGTCCAGGAACTCATCGCCGCCGGTCGCCTCAGCCCCGAAGAGGCCGAGAACCACCCCTACGGGAACGTCATCACCCGTGCCGTGGGACCCAGCGACGGTGTCGTTCCCGACTACGTCCGTCTCGAGGTGGTCGACGGCGATCGCTTCGTCGTCTGCAGCGACGGGCTGACCAAAGAACTCACCGACTACGGCATCCTCCACTTCCTTCTGCAGCACCACGATCCGGCCGCCGCAGTCGACGCGATGCTCGAAGCCGCGCTCGAGAACGGCGGCCGCGACAACGTCTCGATCATCGTCGTGGGTGCGCGGTTCCTCTCGGCGGACGACGACACCGCGACCGTCGAGATCTCCTCCCCGGTCGCCTCCTGACCGATTCCCTCCACAGGCCGTCGTCTCCCGCGTCTGCGGGTGGTGTCGTCTGACGAGAGTGGATGCGTGTCCACTCTCGCTCCCGATGACCCGCTGACCCTCCCGCGTCGACCCGCGCCGACACCGCGTCCGCCGCTTCCGGTGATGACCGCTGTCGTGCCGGTCATCGGCGCGGTCGTCCTCTGGGCGGTGACGGGATCGGCCTACGCCCTCCTGTTCGCAGCGCTCGGACCTCTGATCGCGGTGGCCTCGGTCGCGGACGCCGCGCGCACGTCGAGGCGGACCGCGAAGAAGGATGCCGCAGCCCTCAGGCGCGAGCTCGCGCAGGCCGAGGTCGAGGTGGCCCGCAGACACGAGGACGAACGCGAGCAGCGGTGGGCGACGCATCCGGACGTTCAACGGTTCCTCGCGAGGCCCGAATCGATCTGGCGCTCCGTGGCCGAACGCGAGGCCATGCTGGTCGTCGGGTCCGGTGATGACGCCAGCGCTCTCCGCGTCACGGGCGGCGACGGTGATGACGCGGCGACCGCGCTGCGTCGCAGCGCCGGCGTCCTCAGCGACGTCCCCGTGCCGATCCCCCTGACGACCGGGGTCGCCGTCATCGGACCGCCCCGACTGGCTGCGGCCGTGACGCGCGCCCTCGCCCTGCAGATCCTCCTGTGCCTGGCTCCCGGTCGGGTGCGGCTGGGCGACGGCGGGCCGGCGTGGACGGATGCCGCTCCCCACCGCGCCGCGGTGGTGGGACCCCTCCTCCAGATTCTGGAAGAGGGAGGTCTGGTGGGCGGCGATGTCGACGTCCCGCTCGTCGTCGTCCCCGAAGGCGCCCCGCCGCCCCCGCGGTGCGGGGCGGTCCTCAGGCTCACCGGCCCCACGACGGCACGCCTCGACCTCGACGGTCGATCCCGCGACGTGACCGTCGAGGTCGTGTCGGAGCACCAGGCGGCACGGGCGGCGGAGCTGCTGTCCGAGCGGGCGACCCGAGCACTGGGGAACACGGTCGACCTGCCGCTCACGCTCCGCGACGCGATGCGCAGCGCCCCCTCGGCGGGGCCGGGGTCGCTTCCCGCAGCCTTCGCCGGGGCCGGCGGTGCCGTGTTCCCGATCGACCTGGTCCATGACGGTCCGCACGCCGTCGTCATCGGGATGACCGGAGCGGGCAAGAGCGAGCTCCTCACATCGTGGGTGGTGTCGTTGTGCGCCGCGCACACGGCTTCGCAGGTGGGGCTCCTCCTCGTCGACTTCAAGGGAGGGAGGACGTTCGACCATCTCGCGTCGCTGCCGCACGTGACGGGGGTCCTGACCGACCTCGACGAGCCGACGACCGTCCGCGCGATCGAGAGCCTCCGCGCCGAGGTGAGGTATCGGGAGCGGACCCTCGCCGCGCGAGGCGCCCGCGACATCGACGAAGCGGGCGACGCGCTCGGCCGCCTCGTGATCGTCGTCGACGAATACGCGGCGCTCGTCGCTGCGCATCCCGTCCTCCACGATGTGTTCGGCGACCTCGCGGCGCGCGGCCGGGCGCTCGGCATCCATCTGATCCTCGCGGCGCAGCGGGCGAACGGTGTCTTCCGGGATGCGGTCCTCGCCAACGCGCCGCTCCGCATCGCGCTCCGGGTGGCTGACGGATCCGACTCGCGCGCCGTGCTGGGCGTCGACGACGCCTGTCGACTCTCCGGGCGGCCCGAGGCGCGCGGCACCGCACTCGTCCGCCGCAGCCGCGACACGGCGCCGCAGGCGGTCCGGGTGGCCTTGTGCGACGGCGCGGTCATCGCCGAGACGGTCGAGAGCCGTCGTGGTGACCGTGCGCGGCGCCCGTGGCTTCCCGCGCTCCCCGAGCGGATTCCGCTGTCGCCGTCGCCGGGCCGTGACGGGGTGCTGCTCGGCGTCGCCGATGAGCCCGAGCAGCAGCGCCAGCGCGAGGTCATCTGGGAGGATCCCGCCCTGGTGGTCATCGGCGGCCCCGGCAGCGGCAGGACCGGCGTCCTGCGCGCCGTCGCCGCGCAGTCGACCGTGCGGGTGGTGCCGCCGGACCCCGAGGGAGCGTGGGACACCCTCACCGGTATCGAGGGGATGCCGGCCGGCACGACGCTCCTCGTCGACGATCTCGACGTGGTGCTGTCGGCCCTGCCGGGGGAGTACGGCGCCGTCGCGGCGGAGGCACTGGAGAGCGCGCTGCGCGCGGCCCGGGCCCGCGGCATCCGGATCGTGCTGACGACGCAGCGCGTCGGCGGCGGCGTGGGGCGGATCCTCGAGCTCGTGCCTCGGCGGCTCATCCTGGCAACGGCATCCCGCGCCGACCATGTCGCGGCGGGAGGGGAATCGGCCGACTTCGTCGTGGACCCGCCACCCGGACGCGGAAGGCTCGGTCGCACGCTCGTCCAGGTGGCGGATGCCGGTGAGCTGCCGTTGCACGGGCCCAGCGAGGGGCCGCCGGTGTGGCAGCCGGGCCGGCGTCCCGCAGCGGTGGTGGTGCCCGCGGGGCCACGATCGCGTCGGTTGACGGAGGCGTGGGAGCGGATGGGGATCCGGGTCGATTCGGTCGACGGCGAGGCTCGCCTGGCCCGCGGCGGTGTCGTGATCGGATCACCGGACGCCTGGCTCGCACAGTGGCGCCTGCTCGCGGCAGCGCGTGCCGACGGCGACCTCGTCATCGATGCCGCGTGCGCCGCCGAGTACCGGTCGCTCGTCGGTACGCGTGACCTGCCGCCGTTCGCCGTCCCGGGGGCGTCGCGGGCCTGGGTGCACTCTCCCGACCGGCCCGTGCGCCGAGTGCTGCTTGCCGGTGAGGGGGAGGGGGCCGGCTGACAGGGCTCAGACGGTGGGTCGGATGACCCCGACATCGCGGCCGCCGCCGGTCACCGTCAGCGGCAGATCGCCCAGGGTGCGGGCGACGTCGGCCGCCTGCAACGCCCCCGCCCGCACGAGCAGGGTGAGGGCGGTGACGACACCCGCCCGGTTGCTCCCGTCGAGGATCTTGAGGACGACCGTGGTGCCGTCGGGGGCGACCATCGCCATGACCCCTTCGGCACCGTGCTTGGCGAACACGCCGAGCCGCTCGGTCACGATCGAGTCCGGCAGCCCCGGGCCCTGGATCACCCACGGGTGCTCGCGGACGGCGCGCACCAGCATGCCGGCGCTCCGGTGCAGGGCGAAGGGCGAGCGCTCCGAAGACGCCCCGATGCGATGGATCGCGCGCGCCAGTGCGGCGAGCGTCATCGCGTGCACCGGGGCGCCGCATCCGTCCACCGCCGTCGCCGTGATCTTCGTGCCGGTGAGGCGCTCGACCACCTCGCGCGTGTGGACCTGCAGCGGATGCTGCGGCTCGAGGTACGTGGCCATGTCCCACCCGTTCGCGTGGCAGGCCAACAGCATCGCCGCGTGCTTTCCCGAGCAGTTCATCCTCACGCGCTGCGGGCCGATGAGCTCTCGGGTCATCTCGTCGCGCGCTGCCGCATCCCCGGGCCAGGCCGGCGGGCACAGGAGCGCGTCCTCGCCGACGCCGGCGGCGTTCAGGATGTCCGTCACGAGCGCGACGTGACGGTCTGTCCCCGAGTGGCTGGCCGTGGCCACGGCGAGATGAGCGCCTTCGAGCGCGGCTCCTGCCGAGACGCTCGCCAACGCCTGCATCGGCTTGAGGGACGAGCGGGGGAGGATCGGCGCCTCCACCGCGCCCAGTGTCGACACGACGACGCCGTCGGGATCCAGCACGATCGCCGATCCTGCGTGACGGGATTCCACGAATCCGCTGCGTTCGACGACGGCGAGTTCGACGGCATCCGTCACAGCGAAGGTCTCAGGCACCCGTTCAGCCTACCCAGCGGGCTCGGGGCCACCGCCGTCCGAAGGTGCGAGACTGGCGGTGTGCGCGACGAACACCACTACCGAGTGAGCACCCTGTGGACCGGCGACCGCGGTACCGGCACGAGCGGGTACCGCGACTACGACCGGGCCGTCACCCTCCGCGTCGAGGGGAAGCCCGACCTCCTGGGCTCGAGCGACAGGCCGTTCCGCGGGGACCCGACGCGCTGGAACCCCGAGGACCTCCTGCTCGCGGCGCTGTCGGAGTGCCACCTGCTCTCGTACCTGCACGCGTGCGTGACGGCGGGCGTCGTGGTCACGTCCTACGAGGACGACGCGGCCGGGACGATGGGGCTCGACGGGAAGGGCGGGGGAGCGTTCCGCGAAGTGACCCTGCACCCGCGGGTCACGGTCGCCGACCCTGCGATGATCCCCGCGGCGGAGGCGGCGCACCGACAGGCACGCGAATGGTGCTTCATCGCGAATTCCGTGAACTTCCCCGTGCATCACGAGGCGACGGTGACTGCTGCCGCACCTCACGAGTCCTGACCCGGCTGCGCCGACCGGTCCCGCTCAGCGTCGCTCGTGCGGGAGCACCTGTTTGAGCCGCTCGACCGGGTTCTGCGCGGGGACCTCGTTGTACGCTCCGGCCAGCTCCTGACCGGAGAGCGCGTGGATCGCGGTCATGATGTCGTCCGTCGCCTGACGGCGGGCGCGACCGGAGGATGCCGCGCCGTGGTGGGAGAGGTCGATGGGTTCGCCGTACCGGATGGTGACCCGGGGGGACAGGCGCGGCCACTTGGCGCCGACGGGCATCGCCGCGTTCGTGCCGACGATGCCGACGGGCACGACGGGGGCGCCCGTCTCGAGAGCGAGGAAGGCGACGCCGGTGCGGCCCTTGTACAGACGCCCGTCCAACGACCGCGTCCCCTCGGGGTAAAGCGCGATGGCCTTCCCGGACTGGAGGATGCGGCGCTGCTGATCGAGCGCATCGAGGGCGGCCTGGCCGGCACCGCGCTGAACGGGCGTCGCGCCGAGGGCGCGGAAGAACCGGTTGCTGAACCAGCCCTTCAGGCCGGTGCCGTCGAAGTAGCTCGACTTGGCGAGGAAGTACACGGGGCGCGGCGCGAACAACGGGAGCACGAAAGAGTCGATGAAGCTCAGGTGATTGCTGGCCAGGATGATGGGACCCGTGCGCGGGATGTTCCCGACACCCTCGATCCGCGGCCGGTAGATGAGTCGCGCCAGGGGACCGAAACCCCAGCGGACCAGGTAGTAGAGGGCCCCGGCGCGCGCGAGTTCATCGACAGATGACTCGGCAGAGGGCTCGGGGGGAGTCTGCGCTTCGGTCACCAGAAGAGGGTACTGCCAAACCCATACGCGTCAGGACATGACGGAGCAGCAGGTCGCGACCGGATTCGGCGCCCGACTCACACCCCGGACAAAAGATCATGGGGGAGTATGGACGGACACCCCGTATCTCTGTGAGGTTCTTTCGTGCGTCTTCGTCCCATCGCCGCCCTTTCCGCCGCTGCCGTGGCCGTCCTCCTGCTGGCCGGGTGCGCATCCGGCCAGGGCACCGCGCAGCCCACCGGAACGGCGGCTGCCGATCTCTGCGCCGCGCAAGCCAAGCCGGGCAAGGCTTCCGATTCCGTCAAGGTCGACGGCGAGGTCGGCAAGCCGTCCAAGGCGACGTTCGAGAAGCCGCTCGAGCCCAAGGCGCTGCAGGTGAGCGTCCTGGACGAGGGCACGGGCGACGCCGTCAAGCCGGGCGACTTCGTCTCGTATGCGATGACGGCCTACAACGCCAAGACGGGCGAAGAGCTCGCGACGGTCGGCTACAAGCCGGGCGAGTTCCTGCCTTCGCAGCTGTCGGCCGCAACTGTCCTCGGACAGGTCTTCGGGTGCGGCAAGATCGGCGAGCGCGTCGTCGCCGCCTTCCCCGCGAGCGACACCGCCCAGTCCGAGGTCTACGTCCTCGACCTGCTCGGCACCGTGCCGACCGCAGCGTGGGGCGAGCCCCAGGCCGAACCCGCGGGACTCCCGAAGGTGAAGCTCGCCGACAACGGCGCCCCGACCATCACGATCCCCGAAGGCCAGGACCCGCCCACTGCGACGGAGGTCGCGACCCTGAAGAAGGGCGACGGCTACAAGGTCCAGCAGGGCGACTACACGCTCATCCAGTACACGGGCGTGCGCTGGTCGGACGGCAAGACGTTCGACTCCACCTGGGAGAAGAACACTCCGGCGACCCTCACCACGACCCAGGTCGTCAAGGGCTTCCAGAAGGCGCTCGAGGGTCAGACCGTCGGATCGCAGGTGCTCGTCGTCATCCCGCCCGCCGAGGGATACGGCGAGGGCAAGATCAACGAGGCCGACCTGAAGGGCGAGACGCTGGTCTTCGTCGTCGACATCCTCGGAGCGCAGTCGGCGACCGCCGGCGCCGCAACCGAATGACCCCGCGGCGGGCGCTTCGGCGCCCGCCGGTAGGGTGAAGGCCATGCGACGCATCCTGATCCTGGGCTCGACCGGTTCGATCGGGACGCAGGCGCTCGACGTCATCCGCGCGAACCGCGACCGGTTCGAAGTCGTCGGCCTCGCCGCGGGTCGTGACCGCGACGGGATGCAGGCGCAGGCCGACGAGTTCGGGGTCACCGAGACCGCGCTCGGCGCGGTCGACGCCGAACGCCTGGTACGCAGCGTCGAGGCCGACGTGGTCATCAACGGCATCACGGGTTCCGTCGGTCTCGGTCCGACCCTCGCGGCCCTCGAATCCGGAGCGGTCCTCGCCCTCGCCAACAAGGAGTCGCTCATCGTGGGCGGGCCGCTCGTAACGAAGCTCGCGGCACCGGACCAGATCGTCCCCGTCGACTCCGAGCACTCCGCCATCGCGCAGTGCCTGCGGGCGGGGGATGCGGCCGAGGTGCGACGTCTCGTCCTCACCGCGTCGGGCGGCCCCTTCCGTGGTCGCTCCCGCGACCGGTTGCAGGACGTCACACCGCGCGAAGCGCTCGCTCACCCGACGTGGGACATGGGCCGCGTCGTCACGACGAACTCCGCGACCCTCGTCAACAAGGGACTCGAGGTCATCGAGGCGCACCTGCTCTTCGGCATCCCGTACGACCGGATCGACGTCACGGTCCACCCGCAGTCCATCGTCCACTCGATGGTCGAGTTCGTCGACGGGTCGACGATCGTCCAGGCGTCCCCGCCCGACATGCGTCTGCCGATCTCGCTGTCGCTCGACTGGCCGCACCGGGTCGCCGGGGTCGGGGAGCCGCTGGACTGGACGACCGCGTCGACCTGGACGTTCGAGCCGCTCGACGAGGATGCTTTCCCGAGCGTCGCGCTCGCCAAGCAGGTCGGTGTGGCCGGCGACACGTATCCGGCCGTGTTCAACGCCGCGAACGAGCAGGCCGTCGACGCCTTCCACGAGGGCGCCCTGTCGTTCCTCGGGATCGTGGAGACCGTCGCGCGGGTCGTCGACGCGCACGAGCGCCCGAGCGAACTGACTCGGGAGTCGCTCGCCGCCGCCGAGCGGTGGGCCCGCGACACGGCGGACCGGCTCATCGCCGCGCGCTGAGCCGCGTCAGTCGGGGACGGGCCAGCCGCCGCGACGCAGCGCGTCCTGCGCGGCTCCGACCGCGTCGAACGGGGTGCGGATGCCGGCGATCTCGCGATAGTGCTGGTGGCCGGGTCCAGCCCAGAGGATCGCGTCCCCGTCTCCCGCGAGCGAGACGGCGGCGGCGATCGCGTCCTCGGGTGGGGTGACCTCGTGGATGACCGCATCGGGCCGCGACGCGCGGGCGCCGTCGATCAGTGCGCGACGGATCGTCGCCGGATCCTCGGAGCGGGGATGCTGGTCGGTGACGACCAGGATGTCGCTCCCGAGCGCCGCGGCCGCGCCCATGTCGGCGCGCTTGGTCGTGTCGCGATCGCCGTTCGCGCCGCACACCATGATCACGCGCCCGGGTGTGACGCGTCGCACGGCGTCGAGGGTCTTGGCGAACGCGTCGGGGGAGTGGCCGAAGTCGAGGTACAGCGCCGGCCCCCGGTCGCCCGACAGGCGCTGGATGCGGCCGGGCAGGTGGGCGTCGATGCGCTCCCCGTCGATGAGGTCGACGAGTGCGGACCACTGCCACCCCGCCTCGAGCAGCATCACGATCGCGAGTCCCGCGTTCGAGGCCATGTGCGGGCCGATGACGGGGACGGTCGTCGTGAGCCGGCCGGCAGGTCCCGCGAGGGTGACCGTCGTGCCCGTGGGGGTCTCCGACACGATCTCGACCCTCCAGTCGGCGGAGACCGACGGATCCTCCGCGATCGCCGGCGTGACGACCGTCGTCACCGGGATGTCCGCGGTCGCCGCGATCTCGACGCCCGACGGCTGATCGACGCAGATCACGGCCCGCCGCGCGCGTGCGGGCGTGAAGAGCGCGGCCTTGGCGGCGAGGTACTCGGCCATGTCGCGGTAGTCGTCGAGGTGATCGTGCGACAGGTTGGTGAATCCGGCCACATCGAAGTGCAGCCCGTCCACTCGGTGACGGGTGAGGGCCTGGGCGCTCACCTCGACGAGGATTGCGTCGACGTTCCGCTCGCGCATGAGCCCGATGAGGGCATGCATCTCGGATGCCTCGGGGGTCGTCAGCCGCGACGGGATCACCTCGCCGGCGATGTGCCGCTCGGCCGTCGAGGACAGCCCCGTCACGACGCCGAGCCCCTGCAGCATCCCCTCCATGAGGTGGGTGACGCTGGTCTTGCCGTTGGTGCCGGTGACGGCCAGGAGCGGGGGGAGAGCGGCATCCGCTCCCGTCCCGTAGACGAGGGCGGACAGGTCGCCGAGGACCGCCCGCGGGTCGTCGACCACCAGGACGGGGACGTCCGCGCCGGCGAGCACGGCGGCACCGTCGGCATCCGTCACGACGGCGACGGCGCCCTTCGCGATCGCGTCGGGCGCGAACTCGGCGCCGTGGCGGTGGACGCCGCGGACGGCGACGAACAGCTCGCCGGCGCGGAGGTCGGCCGTGGCGAGGGTCACTCCGCGGGCGAAGACACCGTCGAGCTCGTCCCGTGCCGCGATGCCCAGGTGGGCTGCGACGTCGACGAGGGGCACGGTCGGGGGATCCGACGGCCGGAGGACGGGTGGCAAAGCGGAGGGGTTCTGCATGGTCCCTCCATCATCGCACCCGGCCTCCGACCGGCTCGGGTCCGGACGCGCGTCAGGCCCGGCGGCGGTTGAGGATCGCCACGACGAGTGCGGCGGCGCCGAGGATGAGCGCACCACCGCCGAGCCAGGTCGCGATCGGTTCGGTGGAGGTCTCGGCCGCCGCGGGAGCCGCGGCCGCGTGCTCGTCGTGGTCGCCGTCGTCGTCGTGGTCCGACGCGGTCGCCGCCGACGCGGGCGCGACCGCCACGACCGGGGCGGGCGACTCGAGCGTCTCGGGGTCCTCGCCGTCCTTCGCGATCTGGTTCCAGTCGGTCTGCCCGGTCACGCACTTCTGCGTCACGGGGAAGGCGATGTCGGTGCCGCCGACCTTCGACGAGAAGAGCGCGTCGAAGGACGCCGAGGCCGCGAAGCCGTCTTCGATCGGGGTGACCGCGGTGTAGGTCAGCTGGGTGGGCACGTTGTTCTGCCCGAGGACGCGGCTGACCTTCCACACGCCGTCGACGACGGGCGTGACGTTGTCGACGCCCTCGGGGATGTCGAAGACGAGCGCGGAGGTCGCCGCGCCGTCGCAGCCGTGGCTGAACGAGAACTCCAGCCGCGACGTCGCGCCGGCGGAGGCATCGTCGGAGTGGACGTGGACGTGAGCGGATGCCGCCAGCGGAGCGGCGAGCACGAGGGCGCCGCCGAGGGCGAGGCCGGTGAGGGTGAGCGCCGAACGGCGCGCGGGACGAAGGGTCATGAGCGAGGTCTCCCTGAAAGGTGCGGACTGGTGTCCGCGGGTGGATGGTGAGCGTCGTGCCGCTGCGGGAGCGGCCGGCTCAGCGGGGAGGGCCGCGGCGGGAGAGATCGGCGAGGAGCAGTCGCGGGCGCAAACGCTCCGGAAGGGCGGCGGCCACGGCCGGTGCGACCGGGGCGAGCGGCAGAAGGGGCAGGACGGTGGGTCGCAGGAGGGAGCGGATGCCGCGGGCCACGGCGCGCAGCATCCGCTCGCCGTGACAGACCGCCACGGCGGTGAGGATCGCCGCCGCGACGTGACCGGCGAGCATCGACCCGTCCGGGGTCATGGCGGAACCGGCGACCGGTCCGAGGGCGAGGAGATCGTGGTGGTGGCCCGTGAGCGCGCCCGCGCTGGGGGCGGTGTCGCCGACGAGCGCGAACGCGCCGTGGAGGAGCGCCTGCGCGGCGGCGACAGCGAGACCGGTGCGGAGGGCGGACGGGCGCGAGCCGACGATCACGAGGGCGACGGGCCAGGCGAGCAACGTGACGGTGAGCACGAGCCACGCGGCCGGTGGGGTCCCCCCGCCGAGGGTGTGGGCGGTGGCCGCCGAGAGCGTCGCGACCGCCGAAGCCCCGCCCGCGCGGACGACCCGCACGCGGCGCGAGTCGAGGAGGCGGGGGATCACCCTCCCAGCCTAGATCGGCCGGGTGTCGGCGGCGGCGAGGAAGGTCATCGCCGGTTCATAGCGTGCACGGGTAGCGTGTGGGCTCGTGACCGTTCTCGCATTCATCATCGGCGTCGTCGTGCTGGTGGTCGGGCTCGCCGTATCCATCGCCCTGCACGAGGTCGGCCACCTCGCCCCCGCCAAGGCGTTCGGCGTCCGCGTCGGCCAGTACATGATCGGCTTCGGTCCGACCGTCTTCTCGCGCCGGGTCGGCGAGACCGAGTACGGCTTCAAGCTCCTGCCGCTCGGCGGCTACATCTCGATGGCGGGCATGTACCCGCCCTCGGAGGCCGCCGAGAAGGCTGCGGCGGAGGGGCGTCCGCCGCGCCGTCGTCGGCTGTTCGAGACGATGATCCAGGACGCCCGCAGCGTCAACGACGAGACGCTGCAGGGCGACGGCGCCGAGCGCGCCTTCTACCGCCTGCCGGTCTACAAGCGGGTCATCATCATGCTCGGCGGCCCGGCGATGAACCTCATCCTGGCGATCATCCTGTTCGCCATCATGTTCTCCGGTATCGGGGTGCAGACCGCCACGACCACGATCGCCTCCGTCAACGAGTGCGTCCTTCCTGCCGGCACGTCCCAAACGTCGTGCACCGCGGGCGACCCCGCCTCGCCGGCGGCCGCTGCCGGCATCCGCCCGGGGGACGTCATCGTGTCGGTCGACGGGACTGCCGTCGACACCTTCGCCGAGGCATCCGCCATCATCCAGAAGACGCCGGATGCCACCATCCCGATCGTCGTGGAACGGGGCGGCGCGCGGGAGACGCTGCAGGTCACGCCCGTCCTCGCGACGCGCGAGGTCGCGGCAGCCGACGGGACCACGAAGACCGCCGAGGTCGGATTCGTCGGGATGTCGGCCACGGTCGGCTTCGTGCCGCAGCCGATCTGGGAGGGCCCGCAGGCCGCCCTCGAGCAGACCGGACGTGTCGTCGGGATCATCTGGCAGCTGCCGGCGCGGGTCTACCAGACCGCGGTCGACACGTTCACGGGCGCGGGCCGTGACCCGAACGGCCCGCTGTCGGTCGTCGGTGCGGGCCGTCTCGCGGGAGAGGTCGCGGCTACTGAGGCGCCGATCCTCAACCGTGTCTCGGGCATGCTCGCCCTGCTGGGCTCGCTGAACATCGCCCTGTTCGTCTTCAACCTGGTGCCGCTCCTGCCGCTCGACGGCGGACACATCGTGGTCGCCCTGTGGGACGGCCTCAAGCGCGTCTGGTCGCGGCTGACGGGTCGGCGTGCCCCGCGACCGGTCGACGCGACCAAGCTGGTGCCGGTCACCTACATCGTGGTGATCGCGCTGGTCCTCATGGGCGGGACGCTGATCCTGGCCGACATCGTCAACCCGGTGCAGCTCTTCGGCTGAGCGGCGCGGTCACGCCGCCGTCGTGCCGAGCGCGTGGGCGACGAGACGCTCGAGCGTGATGAGCCCGTCGCGGGACAGGATCGACTCGAGGTGCCCCTGCACCGACGCGTACGCCGGCCCGCGCAGCGCGTACACGTCGCCTGTGACGGGATCGGCGGCGATCTCGGTCGCACCCACGTGGTCGATGCCGGGGGCGACCCGCGCGGTGAAGGTGTTGTAGAAGCCGATGGATGCCGCGGCTCCGAACACGTCGACCGTCTTCTGCAGTCCCTGGTGAGGGCTGGCCAGCGGAGCCAGGTCGAGACCCAGACGGTCGGCGAGCACCTGATGGCTGAGGCACACGGCGAGGAGCGGCGCTCCGGCGTCGAGGCGCGCGGCGACGACCTCGCGGATGCGGGCGATCCGCTCGCTGTCGATGTCGCGGGGGTCTCCGGGCCCGGGCCCGGAGACGACGAGGTCCGCGGCGGCGACGGCGTCACGGGATGCCTCGGACCAGTGCGCGATCGTCACGTCGACACCGAGGTGGCGCAGCTGGTGGGCGAGCATCGTGGTGAAGCGGTCCTCGGCATCCACCACCAGGGCCCGCGTGCCGGCGAACGGTCCGCGGGCGGGCTCGCCCTGCGGGTTGAGCCAGAAAGCAGCCAGGCGCGCGTTGCGCGAGGAGAGGAGCTCGGCGATCACCGGATCGTCGCCGAGCGGGCGCGATGCGGCGGGGGCGTCCTCATCGGCGGGAGCCGCGACGACGTCGCGCGGGATCGCACCGATCGCACCGAGGACGCCGGCGGCCTTTCCGTGCGTCTCGCCGACCTCGCCGTGCGGGTCGGAGTGCCGCACGAGCGTCGCTCCGACGGGGACGCGCAGGCGGCCGTCGACGACGTAGGCGGTGCGGATCAGGATGGGGGCGTCGAGGTCGTGCCCTCCGTCGGCGCGCGGCGTGAAGAGTGCCGCGACACCGGAGTAGTACCCGCGCGGGCTCTGCTCGTGCCGGGCGATGACGGTGCACGCGTTCTGCATGGGGGAGCCGGTGACCGTGGGGGCGAACATCGTCTCGCGGAGGATGTCGCGCGGGTCCATCGTGCTCGTACCGCGCAGCATGTACTCGGTGTGCGTGAGACGCGACATCTCCTTGAGGTGCGGCCCCGTGATGCGGCCACCGTCGCTGCAGACGGCCGACATCATCTTCAGTTCCTCGTCGACCACCATGAACAGCTCCTCCGTCTCCTTCGTGGAGGAGAGGAACTCGGTGAGGGTCTCGGCCGTGGCCCCGCCCGCCGGGTGGCGGAAGGTCCCCGAGATCGGGTTCATCGTGACGACGCCGTCCTGGGCGCTGACGTGGGCTTCGGGGCTCGCGCCCACGGCGAGGTGGCCGGGCGTCGAGACGAGGAAGGTCCAGTAGGCGCCGCGCTCGTGCTCCAGGAGCGCACGGAACCAGGTCAGCCCGGCCGTGAGCGGGTCGCCGCCGACGCCGGCGACGTAGTCGCGGCGGATGACGAAGTTGGCGCCTTCGCCGCGACCGATCTCGTCGGCGATGACGCGGCGGACGATGTCGGCGTAGGCCTCGTCGTCGATGTCGAACCCGGCATCCTCGAGGGGGATGCGATCCGTCGCCAGCTGCGCGAGAGCATCGGCCAGCGGAAGCGCGTGACGCTCGCCGACGACGAGGCACCGCAGCGGCGCGGCATCGTCGTGGCAGGCGAAGCCGCGCTCGACGACCTGGCGGAAGGGGACGAGCGCGAGGACCTCGCGCGCCGCACCGGTCGCATCGGTGAGGGGGATGTCGGCGAGGAGGGCGACGTCGACCACGTCGCCCGTGAGGACCTCGACGGTCTCGCCGTCGCGGGCGAGAAGGGCGAAGGGGATGCCGCGGGCGGCCAGGTCGGCGAGGAGGATCGGGGCGTTACCGGACATGGGGTTCTTCCGTTCAGGGCGGTCGCCGGTGAAACGAGAAACGACCGCCGGGCTCTCAGCTCAGGCGGTCGTCGGGATGCTCGCAGCGTCCGCCTCAGGCGGAGCGCCACCACGTGCGGTTCACGAACATGGGGTGAACCTACCACAGGCGGCTTTGGCGGCATCCTGGGGGTCTCCTTCCGTGCCGAGCGGTCTCCGGCGGCTTAGGCTGGAGACGTGCCAGCTGTCAACATCGGGATGCCCCGCGTGCCGGAGGTCCTCGCGCCTCGTCGCAAGAGCCGTCAGATCAGGGTCGGCAAGGTCCTCGTCGGTGGCGACGCGCCCGTCAGCGTCCAGTCCATGACGACGACGCCCACGACCAACATCAACGCGACCCTCCAGCAGATCGCCGAGCTCACGGCGTCCGGTTGCGAGATCGTCCGCGTCGCCGTGCCGCACCAGGCCGACGCCGACGCGCTGAAGATCATCGCGATGAAGAGCCAGATCCCCGTGATCGCCGACATCCACTTCCAGCCGCGCTACATCTACACCGCCATCGACGCCGGTTGCGGCGCCGTGCGCGTGAACCCCGGCAACATCCGCGAGTTCGACGGCAACGTCGGCCAGATCGCCGCCGCGGCCAAGGCCGCCGGCGTCTCGCTCCGCATCGGCGTCAACGCCGGGTCGCTCGACAAGCGGATCCTCGACAAGTACGGCAAGGCGACGGCGGAAGCACTCGTCGAGAGCGCCGTGTGGGAGGCATCCCTCTTCGAGGAGCACGACTTCCACGACTTCAAGATCTCGGTCAAGCACAACGACCCCGTCGTCATGGTGAAGGCCTACCGGATGCTCGCGGAGCGGGGCGACTGGCCCCTGCACCTCGGCGTGACCGAGGCAGGCCCCGCCTTCCAGGGGACGATCAAGAGCGCGACGGCGTTCGGCATCCTGCTCGGCGAGGGCATCGGCGATACGATCCGCGTCTCGCTGTCGGCGCCCCCCGCCGAAGAGGTCAAGGTCGGCCACCAGATCCTTCAGTCGCTGAACCTTCGCGAGCGCAAGCTCGAGATCGTCTCGTGCCCGTCCTGCGGACGCGCCCAGGTCGACGTCTACACGCTCGCCGACAACGTCACCGAGGGTCTCAAGGACATGACGGTGCCGTTGCGCGTGGCGGTCATGGGCTGCGTCGTCAACGGTCCCGGTGAGGCGCGCGACGCCGACCTCGGCGTTGCCTCGGGCAACGGCAAGGGCCAGATCTTCGTCAAGGGCGAAGTCGTCAAGACCGTCCCCGAGGAGGACATCGTCGCGACCCTCATCGCCGAGGCCAACCGTCTCGCCGACGAGATGGGTCCGGACGCGCCGCTCGGGACCGCGCAGGTCGTCACCTCCTGACACGACACGGATGCCGAGGGCCGGGCCCCCGGCATCCGCTTCTCGTCAGCTCCAGAGGGAGTGGTACGCGTTGATCGCGGGTTGCCCGCCGAGGTGCGCGTACAGGACCGTCGAGTCCTTCGGGATGTCGCCGCTCTGGACGAGGTCGATGAGTCCGGCGAGCGACTTGCCCTCGTAAACCGGGTCGGTGATCATCGCTTCGAGCTGCGCGCCGAGCGCCATCGCCGACATCGTGGAGTCGACCGGGATGCCGTACAGGTCGCCCGCCCAGCCCTCCAGCACCTGGATCTCGTCGTCGCGCAGGTCGCGGCCGAGCTCGATCAGCTCCGCCGTGTTCCGGGCGATGCGCGCAACCTGATCGCGCGTCTTCTGCAGCGTGGCGGACGCATCGATCCCGATGACGCGCCGCTTCACGCCGGTCAGCTCTTCGAGCGCGGCGAAGCCGGCGATCATGCCCGCGTGGGTGGACCCCGTCACGGTGCAGACGACGATCGTGTCGAAGAAGACGCCGAACTGTTTCTCCTGCTCGGCGACCTCGAACGCCCAGTTCGCGAACCCGAGACCGCCCAGACGGTGCTCGGACGCACCGGCGGGGATCGGGTAGGGGGTGCCACCGGCATCCTCCACCTCCTGCAGGGCCTGCTTCCACGAATCGCGGATGCCGATGTCGAAGCCGGCGTCGTCGAGGCGGGAGTCCGCGCCCATCATGCGGGAGAGCAGGATGTTGCCGACCTTGTCGTTCACCGGCTCGTCCCACGGGACCCACTTCTCCTGCACGAGCCGTGCCTTGAGGCCGAGGTGGGCGGCCACGGCCGCGACCTGGCGGGTGTGGTTCGACTGGTAGCCGCCGATCGACACGATCGTGTCGGCACCGCTCGCGAGCACGTCCGGGACGATGTACTCGAGCTTGCGCGTCTTGTTCCCGCCGAAGGCCAGCCCGCTCGAGACGTCTTCGCGTTTGGCCCAGACCTGCGCGCCGCCGAGGCGCTGGGTCAACCGCTTCAGCTGGTGGATGGGGCTCGGCCCGAAGGTGAGCGGATGCCGGGGGAACTGGTCGAGGATCATGCGGGCTCCTGGGGTGTGGTGTCGGTCAGCAGGTCGAGCCAGAGGCCTTCGGCGACGGATGCCGCGGCCTGGGCGTCACGGGCGGCGCAGTGCCGGATGAGCTCGGCGTGGCGCGCCGCCGAGGCATCCGCGTCATCCGACGAGAAGCGCAGACGCTCGGCGCGCTCGAGCACCGGACCGTAGAGGGCCAGCACGGTGCGGACGGCCTCGTTGCCGGCCCGATCGACGGCGACCGCGTGGAAGTCGTGATCGGCGCGCAGGGCTGCGGCGGTGTCCCCGGCGGCGTGGGCGGCCACGAACGCCTCGTTGGCCCGCCGCATCCGATCGATGTCGTCGTCGGTGAGGAGCGGTGTCGACTCGACGACAGCGATGCGGTGCATCGAGGCGACGACCGAGGCGGCATCGCGTTCGGCGCGCCCATCGATCGGCGCGACGATCGTGGAGCGACCGGGCTGAGCGAGGACGAGACCCGAGCGGGCGAGGTCGAGGAGCGCCTCGCGGACCGGGGTGCGTGAGACCCCGAGCCACGCGGACAGTTCCGCATCGCGCAGCTGCTCGCCGGGGGCGAGCGTGCCGTCGACGATCGCGTCACGCAGCTTGGCGCGGACGTCATCGCGGAGGAGGCCGCGGGGAGGGAGGGAGGTGGCGGGGACCGGCATGCAATATATTGCACACGAGGAGCCCGGCTCGTGCAAATCGACGCGCCGCGGTCAGACGGCGACGAACTCGCTCTTCCCTCGGGCGACGTCCGTGGCGACGAGGCGGACGCGGACCACGTCGCCGGGCTGTGCGTCCACGTCGGCGACGACGGTTTCGAGCGGCGGGAGGGTGAGCGCCACGCGCGCCCCGCCCTCCCGCTGCCGCAGGACGACGGCGTCGAACTCCTCGCCCTCGCGACCCGTGAGGACTGCTGCGGCGACGCGCTCGATGGCCGCAGCATCCATCTGGGATGCGATGCGTGCGGACCGCTCCATCGTCTCGGGGAGGTCGGTCAGCGAGGAGCGGACGTCATCCGGAACGGGCCGGCCGTTGGCGAGGGCATCGCAGACGAGGAGCGCCCAGCGGTCGACGAGCCGTCGCAGCGGCGCGGTGACGTGCGCGTACGGCGCGGCGATCGCGGCCTGCGTCGTCAGCTCGGGGAGGTCGCCGTCGAAGGCCGCGTATCCGGCGCCGCGGAACAGAGCGGCGGCGTGCTCCCGGACCGCACGCCCCACGGGCGTCCGCGGCAGGTCGCGGAGGTAGTCGCCGTACGGCACGGCCTCCCGCCACGGCAGGCCGAAGCCGATCGTCTGCGCCCGGAAGGCCGCGACGTCGTCATCGGATGCCGGGGGCATCGTGCGGATGATGCCCACCCCGCCGCTGATCATGATCTCAGCGGCGGCCATGCCGGTCAGGAGTGACACCTGCGCGTTGGCGTCTTCGAGGGGCACGCCCTCGTCGGCCTCGAGTGCGTATCCCTGCGGCGTCGTCACGATGCGGATCTCGGGGAGGCTGAGGCTCGCTCCGCCCCGCTCGATCTCCCGGCGGGCGCGTTCCTCGCCGAACCAGACGAGGTGTCGGATCGAATCGGGCGCGTCACCCTTCTCGAGCGCGGCCTGCGCATCGACGTAGGACCACTGGGCGCGGGAACGGACGACCGCGCGGGTCAGCGACGTCGAGGTGGGGCGGGCTCCGGCATCCAGCTCGAAGCGCCACACGTAGGCGCGGCGGTCGCGGTCCGGCAGGAGCGAGGCGGCATCCTCACTGAGGACGGCGGGGTGCAGCGGGATCCTCCCGTCGGGTGCGTAGATCGTCTGGCCGCGACGGCGGGCCTCCGCGTCGACCGCCCCGCCTAGGGGCACGAAGGCGGGGACGTCGGCGATGGCGTAGTGCAGGATGCCGCCGCCGTCGGCGGTCCGCTCGAGGTGCAGCGCCTGGTCGAGGTCGGTCGAGCCCTCCGGATCGATCGTGAGGAACGGGATGCCGCGGAGGTCCGCCAGCCCTGCGGCCGCAGGATCGACGGGGACGGTGCGGGCGGCGTGCTCGGCCTCGGCTTGCACGTCGGCGGGGAAGTCCGCGGGGAGATCGAACTCGACGCGGAGGGCCGCGAGCGCGTCGCGGAGGTCCGACTGGGCGGGGGAGACGAGACGCGCGCGACGGATGGGCACGCCGTCAGTGTAGGACGACCGGTCAGCGGACTCGTCGGTCCTGTCCAGGCGCTCCATAACGCGGGCGCATACCGTCGGCGGCATGAGCAAGCTCTCCCGACTGATCGGCATGGCCACGAAAGCGCTCGACGCGAAACCCGGTGGCACCGGGCCGTCGGGCTCGCCGAGTTCCTCCCGCACGGGCGACTGGCGCGGGATCGTCCGCTCGGCCGCCGATGCGTTGACGGGCGACGGGCGGGCTCCTGCACCCGCCACCCCCGCTGCCGGCGCACCGGCAGCGACGCTGGGCCCTTCGTCGGCGTCGCTCACGCCTCCGCCCGCATCCCGCGGGCAGGCATCCGCCCACCCGGCTACGGACGCCGATCGTCGGGCGATCGCTCGCTACGACTACCTCATGCAGACCGCCGATCCCGCGCAGATCGAGCAGATCCACCAGGAGGCCTTCGCGAGGCTGACTCCCGATCAGCGCGCGCAGGTCCAGGCGCGGATGGTGGCGGAACTGCCGACCCACGAACGACCCCGCTCCGCGGCTCCGGCCGATCTCGCCCGCGCGGCGGCGCGCGGAGAGGCCTCACGGCCGGGGCTGATGACCGGGTTGCTGTCGCGGGCGAGCCGCGGCGGGGGCGCATCCCGCGTCGCCGGCGGCGCCGCCCTGGGTGCCGGTGTCGGGATCCTCGGCGCGGTCGCCGGCGGAGCCATCGTGACGTCCGTCGCCGGCCCGCTTCTGGCCCAGGCTGCGGGCATGGGCGTGGACTTCGACGCGCTCGCCCAGGGCCTCGACGTCGATGCGCTCGCCGAGGGCGCCGTCAGCGGTGTCGGCGAGCAGATCGCGGGCGTCGGCGATCAGGTCGCGGGGTTCGGGGAGAACCTCGGCGGGTTCGATCTGCCGGGCCTCGGTGACCTGTTCGGCCGCTGAGGTCGCCCTCTCACGACGGATCGACCTGTCGCGACAGATCGACCTGTTACGACAGATCGCCGCCGGCGATGCTGAGATCCGCGTCGGCGTCGAGGCAGACGCGGACGGCGATCTCGACGGCGTCCACGATCTGCTCGAACGGCAGGGCTGACGCGCCGACGGGACCCGTACGGGCGGCCCACGGAACGTGGACGAACCCGGCGCGCGTCGGCGTCCCCGCGGTCGCATGCAGCGCGGCGTACATCGTCGCGTTGCAGACGAACGTGCCCGCCGAGTGCGACACGGTGGAAGGAATGCCGGCGGCACCGAGGGCTGCACTGATCGCCTTCACCGGGAGCGTGGCGAAGTAGGCGGCCGGCCCGCCCTCCACCACCGCGGCGTCCTGCGGTCGATGTCCGGAGTTGTCGGGGATGCGGGCGTCGGCGAGGTTCACCGCGATCCGCTCCGGGGTGACGGCGGTTCGGCCGCCGGCGAGCCCCGTGGCGACGACGATGTCGGGTCGGTGCTCATCGAGCAGCACCGCGAGCCGCGCGATCGCACCGTCGAACGTGACGGGCAGCACCTCGGTGACGAGGCGCGCCGGCCCGGTCCACCGCTCGCCGACGGCGCGGACCGCGTCGCCCGAGGGATTGGTGCCGTCACCCGCGAAGGGCTCGAATCCGGTCAGCAGCACAGGAGGCATCCCTCCAGGCTAAGCCGCTTGCCGCCACGCGCGACGGCTCCGCGCACCTAGACTTGACGCTCGTGGTCACCCGTCTCTCGACATACTTCCTCCGCACGCTCCGCGAAGACCCGGCCGACGCCGAGGTCACCAGCCACCGCCTGCTGGTGCGCGCCGGCTACATCCGCCGCGCCGCACCCGGCATCTTCACGTGGCTGCCGCTGGGTCTGCGCGTGAAGGCGAAGCTCGAGCAGATCATCCGCGAGGAGATGGCGAACGCGGGAGCGTTCGAGGTGCACTTCCCGGCGCTCCTGCCGCGCGACCCCTACGAGGAGTCCGGGCGCTGGACCTCCTACGGCGACGGCATCTTCCGTCTGCAGGACCGCAAGGGCGCCGACTACCTGCTCGCGCCGACGCACGAGGAGATGTTCACCCTCCTCGTGAAGGACCTGTATTCGTCGTACAAGGACCTGCCGCTGACGATCTACCAGATCCAGGACAAGTACCGGGATGAGGCGCGCCCCCGCGCGGGCCTGCTGCGCGGTCGCGAGTTCACGATGAAGGACGCCTACTCGTTCGACTACACCGACGCGGGCCAGGACGTCTCGTACCAGTCGCAGCGCGACGCGTACGAGCGCATCTTCACGCGTCTGAACATGGAGTACGTCATCGTCGCGGCCGACAACGGCCTCATGGGCGGTGCGCGCAGCGAGGAGTTCCTCCACCCGATCGCCGTCGGCGAGGACACCTTCGTCCGCTCGGCCGGCGGGTACGCCGCGAACGTCGAGGCGTTCACGACCGTCGTCCCCGAGAACCTGCCGATCCCGGGCGGTGCCCCTGTCGTCTTCGACTCGCCCGGCACGCCGACGATCGAGACCCTCGTCACCCACAGCAACGCGCACCTCGACGCGCCCGCGCTCGGCATCGCCGGCCCCGCGACCGAGGGTGCGACGCAGTGGACCGCTGCGCACACGCTCAAGAACGTCGTGCTCGCCCTGACGCACCTCGACGGCACCCGCGAACTCGTCGTCGTCGGGCTCCCCGGCGACCGCGACATCGACGACAAGCGCGCCGAGGTCGCCTTCGCGCCCGCAGACGTCGAGGCCGCCACCGAGGCGGACTTCGCGAAGCACCCCGGTCTCGTGAAGGGCTACATCGGACCCTGGTCGCCGAACGGTGCGGTCCTCGGTGAGGAATCGGCCACCGGCATCCGCTACCTCGTCGACCCCCGCGTCGTCGAGGGCACCGCGTGGGTGACGGGGGCCAACGAGCACGAGAAGCACGCGCACTCGGTCGTCTACGGCCGCGACTTCACCGCCGACGGCGTCGTCGACGTCTCGGACGTCCGCGCCGGCGACCCCGCCCCCGACGGCTCCGGCCCGGTCGAGCTCGCCCGCGGCATGGAGATCGGCCACGTCTTCCAGCTGGGCCGCTTCTTCGCCGACAAGCTCGGGCTGAAGGTCCTCGACGAGAACGGCAAGCTCGTCACCGTCACGATGGGCTCGTACGGCATCGGCGTGACGCGCATCCTCGCGATCCTCGCCGAGCTCAACAACGACGACCGCGGGCTCATGTGGCCCGAGTCGATCGCGCCGTTCGACGTCCACGTCGTCGCCACGGGGCGGGATGCCGCGGCCTTCGACCTCGCCGAGAAGCTCGCCGCCGACCTCGAGTCGGCGGGGCGGGACGTCCTCCTCGACGACCGGCCCAAGGTCTCGCCCGGCGTCAAGTTCGGCGACGCCGAACTCGTGGGCGTCCCGCGGATCCTCATCGTCGGCCGCGGCGCCGCCGAGGGGCAGGTCGAGCTCTGGGACCGCCGCTCGGGCGAGCGCACCACTCTCGCCGCCGCGGAGGCCGTCGCCGCGCTCACCGCCTGAGCGGCGGCATCCGTCACCGGCGGAAACCCCGCCGTTCACCCGTCGGATGCCGGATCGTGACAGCCTGGAGGCATGTCGCCGAGTTCCACCACCTCCCTCGACGGTGACGTCACCGACGCCATCCGTACGCTCCTGTCCGATGCGGGTGTCGAGGAGGATGCCGACCTCGTCGCGCGGATCCTCGTCACGGGCGTGGGGCTCGGCGTCGACGGCACGGACCGGCTCGATCTGAAGATCGCGTCGGCCGCGTTGTCGGAGATGCGCTCGGCGTTCTCGCTCTTCGCGCCGTACCGCACGTCGCCGAAGGTGACCATCTTCGGATCGGCGCGGACCCGGCCGAACGATCCGCTCTACCGCGCGGCCGCCGACATCGCACGCGCGCTGGCCGACCGCGGCTGGATGGTCGTGACGGGGGCGGGACCGGGCATCATGCAGGCCGCCGCCGAGGGGGCGGGGCCCGATCACTCCCTCGGCGTCTCGATCCGGCTGCCGTTCGAGGAGAAGCCGAACGCGGTCATCGCCGAAGCCGACCGCGTCGTCGCCATGAAGTACTTCTTCACCCGCAAGCTCATGCTGGTCAAGGAATCCCGCGGGTTCGTCTGCGTCCCGGGCGGGTTCGGCACGCTCGACGAACTCTTCGAGCTGCTGACGCTTCAGCAGACCGGCAAGGCCGAGCCCACCCCGATCGTCCTCCTCGACGCTCCGGGCGGCTCGTTCTGGCAAGGGCTCGAGCGCTTCGCCGAAGACCACCTCATCCCGTCCGGCGTCATCTCACCCGACGACCTGGACCGCGTCCTGGTGACGGACTCGGTGGCGGCGGCGGAGGCCGAGATCACCGGTTTCTGGCGGAACTACGACTCGCTCCGCTGGATCGGGTCGCGACTCGTGCTGCGCCTGTGCGCCGAGCCGACGGATGCCGAGGTGGCAGACCTGTCCGCACGTTTCGCGCACCTGCTCACCGGTGGCCGCATCGAGCGCACGGCGCCCCTTCGGCGTGAGCGGCAGGACGCGGATCGCCTCGACCTCCCGCGATTGCTCATGGACTTCGACCGGCACCGGGTCGGCGAGCTCCATCACCTCATCCGCGCCGTCAACGAGCTCGAATCCGCGCCGCCGGCCACCCCGCCGATCGAACCGCACGCCGTATCGTGAGCGCATGAGCCGGACGCCGGGGCCCCACAGCCGGGCACGGGTGTCGGCGCTCTCGACGCTCGTCGCCGCGCTGATCGCCTTCGGGGGTGCGGCGTCGGGCTGTTCCGCTCCGTCACCCGGGCCGGCGCCAGGGCCGACGCCGAGCTCGTCGGACGCGGGCATCCAGGTCTGGATCCACCAGCAGCGCGGCGACGAGCAGCGCCGCCGGGCGTCCGTGCGCGTCGAGAACGACTCGCCGCAGGCGCTCGAGATCTCCGGCATCCGCCTCATCGACGACCGGCTGAGCGGAGTCGTTGTCGTGGAGGGCGGACGGGTCGCCGCGGGGGAGTCGTTCGATTTCCCCTTCACCCTGCCCGCATCGACCTGCGACGGAGGCGCGCCGGAGCGTCGCTGGGAGCTCGACCTCGCCGACGGTGCCGACCGAACCGGCATCCTGACCGACGCCCTCGGATTCCTCGACGGCCTGAACGATCGGGACTGCCTCGAGAAGGCGCTGGCGGGGTCGCTGCGCGTGTCGTGGGGCGACGCGGTGCTCCCGGCATCCGGTTTCGGCATCCTCCCTCTGGAGATCACGCCGACGGGCACCGGGCGCGACGCGCGCGTGGTCGCGGTGCAGTCCACGCCTCTCCTGCAGTTCGGAAGCCGGCTGACACGATTCGCCGTTCCCGACGGCTCGGCGCTCGTCGAGGTCCCGATCGAGCCGCAGCGCTGCGACCCCCACGTCGTCCAAGAGGACAAACGCGGCACGGTCTTCGCCCTCGACGTCGAGGTCGACGGCAGGAGCGGTGTCGTCGACGTGCCCGTCTCCGACGAGGAGCGGGGGCGGATCCTCAGCTGGGTCGCCGCACGGTGCGACTTCGGCGGGTGAGTCAGAGCTTCGCGTAGCGGGCGCGGAGGAAGCTGAAGGCGGCGTAGACCACGAGGCCGAACCCGATGAGGAAGACGAGGAACGGGCCGAGCATCTGCTCGAGGAGTGCCTCGATCGCGGCGTCGAACCCGCCCGCCGCGGCCGCCTCCTGCTTCACGGCCGCGACGATGAGCAGCACGCCAACGATCGCGACGGACAGGCCCTTGCCGAGGTAGCCGACGACGCCGGTGGCGGTGACGGCGATCCCCATGCGACCCCGCGGGATGCGGACCTGCTTGTCGAACGAGCGCCTCACCCCGATCGAGGCGAACACGAGGCCGCCGATGCCGAGCCCGAGGCCCGCCGCCGCCACGACGAACACCCCTCCGGGGGTCTCGAGCAGCCAGTGCGCGACCTGCTGTGCACTCCGGTCGCCGTCGAGGCGGGCGCCGAGGGCGACCGTGACGGCGATGGCCGCGAGCGCGAGATAGACCACGGCCTGCCCGGCCGCCGACGATCGCCGTCCCCAGGCGGCCGCATCCGTCCCCTTCGCGAGGAAGGCGCGCAGCACCTGGAACAGGCCCAGCGCGCCGAGCAGCAGGGCGAGCAGCCAGACGAGCGCCAGGCCGAGCGGGGCGTCGAGGATGGCGCGGAACACACCCGCCTGATCGGACTCGCCGCGCCCGCCGAAGGAGATGACGATGACGATCACGCCGAAGAGCAGGTGGACGACGCCGTTGGCCGCGTAGCCGCCTCGCGCCAGTCCGCGTGCGATGGGGGAGCGGCGCACGCTCTGCGCAGCGTCCTCCACGGCATCGGTCATCCCTCGATCTTCTCAGGTCGCCCCACTGCGGATCGGGTAACGTTGACGGGATGCCGCGACGCACCGGAACACCGGGTGCGAGCGGCGCCGTGTTGAGCAACTGAAAAAGGGAGGCACCTATGGACATCGACCTGGGGCTGCTGCGGACCGTCGAACGCGAGCGGGAGATTCCGTTCGAGGAACTGATCCGGATCATCGAGCAGGCCATCCTGACCGCTTACGCGAAGCACACGTCTCCCGACGGTGAACTCCCCGACGGCGCCCGCGCCCACCTCGACCGCAAGAGCGGACACGTCGCCGTGTACATCCCGCTGCGCGATGAGGACGACGTCATCATCGGCGAAGAGGAATCGACGCCCGACGACTTCGGCCGCATCGCCGCCTTCGCCGCGAAGCAGGTCATCAGCCAGCGCCTCCGCGACATCGCCGACGACGCCGTGCTCGGCGAGTTCAAGGGCAAGGAAGGCGACATCGTCGCCGGCGTCGTCCAGCAGGGGCCGAACCCCCGCATGGTGCACGTCGACCTCGGCACGATCGAGGCGATCCTGCCCCCCGAGGAGCAGGTGCCGGGCGAGAGCTACGCGCACGGCTCGCGCCTGCGCGTCTACGTGACGTCGGTCTCGAAGGGCATGAAGGGTCCCCAGATCACCGTGTCCCGCACGCATCCGGGCCTCGTCCGCAAGCTCTTCGCCCTCGAGGTACCCGAGATCGCCTCGGGCGTCGTCGAGATCATCTCGCTCGCCCGCGAAGCCGGCCACCGCACCAAGATCGCGGTCAAGGCCAACGACCCGGCCGTCAACGCGAAGGGCGCCTGCATCGGCGAACTCGGCCGCCGCGTGCGCGCCGTCACCGAGGAGCTCGGCGGCGAGAAGATCGACATCGTCGACTACGACGAGACCCTGCCGAAGTTCGTCGCGAACGCGCTGTCGCCCGCGAAGGTGACCTCGAGCTTCGTGCTCGACCAGGCCACCAAGGCCGTGCGCGCGCTCGTCCCGGACTACCAGCTCTCCCTCGCGATCGGCAAGGAAGGTCAGAACGCCCGGCTCGCGGCGAAATTGACCGGCGCGAAGATCGACATCCAGCCCGACAGCATTCTCGACGAGTCCTGACGCGGTAGGATGGAACCTGTTCGAACGTGCGTGGGATGCCGCGCGCGTGCCCCCCGGTCCTCGTTGCTCCGCATCGTGGCCAGGGACGGTGCCCTCGTCATCGACGAGAAGGCCGTCCTCCCGGGTCGGGGCGCGTGGGTGCATGACACGGACAGATGCGTGAGCACCGCACTCAAGCGGCGCGCATTCGGACGCGCACTACGGGCATCCACTCCGCTGGACACAGCGGAGCTGGATGCGCGGACCACCAGAGAATCCCTCCAGCGAAACGGCTGAACGGCTATGGACACAAAGTGAACGGCTCGAAATGAGACCCGTCCGCGAATGACGGTCCGCCCTGTCCGGGGCGGGCCCCAGACAGGAGAATTGTGGCAAAACCACGCGTGCACGAGATCGCTTCCGAGCTCGGCGTCGACAGTAAAGTCGCCCTCGCGAAGCTGAAGGAGCTCGGCGAATTCGTCAAGAGCCCTTCATCCACCATCGAGCCCCCCGTGGCTCGCAAGCTCCGCGCCGCCCTCGAGGCGGAAGGCGTGAAGGCACCCGCCGCCGCGCCCGCGAAGCCCGCCGCCAAGGCACCGGCATCCGGCGCAACGCCCGGACCGCGCCCGTCGGCACCCAAGCCCGCTCCGACTCCCGAGCCGGCAGCACCCGCAGCTCCCGCCGAGCCGGCGGCTGAGAAGCCCGCTCCGGCCGCGGCCGAGTCCGGCGCTCCGACACCGGGCGCCGCTGCTCCCGCAGCAACCCCCGGCAAGCCGGGCGCACAGCCGCCCCGTCCGGGTGGTGCGCCGCGCCCCGGCAACAACCCCTTCGCCAGCTCGCAGGG
This sequence comes from Microbacterium sp. 77mftsu3.1, assembly GCF_900100525.1. Taxonomy (NCBI): domain Bacteria; kingdom Bacillati; phylum Actinomycetota; class Actinomycetes; order Micrococcales; family Microbacteriaceae; genus Microbacterium; species Microbacterium sp. 77mftsu3.1. The sequence continues at coordinate 622,561 of NZ_FNCR01000001.1, read as the reverse complement.
CATGGGCCAGCGTCCCGCCGGCCCGCGTCCGGGTAACAACCCGTTCGCATCGGCTCAGGGCATGGGTCAGCGACCCAACCCGGGCAACATCCCGCGTCCCCAGGCGCCGCGTCCCGGTGCCCCTCGCCCCGGCGCCCCGCGTCCCGGCGGTGCGGGTCGTCCCGGTGGCGGCGGCCGTCCCGGTGCACCCTTCCAACAGCGTCCCGGCGGCCCCGGTCGTCCCGGCGGCGCCGGTGGCTTCGGCGCCGCGCGTCCGGGTGCTCCCGCCGGCGGTTTCGCCGGTCGTCCCGGCGGTGGTGGCGGTCGTGGCCGTGGTCCCGGCGGTGGTACCGCAGGTGCCTTCGGTAAGGGTGGCGGCAAGTCCAAGCAGCGTAAGTCGCGTCGGGCGAAGCGGCAGGAATTCGAGATGCGGTCGGCGCCGGTCGTCGGCGGCGTCAACGTCTCCAAGGGCAACGGCGAGATCATCCGCCTGCGTCGCGGTGCGTCGATCTCGGACTTCGCCGACAAGCTCGAGGCCCTGCGCGGGTACAACGTCCAGCCCGGCACCCTGGTGACGATCCTCTTCAACCTCGGCGAGATGGCCACGGCCACCGAGTCGCTGGATGAGGCGACGTTCGAGATCCTCGGTGAGGAGCTCGGCTACAAGATCCAGATGGTGTCTCCCGAGGACGAGGACAAAGAGCTCCTCGAGGGCTTCGGTCTCGACCTCGAGGCCGAGCTGGAGGCGGAGAGCGAGGACGACCTCGAGATCCGTCCTCCCGTGGTCACCGTCATGGGCCACGTCGACCACGGTAAGACGCGACTGCTCGACGCGATCCGTCAGACCAACGTCGTCGCCGGTGAGGCGGGTGGCATCACCCAGCACATCGGTGCCTACCAGGTCTGGACCGAGCACGAGGGCATCGAGCGTGCGATCACCTTCATCGACACCCCGGGTCACGAGGCGTTCACCGCCATGCGTGCCCGTGGTGCGCAGGTGACCGACCTCGCGATCCTCGTGGTCGCGGCCGACGACGGCATCATGCCGCAGACGGTCGAGGCGCTGAACCACGCTCAGGCGGCGAACGTCCCGATCGTGGTCGCGGTCAACAAGGTCGACAAGCCCGACGCGAACCCCGCGAAGGTCCGTCAGCAGCTCACCGAGTACGGCCTGGTCGCCGAGGAGTACGGCGGCGACGTCATGTTCGTCGACGTGTCGGCTCGTCAGGGCACCAACATCCAGGAACTGCTGGATGCCGTCCTCCTCACCGCCGACGCGGGTCTGGACCTCACGGCCAACCCGAACAAGGCGGCTCGCGGTGTCGCGATCGAAGCGAAGCTCGACAAGGGTCGCGGTTCGGTCGCCACGGTGCTGATCCAGTCTGGAACGCTCCGCGTCGGCGACGCGATCGTCGCAGGCACGGCCTACGGCCGTGTCCGCGCCATGATCGACGAGAACGGCGATGCGGTGGACGAGGCCTACCCCTCGCGTCCCGTGCAGGTGCAGGGTCTGAACTCCGTGCCCCGCGCCGGTGACGTGTTCATCGTCACCGAAGAGGACCGCATGGCCCGCCAGATCGCTGAGAAGCGTGAAGCGGTCGAGCGCAACGCCCAGCTGGCCAAGGCCCGCAAGCGCATCTCGCTCGAGGACTTCACCCGCGCTCTCGAAGAGGGCAAGGTCGAGTCGCTCAACCTCATCATCAAGGGTGACGTCTCGGGTGCCGTGGAGGCCCTCGAGGAGTCGCTCCTCAAGATCGAGGTCGACGACAGCGTCCAGCTGCGCATCATCCACCGCGGTGTGGGTGCCGTCACCGAGTCGGACATCAACCTGGCGACGATCGACAACGCGATCGTCATCGGCTTCAACGTCCGCCCCGACACGAAGGCCCGCGAGCGTGCCGCCCGCGAGGGTGTGGACGTCCGGTTCTACTCGGTCATCTACAACGCGATCGACGACGTCGAGCAGTCCCTCCAGGGCATGCTCAAGCCGGAGTTCGAAGAGGTCCAGTCGGGTGTCGCCGAGATCCGCGAGGTGTTCCGCTCCTCGAAGTTCGGCAACATCGCCGGTGTCATCGTCCGCTCGGGAACGATCACGCGAAACGCCAAGGCGCGGGTCATTCGCGACGGCGTCGTGCTCGCCGACGGTCTGGCCATCGAGTCGCTGCGCCGCTTCAAGGACGACGTCACCGAGGTCCGTACGGACTTCGAGGCCGGTATCGGTCTCGGCAAGTACAACGACATCCAGATCGGTGACGAGATCGAGACGACCGAAATGGTGGAGAAGCCGCGCGGCTGATCCTCAGGTTGCTACGGACTCGGATGTCCGTCCTCGGCAAGAGCGGGGCCCCTGCCCCGATTGCCTCGGACGGACATCCGAGTCCTCCGCAGTTTCCGGCCCGCCGTATCGCGGGCCGGGTAGAGAAGGAGAAGGACATGGCCGGAGAACGGCAGGCACGGCTGGCGGACCGCATCCGCGTGCTCATCGCGGAGCGCCTCGAGAAGGGGCTGCGCGACCCGCGGCTCGGATTCGTCACGATCACCGACGTCCGTGTGACGGGTGACCTGCAGCACGCGTCCGTCTTCTACACGGTCTACGGCGACGACGACGCGCGCACCGACTCGGCCGCTGCCCTCAAGGCGGCAACGGGGATGCTGCGCAGCGAGGTCGGGCGTCAGCTCGGCACGCGTCTGACCCCGACCCTCGAGTTCATCCTCGACGCGCTCCCCGAGAACGCGGGTCACATCGAGGAGCTTCTGCGCGAGGCGCGCGAGCGTGACGCACAGGTGGCGGGGATCGCGGCATCCGGCTCGTACGCCGGTGACGAGGACCCGTACGTGAAGCCCCGCGAAGAGGGCGACGAGGACTGAGACGTCCTCTCCCGCCGCGCGCTAGCGCGGCAGGTGCAGCATCCCGTCGACGGCCTCGACCAGGCCGTCGACGATGAGTGAGTCGATGGCCCGGTCCCGCTGCTGCGGGTCGGGCCATTCGGCGATCACCGCGGCGGCGGGCGCGACGTGGCCGTCGGCATCCCGCAGTACCTTCAGGACCGCTCCGCGCGCCTGACGGTCGCTGCCCTCGTAGCGCGCCTGCTTGCGACGGTCGTCGCCCGTGTCGGGGTATCCGGCGGCGCGCCAGGCGCAGAGGTCGGCGAGGGGGCACGCCTCGCATCGCGGGGTGCGTGCCGTGCACACGACGGCGCCGAGCTCCATCGCGGCCGCGTTGACGACCGCGGCGTCGCCGTCGTCCTCGGGCAGGATCGCGGCCATCGCGGCGAGGTCCGCCTTCGCGGGAGGTCTCGGCTGCGAGCGTCCCTCGACGGCGCGCGCGAGGACGCGTCGGGTGTTCGTGTCGACGACGGGATGCCGGTCGCCGAACGCGAACACTGCCACCGCCCGGGCGGTGTAGTCGCCGATCCCGGTGAGCGCGAGCAGGGCATCGACGTCCCGGGGGACCATCCCGTCGTGCCGGTCGCGGATCTCCGTCGCCGCGCGGTGCAGCCAGAGGGCGCGGCGGGGGTAGCCGAGGTTCGCCCAGAGGCGGACGGCGTCGGCCGGGGGAGCGGCGGCGAGGTCGGCCGGTGTCGGCCAGCGCGAGAGCCACTCCTCGAGGCGGGGGATGACCCGGGCGACGGGCGTCTGCTGGAGCATGAACTCGCTCACGAGCGTGCCCCAGGCACAGAACCCCTCGCGTCGCCACGGCAGGTCCCGGGCGTTGTCGCGGTACCACGCGATCAGCGGCGGGGCGAGGTCGGGCACCGCTCCAGCCTAGGCTGGAAGCCATGCACCAGAGTCAGGGGAGCGGCGGGATCCTCCTCGTCGACAAGCCCGGCGGCGTCACCAGCCACGACATCGTGGCGCGCGCCCGCCGCGCGCTGAACACGCGCAAGATCGGCCACGCCGGCACTCTCGACCCCATGGCCACGGGCCTGCTCGTCCTCGGGATCGGTCACTCCACGCGCCTTCTGACCTACGTCGTCGGGCTCGACAAGACCTACGAAGCCACGATCCGCCTCGGCGTCACGACGGACTCCGATGACGCCGACGGCGTCGAGACCTCGACGACGGATGCCGGTGGCGTCACCGATGAGGCGATCCACCGCGGCATCCGCTCACTGACGGGGCCCATGGCGCAGGTGCCGAGCACGGTGTCGGCGATCAAGGTCGGCGGGCGCCGCGCCTACGACCTGGCGCGCGCGGGGGAGCAGGTCGAGCTGAAGGCCCGCGACGTCGTGGTCAGCCGGTTCGAGGTGCGGGAGATCCGCCGCGGTGACGGCGTCATCGACGTCGACGTCGTCGTGGACTGCTCGAGCGGCACCTACATCCGCGCGCTCGCGCGGGACCTCGGCGCGGACCTCGGCGTCGGCGGCCACCTGACCGCTCTCCGCCGCACGCGCGTCGGCCCGTTCGACGTCGCCGAAGCCGTCGTGGAGCTGACTCCCCAGGTGCCGCTGAAGGATGCCGCCGAGGTCGCGGCATCCCTTCTCGGCGCCTTCCCGGTCACCGCCGACGAGGCGCGCGACCTGCGCCACGGCAAGCGCCTGCTGGGCGCCGCGGACCGCCTGACCGGCGAGAATCCGGCGGCGATCGATCCCGACGGTGTGCTCGTCGGGATCGTCGGACGGCGCGGGGCGGATGTGAAGAGCCTCATGAACATGCCCGAGGAGCAGCCGTGATCGCGTGGTTCACCGTCGTCCTCATCGCCGTCGCCTGCATCGCCGGCCTCCTGTGCACGGTGCTGGGGCTCGCAGGCCGACGCCCGAGCGATCTGTCGGTCGGTACGCAGGCGCTCATCCTCGTCCTCCTGGTCGTCCAGGTCGTGATCTCGATCATCGCGCCGTTCGTGGGCAACCCGCCGTCGGGCGATCTGCTGGAGTTCTGGGTGTACCTCGTCTCGGCGGTCCTGATCCCGCCGGCCGCGGTCATCTGGGCCCTCATCGAGCGCAGCCGCTGGAGCACCGTCATCATGGGCGTCGCCGCCTTCGCGATCGCGATCATGGTGTGGCGGATGAACGTCATCTGGACGATCCAGGTCGCCTGAGCCCCGCCGCCTCCGACGGCGAGGCCGGCCCGCCGCGGCCGTAGGATTGACATGCCATGCCTGAGACCGCGCCGACCCCGCCCGCTCCGTCGGCCGCATCCTCATCCCCGCGTCGGATGACCGGTGTCGGCCGTGTTCTCGTCGTCGTCTACGCGATCATGGCCTTGGGCGCGACGGGACGCTCGTTCGTCCAGATCGTCCGGGAGTTCGACGACGCCCCCGTCGCGTACTCGCTCTCGGCGCTGTCGGCCCTGGTCTACATCCTGGCGACCCTCGCCCTCATCTTCAGCGCATCGGAGCGGTGGTACCGCGTCGCCTGGGCGGCCATCGTGTTCGAGCTCGTCGGCGTCCTCGTCGTCGGCACGCTGTCGCTGACCCACCCCGAGCTCTTCAACCACCCGACGGTCTGGTCCGGCTACGGCATCGGGTACGTGCTGATCCCGCTCGTGCTGCCGTTCCTGGGCCTCTGGTGGCTCATCGGGCACCGCCGCGGACGGACGACGGGCGGCGCGGCGTGATCGTCTTCCGCGACCCCGCCGAGATCCCCGCGGGGTTCGGCCCGAGCGTCGTCGCGATCGGCAAGTTCGACGGCGTCCACTCCGGCCACCGCGCCGTCATCGACCGTGCCCGGGTGACGGCAACGGATGCCGGGGCCCGCGTCGTCGCGGTGACCTTCGACCGCAACCCCCTGAGCCTGCTGCGCCCGGAGCTCTGCCCCGAGGCCCTCGTCAGCGTCGACCAGAAGATCGCCCTGCTCCGCGACGCGGGGGTCGACGCGGTGCTCGTGCTCCGCTTCGATGAGGCGCTCGCGGCCCTCGCGCCCGAGACGTTCGCCGAGCGGATCCTCGTCGATGCGCTCGGTGCCGTCTGCGTCATGGTGGGCGCGGACTTCCGCTTCGGTCGCGGGGGAGCCGGTACGCCGGAGTTCCTCGTCGAGTTCGGCCGCGGGCACGGCTTCACCGTGGACATCGTCGGCGACGTGCAGGGCGGTGGACGTCGCGTCTCGTCGACGTGGGTGCGCGAGCTGCTCGCCGCGGGCCAGGTCGAGGACGCCGCGCGGCTGCTCGGCCGCCCGCACGCGGTCCGGGCCGAGGTCGTGCACGGGCTGAAGCGCGGCCGCGAGCTCGGCTACCCGACAGCGAACCTCGCGACCGACGCCGAGGGCTTCATCCCCGCCGACGGCGTGTACGCCGGCTGGCTCGTCGACGAGGGGACGGATGCCGGCGGTTACGCCCCCGCGACCCGATACGCCGCGGCCATCTCGATCGGCACGAACCCCACGTTCGACGACGTCCCCGTCCGCCAGGTCGAGGCGTACGTCCTCGACGAGACCGGCCTCGACCTCTACGGGCACATCGTCCAAGTGCAGTTCGTCGCCCGTGTGCGCGGCATGGTGGCCTTCGAAGGCATCGACAAGCTGATCGCTCAGATGGATGCCGACGTCACCGACGTCCGTGCCGCGCTGCGGTCCGGCGGGTGACGAACCGACGCTGACGGACCGACTCAGTACGAGGAGTCGTCGACGGCGCCGGTGGCTGCGGCCCCGGCATCCACTCGACGTGCTTCACCGAGGATGACGGCGCTGCCGCTGGTGCCCAGGCGCGAGGCGCCGGCCTCGATCATGGCGAGCGCGTCGGCGTAGCTGCGGACACCGCCGGATGCCTTCACTTCGACGCCCGCGCCGACGGTGCGCCGCATGAGTTCGACGTGGGGGACCGTCGCGCCGCCGCCGGCGAAGCCCGTGGAGGTCTTGACGAAGTGCGCGCCTCCCGCTTCGGTGAGGCGGCTGCCGCGCTCGATCTGCTCGTCGTGGAGGAGTGCCGTCTCGAGGATGACCTTGGTGACGCGACCGCCGGCCGCCTCGACGACCGCGCGGATGTCGCTGACGACGACGTCGTCGAACCCGGAGCGGAGGGCGGCGATGTTGACGACCATGTCGACCTCGGCGGCGCCGTCGGCGATGGCCTGACGGGTCTCGGCGACCTTCGCGACCGTCGACGTGGTGCCGTGCGGGAAGCCGATGACCGTGCCGACCGCGACACCGGTGCCGGCGAGGCGCTCGACGGCGTGGGGGATGTCGCTCGGGCGCACGCAGACGCTGAAGACGCCCCACTCGGCCGCGATGTCGAGCTCCGCGTCGACGTCGGCCCGGGTCAGCTCGGGCTTCAGGATCGCGTGGTCGATGGTGGCGGCGAGTTCACGTTCGGTGGGCATGGTTCCCAGCGTACGCGCCCACCCGCGAGGCGACGTTCGGGGTCGCGAGGACACGCTAGACTGGGGGAGAAGGATCCTTCCGTCGCCGCAGCTCGCAGAAGCGAGTGCCCGCAGCCGGGGGATCCGGGGACCATATCGCACCGCGACTGCACCGTCGCGGTCTCGTAAGACCGTCGTCATCGACGGCCACCGCCGGCACCGCCGGTGTCACGCTCAGGAGGAGCATGCCGACCACGGCAGCCACCGCCCCCAAGACCGCCGCTCGGCGTCGCCGGGAATCGTCGTCGCGTCGAGACGACGAAGCACCCCTCATCCCGATCCTCGCCCGCAAGGTACGCGAGGTCGAAGCCAAGGCGCAGCGCGGAAAGCTGGGGCCGACCAATCGGGTCAAGTTCCAGGTGATCGCGTTCCTCGTCCGCGAGGAGCGCGCCCGCGTCAAGGCCGCGACCGACATCGCCGACGGCGCCCGCGCCGAGCTGCTCAAGCGGCTCGACGGCGTCGCGACGATCCTCGCCAAGACCGCCGCGCGCGACACCTCGCTCATCCAGCTGCTCGAGGTCGACCAGGCGACGTCGCCGGTCGCCCGTCGCATGCGTCGCGACTGGCTCATCGAGTCGGGCGCCGACCTGCCCGAGGATGAGCTGATCATCACCGATGCGAAGCCCGCGCAGACCCCCGTCGTGCCCGAGGGCGTCGCCGACCGTCAGGTCGTGCCGCCGCAGGTCGAGGCGCGCAAGGAGTCGAACCCCTTCCTGTCCCCGGACGCCGCGCTCCGCGCCGTCGCACCCACGCCGCGTCGCCGACTCGACGGCTGGGAGCTCATGGGCCCGCTGTACAAAGCCTTCGAGACGGGCGCCGGCGGGGGCGCCGCGTCAATGGATCTGCCTCCGGTGCCCGAGTTCGACCGCCTCTCGCCCAAGGGCCTCGAGGTCATGCAACACCAGTCGCGGTTCCTCGAAGCCGTGCGCTCCGGACACCGCAGCTTCCTGCTCGCCGACGAGCCGGGTCTCGGCAAGACGGCGCAGTCGGTGCTCGCGGCATCCGTCGCCGACGCCTACCCGCTCCTGGTCGTCGTCCCCAACGTCGTGAAGATGAACTGGGCGCGCGAGGTCGAGCGGTGGACGCCGCAGCGACGCGCGACCGTCATCCAGGGCGACGGCGAGACGATGGACGCCTTCGCCGACGTCTTCATCGTCAACTACGAGATTCTCGACCGTCACCTCGCCTGGCTGAGCTCGATCGGGCTGCAGGGCATGGTCGTCGACGAGGCCCACTTCATCAAGAACCTGACCTCGCAGCGGTCCCGGAACGTGCTCGCCCTCGGGTCGCGGATCCGCGAGCAGGTGCGCGACCCGCTCCTGCTGGCGCTGACGGGTACGCCCCTCATCAACGACGTCGAGGACTTCGACGCCATCTGGCGTTTCCTCGGCTGGACGAACGGTGAGAAGCCGGGCCCCGAGCTCATGGCGCGCCTCGACGAGACCGGCCTGACCCCGGCCGACAAGGCGTTCTACCCCGAGGCGCGCTCCGCCGTGATCTCGATGGGGATCGTCCGACGCAAGAAGAAGGACGTCGCCGCCGACCTGCCCGACAAGCTCGTCGCCGACCTCCCCGTCGAGCTCGACGATGAATACGGCCGGTCGATCCGTGCCGCCGAGCGCGAGCTCGGCGATCGTCTGGCGGCGAAGTACCGCCGGATCATCGAGGCCCGCGGCGACCGCGTTCTCCGCGGCGAGGCCGACGAGGACATCGTGCGACTCGTCGCCCACGGTGAGCTCGAAGAGGCCAAGGCCGCCGGCAGCGGCTCCGAGAACGTCTTCACGATGGTCCGCCGCATCGGTCAGGCCAAGGCGCACCTCGCCGCCGACTACGCCGTGCAGCTGCAGCGCTCGGTCGGCAAGGTGGTCTTCTTCGCGAAGCACATCGACGTGATGGATGCCGCCGAGGCGCACTTCGCGTCGGCGGGGCTCCGCACCGTCTCGATCCGCGGCGACCAGACGACGCCCGTCCGCCAGCAGGCCATCGATGCCTTCAACGGCGAGCCGGACGTCGCGATCGCGGTGTGCTCGCTGACGGCCGCCGGTGTCGGCCTCAACCTGCAGGCCGCCTCGAACGTGGTCCTCGCCGAGCTCAGCTGGACCGCGGCCGAGCAGACGCAGGCGATCGACCGCGTGCATCGCATCGGCCAGGGCGAGCCGGTCACCGCGTGGCGCATCATTGCGGCGCACACGATCGACACGAAGATCGCCGAGCTCATCGACAGCAAACAGGGGCTCGCTCAGCGCGCCCTCGACGGCGACGCGGTCGACCCGACCTCGAGCGACTCCGTGCAGCTGTCGGCGCTGATGCACCTCCTGCGGCAGGCCCTCGGCGCGGCCTGAGGTCGCTCCGCTGGCAAGGGATGCCGCCGCGACGCTAGTGTCGTGGAGGCACCGTCGCCCCCAGCACCAACCCGATATCACCCAAAGGACCACCCATGAAGATCGGTATCCTCACGAGCGGCGGCGACTGTCCCGGACTGAACGCCGTCATCCGGGGCATCGTGCTGAAGGGCACGACGACCTACGACATCGAGTTCGTGGGCATCCGCGACGGGTGGCGCGGCGTGGTCGACGGTGACTTCTTCCCCCTGACCCGTCACGAGGTGAAGGGGCTGTCGAAGGTCGGCGGCACGATCCTCGGCACGAGCCGTACCAACCCCTACGAGGGGCCGCGCGGCGGCGCCGAGAACATCTCCAAGACGATGTACGGGCACCGTCTCGACGGCATCGTCGCGATCGGCGGCGAGGGAACGCTCGCCGCGGCGGACCGCCTGCACAAGGACGGGATCAACGTCCTCGGCGTCCCGAAGACGATCGACAACGATCTGCACGCCACCGACTACTCCTTCGGTTTCGACACCGCCGTGAACATCGCCACCGAGGCGATGGACCGGCTGCGGACCACGGGCGACTCCCACCAGCGCTGCATGGTCGCCGAGGTCATGGGGCGCCACGTCGGCTGGATCGCCCTGCACTCGGGCATCGCGGCGGGCGCCCATGTCATCTGCATCCCCGAGCAGCCCATGTCGATCGACGACATCGCCGAGCAGGTGACGAAGGCCCACGACCGTGGCCGCGCGCCGCTGGTCGTCGTCTCGGAGGGCTTCAAGCTCACCGGCATGGACGAAGCCTTCAGCGACAAGGGCCTCGACGCGTTCAACCGCCCGCGTCTCGGCGGCATCAGCGAGATCCTCGCGCCCGAGATCGAACGGATCACGGGCATCGAGACCCGCTCGACCGTCCTCGGCCACATCCAGCGCGGCGGATCGCCGTCGGGCTTCGACCGCGTGCTCGCCACGCGCCTGGGCCTGCACGCCGCCGACGCGATCGTCGACGGCGCGTGGGGCCAGATGGTCGCGATGCAGGGCACCGAGATCGTGCGCGTCCCCTTCGCCGAGGCCCTCGGATCTCTCCACACGGTCCCGCCGCACCGCTACGAAGAAGCCGCCGCGCTGTTCGGCTGAGCCGATCGGCGTGACGACTGCGACTCCCTCAGCCCCGGCATCCGTCTCTCCCGCCCTTCTGGGGGCGGTGTCGGTCGGTGTGCTCACCGCCGTTCAGGCCCGCATCAACGGGCAGCTCGGCGTGCGCCTCGAGCACGCGATGGCCGCCGCCGTCGTCTCGTTCGCGAGCGGACTGCTCCTGATCGCGCTCATCAGCGTGCTGACGCCCGCGGGCAGGCGCGGCGCCGCCGCCCTGGCCCGCGGCATCCGGGATCACACGATCCCCTGGTGGATGCTGGTGGGCGGCGCGGCCGGTGCGTTCACTGTCGGGACGCAGAGCTTCGCGGTCGGCATCGTCGGCGTCTCGCTGTTCACCGTCGGCATCGTGGCCGGACAGACGGTGGGCGGCTTGGTCTTCGACCGGATCGGCTTCGGCCCGGGAGGCGTCGTGGCCGTCACAGTACCGCGCCTGGTCGGCGGGGTGCTCGCGCTCGGTGCGGTGGCCGTCATGCTGATCGCCGGGGACGGACTGGCCGGGGTACCGGTGTGGATGGTGATCCTGCCGGTCTTCGTGGGTGTCGGCCTCGCGTGGCAGCAGGCCACCAACGGCCGGCTGCGCGCCCGCGTGGGTACGCCCCTGACAGCGACGCTCGTCAACTTCGTCGTCGGCACCGTCATCCTCACGGTACTGGCGGTCATCGTTACCCTCGTAGGCGGACCACCCGCAACGCCCCCGGGTGAGCCGTGGCTCTACCTCGGGGGCGTCCTGGGTGTGACGTACATCGTCATGTCGGCCGCGATCGTGGCGCGGACCGGTGTCCTGCTGTTCGGCCTGGCGGCCGTCTCGGGCCAGCTCGTCGCCTCGCTGGTCCTCGACGCCCTCTGGCCTGCGCCCGCCGGGCCCGGTCTCCTCGTCGAGGCGATCACGGTCGTGATCGGTCTCGCGTCGGTGTCGGTCGCAGCGTTCTGGCGCGTGCGGCGCTGAGCGCCGCGACGGATCAGGCCCCGTCGCCCTTCGGGGTGAACGACAGCGACAGCGAGTTCATGCAGTAGCGGTCACCGGTCGGCGTGCCGAACCCGTCGGGGAACACGTGCCCCAGGTGCGATCCGCAGTTGGCGCAGCGTACCTCGGTGCGCACCATGCCGTGGCTGTTGTCCTCGATGAGTTCGACCGCCTCGGGGCGCACGGACTCGTAGAAGCTCGGCCACCCGCAGTGCGAGTCGAACTTCGTGCCGCTCTGGAACAACTCCGACCCGCACGCGGCACAGGTGTAGAACCCGGCCCGCTCCTCGTCGAGGAGCTCACCGGTCCAGGCGCGCTCCGTGCCGGCCTGGCGCAGGACGGCGTACTGCTCGGGCGTCAGCTCCTCACGCCACTGCTCGTCGGTCTTCTCCACGCGATAGCTCATGTGTTCTTCCTTCCCTCGTCCTATTCAACCGGACGAACCGCCCGGATGTTCCGCGGTGTCGCCCGATGACGGTCGTACGGTGGGGGAGTGCCCCTTTCCGACCGCGACCGAGCCGTCCTCGACTTCGAGGCGCGGTGGCACGGGCACTCCGGGGCCAAGGAGGAAGCGCTCCGCGCGGAGCTCTCGCTGACGCCCGCGCGGTACTACCAGCTCCTCGGACGCATCCTCGAGTCCGCGGATGCCGTGGCCCACGATCCGGTCCTGGTGCACCGCCTCCGGCGTCTCCACGCCGACCAGGAGCGCGAGCGCCGCAGCCGCGCCAGGATCCTCCCGGCCTCCGCCCGATAGGATCCTCGGGTGCCGTCTCCGACATCCCCGCCTGAGCAAGAGCAGCCCGACCCGACGGCCCTCTCCGCCTCGACGGGTCGTCCCGCCGCCACCGACCGTTTCGACGACGTCTCCCCGAACGTGTCGCGGGTCGGCGCCCACCGCGCCGAGAACCCCCGACTCCGGATCGGGCTCATCGTCTTCTGGTCCGCCGTCGCGACCGTCGCGATCGTCGCCGCGGGTGTCTTCGGCACGCTGCTCTCCACGGGACGCCTCTCCTTCGGGCCGGCGGCCGGGCCGAGCGGCACCTCGCAGGTCGTCGCTCCCAAGGTCGACACCTCGTACCAGGTCCTCGTGCTGAATGCGACGGCCGAGACGGGGCTGGGTGCCCGGATCCGCGATCAGGTGATCGCGGCGGGCTGGGCCGATGCCGACGTCGAGGTGAGCAACGCGAGTTCCACCGACTTCCCGACGACCACGGTCTACTACGCGCAACCCGCGGACGAAGCGGCCGCCCGCGGACTGGCGGACGCGATCGGCGGCGCCGAGGTGTCGCTCGACGACACGTATCAGGTCGTCGCCCCGCCCGAGACGACGGCGGCGGATGGCGCGAGTCGGCCCCAGTTGGTCGTCGTGGTCGGCCTCGACTTCGGCAGCGAATGACGGAGCACACGTCGCCCCCCGGCGGCGTGTTTCGACGCCGTAAACACTTCGGTTCGGGGGTGTCAACAAAGCCCCGAACGGCGTCTGCGAGCGCGGAGCCGTGGCTAGCATTTCGATGTCCCACAGCTTCAGGAGATTCGCATGACCCAGGGAACCGTCAAGTGGTTCAACGCCGAGAAGGGCTTCGGCTTCATCACCCTCGGTGACGGACAGGACGTCTTCGTCCACTACTCCAACATCGACATGTCGGGCTTCCGGGTCCTCGAGGAGGGGCAGGCCGTCGAGTTCACCGTCGGCACCGGGCAGAAGGGCCCGCAGGCCGAGTCCGTCCGCGTCGTCGCCTGACGCCTGTCAGGTCTCGTATCGGCTCAGGAAGCGTCCGCTCAGCTCGGGCGGATTCAGCTCTCGGGCGGAGCGGTTCTCGATGGCCTCCGTCTCGTCGCTGTCGGTGACGGAGACGAAGAGGGTGACTCCGGCAAGCGCTTCTGCGCGCTCGGCCCGCAGGTGCGCGAGGGCGGCGATCAGCGCATCGATGTGTTCCTCGAACCAGCCGTCGGTGTCGTCCGACGATTCCTCGAGCAGCCGGGAGATCGGCGAGAAGTGCTCCCAGCCCGCCAGCTCGTCGCGCCACTCGGCGGTGTCCCACCGCAGGTAGGCGTCGTACCCGGGGGAGGCGAGGTCGCCGGCGGCATCCGCTTGCGACCTCTTCGACTCGTAGTGCTCGACGGTGGTGATGCAGAGCCCCGCGCTCATCGCGCCGTCGTCCGTGGTCAGGGTGACCGCGTACACCCGCTCGCCGGTGAGGGTCTCGATCGTCTCGTCGAAGGCGGCGACAGTGGCTTCCCGCAGCGCTCGACGCGCGTCGTCACGGTTCACGGAACGATCTCCTCTCGTAGGGCTGGACCCGTTCGACACCCCGGGCATCGGGCGCCGTCGCAGGCATCGGCGCGGCGCCGACCACGGTAGCGCGGGTCGCGGCCGCGCGGCTTGCACTCCCTATGGTCGAGTGCCAGAATGATTTAGCACTCACTCATCCTGAGTGCCAGAACGATCCCGCTCCCAGTCCCTGGGGGCACGGTACTGAACCTCACGTCCGGGAGGGACGACACACTTATGGCAAAGATCATCGCTTTCGACGAAGAGGCCCGCCGCGGCCTCGAGCGCGGCCTCAACACCCTGGCCGACGCCGTCAAGGTGACGCTCGGCCCCCGTGGCCGCAACGTCGTGCTCGAGAAGAAGTGGGGCGCCCCCACGATCACGAACGACGGCGTGTCGATCGCCAAGGAGATCGAGCTCGACGACCCGTACGAGAAGATCGGCGCGGAGCTCGTCAAGGAGGTCGCCAAGAAGACCGACGACGTCGCCGGTGACGGTACGACGACCGCTACGGTCCTCGCCCAGGCGCTCGTGCGTGAAGGTCTGCGCAACGTCGCAGCCGGCGCCGACCCCATCTCGCTCAAGAAGGGCATCGAGAAGGCCGTCAAGGCTCTCTCCGACGAGCTGCTCGCCGGGGCGAAGGAGATCGAGACCAAGGACCAGATCGCGGCGACGGCATCCATCTCGGCTGCCGACCCCGAGATCGGCGCCCTAATCGCCGAGGCCATCGACAAGGTGGGCAAGGAAGGCGTCGTCACCGTCGAGGAGTCCAACACCTTCGGCACCGAGCTCGAGCTCACCGAGGGCATGCGCTTCGACAAGGGCTACATCAACCCCTACTTCGTCACCGACGCCGACCGTCAGGAAGCCGTCTTCGAGGACCCCTACATCCTCATCGCGAACCAGAAGATCTCGAACATCAAGGACCTTCTGCCCGTCGTCGACAAGGTGATCCAGGACGGCAAGGAGCTCCTCATCATCGCCGAGGACGTCGAGGGCGAGGCTCTCGCGACGCTCGTGCTCAACAAGATCCGCGGCATCTTCAAGTCGGCTGCCGTCAAGGCTCCCGGCTTCGGCGACCGCCGCAAGGCCCAGCTGCAGGACATCGCGATCCTCACGGGTGGCCAGGTCATCACCGAGGAGGTCGGTCTCAAGCTCGAGAACGCCACCCTCGACCTGCTCGGCCGCGCGCGCAAGGTCATCATCACCAAGGACGAGACCACCATCGTCGAGGGTGCCGGTGACGCAGCGCAGATCGAGGGTCGCGTGACCCAGATCCGCCGCGAGATCGACAACACCGACAGCGACTACGACCGCGAGAAGCTTCAGGAGCGCCTCGCGAAGCTCGCCGGTGGCGTCGCCGTCATCAAGGCCGGAGCCGCGACCGAGGTCGAGCTCAAGGAGCGCAAGCACCGCATCGAGGACGCCGTCCGCAACGCGAAGGCAGCCGTCGAGGAGGGCATCGTCCCCGGTGGTGGCGTCGCGCTCATCCAGGCCGGCGAGAAGGCGTTCGCAAAGCTCGAGCTCGTCGGTGACGAGGCGACGGGTGCGAACATCGTCAAGGTCGCCATCCAGGCTCCGCTGAAGCAGATCGCCCTCAACGCCGGCCTCGAGCCGGGTGTCGTCTCGAACAAGGTCGCCGAGCTCCCCGCGGGCCAGGGCCTCAACGCGGCGACCGGCGAGTACGTCGACATGTTCGCCGCCGGCATCATCGACCCGGCCAAGGTCACCCGCTCGGCGCTGCAGAACGCGGCGTCCATCGCCGGCCTGTTCCTCACCACCGAGGTCGTCGTGGCCGACAAGCCCGAGAAGGCGGCGGCTCCGGCCGGCGACCCGACCGGCGGCATGGACTTCTGATCCAGCGCTGACAGCCAGCACGAAGGGCCCCTCCTCCGGGAGGGGCCCTTCGTCGTTCGCGGACGCGTCAGCGGAACATGCCCGCGGCGGCCATCTCGGTCTGCGCGTACTGCTGGCCGACGGTGGCGAGCGCGGTGCTGATGTCTCCGAGGGCGGCATCCAGTTCCCGCTGTGCGGCGCGCCAGCGCTCGACCACGCCCTGGAAGGCGACCGACGCGCTGCCCGTCCACGAACCCTGCAGCTGGGTCAGATGACCGAGCATCGCGGCGGTCTCGGACTGCACACGGTCGCCCGTGGCGCGGATCGTGGTGGTGGCGGCGAGGACGGCGTCGCTGTCGACGGTGAAGGCGGTCATGACGGTTCCTTTCGAATGGGATGCCGCCACGCTAAAGACCCGCGCCGGGGCCTTCGGGCATCCTCACCGCCTGGGGAGAGGCATCCGTCCCGTCGTGCGCTGGGGAGGAGGCTGTTCAGCTCTCGCTGCGCGGTGTCCGCGGGAGCGGCTGCGTCGCGACGTCGAGAGCCGCCCCGGCGGTCGCGCGATCCGTCGCGAGCGGGAGCGACACCGTGAACGTCGCCCCGCCGCCGGCGGTGTCGGTGACCTCGATCGTGCCCTGCAGCGTCGCGACGATGGAGGCGACGATCGACAGACCGAGGCCGGAGCCGCCCGTCTCGCGCGTGCGCGAGGAGTCGGCGCGCCAGAAGCGCTGGAAGATCTTGCTGCGGATCTGCTCGGGGACGCCCTCGCCGTGGTCGGCGACCGAGATCCAGCCGCGTCCGGTCTCGAGGTCCGCCCCCACGGAGAGTTCGATCGGCGATCCTGCCGGAGTGTACCGGCGGGCGTTGCCGAGGAGGTTCGCGACGACCTGCCGGATGCGGTTCTCGTCACCGAGGACGATCGGCACGACCGGCTGCGGCAGGTGCAGCAGGATGGGCTCGGTCGCCTGATCGGGGGACGCGGCATCCGCTCGATTCCGACGGCGCAGGAGACGGCCGGCTCCCGCGATGGCGCCGCCTCGCCGCTTCGGCGAGGGGTCCTGCGCGGGGAAGACCACCATCGGGACCGGGGAGGTCGAGGTCTGACCCAGGAACGAAACGTCGCGATCGGGGGATGCCGCGCGCGCGTCGAGTGCGGCATCGCGGGCGATCGGGCGCAGGTCGACCGGCACCACGGCGACGTCGCGCTGTTCGTCGAGCCGCGCCAGGGCGAGGAGGTCTTCGACGAGGGCGCCCATGCGGATCGCCTCCTTCTCGATGCGCTCCATCGCCTGCGCCGTCTGCTCCGGGTCCTGGATGGCGCCCATGCGGTAGAGCTCGGCGTAGCCGCGGACGGTCACGAGCGGCGTGCGGAGTTCGTGGCTCGCATCGCCGATGAACCGACGCATCCGATCGACCGTCGAGTCCCGCTCGCCCAGCGCCTCGTCGATCCGCTCGAGCATGACGTTGATCGCGGTCTTGAGGCGGCCGACCTCGGTGCCCGGCGCGATGTCGCTCATGCGCTGGCTGAAATCGCCCTGCGCGATGGTCATGGCGGTGGACTCGACCTGGCCGAGGCCGCGGAACGCCAGGGTCACCAGTCCGCGGGTCAGGATCGCGCTGCAGACGATCGTGAAGAGGGCGAGGGCCGTGTAGATGCCGATGTAGTTGGCGACCGTCCGGTTCACGTCGTTGAGCGGCAGGGCAACCAGCTGCGTGTAGTACTCCCGTGAGCCCGGGATAGGGAGGGTGTCGACACTGGCGCGGTAGCGCACCGTCCCGTCGGCCGACGGCAGATCGAACGGCGCCGTTCCGTCGAGCACCGTCTGATCGAGCGAGAACGTCTCGGGGAAGGCAGGCGGCGAGAGGGTGTCGTCACCGCCCGCCACGGCAAGACGCTCGCCTTTGCCCTTACCGCTGTACACCGCGACCGAGAAGTCGGTCGGCGCCGCGGCGATCGGGGTGAAGGTGGCTCCACCGTCGTCGAGCGTGACGTTCATGAGGTTGCTCGCGATGTCGGTCGTGACCGTCTGGGTCAGCGACTGATCGACGGCGCCGAGCTGGGCGTTCCGCAGGAAGATCATGGTGCCGACGCCGGCGGCGATCATCCCGAATGCCAGGATGCTCACCGTCACGCCGGTGACTTTCGTGCGCAGGCTGAGACCGCGCCACCAATGGGTGACGCGGTCCTGCGATGCCGTCGGGCCCAGGGGGCGCCTCCGTTCAGGCGGTGCGGTCGGCCTTCAGCATGTATCCGAACCCGCGCTTGGTCTGGATGAGCGGCTCGGAGGAGTGCGGATCGATCTTGCGGCGGAGGTAGGAGATGTAACTCTCGACGATGCCGGCGTCGCCGTTGAAGTCGTACTCCCACACGTGGTCGAGGATCTGCGCCTTGCTGAGCACCCGGTTGGGGTTGAGCATCAGGTACCGCAGGAGCTTGAACTCGGTGGGCGAGAGGTCGATCGAGACATCACCGACCTGGACGTCGTGGGTGTCCTGGTCCATCGTGATCTCGCCGGCCTTGATGATCGAGTCCTCGTCGGCCTGCATCGTGCGGCGGAGGATGGCCTGGATGCGAGCGACGATCTCGTCGAGGCTGAACGGCTTGGTGACGTAGTCGTCGCCGCCGACGTTGAGGCCCTCGATCTTGTCCTCGGTGGCATCCTTCGCCGTGAGGAAGAGGATGGGGGCCGTGTAGCCCGCACCGCGCAGCCGCTTGGTCACGCTGAACCCGTTCATGTCGGGCAGCATGACGTCGAGGATGATCAGGTCGGGTTCTTCTTCGAGGACGGCCGAGATGGTCTGGGCGCCGTTCGCGACGGCACGGACCTGGTATCCGGCGAACCGGAGACTGGTGACCAGCAGGTCCCGGATGTTCGGCTCGTCGTCCACGACGAGGATGCGCGCAGCGGTCATGAGCCCATACTGGCACCGGAATCCATCGGTTTGCTGGACATTCCGTTCCCGGGTCGCTCCGGAGTACGATCCCCGCGCGCGGTGAGACAGGATGGAACGGTGACCGTCCCGCATCCCGCCCCCGTTCCGCCCCGACCCGCGCCGGCACTGCCGGCCGACGTCACCGGTCCGGGTGCCGCCTTCCATCGGCTGGTGTTCGCACGGCAGCGCCGCGGGTGGTGGACGCCGCTGGCGACCGGTGCCATGGGCGTCGTCCTCTACCTCGTCGTCAGCACCATCATCGGTCTCGTCTTCGGCCTGGTCGTCCTCGCCACCGATCCCTCCGTCGACATCTTCGCGCTGACGGACCGGCTCCTCACGATCGACGTCAGCGACCCGATCGGACTCGCCATCATCCTGCTGTCGCTCGCGGTGATGTGGCCGATCTACCTGCTGTCGTCCTTCGTCGTGAACGGTCGACGGGTCGGCTACATCTCCTCGGTCGCCGGAAGGCTCCGATGGAAGTGGCTCCTCCTGTGCGCGGGTGCCGCGGTGGTCGTCTACATCGTGATCTCGGCCCTGTCCTTCCTGCTCCCGGCAGAGGAGGGGAGCGGCAACGTGGTCGCGCCCGCGGACAACCCGGCGTTCGTGGCATCCCTTCTCGTCGTCCTCCTGCTGGTGCCCTTCCAGGCGGCCGCCGAGGAGTACATCTTCCGCGGGTACCTCATGCAGACGGTCGGGCGGTGGTTGAAGCACCCCGCATGGGCGATCCTGCTCCCCGTCCCGCTGTTCGTCCTGGGGCACATCTACGACTGGGCCGGGCAGGCGAGCGTGGCGGTGTTCGCGATCGCCGCCGGCTGGTTGACCTGGCGGACCGGCGGGCTCGAAGCGGCGATCGCCCTGCACATCGTGAACAACCTCGCCGCCTTCGGGTTCTCGGTCTTCGGGCTCAGCGATGCGGCGGCGACCGACACGAGCATCGTCAGCCTGGTGTCCTCCGCCGTGATGATCGCCGCATTCGTCGGTGTCGTCGAGTGGCTGTGGCGCCGCGGTGACGGGCGCCGCACCGTGCGCCTCACGCCGCCGCCGGAGCCGGTGCACGTTCCCGCCGCCTACGCATACCCGCCGGTGTACGGCCAGCCGCCTGTCTACGGCCAGCCGCCGGTCTACGGCCAGCCGCCGGTGTATGGGCAGCCGCCGGTGTACGGTCAGCCGCCGGTCTACGGGCAGCCCCCTGTGTATGGACAGCCGCTCGTCGATCCGACACCGACGCCCGCGCCGTACGACGGACCGCCGTTGCAGCCGCACCAGGCGCCGCGGTGGGGCGAGTACGCGCCCGCTCCCGACGCGACCCCGACGCCCGACTCCCCGTCGCCGTCGCCGTCCGACGGCGGCTCCGGGTCGATGGGATCGGACGCCGGGGGCACCGGCGGATCGGACGGCGGCTCGTCCGGATCGTCCTCGTCCGACTGACGCTCGTCAGGCGGCGAGCAGGTTGTCCGCGTCGAGGATCGTGTAGCTGTACCCCTGCTCGGCGAGGAACCGCTGGCGGTTCTGCGCGAAGTCCTGGTCGACGGTGTCGCGTGCGATGAGCGTGTAGAAGCTCGCCTTGTGCCCGTTGGACTTCGGGCGGAGCAGACGGCCGAGGCGCTGTGCCTCCTCCTGTCGCGACCCGAACGATCCCGAGACCTGGATCGCGACCGACGCGTCGGGTAGGTCGATCGAGAAGTTGGCGACCTTCGAGACGACGAGCACGGGGATGCGTGCGTGCCGGAACTCGTCGAACAGCACTTCGCGCTCATCGACGGGAGTGGACCCCGTGATCTTCGGCGCGCCGAGCTCTTCGGCGAGGATGTCGATCTGGTCGAGGTACTGGCCGATCACGAGGATCTGCTCGCCCTCGTGCTTGGCGACCAGGTCGCGGACGACGTCGATCTTCGCGTGCGCGGTCGCCGCGAGGCGGTAGCGCTCGTCGTCCGCCGACGCCGCGTACTCGAGCCGGTCGGATGCCGGCAGGTCGATGCGCACCTCGTAGCAGACGGCGGGGGAGATGAAGCCCTGCGCCTCGATCTCCTTCCACGGGGCGTCAAAACGCTTGGGGCCGATGAGGCTGAAGACATCGCCCTCACGGCCGTCCTCACGCACGAGGGTCGCCGTGAGGCCGAGGCGGCGCCGCGCCTGCAGGTCGGCGGTCAGCTTGAACACCGGTGCGGGCAGCAGATGCACCTCGTCGTACACGATGAGGCCCCAGTCGAGCGCGTCGAGGAGAGCGAGGTGCGCGTACTCGCCTTTCCGCTTCGCCGTGAGGATCTGGTAGGTCGCGATCGTGACCGGCTTGACCTCCTTGGACTGACCGGAGTACTCGCCGATCTCCTCGGGGGTGAGCGAGGTGCGCTTGAGCAACTCGTCTCGCCACTGGCGCGCGCTGACCGTGTTCGTCACGAGGATGAGGGTCGTCGTCTTCGTGTCTGCCATGGCCGCCGCGCCGACGAGGGTCTTGCCCGCGCCGCAGGGGAGAACCACGACGCCGGAGCCGCCCTCGCTGAAGATGTCGACGGCCTTCCGCTGGTAGGGGCGGAGCGACCAGCCGTCCTCGTGCAGCTCGATCTCGTGGGGGGTGCCCGGGGTGAAGCCGGCGTGGTCCTCGGCGGGCCAGCCGATCTTCAGCAGTTCCTGCTTGATCTGACCGCGCGCCCACGCGTCGATGACGTACGTATCGGGTGTTGGGTGGGCGATCAGCAGGGGCTGGATGCGGCGGTTCCGCGCGATCTCGGCGAGCACCGGCTTGTCGGTGGAGCGGAGGATCAGCGTCCCCTCGTCATCGCGCTCAATGATGAGGCGGCCGTAACGGCCGACGGTCTCGCGGATGTCGATCGAGACCGACGGCGGGACGGGGAACTTCGCCCAGCGTTCGAGGGTGGCGAGCATGTCCTCAGCGTCGTGCCCGGCGGCGCGGGCGTTCCACAGCCCGAGCCGCGTCACGCGGTAGGTGTGAATGTGCTCGGGGGCGCGCTCCAGCTCGGCGAAGATCGCGAGTTCGTGTCGCGCGTTCTCCGCGTCGGGATGCGCCACTTCGAGCAGCACGGTTCGGTCGCTCTGGACGATGAGGGGGCCGTCAGCCATAACGGGCAAGTCTACCGGCCCGCCGGTCACACCGGCCGGACGCTGACGATGCTCGACAGCGGCAGAGTCCGCTCGACGTCGGCGGCGCGGTCGCGACCGCGCAGGCGACCACCGCCGAGACCCGCGGCCTCCAGGGTGACGTCCCGGCTCGATCCGTCGGGCATGCGGACCGTGATCTCGATCGTCGCGCGCGTGCGGACGGCCTGGTCGAGCTCGCGTTCGAGCCAGGCGGCATCCGCGTCGTCGGAGAGGCTGGCGCGCAGGGTCTCGATCAGCGGGCGGTATCGATCGGATGCCGTCGGTTCCGGCGCCGCGCTCTCGGTGACCTCGTTGCGGCCCGGAGCCCGCGGGGCACCGTCGGCATCCACCGCCAGAACGGGGTAGCGCGCGTCGGAGAGCATCCAGAAGGTCGTGTCGGCGCTCGTGCGGGTGACGAGGTCGTCGCCGTCGGTCACGAGTCCGAGGGGGCGCAGCGCCTGATCGACGTTGATGGCGTCGAGCAGGTCGCGGTCGCCCGAGACCCGGGTGTATCCGAGACGGTCGACGCCGACCCGCAGGGTGCCGTGTCGGGCGGCCGCACGCTCGATCTCGTAGGCGAGCGGCTGGGGCACGCCGGTGAGCGACAGTTCGGTGAGGAACGCCGTGAGGGATGCCGAGGTCTCGCCGCCCGCGAAGGCCGCGCCGATCGTGTCGGCGGTGAAGCGGTACGTCGCCGCCTGCGCGCGGGACTCGCGGCGGGCGGTGGTCCGCAGGCGCTGGTCGAGCTGGGGTTCGAGGGGGCCGGGGGCGATGGCCGTCAGGTCGTTCTGCAGGTAGACCTTGTCCACCTCGTGCGGCAGCAGGGAGCGGAGCGCGGCGACATCGACGTCCTTCCCGGCCGCGAGACCCGCGGCCCACTGCGGCGTCGTGCCCGCCGGGGTGAGCACGGCCCACTGCGTGAGCATCGCGGCGAGGCGGCGGACGCGATCGGGCCAGGCCGGATCGAACGGGTACGCACCGGGCCACTGCGACGGGTCGCGCCATCCGCCCGAGGCGTCCCGCAGCGCGGCGGGCAGACGGTCGCGCAGGCGACGGGCGACCTCGATCCACCGCTCCACGGTGCGGATGCCGAGCCACGCCGTTCCCGATTCGGTGACGCTCCAGTTGCGTTCCGACCCCGCGAGCAGGCCGGACTCGGCGGCGATCGCGACGAGGATGTCGGCTGCGTCGGAGGTCGCCGCCGCTCCCGCCTCGACCAGTCGTCGTCGGTCACCGGCTCCGAGGGCGCCGGAGCCGATGCGGCCGAGCGGGGTGCGGGTGGCCACGTGGAGGATGTCGGCGAGCGAGGCCACGGCGTCGAAGGCGCGCTCGGCGCTCGCGGCATCCGATTCGGGCCCGCCCTCGAAGATCACCGGCGACTCGACGGGGGAGGCTCCGCCGAGGGCCGCAGCCACGGCGGCGTAGGGCCGGCCCTCCTCGTCGGCGAGGGCGCGCGAGACCAGACCGGCGCGAAGACCGGGGGTCACTGCCGCATCGGCCTCGACGGCGTCACGGAGCGCGGCCGCCTCGAGGTCGGAGACGTCGGCGAGAGCCCGGCTCAGGTGCGCGGGGTCGAGCAGCGCGTCGGCCGCGTCGAAGAAGTCGGTCCACGACGTGTTCGGGGCGATGCGGCGGGCATCGAACACCGCGGCGAGGGCATCCGGATCGAGCGTCGCGAGGCGGGTCGCGAGGGCACGAGCATCGGAAGCTGTCACGTCAACGGCCCTTGTTGGCCCGTCCCCGTCGCACGAAGGTCATGATCAGCAGCGCGAGCAGCAGTGCGAAGGCGACCGGCGGCGCGACGTAGACGATGAGGCTCACCACGGGCCAGATGCCCGAGGCGAAGTCGGCCTGCTCCAGTCCACCCGGACCCGACGCGATGATGATCGAGAAGAAGCAGACGACCGAGAGCACCAGCAGTCCCAAGGACATGAACGCCAGGATGCGGTCTATGCGACGGACGGGAAGGTCGCCGGCCGGGGGCGGAGTGCTCATCCGATCAGAGTAGCGGCTCGCCGCGGTGGCTTAGGGTGGTGGGTGGGGCTGAGACGGTCCCACTTTTCCATGCCCGCACGCGGGCTCGAGCAGCGAGGTTCGACACATGCCCACCGGCAAGGTCAGGTTCTACGACGAGGCGAAGGGATTCGGCTTCATCACCGGCGACGACGGTCAGGACGTTTTCCTGCACGCGACCGCGCTCCCCGCCGACACCACGACGATGAAGCCCGGCACCCGGCTGGAGTACGGCGTCGCCGACGGTCGCCGTGGTCTGCAGGCGCTCGCCGTCCGGGTGCTCGATGCCCCTGTCAGCCTCAGCAAGCGCAACCGCAAGCCCGCCGACGACATGGCCGTCATCATCGAAGACCTCGTGAAGCTCCTCGACGGCATCGGCGGCGATCTGCGCCACGGGCGGTACCCGAGCGGCGCGCACGGCAAGAAGGTCGCCGCTGTGCTCCGCAAGGTCGCCGATGACCTCGATGCCTGAATCGACCGAACCGGCAGAACCGGACACCGCGTCCGTCGAGTCGGCTGACGCCCCTGTCGAGCTGACGGAGGCATCCGCCCCCACCGACCCGCGCCTGTTCGAGGCGCACGACCTCGCGCGCGCGGCGCTTCTCGAGGTGACTCCCGAGGCGACCGTGGGCGATGCCGCGGGGTATCAGCTCGAAGACGGGGGTGTCGTCTCGCTCCGTTTCGCGAACCGGATGGCTGGTTACCCCGGCTGGTTCTGGACGGTGAGCGTCGCCGTCGTCGAGGGATCCGACCCGACCGTCCTCGAGGTGGAGCTGATGCCCGGCGACGGCGCGCTGCTCGCTCCCGAGTGGTTGCCGTGGGCCGAGCGGCTCGCGGAGTACCAGGCGGCTCAGGCCGCGTCGGGCGAAGACACGTCCGACGAGGACGACGACGATGACGTGGACGACGACGACGAAGACGCCGACGAGGATGACGCCGACGGCGAGGACCTCGATGCCGGCGACTTCGAGAGCGACGGTTCTCCGATCCTTCACGCCGGCGACGTCGACGGCGTCGACATCGACGAGCTCGACGAGTCGGAAGACGATGACGAGTCCGACGAGGACGACGACGAGTCCGACGAGGACGAATCCGACGACGATGACGATGACGACGAGAACGATGACGACGAGAATGCGGAGGTGCTGCGCGAGTACTGACGCGCGGCATCCGCTCTCACACGAACGCGGCCCCGGGGATCACTCCTCGGGGCCGCGTTCGTCGTGCGTGGTCAATCGGCGAGGTGCTCGACCGTGTAGTCGATGGCGCGGATGAGCTGACGGACGTCGTCGGGCTCGATCGAGACGAACGTCGCGACGCGCAGCTGGTTGCGACCGAGCTTGCGGTACGGCTCGGTGTCGACGATGCCGTTCGCGCGGAGGCTCTTCGCGACGGCGGCCGCGTCGACCGAATCGTCGAAGTCGATCGTGACGACGACGGGGGAGCGGTCGGCCGGGTCGGCGACGAACGGGGTCGCGAAGGACGCGGCATCCGCCCACTCGTACAGGGCGCCCGAGGACTCCGCCGTCCGGGCGCCCGCCCAGGCGAGGCCGCCGTTGCCGTTGATCCACTGCAGCTGGCTGTCGAGCAGCTGCAGTGTCGCGATGGCGGGGGTGTTGAGCGTCTGCTGCAGGCGCGAGTTGTCGAGCGCGTTCTTCAGGCTCAGAAACTCGGGGATGTACCGACCGGATGCCGCGACGCGTTCGATCCGCTCGATGGCGGCCGGCGACACCGCGGCGTACCAGAGGCCGCCGTCGGAGCCGAGGTTCTTCTGAGGCGCGAAGTAGTAGACGTCGGCCTCGGCGATGTCGATGTCGATGCCGCCGGCGGCGCTCGTCGCGTCGATCACGGTGAGGGCGCCCGGGTCGCCGTGGACGCGCGAGATCGCCGTCGCGACACCTGTGGAGGTCTCGTTGTGGGCCCAGGCGTAGACGTCGACGCCGTCGACGGCTTCGGGCTTCGCGCTCGTGCCGGGCTCGGCGCGGCGCACATCGGGGGCCTCGAGCCAGGGGGCGGCGGCAGCCGCGGCGAACTTGCCGCCGAACTCGCCGAACACGAGGTTCTGCGCCCGCTTCTCGATGAGCCCGAAGGCCGCAGCATCCCAGAACGCGGTCGATCCGCCGTTGCCGAGGATGATCTCGTACCCCTCGGGAAGTCGGAACAGCTCGGCGAGACCGGAGCGGGTGCGGCCGACGAGGTCCTTCACGGGTGCCTGGCGGTGCGAGGTGCCGAAGAGCGATGCCCCCTGGGTGACGAGCGCCTCGAGCTGCTCGGCACGGACCTTGGACGGGCCGCAGCCGAATCGTCCGTCGACGGGCAGGATCTCGCGGGGAAGGGTCACAGTCGCCATGGCGAGAAGTCTAAGGCGCAGGCCCCGACGGCTCCGGTTCCATGACGCTCCGCGACCGGATGCCGGATAGGCTGGGAAGGCACTGTCTCCCGCGCGAAAAGGCCTTCATGACCGACCTCATCGACACCACCGAGATGTATCTGCGCACCATCCTCGAACTCGAGGAAGAGGGCATCACGCCCCTTCGTGCGCGCATCTCCGAGCGCCTCGGCCACTCCGGCCCCACGGTGTCGCAGACGATCGGCCGTATGGAGCGCGACGGTCTCGTCGTCGTCTCGGAGGATCGCAAGCTCGAGCTGACCGACCCGGGCCGGCAGAAGGCCGTCGACGTCATGCGCAAGCACCGTCTCGCCGAGCGCCTGCTGTCGGATGTCATCGGCCTCGACTGGGCGTACGTCCACGAAGAGGCGTGCCGCTGGGAGCACGTCATGAGCGAGCTCGTCGAGCGTCGGCTCATCGAACTCCTCGACCACCCGACCGAGTCCCCGTACGGCAACCCCATTCCGGGCCTCGACCAGCTGGGCGACGTTCCGGCCAACGCGTTCGACAACGGCGTAGTCGGCCTCGTGCGTCGGCTGAACGACGCCGGCGGGCCGGTGACGGGCAGCATCCGTCGTCTGGCGGAGCCGATGCAGGTCGATCCCGAGCTCCTGACGCAGCTGCGCGACGCGGGTGTCGTCCCCGGGCGCACCGGCTCGTTCCGCTTCAACGAGGGGTACGTCCTCGTCGAGATGGACGGCGTCGACGAGGCACTCGAACTCCCCGTCGAGGTCGCCTCGCACATCTTCATCGTCGACGCGCGCGAGATCTGAGCCGTCGTCGCGGCGCCGCTCGCAAGAGCGGGAGCGTGACTTATTCGTTACCTTCCGGTAGCCTCGGAGGGTCCATAGGCGAGAAGCCCGCCACGGACCGCCTCGCGAGTTGCCTCTCCGGCTCGTCATTCGCCTGGTGTCCCCTACATCCGTGCCCGACACGGAGTGCCGACGAGCCAGCATCCTCACCCGCGGATGCGGAGGCGCTGGAGGACAGCTTGGCTGAAGAGTTCCACCCGTCGAACGAGATTTCTGAGGCATCGACGGCCCCCCGCAAAGGTCGCTTGAGCAAACGTGTCGCCGCCACGGCGCCCGCCACCCGCTCGACGTCCCCGCGCCCTCACCCCGTCCGCAGCTTCCTGACCGTCGCCGCCGTCGCCGGCATGGTCGCGACCGTCGCGATCCCGGCGTTCGCCGCCGCCGATCGGGGCGACGTCGCCGAAGCGCGCACGCTGCAGCAGGTCTCGGCCGACGATGCACAATCGCTCGTCGTCGCATCCGAAGGCAGCCCCGAGACCCTCGCGCGCGGCGGGTACTCCGCCACGACTCCCGAGGAGATCGAGGCAGCGAAGGCGAAGGAGGCCGCAGAGAAGGCCGCCAAGGCCGCCCTCGCAGCCCGACTCGCGTCAGCCTCGTCCTCGTCATCGTCGTCGCGCAGCTCGTCGAGCTTCTCGTCCTCGGTTCCGCTCGTGTCGCCGGGATCGGGCACGGTCCGCCGTCCGCTCGCGCACTTCGACAACTTCGGCACGCCCTACGCGGGCCACAAGGGCACCGACTACATGGTCGGCCGCGGCGAGCCGATCTACGCCGTCGCCGACGGCACCGTCGTCGCATCGTCCGAGTCCGGGCCGGGCTGGGGCGTGTACGTCAAGATCGCCCACAACATCGGCGGTGTGCGGGTCACCTCGCTCTACGCGCACATGGACTGGGGCACACGCCGCGTCTCCGTCGGCGACAAGGTCACGGTCGGCCAGCTCATCGGCCAGGTCGGTTCCACCGGCCGCGCCAACGGCACCCACCTCCACCTCGAGATCCGCATCAACAACGGGTACACGAACGCCGAGTCCTGGCTGCAGGCCAACGCCGGCTGACGAGACACACAGTCATCGTTCTGCTGTTGTTCGCCCTGGGGCATCCCGGCGTGTAATACCCTGACCCCGACGCTCGTTCGAGCCGAGGGGAGCCGTATGGACATCCAACCCCGCATTCGCAACCGGAATGCGCTGGGTCGGCATGTGCTGCGGCATCGTGTGCACGATTGCCACGACGTCGGTCGTGCGAATAAGGCGCTGTCTTCATGACGGCGCCTTTTTTCGTACCCGCACCCCTCTCGACCCGCACCGCGTCGACGAAACGGAAGGCCGTGAAGCCGTCTCGGCCGTTCGAGAGGACACCCCTATGCGCACCCTGGTGCTGAATGCAGGTTACGAACCCCTGGCCGTCATCTCGTTCAAGCGAGCCCTCGTGCTCGTCATGACCGAGAAAGCCACCATCATCGAACGCGTCGAAGAGGACCCCGTCTGGGGGACCCGCGACGTGTACGACCGTCCGGCCGTCATCGTGCTGACGCGCTATGTGCGGATCCCGGCCGGCCGGCGGGTCCCGGTCACCCGCCGGGGCGTCCTGCGCCGCGACGGTCACCGGTGCGCGTACTGCGGCAAGAGCGCCTCGACGATCGATCACGTGCTGCCGCGGTCGCGCGGCGGAGCCGACTCGTGGGAGAACCTCGTCGCGGCGTGCCTGCGCTGCAACAACGTAAAGGGCGACCGCACCCCGCAGGAGATGAACTGGGAGCTGCGATGGATGCCGCAGCCCCCGCGCGGAGCCGGCTGGCGGGTTCGCGGCACCGAGCGCGCCGATCCGGCGTGGGAGCCGTACCTGGCGCTCGCGGCGTAGCGCCCAGGTCAGACGCCGGACTCGACCCAGGCGTAGGGCAGGAACTTGCCGTCGATCGTGATGACGACGCGGTCCCCGTCGGGGTGTGCGACGCGGTCGAGAGAGATGCTGCAGTTGATCGCGCTCATGATGCCGTCGCCGAAACGGTCGTGGATGAGGGCTTTGAGCGCGGGCCCGTAGACCTGCACGAGTTCGTGGAAGCGGTAGATCGTCGGGTCGGTAGAGAGATCTGCCTCGGCGGCGCGGTTCGGCTGGCGGGTGAGGGCGTCGACGAGCGCGGCGTCGAGTCCGAGGGCGTCGCCGAGGCGCTCCGCTTCGGCCGGGGGGAGGGCGTGCATCCCGAGAACGGCCGCGGCGGTCCACACCGGCGGACGGCCGATGAGCTCGCTCACCGCGTCCCACGAGAGTCCGCTCTTGCGTCGCACCTCGTCGATGGCGGCACCGGCGGCCTGCTTGCTGATGATCTGGGGGAGCGTCATGACGTGTCCTCTCGTCGGTTCGTTCCATCGGACCAGTCCCGGAGCGTGAGGCGGCAGGAAGAACGCGCACGGATGCCGTCGTTGTGCGCACGTGTGACACGGTCGAAACGCGCGCGACGCGCCAGGGCAAACCTCGGTGCCTAGCGTGGGCCCATGGCGGCGATCGAGCGGTGGATGCAGGCGGTGGTGGATGCCGTCCCGCAGCCGCTGTGGGTCATCGGACCCGGTGGCGCCGTCGCCCACCTGAACGAGGCCGCCGGGCGGTTGCTCGGATACTCCGATCCCCGCCGGGTCGTGGGAGGTCCGAGCCACGAGGTGCTGCACGGGCATCGCGCAGACGGCTCCGCCTACCCCGCGCACGAGTGCCCGATCGTCCACGCGGCAGATCACGGCGGTGACCCGCGGGGCAACGAGGTGTTCGTCACCCGCGCGGGACGGCCGCTCGACGTCGCGTGGCGGGTGGCGGAACTGCCCCTGCCCGAGCATCGACTGCTGTCGTTCGAGCCGCAGGCGCAGGTTCCGGCGATGCGCGGGGTGCCGTCGGCATCCGCTCTGCGTGCGCAGATCGCCGCGCGGCACCGCGACCCGGAGTTCTGCGTCGACGTGCTCGCGCGGGATGCGCACGTGTCCGTGCGGACGGCGCAGGCCGTGCTGGGGCGCGAGGGGGAGAGCCCTGCGGCGCTGATCCGCGAGTACCGGCTCGGGAGCGCGCAGGGGCTGCTCCGCGACGGGATGCCGGTGGCCGCCGCGGCGTACGGTGCCGGCTTCCGCGATCCGGACACCTTCGCGCGCGCGTTCCGGCGCCGGTTCGGTGTAGCGCCGGGAGCGTTCGCCCGCGACGCGGGCTGAGCCCCGGCATCCGGTCTGCGCGTTGACGCGGGTTGTGGGGAGTGCGCCTGCGCAGGAGACCGCTCGCGTAGCGTGAAGGGCTCGATCGAGACCGATGCCCCGTAGGAGCTTCATGGATACGACGACGGTGGTAATACTCCTGATTCTGGGATTCCTCGTGGTGGGCTTGGCTACCTGGGTGGTGTTCTCGCACCGCCGGCACACGCGTCGATTGGCGGGTCTCGCCGAGACGGCTTCCGCCGAGCGCCAGCAGTGGGAGATGCATCTGCAGCAGGTCGTGCAGGAGGGTACGGCAGCGCATCTCGCCGATGTCGCGGCCGAACGGCGGGAGAAGGAGGAATCCCAGGCTCTCGTCGCTCGCTACCACCAGGCCTACACGGCGTCCCTCAAGTGGGAGGTGGGGAGTCGGGCGAAGCTCCTGGAGATGGTGTCGGCGCACGGACTGGACGGCGTCTTGTTCTCGGGGATCGTCTTCGCCACGGGTGGCCGGGAGCAGCCGAAATATGTGACGCAGCTCGATCATGTGCTGCTCATGGACGACCGCGTGATCGTGATCGAGGCGAAGAACTGGAAGGGTGTCGTGTTCGACGGGGTCGCTCCGTCGTCCGTGCACGCGGCGTTCGGCGCGCTGATCGACGCCGGTTCGGACGGCGAGTTCGCCATCCAGGTGCGGCGAGAGGATCAGGGAACGGGGCTCTCGATCACACGGCACCCGGACCCGAGCGGTACCTCGGAGAAGCACTCCGTGGCTCCGCGCGTGCAGGTCCGAAGGCAGGCCTTCGCGCTGCGCCGGCTCATCGAGGCCAGGACCGGTGAGGACCTCAGCATCGACGCCTGCGTCTTCTACTCGCACAAGAGCGTCCGACTCTTCACGCCGCGGAAGGGGGCACCGTCACGGACGCCGTACACCCCGGTCTTCGATACCGCGGGTATGCGCGCCCACCTCGGCGCGCTCGGACCCGGTCGCATCGGACCGGGCCTCATCGAGCGACTCGCGCCGGGCCTGGCCTCGATGGCGACGGATGCGACGGGCGTCGGTGCGTACGCCGAGGAGTGGCAGAGCGTTCTCGACGCCGTTCAGGGTGAGCAGGTGGACTGAGGCTCGGCATCCGCTCGTTCGGAGTGGGGAAAGCGGGCGCGGGCGATGTCGGAACCCGTGCGTATCTTCGACGTAGACGGCTTGAGTCGTTCGAACAAAGCTTCTACCATGTCGAGGTGAGATCCATCGTGCGCGACACCGCTACCGCCCAAGAGGTGCAGCGGCTGCGCGCGCAGATGGCTCAAATCCAGGGGCGCAAGCTCGAGGCGCCGCCCCTTCCCACCCATCCTGCCCTGGCCGAACTGCTGCCGGGCGGGGGGCTGCGGCCGGGATCGTCGTATTCGATCGGCGGCTCGATGTCGTTGCTGTTCGGCCTGTTGGCGCAGCCGTCGCAGACCGGCAGCTGGTGCGGGGTGGTCGGGATGCCGGGGTTCGGCGCCGAAGCGGCCGAGAAGGCGGGTGTCGACCTGTCGCACCTCGTGCTGATCCCCGAGCCGGGTCCGCGCTGGCTTGCCGTAACGGCGACGATCGCCGACGTGCTGCCGGTCGTCGCGGTGCGGCCGCCGACTCGGGCGAAGGATGCCGAGATCTCGCGGCTCGCGGCGCGCATGCGCGAGCGCGGCGTGGTGCTGCTCGTGCAGGGGCCGTGGCCGCAGACCGAGGCGATGATCGATGTGACGGATGCCCGGTGGTCGGGCCTCGGCGACGGCTACGGCGTGCTGTCGGATCGGGAGCTGACCGTGACGGTCACGAGCCGGCGCTTTCCGGTGCCGCGGTCGTCGCGGATGCTGCTGCCCGCCCCCGACGGGGCGATCGCGGTGCGCGAGCAGCCCATCGCCCCGGTGGTCGACCTCCCGATGCGGGCGGTGAGCTGATGGATCCCGCACTCGTCGACACCGGGATCGAGCCGGTCCGGAGCCTCGTCGTGTGGGTGCCGGACTGGCCGGTCGTCGCGCTGGCCCGCGAAGGACTCGCCGAGGCCGAGGGGCCGATCGCCGTCTTCGCGAAGGGGATGGTCGCCGCGACCTCGCCGGCTGCGCGGGCGGACGGGGTGCGGCGGGGGATGCGGCGCCGCGACGCGCAGGCGCGATGCCCGCAGCTCCAGGTCGTCGACGCCGACGACGCGCGCGACCACCGCACGTTCGCCCCGCTCATCGCCCGGCTCGAGGAGATCGCCCCGGGTGTGCAGCTGCGCGAGCCGGGGTTGTGCGCCCTGCGCGTGAAGGGCCCCGCGCGGTTCTACGGCGGCGAGGCGGGTGCGGCGACGGCGCTCACCGGCGCGCTCGCCGAGCTCGGCGTGAACGATGTGCGCGCGGGGGTGGGGGATGGTCCGTTCACGGCGGAGCAGGCCGCCCGCGCCACCGACCCGGACGCCCCGATGCGGATCGTGCCGCCGGGGACGGCGGCCGCGTTCCTCGCGCCGCTGCCGGTGACGGCGCTCGAGGACGAGTCGGTCGCGAGCCTGTTCGCGCGTCTCGGCATCCACACCCTCGGTCAGCTCGCCGCGCTGCCGCCCGCGCGGCTCGTCGAACGGCTCGGACCCCGTGGGGCGCGGTTGCACGCGCTCGCGTCGGGGCTCGACTCGCAGCCCGTGCAGCCGCGCACGCCGCCGCCTGAGCTCGAGCGCGAGGTCGGCTTCGAGCCACCGCTCGAGATCGCCGACCAGGTGGCGTTCGGCATCCGTCTCGCCGCGGAGCAGTTCATCTCGGGGCTCGGCGCCGTCGACCTCGTCTGCACCGAGCTGCGCGTCGCGCTGACGGGGGATCGCGGCGACCACAGTGAGCGGGTGTGGCTGCATCCGGGGGCGTTCGATGCGGCCGCGGTCGTCGACCGGGTGCGGTGGCAGCTCGCGGAGCGAGGGCTCAAGAGCGCCGTCGCGAAGGTGCGGATCGTGCCCGAGAAGGTGGACGCGGCATCCCATCACGTGACAGGTCTGTTCGGCTCGGGGCCCGAGGAGCGCGTGCACTCGGCGCTCTCGCGCGTACAGGCGATGCTCGGACACACCGGCGTCGTGACGCCGCAGGTCGGCGGCGGACGGTGGCTCGCCGAACGGCAGGTGCTCGTGCCGTGGGGTGACCGCGCCGTCATCGCCGAGCGGGCGCGGCCGTGGCCGGGGAGCCTGCCCGACCCGCTGCCAGCGACCGTCTTCCCCGAGCCGGTCCCGGTCGCCGTCATCGATCGCGACGACGACATGGTCGCCGTCGACGGGCGCGGCGAGCTGACGGCCGAGCCGATCGCGCTGATCCTGCCGGGAGCGCCGGACGCATCGGGGGCGCGGAGGCCCCGGCATCCGCGTCGCATCGCCTCGTGGGCAGGACCCTGGCCCGTCATGGAGCGGGGGTGGGATGCCGCGCGCACCCGTCGCGCGCACCGGTTCCAGGTCGTCGACGAGGCCGAGACCGCGTGGCTGCTGGTGTGCGAGGAGGGCGTCTGGCACGCCGAGGGTAGGTACGACTGATGGGGTGGGGCAACAACCCGTCGGTCTCGTGGTCGGAGATGGAACGGATCCTCAGCGACCGACGGCGACCCGAGGGGGCACCGGCGGGCACCGACGGCGGCGACAGTCCGGCGTGGTCGCACAAGCGCGGAAAGTACCGCACGCCCGAGATCGAGCGGCCGCGCGACGCCGTGCCGTACGCCGAACTTCACGCGCACTCCTCGTTCTCCTTCCTCGACGGGGCGTCCTCGCCCGAGGACCTCGTCGAAGAGGCCGAGCGCCTGGGCCTGCACGCACTCGCGATCACCGACCACGACGGGTTCTACGGCATCGTCCGCTTCGCCGAGGCGGCCGAGCACCTGCAGCTGCAGACCGTGTTCGGGGCGGAGCTGTCGCTGGGCCTCCCCGGTCCGCAGAACGGCGAGCCCGACCCGCACGGGCGGCACCTGCTCGTGCTCGCCCGCGGTGAGGAGGGCTACCACCGGCTCGCCGCCGCCATCACGCGCGCGCAGCTGTCGGGCGGCGAGAAGGGGCGCCCGGTCTACGACCTGCACGACCTCGCCGACCGGGCCGGCGGGCACTGGCAGGTGTTGACCGGATGCCGCAAGGGCGCCGTCCGGCAGGCGCTCGCCGTCGACGGGCCGGCCGCGGCGGCGTACGAGCTCGACCGGCTCGTCGACCTGTTCGGGCCCGAGCGGGTCGACGTCGAGCTCATCGATCAGGGCGCACCGACGGATTCGCGCGACAACGACGTGCTCGCCGCGCTCGCCGCCGAGCGGGGGCTTCCGGTCGTCGCATCGAACAACGTGCACTACGCCGTGCCCGAGAAGGTGCACCTCGCGGCGGCGGTCGCGGCGGTGCGGGCGAACCGCGGGCTCGACGAGCTCGACGGGTGGCTGCCGTCGCACGCCAGCGCGCACCTGCGGTCGGGGGCCGAGATGGCGCGGCGGTTCCGGCGGTATCCGGGCGCGGTCGAGCGCACCGTCGAGCTCGCCGACGCGCTCGCGTTCCCGCTGCGACGGGCCAAGCCCGCGCTGCCGAAGATGCAGGTGCCCGAGGGGCACACGCCGATGACGTGGCTCCGGCACCTGGTGTGGGAGGCCGTGCCTCGCAAGTACCCGGATGCCACCGATGCGAACCGTGCGCGCATCGAGAAGGAACTCGGCGTCATCGAGCAGAAGGACTTTCCGGGGTACTTCCTCATCGTGCACGGCATCGTGCAAGAAGCGCGGCGCCGCGGCATCCTGTGTCAGGGGCGGGGATCCGCCGCGAACAGTGCCGTCTGCTATCTGCTCGACATCACGGCGATCGACTCGATCTTCTACGATCTGCCGTTCGAGCGGTTCCTCTCGGCCCTCCGCGATGAAGAGCCCGACATCGACGTCGACTTCGACTCGGACCGGCGCGAGGAGATCATCCAGTGGGTCTACGAGACCTACGGGCGGGAGCGGGCGGCGCAGGTCGCGAACGTCATCCAGTACCGGCCGAAGAACGCGATCCGCGACATGGCGAAGGCGCTCGGGCATTCGCCGGGTCAGCAGGATGCCTGGTCGAAGCAGGTCGAGCGCTGGGGTGCGACGCTCGACACCCCGGGCGATCACGACATCCCGGATCGGGTGATCGCGTACGCGGGTGAGCTGTTGAAGGCGCCGCGACATCTCGGCATCCACTCGGGCGGCATGGTGCTGACCGATCGTCCGGTCGGCGAGGTCGTGCCGATCGAGCACGCGCGCATGGAGAACCGCACCGTCATCCAGTGGGACAAAGACGATGCCGCGTGGATGGGGCTCGTGAAGTTCGACCTGCTGGGGCTCGGGATGCTCGCCGCACTCCAGTACTGCTTCGACATGATCGAGGCCGCGACGGGGGAGCGGTGGAGCCTCGATGCGACGCCGAAGGAGGAGGCGGCGGTCTACGACATGCTGTGCCGCGCCGATTCGATCGGGGTGTTCCAGGTCGAGTCCCGCGCGCAGATGGGGCTCTTGCCCCGTTTGCAGCCGCGGAAGTTCTACGACCTCGTGGTCGAGATCGCCCTCATCCGGCCGGGGCCGATCCAGGGCGGCGCGGTGCATCCGTTCGTGCGTCGCAAGCTCGGCGACGAGAAGGTCACCTACGCGCACCCGAAGCTGAAGCCGGTGCTGGAGCGGACGCTCGGCATCCCGGTGTTCCAGGAGCAGCTCATGCAGATGGGCATGGCGATCGGCGATCTGTCAGGGGAGGATGCCGACCTGCTCCGCCGCGCGATGGGATCGAAGCGCGGGATCGAGCGGATCGATTCGTTGAAGAAGAAGCTGTACGAGGGGATGGAACGGAACGGCCTGACGGGGAAGGCCGCCGACGACATCTACGTGAAGATCCAGGCGTTCGCGAACTTCGGCTTCGCCGAGAGCCATTCGCTGTCGTTCGGGCTGCTCGTGTACGCGTCGTCGTGGCTGAAGCTGCACTACCCGGCGGCGTTCCTCGCTGCGCTCCTACGTGCGCAGCCGATGGGGTTCTACTCGCCCGCGACGCTGACCGCCGACGCGCGACGGCACGGGGTCGAGGTGCGCCGGCCCGACCTGCACGCGTCGGGGGTGGAGGCGGGGCTGGAGCCGGTGGACGGCATGGCGGTGTCGGTTCGCGAGGAGATGTCGGTTCTCGAGGAGGGTTTGCGGGGTTTCGCTCCTCGGGACGCGTCATCTCCTCGGTTCTCGACGGGGGCGGATGCCGGGGCTCGGGAGGCCGGGGGCGCGGGCGCCGAGCGCGGCGCTGCCGCGGGGATCGGCCGTCGCGAGGAAGTTTCGGGCGGGATTCCTCCTCGGGAGCGCAGATCTCCGCTCGGGGGCCGGGATGCCGGATCGGGGCCAGCCACTGCCGAGCCCGGGGCTGGACACCGTCGCGCCCCGACGGGCCGGGACTCGTGCACCGACCGCATCCAGCCGCCCGTGCCGGAGTTCGACCGGTCGCTGCCTGACGAATCGGCGGCGCATCGGCGCGACGGGAACTTCGCGGTGCGGCTGGGGCTCGCCTCGGTCACGGGTATCGGGGTGCCGCTGGCGACGAAGATCGTGGCGGAGCGGGAGGCATCCGGTCCGTACCGGGACCTGCGCGACCTCGTGCGGCGCACCGGCGCGACGGCGGCGCAGCTCGAGGCGCTGTCGACGGCGGGCGCGTTCGAGAGCCTCGGGATCACGCGGCGCGAGGGCATCTGGTTGGCGGGGGATGCCGCGCAGGACCGGCAGGAGTTCCTCGAGGGATCGCTGGTGTCGGTGCAGCCACCGCTGTTCCCCGACCAGTCGAGTTACGACGTGCTCGCCGCCGATCTGTGGGCGACGGGGGTGTCGGCCGACGACCACCCGCTGACGCACTACCGCTCGCAGCTCGACGCGCGCGGGGTGATCACCTCGCGCGGCATGCGCGAGCACGAGATCGGCCGGCGCATCGAGGTCGCGGGGTTGGTGACACACCGGCAGCGACCGGCGACGGCATCCGGGATCACCTTCCTGAACCTCGAGGACGAGCACGGCGTCATGAACGTGATCTGCTCGGTCGGGGTATGGAACAGATACCGGCGCATCCTGCGCGACAGTCCCGCGCTCATCGCGCGCGGCATGCTCGAGCGCTCGCCCGAGGGTGTGACGAACCTCGTCGCCGACGGGTTCGAGGACCTGCGGGTGGGGGTGACGCACCGGTCGAGGGACTTCCAGTGACCTGCCTAAGCCGTGCGCGCGTCGGCAGTCGCGCAGTCGTCGAGGCCGAGCGTGACAAGCGACGGGCTGTCTGATCACTCCCTGCTGCGGGAGACCTGCCACGTCGGGAACGGATCCTCGAAGGTCGCCCATGCCGACGGTCCCGCCGCGAGCTCGTCGTCGGTGAGCGCGGTGTCGTCGAGGGCGGCGCGAAGCGCGCGGTGGTGCAGGTCCAGGCCGATGAAGGCGATGTCCTCGCCGACGGCGAGGAGCCCCTCAGCCTCCGGCATCCCGTCGTCCACCTGGACGGGCGAGAAGGCGATCATCGACCCGACGTGATCCCACTGCGCGATGACGTTCGATCGGGTCGCGAAGCGGCAGAACCCCGCCGAGCGGATGACGGAGCCGAACTCCCCGCTCTCGATCCGTTCGTCGAGCAGAGCGTTCAGACGTCCGGGATGCAGCGGGCGGACGTTCTCGTACCGCAGGGCGCTGATCCGCGGGTCGGTCATGTGCGGCGCGAACTCCCCGTTCAGCAGCTGCACCCATCCGGGCGCGTCCTGGTGGGAGCGAATCGGGATCGGTGCGACGGGCAGCAGATCGACGGCCGGCTGATGCAGACGCAGTCGCGCGGACGGGGCGAGGTGGCTGACCAGCGCCATCGTGATCGAGAGGTCCGGAGTCGACAGTCCCGACCAATTCACGAGCATGATCGTCGACGCGTACTCGAGCTGCTGCACCGCGAGCAGGGCGTGAGCCGTGTAGCGGGTGCGCGGCATCCCGCTGTCGTCGACCTCGGAAGATCCCGCGTAGGTCTCGCGTCGGAGGTCGTCGAGGAGGTGGGGCGCATCGACGACGCACACGACGCCGCGCAGGCGCAGCCCGCTGCCGCGCTCGGCGAGCGTCCCGATGACGTCGAGAATCGAGGCATCCGACGGGAACTCGGCCACGACACCGCTCCCGACGTCGAGCCACGGCAGAAAGGCTGCTGCGCTCGACGCCGGGTCCTGCGGGGCGAGTCGGGATGCCGCGAGGAGGGGCCTCGACGTCGCCTGGCTCAATCGCGCCGCGTAGCGCGCCCGCTCGGGACCGCATGCTCCCATCACGGCGATCACGTCCGTCTCGATCATCCGACACCTCATTCCATCCCGGCGTGTGTAGCCTTGATGATAACTGTTCTCAATTAGGAGTGTGTCATGAAGGTCCGAGCGTCCCTTAAGTCCCTGAAGAAGCAACCCGGCGCGCAGGTCGTCCGCCGACGCGGGCGGGTGTTCGTCATCAACAAGCTCAACCCGCGGTTCAAGGGCCGCCAAGGCTGACGCCGGCCCGACGTGCTGGGCCGACGTCGCCTGGTACTGACCCGCTGATCTCGGGGCCGCGCCTTACCCCGCCGCGGCGCGCCGCCGCTGCACCGCATCCACGATCACGTCGACCACGACGAACGCGGCGAGGGTCCAGCCGACGAGCGGCAACGCGAGTCCGAGCAGCACGCCGCCCGCGACCACAGCCGTGACACCCCACCACGGGGCACCGTCGAGCACGCCGCGGCGCGGCGGCATTCCGACCCGTGCGGTCTTGGTGGGTCGCCGCTTGACCCACATGACGTAGCCGAGCACGACCATGCCGGCGATCGAGAGGGCGAGCAGGAACATGACGATCTGGTTCGCGAGTCCGAACATGACGCCCATGTGGATCGCGACGCCCCACGAGGCGAGCTTGGCCGGCAGCGAGAAGTCGGCGAAGTCGACACGGTCGACGGTCTGCAGCGTCGTGCCGTCGATCGCGACGGCATCGAGATGGCCGGGGAAGCCGCGGTCGATCTCCTGCACCTTCCACGCCTGATCGGCCGCGGCGGGCGGCGTGATCTGCACCATCCCCGTATCGATGTTGACCTTGCGGGCCGCCGCGAGCACGTCGTCGAACGTGTTCGGGTCGACGGTGAGTGCAGCGGATGCCGCGCCGTGCCCCGCGTGCTCATTCCCGCCGCCGGCGGCTTCGCCGAGGCTCGTCGACACGGCGGGCGTGGTCCAGTCGAGCGCGGCGCGCAGGTCCGTGACGTTCTGTCCGCCGTAGGTCGACCACGTGATGCCCGTCGCCGAGAGGAACACCGCTCCGAGCGCGATCCAGATTCCGAGCGAGGTGTGCCAACTGAAGAAGCGACGGTACCCGGTGTAGGCGCGCACCGGCCGGACGAAGTCCTTCTTCGCGCGTGCCGTGCGGATGCGGATGACCCACATGATGACGCCGGCCACGACGACGATGCCGAGCCACGATGCGGCGAGCTCGCTGTACAGGCGGCCCGGGTCGCCGAGGCCGAGGCTGCGGTGGATGTTGCTGATCGCGGTGCGCAGTGGCAGCGATCCGCTCGTGCCGTAGACGGTCTCGTCGCCGCGGACCTCACCGGTGCCGGGGTCGACGAACACGGCACGGGACTCGCTCTCGCCGAGGCCGTCCTGCGCGAACATGACGCGCGTCGTGTCGCCCGGCTCGGGAGCCGGTCGGACGGCAGAGAGCGTCGCAGCGTCGCCGACGTGCGCTTCGGCGATCTCCACCTGCTGGCCGAGGCTGAGCTGCGTGTCGGTGACCGGCGCATGCAGTTGCCGCGCGTACACGGCCTGCTCGATCGTCGGGGACAGGGCGTAGAGGGCGCCGCTGAGCGCGGCGACGAGGATGAACGGTCCGACGAGGATGCCGGCGTAGAAGTGCAGACGCACGAGGAAGGCGCCGAACCAGCCCGGTCGTCGGGCGGGTCGGGCGGTGGCGGGTGGGGTGGGCAGGGTGGCGGTCATGATCGCTTTCGAGAAGAAGGGTGCGGCAAGAGGGCGCGCCGATGACACGGCGCGGCGCACCGCGGCATCCCTCGT
Source organism: Microbacterium sp. 77mftsu3.1 (assembly GCF_900100525.1). NCBI lineage: Bacteria > Bacillati > Actinomycetota > Actinomycetes > Micrococcales > Microbacteriaceae > Microbacterium > Microbacterium sp. 77mftsu3.1. Next base: position 582,295 of record NZ_FNCR01000001.1, on the reverse strand, counting down.
CGAGAGCGGACCGGCGGTGCGCGTCAGATCGCGAGTGCGCGCGGGGGACCGCGGCCGGCCGCGACACGGACGGCGACCGATCGCAGCACCGGGACGTCGGTGGACGCGGGCGCCGGAGTCGGGCGGTCGACGGCCTCGAGAGCGAGGACGGCGGTGAGGATGCGGCCGCGCACCCACCCGGCGATCTCGGCCGCGAGGGCGATCAGGCCCTGCACCGCGCGCTCGCCGCGGTGCAGCAGCGCGATGGTGAGGACGGCGGCGAGGCCGTGCATGGCCCACATGAGCGGATCGGCGCAGATGGCCGCGGCGGTGCCCCCGGCATCCGTCATCAGGGGCATCCCGTGCTGGTGCGGCGTCGCCGACGGGGTGATCGTGCCGAGCACGAAGAGCGTGTGGAACAGCAGCTGGCTGCCGGTGACCGCGAGCGCCAGGCGGGGGAGCGACAGGCGTCGCCCTGCTAGGGCCGTGCAGACGAAGAGCGACAGGGCGAAGGGGACGGCGATGCCGAGCCAGCCGGGGACCTGTCCGCCGCCGGCGACGTGCGAGAGCAGTGCCGCCCAGGTGGCGACGGATGCCGCGAGTGCACCGCGCGCGACGCGGGAGACTCGGGACGGACGCACGGCTCCATTGTGGCAGGGGCAGGTGCCCTTGCGAGGTGGACCGCGCTGCGCAAGCCCTGGGGAGAAGCCGATGGGCGCGATTACCGTGGGAGGACTTTCACCGGTCGGAGGACATCATGACGAACCAGGCGCAGCGGAACGACGCGGTCCAGCGCAAGCAGATGGGCTCGGGCGCGTTCATCGCGATCTTCATGAGCCTCGTGTTCCTCGTCGTCGCGGCGGGCTTCGCGATCCTCGGAGTGCTGTTCATCACGAACCCGATGCCGGTCGTCGTGCTCGGCGTGCTGATGCTGATCGGTGCGGTGGCCGTGCTGGTCCTGTCGGGTCTGTGCATCGCCGCGTCGGTACGAACGCTCCGCGCGCCGGCGAAGGCGAAGCAGCGCGTCGAGCGCATGGCCTGACGCGCGGACCAGGCCCCTGAACCCACGAAAGCCCCGGACCGCGAAGGTCCGAGGCTTTCGGGAAGCGTCTGTGTCAGACGGCCTGCGCGAGCGCGAAGCCGACCGATCCGTCCTCTTCGAGACGGGCGTCGAGGATGCGGTCGTCGAGCGCGACGCTCGCCGTCGGCGCGACGAACACGCGAGCTCCATCGCTTTCGACGACGGTGTCGCCGTCGACCGGAGCGGGGGCGAGAGACAGGGCGTACCCGTTCTGCGGGTCTGCGGCCTCGGCGATCCGGAGTCCACCTGTCTCGGTGGGGATCTGCGTGGCGAGGCTCTTGACGGCGGTGCTGGCGTTCTCGGTGAGAGTGAGCATGATGCTCCCTTCCGTGGATTGCGGGCGTGAGCGGGCAACGATGCCGAGAATCGGATGCCGCCGCAACCGATGACACACCATTGGGGTGCACTCACACGGCTTACGGAGGTTCGCACATCATTCCCGCGGCGTACCCCGGATCATCACGCGGGCCGATTCGACCCGGACGCCGCGCGGCTTGACTCGAGTCATGACCCACACTCGTCTCCGTCTCGCCGCCGCCGCCGGCCTCGTCACCCCTCTGCTCGTGCTCGCGCTCGCCGCCTGCAACCCGATGGACGCCCTGGAGAAGGTGCACTCCGAAGAGTTCGCCGATCGCGCCGCCGCCGCAAAGGGGTGGGTCGGCGTCGAGATGCCCGCGTGGATCCCCGCCGACGCGACATCCGTGAAGAACACCGCGACGACCGACGAGACGAACGCCGTCATCGCGGTCGAGGGCGGAGAACTCGAGGACTGCGCCGAGATGGACCGCCGCGGTCTGCCCTTCGACAGCCGCTACGGCAGCCTCGGCGAGCCGCTGCCGTCGACCGTGTTCGTCTGCGGACCGTACGAGGTCGTGAGGACCGACGCCGGCTGGCTGGGCTGGTTCACCGCGACCGAGAAGGGGCAGACGCCCGCCGATGCGTGAACGTCAGCTCGCCCGCATCCGCTCCCGCAGGTCGGTCGCGTCGGATGCCGGGGAGCGTCCGTACGCGGAGCGGTAGTCGCGCGAGAAGTGCGATGCGCTGACGTACCCGACGGCGGCGCCGGCCTGCGCGGCGGTGTCGCCGTCGGTGATCAGCAGGCGTCGCGCCTCGCCGAGGCGCAGTCGCTTGAGGTACCGCATGGGCGTGAGCCCGGTGAGTTCGCGGAAGCGACGGCTCACCGTGGTCGGGCTGGCGCCGACGGATGCCGCGATCGCGTCGAGCGTCCACGGTTCGGCCAACCGGCGGGTCAGTGTGGTAATCGCCGCGGTGACGATGTCGGCGTTCGCGTGGGTCGCCGCGGCAAGCACGCGCGCGGCCTGGTCGCTCTGCAGGAGGCGGACGATGAGCTCGCGGTTCAGCAGCGGCGCGAGGACGCCGGCTTCGGCGGGGGCGTCGAGGAGCGCGAGCATCCGGTCGACGACGTCGGCGATCTCCGCCGTCATGGTGCCGAGCCGCTCCGACGCTTCGGACGCAGCGGGGAGGGGCAGCTGTCCGGCGACCTCGGCGACGACGGCGGGGTCGATCCGCCAGTTGACCGACACGAAGTCGCCCGCCGGCCCGGTCTCGCTCACCCGGGCGAACAGGGGCAGGTCGACGGGCGTGATGAGGAAGCGCTCAGGACCCCATTCCCCACCCGCCGCGGAGTCGTCGCCCGAGACCTTGCGCCCCGTGAGGACGACCGAGACGCACGGCTTGTACTGCACGAACATCGTCGGGCTTGGAGCGGTCGTGCGACCCAGGATCAGCCCGAGCGACTCGGCCGCGGCGACGCGGTCGATGTGCCGTCGCACGCGGTCCGCGGCGCGGTCGAGGCTCGTCCGGGTCCGCTCGTCCATGTGCCCATTGAAGCGGATGCCGGGCCTCCCGGCTCGGGCAGGGGCGCCGTGACCGGGAACCGGCAAGCATCCGACCGGATCAGGCAACCCGGTCGGGCGCCCGGCCGTCACGGTGGAGGAATGACCACGAACCTCCTCACCCTTCCTCGCGACCAGCGCCTCGCCGGTCGCACCGCCATCGTCACCGGATCCTCGAGCGGCATCGGCGAGGCGATCGCGCATGTGCTCGCCGCGTCGGGCGCGCACGTCGTCGTCCACGGTCGCGACGTCGGTCGTGCCGAAGCCGTGGCCGCGGCCATCGCGGACGGCGGGGGCGCGGCATCCGTCGTCACGGGCGACCTGGCCGACAGTCCCGCCGCCGCGCGGGCGTTCGCGGCGCAGGCGACCGAGGCGTTGGGCGGCCGTGTCGACGTGCTCGTGAACAATGCGGGGATCTTCCCGATCGGTCCGACGCCGGATCTGTCGGACGACGACGTGGCCGCGCTGCTCGCGACGAACGTGCGGGTGCCGCACGACCTGGTGGGCGCGCTCGCTCCCGGGATGGTCGCGCAGGGGTCGGGTGTCATCGTGAACATCACCTCGTGGATGGCGCACATCGGCACGCCCAACGTCGGTTTGTATCCGGCGACGAAGGCGGCGCTCGAGCATCTGACGCAGGCGTGGGCGGCGGAGTTCGGGCCCCGCGGCGTGCGGGTCAATGCCGTCGCGCCGGGCGCGATCCTGACCCCCGGCAACGCGGCGGCGCTCGAGATCCTGAAGATGATGACGGCGGTCTCGCCGGCGGGGGAGCCGGGACGGCCGGTCGACATCGCGCACGCCGTGCGCTTTCTCGCGTCGGACGAGTCCGCGTACGTGCACGGTCAGGTGGTCAGCATCGACGGCGGGATCGTGGCGGCGCGGGTGGGGTGATCGGCGGTGCGGTCGTCGGCGGCCCGCCGCGGGTGAGATGGTTGTCCTGTCGACGAGACGGAGGACACCGTGGCACGCAAGACGACTCTGGTGGCGGGTGCGCTGGCGATCGCGGCGCTGATGCTGGCCGGGTGCGCTCCCGAGCCGTCCCCGACTCCGACGATCTCATCGCCGTCGCCGAGTGCGTCGTCGCCGAGCCCGACGGTTCCCAGCCCGACGCCGAGCGGTACACCGACGCCGGGGACCCCGAGTCTGGGCGTCTCGCCGACGACGCCGCCTGCCGGTCCGCCCGCGACGCGTCCCGTCGAACCCCCGAACGGCACCGATCCGGATGGCGATCCGGATGCCGCGGGCATGACCGCCGGTCAGGCCGGAACGCTGTGCGCCAAAGAGCACCGCACGGGTCAGAGCGCGGGTGACACGCAGATCGGCCAGCCGACCGTGTACGAGCGGTCCGTCTCGCCGCACTGGTACGTCACGATCCTCGCCGAGAACGAGTTCGGCCAGTACTACCAGGAGTGCGTGCTCGGCGGGCCCGAGAGCACCCCGGAGTGGTCGCTGACGCAGGGCACGCCGAAGGATCAGATGACGAAGGCGCACATCCAGCAGATGCGCACGCAGAACGAAGAGTTCGACGCCGACCACTGACGGCCGGATACGGTGAGGCATGGCCATCACCGTTTTCCCGCCGCGCGACTTCGCCCTCGACGGGCAGCGATGCCGCGTCCACGTCTACGACGTCGTGACCGGCACCGACCGGGTCATCTTCGAGACCGATGAGGTCCTGCTCGAGGCGCCGAACTGGGCGCCGGAAGGTCTGCTGCTCAACGGCGGCGGGCTGCTGTGGTCCATCGACGCGGATGCCGGCGGTGCTGACTTCGTCGAAGTGCCGTTCACCGGCATCCCGCCCATCAACAACGATCACGTGCTGGTGCCGAAGTCGGGCGACATCCTGTTGTCCGCGAATGACGGACAGATCTACCGGGCGCCGCGGACCGGCGGTGAGGGCGTGCGGATCACGAATCCGGACGACCCGTTCATGCACTTCCTCCACGGGGTGAGCCCGGATGGCGCGTGGATCGCGTACACGGCGCTCTCGATCGAGGACGGCGAGGTGCTGTCGGCCGACCTGCGGACCGCGCGGATCGACGGTTCGGAGGACGTCCCTCTGACGACAGGTCAGGTCGCCGACGGCAGCGAGTGGTCGCCGGGCGGGTCGTGGATCTACCTGAACACCGAGGAGTTCTCCCAGACGCCGGGGCATGCGCAGATCGCGCGGATGCGTCGCGACCGTTCGGGTCTCGAGCAGCTGACGTTCGACGACCGGGTGAACTGGTTTCCGCACCCTTCGCCGGCGGGCCGCGACGCCGTCTACATCAGCTTCCCGCCCGGAACGAACGGGCACCCGGCGGATGTCGAGGTCGAGCTGCGCCTCGTGCGGAACGGGCACTGGCACCACCCCGAGACGGTGGCTACGGTGTTCGGCGGTCAGGGCACGATCAACGTGAACAGCTGGACTTCGGACGGATCGCGCTTCGCGTACGTCGACTATCCGGTGGGGCCTTGATAGGGCTCAGTCCACGGGGCGCTCGAGGAATTGCGGCTTCAACGGGATGACATCGCCGGGGTGGAGAACGGATGGTTCGTCGGTCCCGGTCAGCGACCACATGAAGTAATAGTCGAAGCAGAACCGGTCGCGGATGCCGCGCCAGGTGTCGTTCGAGGCGACGGTGTAGTCGACCAGGTCGCCCGAGGCATCCGTGCGAGCGTCGCCCGTTGCACCGCGGGCGGCGCCGGTGTCGCGGGGCGACCCTTGGACGCTCGCCTGATACGTCTCGTCCGACTCGTCGTCGGCCCACCAGCTGATCGAAGCGACGAGCGGATTGTCGTTCGTGGAGACCGGGCACGCGGGGAAGTTGTATCCCGAGGCGCGGCGCGCGTCGGCGCGCGACTCCGGCTGGAGGGCGATGTATTCGTCGGCGATGAGCTCGTCGCCGTGGTTGTAGGTCAGGCGCAACTCATCCTTGTCGAGGCAGAAGCGGCCTGCGATGTCCTGGAACGTGTCGTTGTACGCGACGGCGTAGACGGTGGCCAGGCCGTTCGCGTCCTCTTCATAGACCTCGCCGTTCGCACCGTCGCGCGAGCCCAGATCAGCGCGTGCGGGGGAGGACGCGCAGGCCTCGGGTAGACGGGCCGGCGCCGGCGCAGGATCGGTCTCCTCGACTGGTGCCGTCTCCACCGTCGGCGCGGGCGGCGGAGAGGGCTCCGCGGTGTTCACGGTGCAGCCGGCGAGCGATGCCGCTCCGAGAAGAGCCAGGAGGAGGGCGGTCGTGCTTCTCGCCGACGCGGAGCGCCGTCCGGACGGGGGCGGGAAAGCGCTCATCCCCGCACGCTATCGACGAGGGACGCCGCTCGCCAGTCGCAGTCTTGATAGGCAAGTGGGTGCTTGCCTATACTTCCCGCATGGGCGACGTCTACAAGGCTCTCGCCGACGAGACGCGTCGGACGATCCTCGACGACCTCGCCGAGCGCGATGGGCAGACGCTGTTCGAGCTGTGCGTGCGGCTGGCCGATCGCGGCGTGACGCATTCGCGACAGGCGGTGTCGCAGCATCTGGCGGTCCTCGAAGAGGCGGGCCTCGTGCACAGTGAGCGTCGCGGCAAGTTCAAGTTCCACATCATCGACACCCGGCCGCTCGCTCAGATCTCGGAGCGCTGGCCCCTTCCCGCAGGAGAGTCATGAAGATCCAGACCGTCAGCGTGTTCGTCGACGACCAGCAGCGCGCGCTCGAGTTCTACACCGAGAAGCTCGGCTTCGCCGTGGCCGCCGACGTGCCGATGGGGGAGTTCCGGTGGCTGACGGTCGTCGACCCCGCGGCGCCCGAGGGCACCCAGCTGTCGCTCGAGCCGAAGGCCCACCCCGCGGTGCCGCCGTTCGCCGACGCACTGCTCGAGGACGGCATCCCGTTCTTCGTCCTCGGCGTCGACGACGTGCAGGCCGAGTACGAGCGGCTGCAGGGGCTCGGGGTCGAGTTCACGCAGGCGCCGATCGACCACGGACCGGTGGTGACTGCGGTGCTGAGCGACACCGTCGGGAACCTGTTGCAGATCGCGGCCTTCGCCTGAGGTGCCGCAACGGCGTGTGTGGCGCGATCAGTTGCGGAACTGCGGAGGCCACATGCTCAAGGATTGGTAGTACTCGTGTGCCTCGGCATCTTCGGCGAACTCTAGGAGGTTACCGACCTTCTCAGCGAGGACATCTCGCACTTCCGCGGGAGTAGCGAAGAAGAACTCCTTGCGCCGATTCGCTTGATTGAGAGCTCTTCCCGCGAAGTGGCGGTGGAGTTCGGCTTCTAGCGTTACAGCGTCCTCAGAGAAGTAGATCGTGTGAATGTCAAAACGGAACGGCACTGATGCGCCGCCGAGTTCGTTTACGCGATCCGTTGGTTCAAGGCGTCGAGTGAGGCCGATCTTTACGACGCCCTCGCCGAATGCGCCGCGGTTCGAAATGACGTACACGTAACCGGCTCGGATGTTCGCGGCACGGTAGTCGTTATCGGCGATAGCTGCGTCGACCTCCGCCAGTCGTGCGTTCAGCCCCTCGTCCATGGCCCCCGCAGCTTGGAGGGCTTGCAGTGTCTGCAGGAGGAGGGCTCGTTCCTTATCTAGTCGCGCACGCTGCTCAGCCAGCTCCGCAGCGACCTTTCGTTCCTCACGAAGCCGAGCTCGCTCTTCGCGCTCGGCTTCTTTCTCCTCCTGCTTCTTCATCAACCAGTCGGATGTCAGCTCGAGCTCCTCAAGCCTCAGCTCGTGAAACTGATCGCTGATTCGCATCTGCATCATGACGCCGAGCCGCGCGATCACATCACGTGAATGCTGGAGGCGTCGTTTCGCTGTGAGAACGTTGCCGGCCCGCAGGCTTCGGAGACAGTTGTCGGCTTCGGCGTTGTAGGCACGCAACATCAACTTCGAGAGGTCCCCAGCCATCTTTCGACCCTTGGCCAGCGAATTGTCGAAAGTAAAGAGGTTCGAGCGTTCGATCGCGCGATCCTCCCTGATGAGATCTGCGATACGCCTCTCGATCTGATCGAGTCTTTCCTGATACGCGGCAGCGTTCTCTAAAGGATGGTGATACCGGTAAATCCCCACCTCCTGAAGCACCTGCCGGTCGTCCAGAGGTACCGGGCTGTCATCTCCAGGTGGCACAGAAATCTGCGCCCGCAGGATCGCGACCTCCGAGCGCAGACGTGCGACCTCATCAATTGGATCTGACGCTGGCGGCGGAGACTCTGTGCTCGCCTCCGCCAGGTCGACGTCGCCACAGACAGCTTCTACGGGAGGCGACATCGAGTTCTCGTCGTCTTGTATCCAGAGCTGCCACCCCTCAGGGGCAGGCGCCCACGAGGGCGGCGGAGTCCACCCGGCAGGCGGCGTCCAGCCCGGAGGTGCGGGCGGCCAGCCGGGCGGGGGATTGAACCGCTTATTTTCCGACGTCACGACCGACGCACGCCAGCTGGATCGATGGCGCTGAGGCCGATCGCGTTCTTCGAGATCGCCGCACCCAGCAGTTGCAGCGTCGCGGCCGGGACGACGCCCGCAAGATCAAATTCCATGAACGTATCGCGCGAAGAGGTGACAGCCACTAGCGGAATGAAGGTTTCCCGCCCAGTCGCCGGGTCCTTCGTCTGCGGTCCAACCTGAAGTGAGATTGCCTGAATCACGCCGTGTCGGTCGGCTTCGAAGATCTCGTGGAGCGACCTAAGAGCGACCTGCTGGAGGGCTCCCGCATATCGGTCCGCTGCGTCCTTCTTCGATAGCTGAGTAGTTGTTACCTCGTCGCTGGCTTTCACGTATCGATATGCCTTGATCGTGGGTACTGAGTCGGGCGCGGGGACAATGGCCCTCACCTGAAGCTCTGCCGTTGTCGGATCGAATGTGGCTTCGTGTTCAACGTCGAAGTTGATCGGATATACCGAGTTGGCCAAGACGATGCCGACATACTCTTGAATCGCGTCTTCAGCCCCGTAGGCGACGCCGGCGATCAGAGCATCGACAGTTGCGTTGTGCTCTGCGACTTCCTGCTCTCGCAAGCGGCACTGTTCGTCGTAACGCTTCCGCTCTGCCTCCAGCGTCGCAACGCGGGCTTGCTCAGTCGCCGCGTGCTCCTCGTCGAGACGCGCCTGAGTTGCGGGGATGGAATCTCGATATGCAGCCCACTGCTGCATCGCGTACTGGTGCGCAGCAGCTGCTCGTTGCTGCGCTTCCTCAGCCTTCCGCTTCCGGCCGAAAAGTCCCGTCACCGGCTCGGGCTGCGGTGCGAGCGGAGGCGGGGGCACCTGAATGCGTTCAGGTGTCGGTACCGAACTCTCGAGGTCCCACCGGGGGAACGGCGGGTGCTCGGCGGTCCGCTTCAATTGTTCAAGGTCCACCCAATCGTCGACATCGATCGTCGCTGCGAGCATGCCGTCGATCTGGGCGTATTGCCACGCCAGGTCCTCGTTCAGTTCCTCGACTTCTTGCCGGCGAGACTCGACGTGCTCCGCCAACATCTCACGTTCGTACCGACGTTGTTCTGTCTCCGAAGCACGCGTGGCGGCTGCCACCGCTCGCGATTGCGCAGCTTGCAACCGGAGCGCCTGTGCCTGTGCCGCCATCTGGGCTCTGTGTTCGGCATTAGCCCGAGACTGGGCCAGACGTTGTTGGTGTTGGAACTCAGCTAGTAGCCCCCGTCGGCGCGCCATCGCACCCTCCCCGATCTCATAGGTTTCGCATAAGACTAGCGACGGATGAGGATTCCCATCACTCTCGCCTCCGTTGCATGAGGGTTGAGGTGCGCCGGTCTCTCGGCCCAACTTGCGCCGAGTCACCACCCGAATACCGAGTCGGACGCGGAAGGCACGGTGTCGGATGGTGACTCGGCAAGCGAGCGGTCATTCGGCACAGCGGGGTACCCGTTCAGCGTCCACGTACTCCGACTGACGGCAGGGCGATCGCCGCGAAGCGCTCGCCGATGAGGCGGTGCGCCTCGGGGCTCGGGTGCAGCCGGTCGGGGAGTGGGTGGGTGGCGGCATCCGCTTCGCCGTAGAGAGCGAGACCGTCGACGAGGTGCAGATTCGGGTCGTCGCGGTGCGCGAACACATCGGCGAGGGCGTCGCGGATGACTTCGAGGGTGAGGCGTCCGCCGGCGGTGTCGCCGGGGGTTCCCGCGGCGCCGAAGAGCAGCGTGCCGGTGGCGAACGACCCGGGATCGATGGTGCCGGGGCCGGGGGTCTGCTCGTGGATGCCGCACCAGATCGGCGTGATGAGGTGCAGCGGCGTGTGGGGGTGGCCGTCGCGGATCGTGTCGAGGAAGCCGTGCACCGCGGGGACGAACGCGCGCAGCCTCATCGCGTCGGCGTTGACGACGTTGATGCCGAGGGCGACGCTGATGACGTCGGCGGTGGTGTCGCGGATGACGCGGGCCATGAACGGGTCGACCTGCGCGCTGCCGCCGACGCCGAGGTTGCGCAGGTCGAGTCCGGCGCGGCGGGCGGCGAGCGAGACCCAGGTCGAGCTCGGCTGCGTCGCGTTGGAGCCCTGACTGATCGAGCTGCCGTGGTGCACCCAGCGCGGGCGCTTGGTCGTGTCGGCGGAGGCGGGGGCGTCGGCGCGCAGTGCGACGAGTTCGACCGTCTCGTTGTGCGGCAGCCAGAGCTCGACGAGCTTGTCGCTCGGGTCGAGTCCGTCGATGGTGATGCGCTGCACCGGTCCTTCGACGAGCTGACGGATGCCGGTGGCCGGATCGGTGTCGACGGTGTCGCCGCCGTCGAGCTCGATGCTGTCGTGCAGGGCGCCGTCGACGCGGACATCGACGCGCCCGCGCGGGCGGGAGAGGCCGCGCAGGGTGGCGCGCGTGGCGTGCAGGTCGAGTTCGAGGCGGGGTGCCGCGGTCCGCACCGCGATGCGTGCGCCGGCGGGCTGCGCCTCGACGCCGAGGAGCTGCGGCTCGGGGTACTGGGTGCGGACGCAGGCGGGTAGGCGGTGCAGGCGCTGGCCTCGCTCGGTGGGTTCGAGCTCGGCGAGTCCGCGGATGGTGGTGGTGTCGAGGGTGATGTCGATCATGCGGGGTCCTTGGTGGTCCAGGTGCGGAGGGCGCGGTCGAGGGCGTCGAGGGCGCGGTTCCAGGAGGTGTCGGTGGTCTCGTCGCGGTGGGCGAACGATGAGGCGGATTCGAGGGCGAGGTAGCCGGCGACGGTGGCGCTCGCGAAGCGGACCGCGTGGACGGTCTCGCTCTCGGGCACTTCGTAGTCGCGGAGCGAGCCGATGACGAGCGCTGAGATGCGGGATGCCGCCGGCCCGGTGATCTCGTTGCGTTCGACCGGCTGCGAGATCATCGCCCAGCGCGCGGGGTGCGTTAAGGCGTAGGAGCGCTGCGCGTTCGCGAGGTCGCGAAGCGTGGGTGCGTCGCCGACCGCGTCGGCGAGCTCGTCGAACACGGCGGCCTGGACAGCACTGCGGAGCGCGGCGAGATCGCGGACATGCGCGTAGAGGCTGGCGGTCTGCACGCCGACGCGGCGGGCGAGCGCCGACATGGAGAGCGCGTCGGGTCCGTCGGCGTCGATGAGGTCGAGCGCTGCTCGGGTGAGAGCGTCGGGGGAGAGGTTCGCGCGGGGCACGAGGAGTTAACCTACACCCTTTAGGTTTTCTTGAATGACTTCACAAGCCACGCTACTCGGAGCGATCGCTTCGCTAGCCTGAGAGGATGTTCCTCCCCGCGCCGAGAGGCTTACGGTCCCCGGTGATCCGCGACGAACGTGTTGACATGCTGGCGACGGCGGACACCGTTCAGCCCCTTCGCGAGTGGGCTGCGGCCTTCGAGGGCCGAACTTCCGGTCGCGTCGTGCCGCACTTCGACCCTGCCGAGGCTGGGGCCGACGCGCGCGTTCTCTTCGTCCTTGAGGCACCCGGGCCGATGACCAATGCAGCGAGCGGAAATGCTCGTCCCGGGTCGGGCTTTATCTCTGTGGACAACGATGATGCGACGGCTGCCAACCTGTGGAACGCGCGGGACACCGCGGGCCTTCACGGCGATTTCCTCGCGTGGAACATCGTCCCCTGGTATCTCGGTCCCGCGTCAGTAAAGCCGACGACCGCGGAGGTCGCCGAAGGGGCGAACGCGCTCGTCGAGGTGATGCAGCTGCTGCCGCGTTTGGAGATCGTCGTCCTCTCCGGGCGGTTCGCCCAGAAAGGATGGCTCGCGAATATCGAGCAGTCTCCTCACCGGCCGGCTGTGCGGACCGTCGAGACCTGGCATCCGGGCCCGCAGGCGATGAATCAGTCCGGCAAACGGGCCGAGCTCGTCGCAGATCTCAGCACTGTCGTTCAGATGCTCTCGTGAATGAGAGCTCTCAGGTCCGTAGCCCGCGTTCCTGCTGGGATAGCCGTCGAATCAGGACTGCCCCGGCTCCCATGGGAACGGGTTGTAGATGAAGTTCGTCTCGAGAGTGAAGTCGCCCAGGCGCATGCCGCTGAAGACGCCGTCGTACCAGTCTTGCGGTGACGTGCCTTCCCAGTTGTTGGGGAATGCCTCGGACAGGTAGGCGTCGCGGACGATATCGAGGTAGCCGGTCGCGGCATCCTCATCGCCCCGGTCGAATGCGGCCTTCGCGGCCTGGACGTTCGCGAACTCGAAGTACGCCCAGATCCGGTTGGCGGTCGTGACCTCGGCCCAGTTCGGCCCGTCCTCGGGACGGTCGTAGTAGCCGGGGTCGGCGGGGAACGAGTACCCCTCGGGCAGAGGGAAGGGGAACGCCGTCGCCGCATCGCGGTAGTACTCGAGGATGCCGTCGAGCTCACGATGCAGCATGTGATTCGGGTTCGCCTGCATGTAGGTGTCGGCGTACTCCGCGGGGGACGCGGGTTTTGACGGCAGCCCTTCCCAGCCGGAGAGGTTGTCGCCACTCGTGTCGGCGGGCTGCGCTGCCGCAGGGGAGGGCTTGTCGCTCGTCGCGACGATCTCCACGGTGGTGCATCCGCTGATCGCACCGCCGAGCAGAAGCGCCGTCGCGGCGAGGGCGGTGATCGTCGTGGCTCGGCGCATGAGGGGAGCCTGTCATAAAGGAGGCCTGGGCGCTTCCACCGATGGGATGAAGAAGCTGATCCCGCCGTCGTGCGTCAGCGACCTGCATCCCTCGGCGACGGCGCGCGGATCGCACCTACCGAGCGGAGTCTCGAGCAACAGAGCTCCGTCGATGTCCGTCACGCGGGGGAGGCGTGACGTTGTGCCCGCGGCTTACCGTCTACTCACGAGAAAGGAGCACGGGATGACGGAGCAGAAGAATGAGACCCCTGTCGCGGTCTGGTACTTCATCGGCGCGACCTTCGCCGGGGTGGCGCCCTCGATGTTCTTCAGTGGTGTCGAACTGTGGATGCGGCTGCTGTTCCTCGGGATCGCGCTCGCGCTGATCGTGGCCGGGTTCGTGCAGTTGCGACGCGAGGCCGGGTGGGGCGACAAGCCCACCGGTGAGGATCCGCCGTCGCCCCCGGCACCGTCGAACGACGCGTGATCGCGTCCGTCAGGCGCCGGTCTGCGGCAGCCGCGACTTCTTGAACTGACCGAGCGCCAGCAGCAGGAGGATGATCGCCGCGCAGGCGAGCCAGCCCGGCCAGCTCAGCGGTGACGCGGCGAGGGGCTGCAGCTCGGGCGTCGACACGAGGAACGCGAAGCCGGCGGCGGCGTTGAACGCGCCGTGGCCGAGGACGGCGGGCCATACGTTGCCGGATCGCAGGCGCAGCCAGCCGAGCAGGATGCCGAAGCTGAGGCATCCCATCACCATGAGGGCGAGCCCGAACAGGTTGGGTTCGGCGAAGTTGTAGCCGAGCAGGATGATCGGCGCGTGCCAGAGGCCCCAAATGACGCCGCTGATGAGCAGCGCCGGCCAGGTGCCGAGGGGCCGGAGCGCGGAGAGTAGCCAACCGCGCCAGCCGAGCTCTTCGCCGAACGCGAGGAACGAGTTGATCACCGCGCCGACGGGGATGAAGGCGAGCTGGGTGACGACGAGCGTGGCGACGGGGATCGGAAGGTCCGGCGTTCCGGCGGCGTCGAGCTGCGCCTGGAGGGCTGCGGCGAAGCCCGAGAAGTTCACGAGGTCGAGCTGCAGTGTTCCGGTCGCGGCGGCGATGAACGTGGCGAGCACCGGCACGAGCACGGCGATGCCCAGCCCGATGCCGAGCAGGCCGAAGAAGCGGCCGAGCGGCTTGATCGGGACGAGGGCCAGCATGCGCCACGCGCGGCGTCCGGCGGTGCGGCGCAGGAACAAGGTGACGATGAGCGCGGCGACGGCCGGTGTGAACATCATCACCGGCAGGATCAGTGGCGCGATCGGGGTGGCGAGGCCGTCGCCCATCCAGAGGGGGAGCGTGACGAGCCACGCGAGTCCGCACGCGAGGACGGTGAACGCGATGACCGCGATCCAGGGGACGGTGGTGGTCCCTCGCGTGTCCGCAGTGGTGGATGCCGCGGGGGTGGGGTCCGTGCTCATGGTGGGGTGGCCTCCTGGTGGCGAGGTGCTTCCGCCGGTGTGGTCGGTGGGTGAACGGGCGCCGGGCAAGCTGACGACCGCGCGCTCTTCCATCCCAACGTAACGGGAGGCTGCGTCAGCCGCAGGTTTCGAACACATACGCCGGGTCGTCCGGCGTGACGAGATCCCGGTCTCGCAGAACGACGGATGCCGGTGTCTCCGGGTCGGCGCAGACCTCATCCCACGGGCGGGGAAGGTTGTCGGTGTACTCGATGGCGAGGACGTGATCGCCGTAGACCTCGGCGTAGGCGGAGCACTCCTCGTAGGCCGCGCACTCCTCGACGACGGCGAAGTCAAAGCCGGCGCGCGACTGGAGGAGCGAGGCATCCTCGGCGGCGTTCTTCTGTCCGGCCGCGAGTCCGACGTCGTGCGCGGTGTCGACGAGCAAGGTCGCGAGGTCGAGTGCGTCGTCACGGGTGAGGGTGCCGTCGGTGCGGGTGTAGGTGTCGAGGTTGTCGAACTCGACGGCGTCGAAGCCGTCAGACGCGCAGTCGCGTATCCACGGCCCGACGATCTTCGCGATCTCGTCCGCCTTGCGGGTGTCGAGGATGACCTCGTCCGGCCAGTCCGGGTCGATGACCGGCTCGCCGTCGTCATCGCGGAGCAGAAGGTCATCTGGCCAGGCGTCGAGTTCGCCCGGCTGCGTCTGGAATCCGTTGACGTAACAGACGGAGTAGAGGTCATCGACGGATGCCGCGGCCCGGTCGCGCACGACGATGTCGACGCCGTCGGGTGGGTCGTAGGAGCCGCCGAGCTGGTAGTCGAGTTGGCCTCCGGCGGGTGGCAGCTTTAGCCCAGCGGGCGGGTCGTGTGGCGGCGGTGATCGGCCGACGCATCCGGCGAGGAGCAACGTCACCGCGGCGAGCAGGGCGAGTGCGGGCTGGACGGTCATGTCGCGAACCTACCGGACGCCGGGGGATCGGTAGACTCGACGGGCCAGCCTCTGTAGCTCAATGGAAGAGCAGTTCCGTCCTAAGGAAACGGTTGGGGGTTCGAGTCCCTCCAGGGGCACCACATCTTCGGGCCACTCACCCATGAAGGAAGAGGGCACGTCACAACGTCTTGTTGGACGTTGCGAGAGCGCGTCTCGGTAGGGCGGCGAGCGAGCGTTAAGCGCTCCTGCCGCGAGCAACAGGTCGAACGGGCCTTGCGTGTCCGAGCCGCTCGGAAACGACAACCGCGGATCGACGCTCCATCCGCACGGTGCTCTGAGGCGCCGAGCGACCGGCTGCCGGGCGCAGTTTCGCCGAGATTGTGCATCGACCCGCAGCCCTGCCCTAGACTCCGCCGCTCCAACACCGAAGGAGCACCAATGCGCCGAGTATTCCGATCCACCTTCCGCTACCGAATCGTCCGACAGACGGTCCCCGAGTACTGCGAGGTCGGGCGTCACTGGTACCTGCCGGACCGGTCGTTCGCGGATCCCGCTGGGGTCTGCGTAGACCATGAGGATGGATCGGCGCCAAAGAGCCAAGCGGCCGCGTAAGACCACTTGTCATGCTCTCGGCGCGTCACGATGGTGGCGCGCCGAG
This sequence comes from Microbacterium sp. 77mftsu3.1, assembly GCF_900100525.1. NCBI lineage: Bacteria > Bacillati > Actinomycetota > Actinomycetes > Micrococcales > Microbacteriaceae > Microbacterium > Microbacterium sp. 77mftsu3.1. Next base: position 566,398 of record NZ_FNCR01000001.1, on the reverse strand, counting down.
AGCCGTGGTCACCCGGCATCGCGGTGCCGCCGAATAATTACGAATCGGTGCGCTCGACGACCGGCTATCGAGCCCGGATAGTGTGGCTCTCAGCTGCGATCTGGTCGCGCCGATATGCGCCCGCTGGTCCAGTCGGTCGGATCCTTGCCGACCGGGCCTCGCCCGAGTCTGGCAACGGCGTCAGCTGCCACCCGCCGTGCTACTGGCCGACTCCTCCACTGGCGAAGGCGATCAGGTATCGCGTCTCCATCAAGTCCACTAGGTCGCTGGGCGAGCGCAGCGACACGATGTCTTCCCGAGTTATCACGACAATCCGACACCCCATCGGCGATGCAGCCTTGGCGAGCGACAACGCGTGATTCTGTTCTGCGGCGTTACCGGTGAGTCCGGACTTGGCAACAATCACGGCGAGTTCAGCCCTACGAGAGAGGCAAATAAATAGGAAGTAGCCAACGCTCTTACTGTCCAGAGGTGAACTGTAGTTCTTGCACTCCACAAGGAACTGGGACGGCAAACCAGGGAACCCACCCCTGTTGGAGACTGCGATGTCAATCTGCTCCGCCGCGAAGTCGCTGCTCACATTCCCCGCGACCAACGAGTCGTTGACTGAGTCGAACATGTAGATGAGAAGCTCTTCGAACTTTCGGCCGCGAGCCTGCGGATCCAAGTCGGGATCCTCGGCCTCAAGGAGCATTCGCGCGACGTCCCTCCGGAATTGACTCATTCGTCAGGCTCCGGGGGTGATCCGGTTGGAAGGAGGCCCGGGAGGTGCCCCATTGAAGAGATGCCTTCAAGTAGCTCGTTCGCGCTGAATATCGAAACACTCGATGAAGGCGGGCCCAACCAGGCGCCTCCCGGCTTCGCGGGCTTCGACAACACCACAACGATGCCAAGACCCGCACGCTCGCTCGCCACAGCGTTCGCAAGTCGGTCCGTGACGCGTCGGAGCTGATCCCCGGGGGGCCAGTGCGTCCTTGCTTCCACGAGCACGGGACCGTCGAGCTCCGAGGATGGTGGGGCTGAAACGACCAAATCGAAGCCACGATCGTTGGGACGAGGTGAAGGGACTGCTTTGGACCCCACCGCCCTGAACAGGTCTTCAATCCAGCGAACGAAGTCGGTCTCTGTGATGGACGGCCGGGCCTGTAGGCGATCGAGTTGGGTAGCGAGACGGTTGAGATCGCCCTGCGTGGCACGGGTGGGGACCTTGGCACGCGGGGTTCGCGATCCGGCCACAACGTCTGCAAGAAACACTCCGATGTGGAATCTGAGCGCGTCCAGGTTACGAAGCGACAGTCGCGACACTCGGAGCTCGGACGGTAGCCCACTGGGCGGCGCCGACGATTCCTCCCAGACCACGAGTACTGGCTTCCCTAGTCCGAGCGCGATTCCAACTTCAACCAGCAATGCTGCCGAATCATGCGAGCCTGGCACGCCACCTGCCACGATCACAGCGTCAGCACTGGCAATCGTGTTCCTGATCGAGGCGAGCATTAGCCCCGATGTAGTGACCGGATCCACGAGATCCCAGTTCGCATCTCGAGTGGCCATCGCCACGAGCGAAACGTCGACACCGTATGGGTAGCTCAAGAACGCTTGCATGTCGCACCCGCCATTCATCCGCTGCGCCATGAGCGCACAGCAACTCATTCTGCCGTGATCCGGTGCACGAGCGGCGGCAGGTTGAGTGACTTTTCGGCTCGATTTAAAGCGCCTCGCCCCTAGACGGTGGCGGAGCCCCACGCACGTCACAACCGCCTACTCGACCTTCCACCTTCGTGCAGTGCCTAGGGCAGGACGGCTCAACGAGCACGCGGGGACCACATTTTGCGGGGCGGCGTATTCTGCCCGGAGTTGTCCCCACGGTCGCCCAACGCGGGGGCGGCGCGGACCTATATCGTTCAGGAGAACGCCCGCCGACCCCGGAGCAAAATGCCCTCCGACCTTGAGAACATGCTCGTTGTCGGAGTCGCTTCTAGCGCACTGTTCGACCTGGCGGAGGCTGATGCAGTGTTCCGCGAGCACGGAGAAGCCCGCTATAGGCAGTATCAAGAGGAGCACCTCGCGGACACGTTGCAACCGGGCGTTGCCTTTCCATTTATTAAGCGCCTGCTCTCGCTGAACAATCTGTCAGATGGCGCGCCCCTAGTCGAGGTGATCGTGCTCTCCCGCAACGACCCGGAGACGGGCCTGCGCGTCATGAGGTCGGTGGAATCCCATGGACTGAACATCTCCCGCGCAATCTTCATGCAGGGCCGGTCTCCCTACGAGTACATGGGTGCCCTCAACATGTCTCTATTTCTGTCACAGAATGAGGCCGACGTGCGTATCGCGCTGGGGATGGGTTTCGCTGCCGGCCAGGTCTTTGGATCGCCTGCGATGGACCCCGATGGCACTGATTTGAGGATCGCATTCGATTTCGATGGGGTGCTCGCCGACGATTCCTCTGAACGCGTGATGCAAGCAGAGGGGCTGCCCGCATTCCATGCCCACGAAACTGAACATCTGGAAGAACCCCTGCCCGAAGGAAGGCTTTTCGAGTTTCTTCGCGGTATCAACCGCATCCAAGACATTGAGGAAGCGCGGGTCTCGCACGACCCGAGCTACAACCGTCGCGTCCACGTAGCCATCGTCACTGCTCGCAATGCGCCTTCCCATGAACGCGTCGTGAAGACGCTGCTGTCTTGGGGCGTCCGCGTCAACGACGCATTCTTTCTGGGAGGCATTGAAAAGGCGAGGATCCTCCGTGTTCTCAAACCGCACATCTTCTTCGACGATCAGCTCGGGCACCTCGAAAGTGCAGCCGATGTGATCCCGAGCGTTCACGTGCCTTTCGGAGTAGTGAACGAAGCCGCCCGCCGCGACACCGGTCAAGGGCAGACCGCCGGCACCGAAACCAGCGGACACTGAGCGACCCCAATACGGCTGGCCTCGCGGGCGACCCAGGCTAATCGCTTTACAACGCCCGTTCCTCACCGGGCGCCACGTCGGGTGGTGAGTTTTTGCCGTGCAGGCTCTGGACGATCGCCTCTATCGGCTGACCCAAGAGCATGGCCACACTCATCTGCAGCATGATTCGGTCACGGTCGCTCGGTAGTTCACGCGTCACTCGACTGTTCTCGTTGTGCGCTACCTGAGCGGCGACGGACTCAGGCATGTCTAGCTCGGCCGCCTTCAACTTGAACTCAAGGTCCTCGAGGAGCAACTCGGCTACGTCAGCCGCTTCTTCACGCGTGTGCACCGGGAGATCCGGGCCCATCATTCCGCGAGGAGGCAGAACGCCACCGAGGGCATTCGCGACTAGCACCGGAAGCAGATTGAGGATGCTTCCGCCGCTATAGCCGCCAGCTAACGGACCGTCAGGACGGAGCCCCTTTTCCTCGCGATAGCTCTTCGGTATGTTCCAGTAGCGCGCGTTCGCATGACCGATGCGTTCCGGAAGCGACAAGAGGCGCTGCTCGACCAGCGAGTCACTCGCTCGCACTCGCAACTCTGCCAAGGAACTCGCGATCACATTGCTCTTGGTTGTGGCTTTGACTGCGCCGCTTTGAAAACCGCCCTCTGCGAGCAGGACGCCCTTGTCCGCGCCGACATCCTCAACAACGCTTCGAAGCGCGAGCACCTTTTCCTTCGTGACGCGTGATTTCCAAGCCTTGCATTCAACGATCCACACGAGTTCTAAACCAGCGTGTCGGTAGGTGACGAGCACGTCGACATCGTGGGACGCCCGAGCACCCTCCACGGCAACGTCCGTTTCTGCGGTGAATCCAAGCTCGCGAAAGAGGCTTGCAGATTGCTCTTGATAGTCTCTCCACGCTGGCATCTCTCTAGCATGCCGGACGCCAGAGAGAGCACACCCGCTTCGGCGTACGCCAGCATGCACGAGGGACCGCCTCGCGGTCACGCTTCCCCGCCATCGGCGCGTGATCGAGCCACGATCGCAGACCTCCAGCGAAAGCTGCCCGCCTTCTGATGACGCGCTTGATCGTCACCGCGAGACCGACAGCGAGGTACTCATCGAGCACCGAAACGGGGCCGATCGTCCTCGACTCTGATGCCTGAGGCCGGATTCGATCCCGGCTACGCTGAGTGAGCGCTTCGAACAGCGTCAACGTTGGACGCCTACAGGGTCGCCGCTATCAGCGTCGTACCTTGGCGAATTAGTCGGGCGGATTGGGTGGTGATCGCCCTGACACACCTAGCCGGCGGGGATGATGGCGATTGCAATCGCAGTCTTTCGCGACCTCTCCGGGTTGCTCACGCCCACCTCCGAGATCGCTTGGTTCGCGATCTCATTTGGTACTGCGTTCGTCGCCGGCGTGCCGACCTCGAAAAACCGGTTGATCCAGGAGGAGCGAAAGCAACTCGTAGCGACGATGCTGGACGGTGCGCTTGTCCACATAGGGGTCAGAGGGCGGGCTATGGAAGTCTGCGTCCCCGCCGACGGCACCCGCCGGGCGATATAGCCCGGCGCATACAGACCGCGCGAGCGGCCGCCAGTATGTGTGAGCAACTGGCCGCGACTGTTCCTCAACGACAAACAGGATGCCTGGGTCAGCATCTTCCGAACGCGGTCGAGCTACGGCCGTCTCCCTGGGGAGGCCGGAGCCCGAGCAGCCTAATCGCGCTTCTGCGTGCGACGACATCTGAAGGCGGTTCGGCATCCGTTCGAGCATTGCTGGGGACGGAGCGGATACGATGCCCGGGGGCAGTATGAGCCTCCTATGCGGTGCGGGCTCATCGTGGCGAGCGGGTGGATATGGAACTGAGCTTTCTGTCTCCGGCCTTGCGCGCATACTGGACCGAGCCATCGCCCAGCGATAAGTACGCGAGCGCAATCGAGGCGGCCAAGCACGCCCTGGAGGATCTCGTTGCGGCCGGCTCACTCGAGGATCTCCGGTTCCTATACGACATCGGCTATGACGCTGGCACAGTGACCTTCGATACCGGCGGAGGTGTCACGATCACCTGCCTTGTGGACGCTGCGCGGGTCCTCATCCGAAGCGACCGAGTCGATCTGTCTAGGGTCACCCGAGTCCAGCTAGTCTCGATAGACAAGATAGGTGGTGCATCCTGACGAACATCTCCTTCGAGCCGCGCTGGGTCTCCGCGCCCGGCGAAACCATTCGCACTGCGCTACAACGGCGACTGTGGTCGGTTGAAGATCTCGCCGACCGGCTCAACTTGCCCGACCCCGAGGTACGGCGAATCGTGGTCGGTGAACGCGCAATCAGCGCTGATCTCGCTGGTCAGCTCGCGGCGGCCCTCGGCGGGTCCCGCGACTTCTGGCTCACTCGGGAGCAGAGATATCGTGATGGGCTTCACGCGCTACGTCTGGATGACATCTTCCAGCGAATGCCACTCGATCAGATGGTCGACTTCGGCTGGATCGATGCGCCGGGCCGCGATTGGCGCGATCGCGTCGCTGCCTGCTCGGCGTTCTTCGACGTCGTCGACGCCGAAGACTGGAACACCCGTTACGGCGCGGCCGTCGAGCAGGCAAAGTATCGCGCCTCGGAGACGTTCGAGTCCGATGAGGCGGCCGTGGCGGCCTGGTTACGGCAGGCGGAGATCCAGGCCGAGGCACTACCTGTGCAGACATGGGACCGCGCGAAGGTGCGCGGCGCGATCCCGGCCTTGCGCGCCCTCAGCCGCCAGCCAGATCCTGAGCGGTTCATCCCCGAATTGCAGAGCCTCCTCGGGGCCGCTGGCGTTGCAGCCGTGATCGTGCGCGCGCCAAAAGGCTGCCCTATCAGCGGCGCCGCATTCCGCACGCGATCCGGTGGATCCGCAGTCGTGCTTAGCGTGAGGCACTTGGCCGATGACCACTTCTGGTTCTCGCTATTCCACGAGCTTGGCCACCTGCTGCTACACGACGTGCGGGAACCTGTGATCGATGATCTAGACGGCCCATCCGAGGGTAGTTCAGAACACGAAGCCAACGAGTTTGCGGCCCACGCACTCGCCAGTGGGGTCGTCGCGGCTCTGTCGAACGATCGCTCTGGTAACCCGACGATGCGAGCTGTCATAGCTGCCGCCTCTCAAGCCGGCATCGCCGCTGGAATAATCGTCGGCCAGCTCCAGCACGCCGGTGTCATCGGGCACCACCAGCTCAATCGGCTCAAACGGCGCTACCGGTGGGACGGCGTTACCCTGAGAACCTCTCGTAGACGATAGGACTCTTCTGCCAGTTGCAGGCCGCATCCTCAAACACATCCGGCGCAATACCCGCCACGCCACCGATCTGCACAAGCGCCCGCTGCATATCTCGCGCGCTACCGACATTCGGATCGCCGTTGATAAGCAAGCATGCGCCGCGTAAGGGGCCACCATTGGGCACCAGATAGGAGTGCGGAGGCCGCACCTCCAGTAATCCGAGCCTCTGCAGCGTGGTCAGATAATCGAAGCGGGCGACCCTGCCGAAGCGCCGAACCGCACGTAGCTGTCGAAATAGCGCATCGAACCGCGCCTCCGGATCCAGTTGAGAGAGACCCGCGAATCGCTCTTCGTGATCGCCGCCCGCCTCTAGCACCCACTCGACATAGGACTGCACGGCGGCGCCGGTGCCTCCATCCGACCATGCATCCAGGCTCTCGTACTTGCGGTGGTTTCCGAAGCGACCGGTGCCCGCCCGGATCGCATCCTGATGCGCCGCGAGCCACAGCCGGAATGAGGTCGGATCCCCGGCTGTCTCCGTCCACGTCCACCGCTGTCCGTCCCCGAGCCTGCCATAGACGTCGCGAGCGTATTGCCAGCCAGCAGTCCGGTGGTGACCGAAGTGGACGAACAAAAACACCATCCAAACAGCCTCGTCATAGTTCCCTGCGGAGCGGTGAATGATCGCAGCCTTCAAAGGGTCGAAGGCAACACCCGCGGGATCAGCGCTCGCAGGATCGAGCGCGCGGGACTGGAGGTGCTGGAAGTAGCGCACGCGCTGCTCCGAGTCGATGATCTGCTCGATCAAGGTCTCCCTCGCCTCGTCGGCGACTATCCCTAACAGGGGGCCGTTGGTCGCCTCGTAGGCGGCCAGACCCGCGCCAATCCTGACTGCCGCGGCCGCGTAGTTCGCCCTCAAGATGTTGCTCCCCCTTTATGGATTCGATCGGTCACGTAGATGCCGTAGAACGGACTCGCCAGGGACGCGGCGATAGCCGGGAGTCGCTCCGGGCGCCGCCGTAGGCGGAACGCGGCGAGCAACTTTGCCAAGTCGCCCCAATAGCCGTCCGCCAATCCCTCGGCCTCATACCCGTCGGCCGGAGTCAATCGAATCTGCCGCTCCGTCTCGAGCAACTCAGTTACCGCAGCCCACGGGTCCCCAACAGGCATCGACGGCATGACAGCCGTACTTTGAGCAAACCAGCCCTCGCTGAGGTAGGCGTCGACCTCTGCTCGCCGCTCGTCGTACAGGTGCAGACTGCCGACGAAATGAGAGTACGTGCCGAGCTCTGCAGCGAGGCTACGCGCCACGAGTTCCTGGAGCATCGTGAAGGCGAACAGATCGTGGGGTAAGCCGAGAAAGGCGTCGTTCGAACGCATGTGCACAACCAGCTCCAACCGGCCACCCCTCAGCAAGAACTGCAGCGTGCAGGTGCACGGCACGTCCTTCGTCCGGCTCAGGTCGTCGGCGTCGAATAGCTGCACCACTGCTTGGCGGCTGTCCGGCTTGCGCTTCAATATCTCGATCACTCGGTGAAGCTGCCCCTCGCCGGCTGCTCCGAATAGCCGAGGGCCGTAGGCGCCAATCAGCCGCCCATCGACCGCCTCCCGCCGGTACTGCGGGACGTAGTAGGCAACATGAGTTACATCATCGCTGCCGTGGAGGTACCAACACAGCTCTCCTAGCGCGCTGACGACCGTGGAACGTCCAGCACTACGGCTAAGCCGTGCGCGAGGATTGGTTAGACGCAGCAATACTGCGGTCTCCTCCAGCGCCGGACCCCTCGAAGGACGGATACGCTGACCGGCGGCGATAAGACGTTCAAACACCATGTGGAGGAGATCATCGAATGTGTCCGCCTCGAGCGTCGTTGACACCGCGGCCCACCCCCAATCACCTTGCGGTTCTAGCCGCCAAACTATCGGCTAGCGAACGTCAATAGGCGTTTGAACCGCCCAATACCTCTCCTCCCGGTTGCCTAAGCTGGTGTCGCACGAGTTCAAGGCGCGCGCCAAACTTGAACGCGCGGCAGGACCAGCTGCGGAACCGACGTCCCCTGCGCCGGTGCGCGGACCGGCGGTGCTACCGCCGACGTCCTGGTCGGAATCGGAGGTCAGCGGCGACCTCGAGAGCATGGTGTTGACCATCTCGGATGAAGGTCTGGGCTCCTACCGAGCTTGCGACGGGCGCGCTCTGATGCACTCATCGATGGACAATGCGAGGGAGAGTAGGTGGCGCAACAACGCTCCGAGCCCGGCCCGGGGCCTTCATCCACAGGCTCTTGCTGCGTAGGTGACTTCGTCACAGACGATCCGCTGGTCAGAGCTTCCCTGGTTAAGCCGCGGCATCCGTTAGCCTGACATTCACACGGCGCGACGAGCAGGGGAGGCGAGCATGATCCACGGCTTCTTGCATGTCGTCCTCGAGGTCCTCGGGCTGCTCGCCGTCGACCCGTTCACGAGCGGCTCGGCCTTCACCATCGCACTGCTCACACTCGCCGTCCTCACACTCGCGCTCATCGCGACTGTGCTCCACGCGGCCAGTCGCGGTTCCACCCCGCACCCCACTCGCCGCATCGAGCTCACCGCGCCGCTCGCGCAGAGCGATCCTGATGCGCCGGGACATATCCGCCGTCGTGGGCCCGGCCAGGTGTCTGCGGCCGCGTAGCGTCGAACCGTCTGGGCACCGTGTGACCCGGCATCCGTTCGCGGCCGATCAGCCGACCCTGATCGCTCCGACGAAAGGAACCCTCGTGGACATCACCACCCTGCCTGTCATCTCCACCCTGTTCGACCTCACCTCCCGCGGCCTCCTGGGCCTGACCTCGCTCCTCACCCCGTGGACGGGAGCGTTCGCGGGCGCCCTCGCCATCGTGCTCGTGACCCTCGTAGTGCGGGCGGCGCTCATCCCCGCCGGCATCGCCCAAGCCAAAGCCGACCAGGCGCGCATCCGCCTCGCGCCGCGACTGCGCGAACTCCAGACCCGCTACCGCGGCGACCGGGAACGCCTGCAACGCGAAACCATGGAGCTCTACCGCTCGGAAAACGTGTCGCCGTTCGCCAGCTGCCTGCCGATCCTCATCCAGGCGCCGATCGTCGGCCTGCTGTACTCCGTGTTCATCCACCCGAACCTCGCCGGGCACACCAACGAGCTGCTGTCGCAGACCCTGCTCGGCGTCCCGCTCGGCACGAGCCTGCTCCACGCCGCCACCACCGGAACCGCCGACCCCGCGGCCTGGCTCGTGATCGGATGCCTCGTCCTCGCGATCGCGGCAGTGGGGGAGATCACGCGGCGAGCCTTTCGGATCACGCCGGTGGAGGGAGTGCCGGGGGTTCCGGTGGCGATGCTCGGGGCGCTGCAGTTCATGACCGCAGTCGTCGCGGTGTTCGTGCCGCTCGCGGCGGGGATCTACCTGCTGACGACGGTGACGTGGACGCTGGGGCAGCGGGTGGTGCTCAGGCGGGTTTACGGGTGAGAAGCGGTACCCAGCGCCGTGGTCCGTCTATCGGACGGGTCGACGCGCGAACGTGAAAGGGTGTGTTTCAAAGGGTCGGTTCCAACGTGGGGAATCGGTCCAGAGCGTCGGGGGGGGGGAACTGCGCATGGCTATTTCTAGGAGTAACAAGATCGCTGTCGGGTGGATTGTGGCGGCCCTGCTTGCGACAATCATCAGCTTTACGCTCGCATTCTGGCTCATCAACGGGGCGGGTTCGGCACCAAAATGGGCGAGCCCGTTGTTGACCACGCTGCCAGCTATCGTTCTCACTTGCTATATCCCGGCGCTCCACGACCTCGGCCGGCGCGTGCGTTTCTTAGCTCTAGTGGTGCTCTTGATCGGTGTCACGGCCGGATTCGTGAACTTGACCTTCGCGTTATCCGGAGGCATACCAGCCGAAGAGTTGGCGCCGGTGGCCGTCATGGGCGGAGTGAGCCTAGCTGTGACGGCAGTGGTCGGGTTGGTCGACTGGGCAAGTTCGGCGGGTTCCGAAACTCAAGACGACGACACGGAGAACGTACCGGGGGGCTGGGTTGGCGTTTTTCTCGTCATTGTGGGTCTCGTCGTTGCTGGGGCGAGCCTGATGCGATCTCGGCGGTGACTGCCCAGGTGTGACGCCAGAACCGCCTGCGCGCCAATTGCCCAACCGCTCGGAGCAACAGCCGTATATTCCTGCGGGGCCTTCGCGGCTATCGCAAGCCTGCGGGTAAATTGCCGCAGCCCTGTTGGTGGGTACGCTTCGTCGGGTCCAGTTCGCGGGACTGCGGTGACTAGACGCGCGAGACGCGGGGTCACATCGGCCGTCTGGGGGAGCCACCGAGCGACACTTGTCCCGCCGCATTTGCCTCGGCCGATTGAGAAGCGCGAACCGACCCTGCCTCACTGCACCGGTGGCACGCTTGAATCCGTGACGTCCTCCGCCCCGCCGTTCGTGAGCCAGCTCCGCGCCCGGCTGCTCACCGCCCTCGCCGGTGACCCCACCGGGATGGCGCCGTACGTCCGCGCGCTCGCTGACGGCGACGACACCGGATACTTCGCCGAGAACGGCCCGGCGTGGACCGTTCACGCGGGCATGGGCACCCTGGTCGCCGGCATCCGTGCCCTTCTCCTTCAGGCCCTGCATCCGGGCGCCCTCGCCGGCGTGCACGACTGGTCGCGCTACCGCGACGACCCGATCGGGCGCCTCACCGGCACCGTCCGCTGGGTCATCACGCTCACCTACGGATCGACGACGCAAGCGGATGCCGAGACCGCCCGCGTCGGGCGCTTCCACCAGCGCGTGCAGGGCGAGTACGTCGCCGGCGACGGTTCCGCGCGGACGTACACCGCCGAAGCCACCGACCTCGTGCGCTGGGTGCACCTCGCCTTCACCGACGCGTTCCTGCGCAGCCACGAGGCGTACGGCGGCTCGATCCCCGGCGGGCCCGATGCGTACGTCGCCGACTGGGCGACCGCCGGTCGTCTCATGCGCGTGCCCGATCCGCCGCTCACCGAGGCCGCCCTCCGCGCCGAGATCGACGGTTTCCTCGACCGCGGCGAGTTGCGCCGCGACGAGCGCGTCGACGACGTCGTGCGGTTCCTCAAGAAGCCGCCGTTCACCGGGCTCATGGGCGTCGCCTACCGCGTGCTGTTCGCCGCCGCGGTTGCGACCTTCCCGCCGCGGATCAGGCGGATGCTGGGCCTGCACCGCTCGTGGCTACCGGTGAAGACGGCGACCCGCCTCATCCTGCGTGTGACCGAGCGCGCGCTCGGGTCCGGACCCCGCGCGCAGGACATGGCGCGACTGCGGTTGCGGCGGCTGGAGGGCTAGCGCGCTCCCCGGCCACAGCTGGCGCTCATCGTCAAGAGCCGCCGTGGGCATAGCGAAGGGTGTGACACTCACGTCATGCGAACAATCGTCATCACCGGCGCCAGCGACGGTATCGGAGCCGCGGCATCCCGTCAGCTCGTCGCCCGCGGCCACCAGGTCGTCCTCGTCGGACGCTCACCCGAGAAGACCCGCGCCGTTGCGAATGACGTCGGGATGCCGCACCACCTCGCCGACTTCTCCGACCTGGCGCAGGTGCGCCGGCTCGCGGACGAACTGCTCGCGGCGTACCCGCGCATCGACGTGCTCGCGAACAACGCCGGCGGCATCTTCGGTCCTCGCAAGCTCACCACCGACGGGTTCGAGCAGACGTTCCAGGTGAACCACCTCGGCCCGTTCCTGCTGACGAACCTTCTGCGTGAGCGGCTGGTCGAGAGCGAGGCATCCATCATCCAGACCGCCAGTGCTGCGGCCCGCATCTTCTCGCGGTTCGACATCAACGACCTCAACGCTGCGCGCCGCTACTCCGGACGCGTCGCCTACGGCAACGCCAAGCTGTCGAACATCCTCTTCACCCGCGAACTGCAGCGCCGGTGGGGAAGCGAGGGCATCTCGGCCGGAGCGTTCCACCCCGGCGTCGTCGCGACCGGCTTCGCGGGCAACCTGACCGGACCGTTCCGGTTCATGTACCACAACCCCCTCGCCAAGCGACTGCTGACGACGACCGACGAGGGCGGCAAGCGCCTCGTGTTCCTCGCCGACGGAACCCCCGGCACCGACTGGCTGCCCGGCGCCTACTACGAGAACGATCGCGTCACGAAGACGCACAAGCTCGCCACCGACGAGCAGCTCGCGCGCGAACTGTGGGACCGCAGCGTCGAGATGGTGAAGCTCGGCTGAGCGCCGCCACGGAAAGGATGCCGCCATGCCGCAGTACGCCGTCCTGATCTACGCCGACGACTCCGCGCACGCGCTCGATGCGTCGTACCAGCAACTCGCCGAGCCCAACGCGCACGGTGACGAGCTCGCTCAGTCGGGAGCATTGCGCGCCGCCTACGCGTTCACGCCGCGCGCGCTCGCCCGATCCGTCCGCGTCGACGGCGTGAGCGACGGCCCGTTCGTCGACTCCGCCCAGGTCGTCGCCGGTGTGTACGTGATCGAGGCGGACGACGAGGACGCAGCACTCGCGATCGCGGCGACGAATCCCGCCATCCGCGGCGACGGCGGCGTCGAGGTCAGGCTCATCCACAGCGGCACCTGACCGGCCGCCGCAGACGCGCGCGGCGTGACCCACCCGGGGCCACGCCGCGCGGCATCCGTCAGCTCTGGATGAACGCCAGGATGTCGGGGTTCAGCACATCGGCATGCGTCGTCAGCATGCCGTGCGGGTAGCCCTCGTAGATCTTCAGCGTCGAGTTCTGCAGCATCTCGGCCTGCTGCAGCGCCGCCGCCTTGTACGGCACCACCTGATCGTCGTCGCCTTGGATCACGAACACCGGCACCGTGATCGCCGCCAGATCTTCGCGCTGATCCGTCTCACTGAACGCCTTGATGCCCTCGTAGTGAGCGAGCGCGCTGCCCGTCATGCCCTGCCGCCACCAGTTGTCGATCACCGGCTGCGACGGCTCGACTCCGTCGCGGTTGAAGCCGTAGAACGGACCGGATGCCACGGCCTCGAAGAACTCGGCACGGTTCGCCGCGAGCGCCTCGCGGAACCCATCGAACACCGACAGGGGAGTGCCCTCGGTGTTCCAGTCGGTCTGGAGCATGAGCGGCGGCACGGCCGCGACCAGCACCGCCTTCGCCACCCGGCCCTGCGGCTCGCCGTACTTCGCGACGTACCGCGCGACCTGACCGCCACCCGTCGAGTGCCCGATGTGCACGGCGTTCCGCAGGTCGAGGTGCTCGACGACCGCGCTCACATCGCTCGCGTAGTGGTCCATGTCGTGACCCGTCGCGATCTGCGACGACCGCCCGTGTCCCCGACGGTCGCTCGCGATCACGCGGAACCCCCTGCCGAGGAAGTACAGCATCTGCGCGTCCCAGTCGTCGGACGAGAGCGGCCATCCGTGGTGGAAGACGATGGGCTGGGCGTCCTTGTCGCCCCAGTCCTTGAAGTAGATCTCGGCGCCGTCGTCGGTGGTGATGAAGGGCATGGTCGTGTCTCCTTTATGTGGGTGGGGCGGTTCAGCCGAGGTCGGCGATCGCGTCGGTGATGACCGTCACGACCTCGTCGGGGTGGGAGCGCATCGGAGAGGTGCCGACGGCATCCGGAGCCAACGCGGCGCGGCGCGCGCGGATGAAGCTCGCCGACGCGCTCTCCTCCGAATTCGGTCGATCAGATGTCACGCGAGACATCCTGCCCGAGGTGTGTTTCGGGTGGGGGTCGAATGCGCAGATGGTGAGGCCGGCGCGGCGTGGCCCTCCCCAGGGACACGCCGCGCGGCATCCCTCGTTCTGAAAGAACGTCGGGACGGCGACGGCCGTTGTCCCCCCTTGGACGATCGACGCGTGCGGTGCGAGGTGTCCCCCTCAGTCGCACCGCGCGGCGTCGATCCGGTGTACCGAACTCTGCCAGCCTACGGACGCGCCCGAAACGGCGCGATGGGGAGATATCCCCATCCGTCGCCGCCGGGTCAGACCAGCTTCTCGAACACGAGGGTCGCCTGGATCCGGTCGCCGCCACCGAAGCCCGTGCTGCCGGACGAGGCCGTCGTGATGGTGTGCAGCCGGTAGCCGAGCGACGCCTGCGCGTTGATCGCCCGCTCGAGCTCGGTCAGGTTGCCAGAACCGCTGCCGAAGAACTTCTCCTTCAGCACCACCTGCAGCACGACGTAGCTCATCCCCGCCTGCGCCGGACGCGGCTGCGCACCGGCGACCGCGTCGGCCTGCGCCTGCGCGATGAAGCCGCCCAAACCCGGCTGCGGGGGAGGAGGCGGCTGCGTCCGCTCGGTCCATGCGGTGCCGTCCCACCACCGCATCGTGCCGGAACCATCGTCGTACCACCCTGCTGCCGTGTCGCTCATGCGGTCACGGTAGCGGTGCGGATGCCGCGGGCAGAAGTGCGTCAGGCGTTGCCGCTGAGCAGCCACATCATGAGGGCGCTCGTCGAGATCAAGCCGGTGACCCCGGCGATCGATCCGAGCGAACCGCCCACCAGCGCCATCACCTTCGACTGGCCGCGCGTCAGCGCGTAGATCCCGAGGCCGAACGCCGTCAGACCGAGGAGAAGCCCGGCCCACGGGACGATTCCGGTGAGGAACGCGACGATCCCGACGACCAGGGCGGCGACGGCCAGGGTGTTCTTCGGGCGAGCCGTCGCCGGGTGGTTCATCGGTGCGTCGGACATGGTTCCCCCGTCGGTCGGAAGGTGAGCGGTGATGCCTTCGATCACGCTACCGCGCGGCGCCGGCGGTCAGGCCAGGTCGACGGTGGTGAGCAGCTGCAGGTGCTTCCGCAACGTCTCGGTGACGTCGACCGCATCCGGATCGTGCATCCACTGCACCTGCACGCCGTCCCACAGTGCGAGCGTCGATACGGCCGCGAACTCGGGGTCCACACCCGGGCGGAGCAGGCCGGCATCCGCCATCTCGCGGAACGCGGTCGTGAACTCGTTACGCACCCGCGAATAGCGCAGCACGAAGTACTCGTTGCTGGGGTGGTCCGGCGTCGCCGATTCCGCCGCGAGCAGCGTGTACAGCTCGACGATGCCGGGGATCTTCTCGTTCGCCCGCGCGAGGCGCAGGAACGCGGCGGGGGTGTCGGCAGGTCCCGCGGCCGGGTTCGGGTCGGC
Organism: Microbacterium sp. 77mftsu3.1; assembly: GCF_900100525.1. Taxonomy (NCBI): domain Bacteria; kingdom Bacillati; phylum Actinomycetota; class Actinomycetes; order Micrococcales; family Microbacteriaceae; genus Microbacterium; species Microbacterium sp. 77mftsu3.1. Next base: position 551,145 of record NZ_FNCR01000001.1, on the reverse strand, counting down.
GTCGGCGAGGCTCCGGGTGTCGCGGTCCTCGAGCACCCGCTGCAGCAGGACGCTCTTGTTCGCGAAGTGATGCAGGATCGTCGACGCGTCGATACCGACCCGATCCGCGATCTCCTTCAGCGACCCCGCCCGGTAGCCGTGCGTGGCGAACACATCGCCGGCGGCATCCAGGATCTCGCGCTGACGCGCAACGCTCTTCGCATACGGGCCGCGCCTGGTCGAAGAGGTCATGTCTTCAGCTTAATCGCGAAAGTTCAACGCCCGTTGGAGGTTGCACTACCGTAGGCGGACGCGACCCAGAGGAGAGAGCACATGGCCGCACCCATCCGCTGGACGAGCACCACTCAGGACCAGCCCTGGCAGGAGCGTGAGGCGCCCGCCCTCGGCGAGATCAAGAGCATGCCGTCGGTCATCGTCCAGACGGACGACCCGCAGCAGACCATCGAGGGCTTCGGCGCCTCGTTCAACGAACTCGGCTGGACCTCTCTCGCGCACCTCAGTGAAGAGGACCGGGATGCCGTCATGCGAGAACTCTTCGAACCGGGAACCGGTCTGAACCTCACCCGGTGCCGCATGCCCGTCGGGGCCAACGACTTCTCGACCGACTGGTACAGCTACGACGAGACCCCCGGCGACCTCGTGCTCGAGCACTTCTCGATCGAGCACGACCACGCGACGCTCGTGCCCTTCATCCAAGCGGCGCAACGGCATCAGCCCGGACTCACCCTGTGGGCCTCGCCGTGGAGCCCGCCCACGTGGATGAAGACCAACGGACACTACGCCGCCGCCAAAGCGAGCCCGCTCGCGGCGGGAGTCGACAACGGCATCCGCGACGACCAGCTCGGCGCCGAGGGCACCGACATGATGCGCCTCGACGACGACACGCTCGCCGCCTACGCCGCCTATTTCGGGCGGTTCGTCGACGCATATGCCGAACTCGGTATCCCTATCACGATGGTGATGCCGCAGAACGAGTTCAACTCCGCGCAGATCTTCCCGAGCTGCACCTGGACCCCCGAAGGACTCGCCTCGTTCATCCGCCACCTCGGTCCCGCGATGGCCGCCCGCGGCGTCGATGTCTTCCTCGGCACGCTCGAACGCGCCGACGACGGTCTCGTCGAGCGGGTGCTCACCGACGAGACTGCCGCCGGTTTCATCCGCGGCATCGGCGCCCAGTGGGCGGGCAAGGGAGCAGTCCCGTATCTGCACCGACACCACCCGGAGCTGGCGATCTACCAGACCGAGCAGGAGTGCGGCGACGGCCGCAACGACTGGCGCCTCGCCCGCCACGCCTGGTCGCTCATGAAGCACTTCCTGTTCCACGGGGCGACCGCCTACATGTACTGGAACATGTCGCTGCTCGAGGGCGGGGTGAGCCGCTGGGGCTGGGCGCAGAACTCGCTCGTGACCGTCGACCCCGACAGCGGCTCGTACGCCTTCACGCACGAGCACCTCATGCTCAAGCACGTCTCCCACTTCGTGCGGGCGGGGGCGCGCCGCATCCCGACGCTCAGCTACACCGGCCATGAGAACCAGCTGGTGTTCCAGAACCCCGACGGCAGCCTCGTCATCGTCGTGCAGAACGACCTCGGCGATCAGATGCCGATGACCTTCATGATCGACGGTCGGGCGCTCGACGTCGTCCTGCCGGCGGACTCGCTGAACACGCTCGTCATCCCCGCCTGACGTCGAAGCGGTGCCGGAACCGATGTCGGAGGCCCTCACCACAATGGAGGTATGACCGAACGGCCCCGCATCAGCATCGACGAGCACGTGACGCTGCTCGCCGGTGTCGTGCACGACGCGGTCAGCGTCGAGCGGCTGCTGTCGCACCTCGAGGTCGTGAAGGTGAAGGTCCTCGCCCGGGCCAGCGCGCTCGCCGAGGCGAACGCCGCGGGCAGTGCGAACGAGCGTGACATGGCCCTGCGCGAGATCGCCGCCGAGCTCGGGGGAGCAGTCGCGGCATCCGATCGGGTCATGCAGCGTCGCATCGATGAAGCCCGGACCATCGTGGAGGACTATCCGGCGGCCCTGAAGGCGTGGGAACTGGGTCGCATCACGCGTGCGCACGTCCGTGTGATCACGGATGCCGGGGCGAACCTGCCGGGCGACGTCCGCCCCATGTTCGAGGCGATCGCCGTCGAGCGGTGCCGCCATGACACCCCCAACCGGGTGCGCGCCGAGATCGAGATCCTCGCGCACCGGATGCACCCGCGCTCCTTCACCGACCGGCATCAGGATGCCGCGGCCCGCCGGTCCGTGCGCATCGTGCCCGGCCAGGACGGCATGTCCGAGCTGATCGCGAACCTGCCCACAGTGCTCGCCGAGGGTATCCACGACCGGCTCACCCAGCAGGCCCGCGCGATCATCGACACCCGCAAGGAGCGCGGCGGTATCGAGGACATGGCGACAGACGAGCGGACCACCGATCAGGTGCGCGCCGACGTGTTCGCCGACCTGCTGCTCGCGGGAACGCCCGCGCTCGACGACACCCGCGACACGACCGCCGGCCCGCTCGGCGCGATCCGCGCACGCGTGCAGGTCGTCGTCCCCGCGACCGCGCTCGCCGGCGAAGACGCCGCGTGCGACCTCGTCGGGCGTTCGCCCATCGACGCCGACACCGCCCGGCGCCTCGCCGGCGGCACCCCATCGTGGGAACGCCTCGTCACCGACCCGATCTCGGGCACCGTCCTCGCCGTCGACACGTACCGTGTGCCGCTCGCGATGCGTCGCTACCTGCAGGCCCGCGACCAGCACTGCCGATTCCCCGGATGCCGCATGGCCGCCATCCGCTGCGAGGTCGACCACACCCACGATCACGCCCTAGGCGGCAAGACCGAGGTCACCAACCTCGGTCACCTCTGCCAACGGCACCATTCGATGAAGCAGTTCACCAAATGGCGGGTGCGACAACTCGGGGGTGGCGTCCTCGAATGGACCTCACCCCTCGGCAGAACGTATCGCGAAGACGCACCGACACCGGCGTTCGCTCCTGCCTGAGTTTTTTGAGATGCCTGAGATGCCCGAGACTGTCGACATGGCCGGTTTCCATCACGTCGAACTCTGGGTCGCCGACTTCTCCGCTGCGCAGACCGAATGGGGATGGCTCCTCTCCGAGCTCGGGTTCGCCCGCGAGAGCGTATGGACCGAGGGGGAGTCGTGGGCAGCGGGCGGTGCCTACCTGACCCTCACGACGTCGCCGAACCTGTCGACGACCGTGCACGACCGGCGCGCTCCCGGGGTGAACCACATCGCCTTCTCCGGCGGATCGCGCGCCGACGTCGACGCGATCATCGCCGCCGCGCCTGACCACGGCTGGCACCCCCTGTACCAGGAGCGGTACCCGCACGCCGGCGGCCCCGATAACTACGCGGGGTGGCTCGAGAACTCGGCCGGAGCCAAAGCCGAGATCGTCGCCGACGCACCCTGACACGACCGGCTCCGCTGCGGTGCCAGGATGGTGCGGTGGCCCCTGACGTGAACGCGCTCCAGAACCATCCCGGTGACGTCGAATACCCGGTCCGGTCCCGTCGCAGGTACGCCCGCGTCCTCGAAGCCAAGCGCAAGGCCGACCCCGCCGAGATGCGCCGACGCGCTCTGCCCGTCACCCTCATCGCCGCCCCGTTCGGCATCGCGGGCTTCGTCCTTTCGTTCGTGTGGCAGGTCGACGACGTCATCGTCAACTTCTTCGCCTTCGCTGTCGGCATGGCGGTCGGTCTCCTCGTCGCCTCGATCATCCTGGCGCGCCGGGATGCCGGTGCCCCGCGCCGAGCCCAGCTCGCCTACATCGCGGCATCCGGTCGACAGCCGCTCACTACGCGGCAGCAGCAGATCCTCGCGCTCGACTGCGCCAGTGACTTCGCCGCCCGCGGCTGGAACGGGTCGCTCGCGTTCACTCCCACGTACGCCGAACTCCCGCAGGAGCTGCGCACGAAGCACCAGGACGGTGAGAAGGGGTCGCCCTGGTTCTCGCTGCCCGTCGCGTCGCTCAAGCAGCTGCGCGGCGCCCTCGACGAGCAGTTCAAGATCGTCACCAAGGCCGACGCCGAGCTGCTCGTCGCCGACACGCTCGCCATGGGCCTCAACTCGCAGCGCTTCGCCGAGGTCGTCCACAGCGACGGCGGCGAGCACATGATGACGCGCGTCGCCGGGCTCACCGAGATGCCCGTCTTCGACATCCAGGACCTCGCCCGCGGCACCGAGGAGCACCCCGCCCGGCTGCTGCTGGCCGCCGACATCGAACGCGGCATCGGCGGCATCCGCTATGCGTATGTCGCCGGCTACCTGACTGCGGAGGAGACCTGGACCCTGCTCGAGCCGCTCGCCGAGAAGGCGTTCGCCACCTACCGCAGCTGGGACGAGTACTGGCGCGAGGTCATCATCGCCACCGCGTTCCGCACCGACTCGCTGCAGGCCGTCCAGAGTCAGCGCGACGCGCTCGCCGACCTTCGCAGGTCGTCCTGGCCGGCGGCATCCGTTACCTGGCCGGCCAGCGGAGCGCGCGCATGAGGGTCGCGACCGACCTCGCCGAGATCGATCTCGACGTCGTGCACCGTTGGCTGTCCGAGGGCGCGTACTGGGCGCTCGGCCGCAGCCGTGACGTCGTCGAGCGCGCCGCGCAGAACTCCCTGAACTTCTTCGCCCGGGCCGACGACGGGACGCCCCTCGGCTATGCCCGCGTCGTCACCGATTCCGCGACGTTCGCGTGGCTCTGCGACGTCTACGTCGACCCGGCCGCGCGCGGGCAGGCCGTCGGCAAAGCGCTCGTCGGCGCCGTCGTCGCCACGCTCGAGCCGATGGGCCTGAAGCGCACGCTCCTCGTCACCGCCGACGCGCACGGACTCTACGAGCAGTTCGGGTTCGAGCCGTACCCGACGCCCGAGCGCCTCATGCAGCGCGGCTGACGCAAGGCCCGGTCACTTCTCGACCGCGCGGCCCTCCGCGATCCAGGAACCCGTGCCGCCTTCGACGTTGGTCGTCTCGAGACCGTGGTGCTCGAGGAACGCCGCCGCGCGCGCGCTGCGTCCGCCGGCCTGGCAGATGAGGTGCAGGTCGTCGAGCTCGCGCAGCTCGTCCAGGTGGTCGGGCACCGTGGCGAGGGGGATGTTGCGCGCGCCGGGCACGTGACCCGCCGCGAACTCGTCGGGTTCGCGGACGTCGATGATGTTCGCGGGGGAGGCCTCGGCCAGCTGCGCCGTCGTGATGGAGTGCATACCTCGATGGTCGCAGATCAGAGCGGATGCCGGGCGGTCAGGCTCGTCAGATGGTGCTCCAGGAGACGGCGCGCGTGCGTCTCGGGATCCGCCGGATCGGCCCACAGCAGGTGCAGCGCGAGCCCGTCGAGGAGCGCCTGCAGACGGAGCATCTCGAGCGCGATGTCGATCTCGTCGGGCAGGTCGAGCTGACCCAGTGCGACGCCGCAGATCAACCCGACACCGTCATGCAGGTCGCGCACACTCTCGGTCAGGGTCGCGTCCGTCAGTGCGAGACTCCCCAGCTGCAGCTGCGCGATCAGCTCGACCCGGCGGGTCGTGTCGAGCGGCAGCAGCTCGAGCAGGAGGGCGATCGCCAGCGGCATCCCCTCGCCCGTCAAGCCCGTCACGCGTGCGGCGACGGCGTCGTGGATCCGGTCGACGCAGTACCGGCGGAGCGCGAGCTGGGTCGGGAACGCGCGACGGAGGGATGCCGTCGCGAGCCCCGCCTCGTCAGCGATTTTTCGCACCGAGAGTGCGGCGAGTCCGTCACGGGCGAGGACGCGCATCGCGGCGTCCCCGATCGCACGGTCGCGCTCGTCGTGGTCGATCAGTCGCGGCATATTTCCATCATGCCGCGACGGCGGGTGCCTTCTTCGGCCAGACGGTGTAGCCCAGCGCCCATAGGACGTCGATGCCGATGACGACCCCGAGGATCGGGAAGAACCGCAGCAGCTCCGACGTGCGTTCGGGAGCCCCGACAAGCAGGATCAGCCCGCCCAGCACGGCCGCCGCGATGGCGGCGGCGAGCAGGGTGCGGGGCACGTCCTTCCAGCAGGCGCGTGCGTAGTCCCAGCCGTACCGTCCGGGGCGCGGCGCCGCGCCCCGGAACCATTGAGCGAATTTCGCGTCGGCCCACGCCACCATCCGGTGTCCGTACGCGACCGAGACGCCGATGTAGAGCGCGGCCAGGCCGTGATGCCACGACGCGGTACCGCCCCCCAGGAGATCGACCCCGACGAGGACGAGCAGGATCAGGTCGATGACCGGAGCCGCGAGCAGGAGCATCGCTCCCAGACGCGGGCGACGGAAGACGTAGCGGGCGACGAGACCCGCGATGATCGCGAGCCAGAAGCCGATTTCGCAGGCGATGATCGCCACCAGGATCACGGGGATTCCTTTCGTCCGAACGAGTCCGATCAAAGTAGCACGACTGTGCTAAATAAGCCGGCCGCCGGTCGCGATAGCGTTCCTTCGTGATCCCGATCGAGAACCTCCTCGCCTTCGCCCTGGCGTCGATGGTGATCATCGTCATCCCGGGTCCCGGGGTCCTGTTCGTCATCGGCCGTTCCATCGCGCTCGGCCGCCGCGCGGGAGTGCTCAGCGTCCTCGGGAACTCGCTCGGGAACATCCCCGCGATCCTTCTCGTCGCCTTCGGCGTCGGGGCGATCGTCGCCTCGTCGGTCGTCGCGTTCACGGCGATCAAGATCATCGGCGCGATCTATCTCGTCTACCTGGGCGTCCAGGCGATCCGGCACCGGAAGCACCGAGCCGAGCGGGACGGGCGAGCATCGGCATCCGTCGTCACCCTGCTGCGTCAGGGGTTCATCGTCGGGCTCACCAACCCGAAGACCATCGCGTTCTTCGTTGCCGTGCTCCCGCAGTTCGTCGCTCGGGATGCCGGACCGGTCTGGGCGCAGCTGTTGTTCCTCGGCCTCGTGTTCCAGGCGATCGCCCTCGTCTGCGACAGCACGTGGGCGGTCGCCGCAGGCACCGCACGCGCGTGGTTCGGGCGCTCGCCGGCACGCCTGGCGACGCTGTCGGGCGCGGGCGGATTCCTGATGATCGGGCTCGGCGGGGCACTCGCGCTCACCGGCGCGAAAAGCTGACGAACGGGAATGTTCCGGAGCGCTCGTGCGCTGGAACACCCCATGACGAACAACACGAAGCCTGCACAGTCGTCCGGCACGTTCCGCATCGGCGGAGACCTCGAGGTCACCCGCCTCGGCTACGGAACCATGCAGCTCACCGGCCCCGGCGTCTGGGGTCCGCCGAAGGACCACGATGAGGCCATCCGGGTCCTCCGGCGCAGCATCGAACTCGGCGTGAACTTCTTCGACACCGCCGAGTCCTACGGCCCGTACGTCGCCGAGGAGCTCCTCAAGGAAGCCCTCCACCCCTACGCCGACGACGTCGTCATCGCGACGAAGTCCGGCCTCACCCGCACCGGCCCGAACGTCTGGCCCCCGCTCGGACGCCCCGAGTTCCTGCGTCAGGGCGCGGAGATGAGCCTCCGGCGCCTCGGCCTCGAGCGCATCGACCTGTTCCAGCTGCACCGCATCGACCCGAAGGTCCCCCTCGCGGACCAGGTCGGCGAGCTGAAGGCGCTGCAGGACGAGGGCAAGATCCGCCACATCGGCCTCTCCGAGGTCTCCATCGACGAGGTCAAGGCCGCTCAGGAGATCGCCGAGATCGTCACGGTTCAGAACCTCTACAACCTGCAGCACCGAGACGCCGAGGACCTCCTCGACTGGTCGGAGGAGCAGGGCATCGGTTTCATCCCGTGGTTCCCGCTCGCGACCGGCGGCCTCACCGGCCCCGACTCGCCGCTGACCGACATCGCCGAGCGCAAGAACGCGACCCCCGCCCAGGTGGCCCTCGCATGGCTGCTCAAGCGCTCGCCCGTCATGCTCCCGATCCCGGGCACGTCGAGCGTCGCCCACCTCGAGGACAACCTCCAGGGCGCCGTCATCGAGCTGACCGACGAGGAGTTCGCGGAGCTCTCGAAGCTCGGCAGCTGAGCCCCGACATCCCTGGCGTCACGCGTCCACCTCTGCAAGGGTGGGCGCGTGACGCATTTCAGTGGTCAACCCGTCGTTCGGATGTGGACCGGTGTGGTGCGCGCCGAGGATGCGGACCGCTACATCCGGTACGTGGAGCGCACCGGCATGGATGCGTATCGCGCCACCCCCGGCAACCTCGGCGCGTGGCTGCTGACGCGCGATCTCGGCGGCGGCCGCACGGAGATCACGACCCTGTCGCGGTGGGAGAACCTCGCCGTGATCGCGGCCTTCGCGGGCGACGACATCGAACGTGCGGTGTTCTACCCGGAGGACGACGAGTTCCTTATCGAACGCGATGAGCGGGTCCGTCACTATCGGCAGGCGTGACCGTATCTTCTTCACCCGATCCCGCGTACGGTGAGCACTATGTGGACAGTTCTCATCATCTTGTTGATCATCTGGGTGGTGCTGTCGATCGTCGGTTTCGCGTTCGAGGGTCTCTTCTGGCTCGGCCTCATCGGCATCGTGCTCTTCGTCGGCACCCTCGTATTCGGCTTCATCCGACGGAGCGCTGCCAAGAAGAAGGTCTGATCGGGGCCACGGCTGCCGGTGGTGCACGCTAGAGCCATGGCTGCTGTCTCGTCGCTCTACCGGTATCCGATCAAGGGCTTCACTCCCGAACCGCGCACCGAACTCGTCGTGCAGGCCGACGGGCGTATCGCCGGCGACCGCGTGCTCGCCTTCCGCTTCGCCGACGCCACGGCTCCCGAGGACGACGACGGCCTCGACTCCTGGCCGAAGAGCCACGGCCTCGCGCTCATGGACTTCCCGTCCATCGCCCGCCTGCGCGTCGAGTTCGCCGACGGCATCGTGCGCATGACCGACGACGGCACGCTGCTGGTCGAGGCGAGGCTCGACGACACGGGTCGCCGTGAACTCGAGGACGCCGCCACCGCTTTCGTCGCGCGGTCCTCCGATGCGAGACTCCTGCACCGCGAGGGCGTCCTGCCCCTCCGGCTCATCGGCGACGGCGTCACATCACGGTTCCAGGATCGCGCGCGCGGCTACGTCTCGCTCCACGGCGAGTCGACGGTCGCGCAGGTGGATGCCGCCGTGCCCGCGCCCGTCGACGATCGCCGCTTCCGCTCCAACATCGTCGTGTCGGGCACCGCGCCCTGGGAGGAGCTCGACTGGTCGGGCCGCGTCCGCATCGGCGACGTCGACTTCGAGGTCCAACGCCCCATCGGTCGGTGCGCCGCGATCACCGCGAATCCAGACACGGGCGAGCGCGATGCGCGCCTGCTGCGCGTGCTGACGACCGAGTTCGGCCAGAGCGAGGCGACCCTCGGCATCCTGCTGCTCCCGGTCGGCGACGGCGGCACGGTGCGCGTGGGGGACGAGGTCGTCGTCGACCGGGACTGACCGCGTGGGAGCGATCCCATAGACTCTTCGTCGGCATTCCTCATGCACTCCCCGACCCACACCCCCGCCCCACCGCGCCGCGACATCCAAGGCCTTCGCGCCCTCGCCGTCCTCGCGGTCATCGGCGCACACGCCGCCGGGTGGCCGGCGGGCGGGGTCATGGGCGTCGACGTGTTCTTCGTCATCTCGGGATTCCTCATCACCGGGATGCTGCTGCGCGAAGCGCGTGACACCGGCCGACTCGCGCTCGGCTCGTTCTACGCGCGCCGAGCGCGCCGCCTGCTGCCCGCGGCGCTGACCGTGCTGATCGCCGTGACCGTCGCCGGCTGGTTCCTGTTCAACCGCACCCGCGGTGAGCAGACGCTGTGGGATGCCGCCTGGGCCGCCGTCTTCGCCTCGAACTGGAACTTCGCTGCGCAAGGCACCGACTACTTCGCCGACACCGGAGCGGTCTCGCCGCTGCAGCACTTCTGGTCGCTGTCGGTCGAAGAGCAGTTCTACCTCGTCTGGCCGCTGCTGCTCCTGATCGTCGTCGCCCTCGTCGGTCGCACGCGGGTCAGGATCGTCGCGGGCGTTCTCGCGGCAGCGGTCGTGGCCGGGTCCTTCGGCTGGGCGCTCGTCCAGTCCGATTCGCAGGCGACCATCGCGTACTTCTCCACGCTGACCCGCGCGTGGGAGCTCGGCCTCGGCGCGCTCGTCGCCGTTCTCGTCCCCCTGCTGCGCCGCATCCCGCGCGCGCTGGGAGGCGTGATGCAGTGGACGGGCGTCGCGGGTATCGTCGCGTCGCTGCTGCTCATCGACCCGACCGGGGGAGGCTTCCCCGCCCCGTGGGCGGCGGCGCCCGTCACCGCCACGGCGCTCGCGCTCGCGGGCGGGGTCGGGGGAGACCCGCGCCACCGACACCTGTTCCCGCTCACCAACCCGGCGTCCGTCTTCGTCGGCGACGCCTCGTACTCGCTGTACCTGTGGCACTTCCCGGTGGTGGTCTTCGCGGCAGCGCTGCTCCCGGCATCCGAGTGGCATGTCTGGATCGTGCTGGGCGCAAGCGTCGTCCTCGGCCTCGCGTCGTACCTGATCGTCGAGCAGCCCCTGCGCTACGCGCCGTTCCTCGGCGGGATGCCACGCGCCGAGGCCCGTGAACCCGAACCGGAGCCGGAGCCCGTCCCCGTGCCGGTCCTTGCGGTCGCGACGACGCGCCCCGCGGGGTGGACGCCGGGGACGCGATACTTCCCGGGATCATCCCGGCCGGCGGCTCCGCGCATCGAACCCGCCGCCATCGCCGCGGCGCCCATCCCCGTCGCCGAGCCGGTCGTCGCCGAACCGGCCACCGAGCCGCGCGGGAGTGCGCTCGCCGCATGGCGCGAGCGCTTCGCCGCGCAGGTCTTCCTCGCGACGGCCGGACTCGTCGTCGTCGCACTCGCGGGCGCGCTCGCGGTGACGGCATCCGGTCATGGTCCCCGGTTCGGCCTGCCCGAACTCGCCCCCGCGGCGTCGGCGCCCACGGTCTCGGGCGACCCCACCGCCGATCTGCAGGCGGAACTGGCCGCCGCCGTCACGGCGGACGCGTGGCCCGACCTCACCCCGTCGCTCGACCGCGTGATGGCGGCGTCGTCGGGAGCCAACCCCGCGCACGACTGCTTCTCGCCCGGCGCGACGACGGCCTGCGGGTGGGGGAGCGGCGATGCGCCCGTGCACATCTGGCTCGTCGGCGACTCGACCGCCATGGCATACGCGCCCGCATTCCGCCGCATCGCGGACGACAGCGCCGGCAGCATCCGCGTCTCGGCCATGGGCATGTACGGATGCCGCTTCACCGACGTCCTCGTCGAGAACGACGACCCGCAGGTGATGGCGGGATGCCAAGCGCGCAAGGCCGCCGTGCGAGCCGCGATCCTCGCCGATGCGCCCGACCTCGTCGTCATGTCCAACGCGTTCACGCTCGGGCGGACTGTCGACGGCACCGACCTGTCGGCGGACGCGCTCATCGCCGCACAGCGACGCGAGGCCGACACCTACGGGATGGGCGAGCGGATGCTGCACCTCGCCCCGCCGCCCCAGGGCGTGAGCCTCGCCGCCTGCTACACACCGACGTCGTCGCCCCGCGCGTGCGACAGCGCGGTCGACGGGACGTGGCGCACGATGGAGGCCCTCTCGGAGCGCGCCGCCAGGGACGCCGGCGACCACGCCATGTCGTCGCTCGCGTTCACGTGCGCCGACGACGTCTGCCCGCCCTTCGCGGGGTCGATCCCGACGAAGTACGACCAGACCCACCTGACCGTCGAATACGCCGAGCACATCGCGCCGGCGCTGCGGCAGGCGCTCGACACCGCGGGTCTGCTGACCACGCGCTGACGACCTGCGCCAAGATGGCGGGATGCCTCTCCTCCCCGCCCCGCGCCTCATCGACCCCGCCGCCGTCCCCGCCCTGCGCTGGGGTGTCATCGGTACCGGGATCGCCGACCAGTTCGTGCACGCGATCCACACCCATACGACGCAGCGCGCGGTGGCCGTGACGGCACGCGACACGACGAAGACCCACGCCTTCGCAGAGCGGCACGGCATCGCGCGCACGCACGACTCCGTCGATGAGCTGGTCGCCGACCCCGACGTCGACGTCGTCTACGTCGCCACGCCGCATCCGCTCCACCGCGAGCAGGCGCTCGCCGCCATCGCCGCCGGAAAGCACGTGCTCATCGAGAAGCCGATCGCGATGACCGCGGCGGACGCGCGCGAGATCCTCGATGCCGGACGCGCAGGAGGCGTGCTCGTCGCCGAGGCGATGTGGACCCGCTACCTGCCGCAGGCCGACGTGATCCGCCAGCTGCTCGAGGCGGGGACCCTCGGCGAGATCGACCTCGTCCGCGCCGACTTCGGGTCGCTCGTCCCCTTCGACCCCGCGAGCCGGATGTTCGCCCCAGCGCTCGGGGGCGGCGCCATGCTCGACCTCGGCGTCTACATCGTCGCGTTCGCCTCGTCGATGATCGGACCGCCCACGACGATCCGCGCCGTCGGCACCCTCGCGCCGACCGGTGTCGACGACAGCGCCACGATCGCCCTGAAGACGGATGCCGGGGCCCAAGCCTCCCTCACGACGACCTTCGGAGCGGTCACGCCGATCGAGGCATCCGTCTTCGGCTCCCGCGGCCGACTCGATGTCCTCAGCCCGTTCTACGGGCCGACGGGGCTGCGCCTCAGCGTCGATGGGCAGGTCGAGGAGTGGCGCGACGACACCCTGCCGCAGGTGCACGACGGGCTCGGCTATCAGGCGACCGCGGTCGCCTCGTTCGTGGGAGCCGGGCTCGTCGAGTCCCCGCTGCACCCGCACGACGAGGTCGTGTCGGTGCTCGCCACGATCGACGAGGTCCGCCGTCAGATCGCCGCCGGCTGAGCACGTGCTGGTGGCCCGGGGTTAGCCTTGATCACCATGACCATCCAGCACACCGTCATCTTCGCCCTGCACCACGCGGAGGATTCCTCCGAAGAGAAGACGTTCCTGACGGACGCGCAGCGGTCCCTCTCGGCCATCCCCGGCGTCCAGCAGTTCCGCGTCAACCGTCAGATCAGCCCGCGCAGCGACCTGCGGTGGCAGTTCACGATGCTGTTCGATGACCAGGCCGCCTACGACGCGTACAGCGCCCACCCCGACCATGTCGCCTTCGTCGAGAGCCGCTGGAGTCACGAGGTCCGCGACTTCCAAGAGTTCGACTTCGTCGCCGGCGACTGATCGGGGCGGGCGGGGCGCTCAGCGCTCCGAACGCACGTCCGCGAGCGACGGGTAGTCGGTGTAGCCCTCTGCTCCGCCGGTGTAGAAGTACTCCGGACGCGGCTCGTTCAGCTCGGCGCGCTGCTCCCACCGGGTCGGCAGATCCGGGTTGGCGATGACCGGGCGGCCGACGGCGACGGCATCCGCCCATCCCTCGAGCACGAGCTCCTCGGCCTCTTCACGCGTCGTGACGACCCCGAAGCCCGAGTTGAGGATCGTGGGTGCGCCCGCCGCGTGGCGGATGTGCTGCACGATGTCGCTCTTCGGGTCGGCGTGCAGGATGTCGACGAACGCCAGACCCAGCGGGGCCAGGCCCTCGGCGAGGGCCGTGTAGGTCGCACGCGCGTCGGCGTCATCGCTCTCGAGGACACCGGGGATCTGGTGCTGCGGCGAGAGACGGATGCCGGTGCGCTCCGCCCCGACCGCCTCGGCGACCGCGCGGGTCACCTCGATGCCGAAGCGCGCGCGGTTCTCGGGAGATCCGCCGTACACGTCGTCGCGGACGTTCGACTCGGGGGAGAGGAACTGGTGGACGAGGTAGCTGTTCGCGCCGTGGACCTCGACACCGTCCATGCCCGCGGCGATCGCGTTGCGCGCCGCCTGCACGAACTGCGCGACGGTCTCTGCGACCTCCGCCGTCGTGAGGGCGTGCGGGACGGGGAGGTCGACCTTCTCGCCCGTCACCGTGCGCCCCTGGCCTGGGGAGGCGATGGCGCTCGGGCCCACGACCAGGTCGACGCCCGAGATCTCGGGGTGCGAGACGCGCCCGCCGTGCATCAGCTGCATCACGATCGTGCCCCCCTCGGCGTGCACCGCGTCGGCGACGCGACGCCAGCCGGCGATCTGCTCATCGGTCTCGATGCCCGGCTGGCCGGGGTAGGACTTGCCGGCGACCACGGGCCAGGTGCCCTCGGTGACGATGAGGCCGACACCGGCGCGCTGGCGGTAGTACTCGACCATCACATCGTTCGGCACACCGTCCTCCGCAGCCCGTGTGCGGGTGAGGGGTGCCATGACGACACGGTTGGACAGATCGAGGGCGCCGAAGACGGCGGATTCGTACAGGCTCATGGTGAGGGGCAACGACACGTCAGCACGGTCGTATTCCCCTCCACTGTCACTCGGCCGGGGGAGTGCCCTCCTCGGCCGGTGCCGCGTCGACCAGGTCGTCGTGCGCCTGCTCGAACTGCGAGCGGTAGAGGCGGTAGTAGGCGCCCTGCTGACCGATGAGCTCCTCGTGCGTGCCCTTCTCGACGATGTCGCCGTGCTCCATCACGAGGATGAGGTCGGCGTCGCGGATCGTCGACAGACGGTGCGCGATGACGAACGAGGTGCGTCCCTCGCGCAGCGCCGCCATCGCGTGCTGCAGCAGGAGCTCGGTGCGCGTGTCCACGGATGACGTCGCCTCGTCGAGGATCAGCACCGCCGGCTGTGCCACGAAGGCACGGGCGATCGTGATGAGCTGCTTCTCGCCGGCCGACACGTTCGAGGCGTCCTCGTCGAGGAGCGTCTCGTAGCCGTCGGGCAGCGAGCGGACGAACCGGTCCACGCGCGTCGCGACCGCGGCATCCACGATCTCGTCATCGGTCGCCGAGGCGCGGCCGTAGCGGATGTTCTCGCGGATGGTGCCCGCGAACAGCCACGGGTCCTGCAGGACCATGCCCGTCCGCGAGCGGACGTCGTCGCGCGAGAGCTGCGCGATGTCCTGCCCGTCGAGCAGGATGCGTCCGCCGTCGAGCTCGTAGAAGCGCATCAGCAGGTTGACGAGCGTCGTCTTGCCCGCACCCGTCGGGCCCACGATCGCCACGGTCTGCCCCGGCTCGACGCGGAACGACAGATCCGTGATCAGTGGGTGCTCGGGTGCGTAGGCGAACTTCACGTGCTCGAACTCGATCACGCCGCGCCCTTCGCCGCGGGCCGGCGCGTCAGCGGCATCCGGCTCCTGCTCGTCGGCGTCGAGGAGTTCGAACACGCGCTCGGCCGACGCGGTGCCCGACTGGACGACCGCGGCCATGCCGCCGAGTTCGGACAGCGGCTGCGTGAACTGCTGCGAGTACTGGATGAACGCCTGCACGTCACCGAGACGCAGCTGACCACTCGCGACCTGCAACCCGCCGAGCACGGCGATGCCGACGTAGGTGAGGCTGCCGACGAACGTCATCGAGGGCATGATCATCCCCGAGAGGAACTGCGCCTTGAACGCGGCCTGGTAGAGCTCCTCGTTCTCCTCCTGGAACTTCGCACGGGCATCGGCCTCGCGGCCGAACACGCGCACCAGCGAGTGCCCCGAGAACGACTCCTCGACGCGGGCGTTGAGGCGGCCGACTTTGCGCCACTGCACCCCGAACGCCTTCTGCGACTTCGGGCCGATGACGCCGAAGATGATCGCCATGAGCGGCAGGGCGATGAGGGCGACGATCGCGAGCTGCCACGAGATCGAGAACATCATGACGAGCACGCCCACCACGGTGAGCACCGCCGTCAGCGCACCCGACAGCGACTGCTGCATCGTCTGGGTGATGTTGTCGATGTCGTTCGTGACACGGGAGATGAGCTCGCCGCGCTGCACACGGTCGAAGTGCGACAGCGGCAGACGGTTGAGCTTCGCCTCGACGTCTTCGCGCAGGCGCCACATCGTACGGACCATGATCACGTTGATGACGTAGCCCTGCGCCCACGTCAGGATCGCCGACACGACGTAGATGACGAGCACCCACGTGATGATCACCTTGAGGGCGTCGAAATCGACGCCCGAGCCGGGGGTATAGTTCTGCATCGCGGCGACGATGTTGGCGAAGTCGTCCTGGCCCTGACCGCGCAGCGCGGCGACCGTCTCAGCCTGGCTCAGCCCGGCGAACGCGGGGTTGTCACCGAGCATGTTCGACAGGAACCCTTCGAAGACGATGTTCGTCGCCTCGCCGAGCACCTTCGGAGCGATCACCGCGAGGACGACACCGATCGCTCCGGCGAGCGTCACGAGGCCGAACATCCACTTGAACGGCGCCAGCAGGCCGATCATGCGGATGAAGCTGGGCCCGAACTGCGACGCCTTGCCCGGCGCGACCGAGTCCCACGATCCGCTGTTCAGGCGCGCCTGCTCGGCGAGCTCGGCTTCGAGCTTCTCCTCGTCGGTCATCTGCGTGTCCGGCGCGCTCATGCGTCCACTCCCAGCTGCGATTCGACGATCTCTCGGTAGGTCTCGTTGGTGGCCAGGAGCTCCTCGTGCGTTCCGACGCCGACCATGCGGCCGGCGTCCAGGACGACGATGCGGTCGGCGTCGGTGATCGTCGACACGCGCTGCGCGACGACGATCTTCGTCACCTCCGGTAGCTCGCGCCAGAGCGCCTGACGCAGCCGGGCATCGGTGGAGAGGTCGAGGGCCGAGAACGAGTCGTCGAAGACGAGGACGTCGGGCCGGTGCACGATCGCGCGGGCGATCGAGAGCCGTTGACGCTGCCCGCCGGAGACGTTCGTCCCGCCCTGCGAGATGCGGGCGTCGAGCCCGCCGTCCATCTCCTCGACGAAGTCGCGGCCCTGTGCGATCTCGAGAGCGTGCCAGAGTTCCTCGTCGGTCGCGTCCTCGCGCCCGAAGCGGAGGTTCGACGCGATGGTCCCGGTGAACAGGAACGGCCGCTGCGGCACGAGGCCGATGCCCTTCCAGAGCTCGTCGAGGTCGGCTTCGCGGACGTCGACACCGGCGACGCGGACCGACCCACCGGTGACGTCGAACAGGCGGGGGATGAGCGAGACGAGCGTCGTCTTGCCGGCACCGGTCGACCCGACGACGGCGACCGTCTCGCCGGGCGCGGCCGCGAAGGTGAGGCCCTCGAGCACGGGCGCATCCGCGCCCGGATAGGTGAAGGCGACGTCGTCGAACTCGACCGCACCGGGGCGCGGGAACTCCCGCACCGGCTTCTCGGGACGTGCCAGCCCGCCCTCGACCGCGAGGACCTCGCCGATGCGGTCGGCCGAGACGGCGGCGCGCGGGATCATGATCGTCATGAAGGTGGCCATCAGGACGCCCATGAGGATCTGCCCGATGTACTGCATGAAGGCGAAGAGGGTGCCGATCTGCACGCTGCCCTCGTTGACCTCGATGCCGCCGAACCAGATCACGCCGACGACCGTGATGTTCAGCACGAGCATCGCGAGCGGGAACATCAGCACGAACAGCGACCCGACCTTGCGGCCGACGACGAGGATGTCGGTGTTGGCGCCGCGGAAGCGCTCCTCCTCGATCGGTTCGCGCACGAAGGCGCGGACGACGCGAACGCCGGTGAGCTGCTCGCGGAGGATGCGGTTCACGGCGTCGAGCTTCTTCTGGTAGCTGCGGAACAGCGGCACCATCCGGCTGATGATGAGGATGCCGATGACCAGCAGCGCCGGCACCGAGACCCCGATGAGCCAACTGAGCCCGACGTCCTGTTGCAGCGCCATGACGATGCCGCCGATGGCGAGCAGCGGAGCGGTGACGAGCATGGTCGCGCCCATCATCGCAAGCATCTGGACCTGCTGCACGTCGTTCGTGTTGCGGGTGATCAGCGATCCCGCGCCGAACTGGGTGACCTCGCGCTCCGAGAAGCCGCTGACGCGGTCGAAGATGTCGCGGCGGATGTCGCGCCCGACCGCCATGGCGGCCCGCGCGGCGAAGAAGGTGGCGACGATCGAGGCCACGATCTGGCCGAGGGCGATGACGAGCATGAGCACGCCGTGCGACCAGATGTAGCCGACGTCGCCCTGCGTGACGCCCTTGTCGATGATGTCGGCGTTCAGGCGGGGAAGGTACAGCGCAGCCATGGCGGAGGCGAACTGGAAGAGCAGCACGCCGATCAGCAGCCAGCGGTAGGTCCGGAGGTACCGGACCAGAAGGGTTCCGAGCATATTGTCAGAGTGCCACCACCCGCCGACATCCGCGTCCCCCTGCGGGCGGATGTCCGCTCAGGGCGTAGGCATCAGCTCGCGAGTTCGAGGAGCTCCTTGACGTGGCCGACGACCTCGCGGGGTCGGAACGGCTTGGCCACCACCTCGTCGACGCCGGCGCGGATCGCGTCCTCCTGGTCGGAGCTGTGGACGCGCGCGGTCAGCATGATGATGTGCGGCTGCGGGATGTCGGTGCTCCGCCGGATCTCGCGGGCCGCCTGGATCCCGTCCGTCCCGGGCATCATCCAGTCCATGAGGACGACCCGCGGCCGGTCCGCGCGGACCCGCTCGACGCCCTCGCGACCGTTGCCCGCGCGTGCGGTCGAGATCCCGGCGCGCTCGAGACTCGAGACGAGGAGCATAGCGATGTCGTCGTCGTCGTCAACCACAAGAACCGAAATCGCCACCCCCGTACTCTGACACCGATCCTGCGGTGCGGGTAATCCGAGCCCCGCCGCCGGCTCGTCGGGGGCTGTCCCCGGCACGGGAGGGGGACCCGAGCATGAGTGAACGTCCGATGTGGAAGCCGATGCGACCCGAGGAGTTGTTCTCGCGGCTCCAGCTCCCGTTCGTCGCCGGGGTGACGTTCGTCGTCATCGCGGCGGGTCTCGCCGTCCCGAGCCTGTGGTCCGCCGGACCCGTCCTCGCCGGCGTGGGTCTCGCGTATGCGGCATCCGCCTTCTTCCTCCTGCCGCGGCGCGCATGGCTGCTGACGCCCTGGGGGATCGTGGTGCCGCTCGTCGACATCGTCGCGCTCGCCCTGCTGCGCGCATCGCTCTTCCCGTACATCCCGACCGTCGGCGTCCTCTGCCTCATGCCCTTCGCGTGGATCGCGCTGCGGTACCGCTGGCAGGCGCTCGCCCTCGTCTTCCTGGGTGGGCTGCTCATCGCGGGGCTGCCACTGGTCCTGCAGGTCGAGACCGTGTCGACGCCGCTGATGGTCCTCAACCTCCTCACACTGCCGTTCCTGACCACGGGCATCTCGGTCGGTATCCACCTCGCCGTGAAGAGCTTCCGCAAGAGCCGACAGGAGGTGGAGGATGCCGCGCGCCGCCTGCAGGCGAACCTCGAACAGTCGCGCGACGATGAGATGGTCCTGCGGACCGTCCTCGACACGGTGAACGGGGCCGTCGCGTTCTACAACGCGGAGGGTCGCCCTGTGCTGGCCAACCGCGCCGCACACAAGCTGACCGGCGTCGTCGGCTTCCGCTTCGACGAGGCGCCGTACGCGGGGCCGCATGTGTTCAAAGCCGACCGGAAGACCCCGGTTCCGTGCGCCGAGCAGATCATCCCGCGTGCCCTCCGTGGCGACGCCATCCGCAACCACCTGGAATGGTTCGGCCAGCCCGGCGACCAGGTCGCGATCCTCTCGTCCTCGGGTCGCGTGCACCGCTCGAACGGCGAGCTGCTCGGCACGGTGGTTGCGGCCTACGACGTCACCGACCTCGCCGACGCCATCGAGGCGCGCGAGGAGTTCCTGACGACCGTCTCGCACGAGCTGCGGACACCCCTGACCTCCGTCGTGGGGTACACCGAGCAGGTGATCGACATCCTGGGCGAGGATGCCGAACGCCTCGGCATCGGCACGGCGCTGGGCGCGATCTCGCGCAACAGTGAAGTGCTGCTCGAACGGGTGTCGCAGCTGCTCACCGCCGGCAACAAGAAGATGGTCCTCGCTCCGACGGTCGTCGACGTCGCGGAGCTCGTCGAGGAGACGGTCGCCGTGATGGAGCCGCTCGCGCGACAGGCCGGTGTCGCGTTGTCGCTGGAGTGCGACGAGAACGTCATCGCCGAGCTCGACTCCCGTCGTATCGAGCAGGCGGTCGAGAACCTCCTGACGAACGCCGTCAAGTTCACGCCGTCCGGCGGGTCGGTCTCCGTCAGGGTCACCCACGTGGCGGACGGCGACCAGGTCCACATCGCGATCAGCGACACCGGCATGGGTATGACGGCCGACGACAAGCGCCGTGTGTTCGATCGGTACTACCGGGCCACCGCCGTGCGGAAGGACGCCGTCCAGGGCATCGGTGTCGGCCTGTCGATCGTCAAGTCGATCGTGTCCGCCCATGCCGGCGATGTGGACATCGAGAGCGAGCCCGGCGAGGGGACGACGATCACGCTGTGCCTTCCGCGGATGCGGGAGCCCGTCGCGCCGGCGGAGGAGTTCGCGCTCTCGGCGTGACGACGGCCCCGTCGCTATGCTGTCGCCGTGACTGGCCCCGTAGACGAGCCCCGCAGCCCTCGCCGGGCGCGGGACGCGCGGTGGCTGCGCGCGGCGACGGATCGGGTGCCGACGACGTGGATCCCCGGCATCCTCACCGCGGTGTTCCTCGGCGCGGCCGCGGCGTTCGGCGGGCTCGAGGCGGTCGCCGCGCCGCCGGTCGCGACCCTGGAACCGGGGGAGACGCACGTGAACGACATGCTGTCGATCACGGTCGAACGTGCCGTGCTGATCGACACGCTGAGGGACGCTGGCCTGTACGCGGACCCGGAAAAGGGGGAGCGTGTCGTGGCGGCCGTGGTGCGGGCGGAGAACGTCTGGGACATCGCTCTGCCTGCGGCAGCCCAGGGGAAAGGGCTGTCGGGGTCGATCATCGCCAGCAATCTCGGTGGGCGGTATCCCGACGCGGTGGCTCGCCTCGACGACGGGAACACGGGCCCGTGGTTGCAGCCCGGGGTCCCCGTCGAGCTGGTCGTCGGGTGGATCATCAAGAAGGACGACCTGACGGATGCCGATGAGTTGTCGCTCGAGATCCGAGACTTCTCACTCATCACGGGCAAGTTGGTCGTGAACGGGGAATGGTGGGACAGCCCGGTGGTCGTCGCGGAGATGGACGTCCCGCTCACCGATGTCGGCGCCGGCGCGAACCAGCCGAGCCAAGGAGCATCCCGGTGAAAGGCGTCACAGTGTGGGCCGGCGGCATCGTCCTGCTGGTTGCGGCGTGGGGAGTCACCCAGATCCCTGCAGGCCAAGCGTTGAGGGAGGCGTCCTTCGTCCAGGCCGTCGACGTCGGAGACCGCGCCGTCGGGCGGCAGATGGCCGTGACCATCACAGACGTCGCCGCCGCCGAGCGGATCTCGGATGAGGTCGGCTGGTCCGCCGACGGGACGTGGATCGTCGTGGACCTCAGCGTCGAGGCCGTGAACACCGAGGAGGGCGCCGTCCTCGGCCTCGCCACCCTCCTGATCGACGGCGACACCTACCGCGCCAGCGAACGACCCGTGTCGCTGCTCGGCAAGGCGCTGCAGGTGGGGGTACCGAAGACGGGGAGCGTCGCGTTCGAGCTCCCGGCGGGGGTGCGGGACGGCACCGCCGTCATCCGCTTCACTGTGAGCGATCGCGATTGGCGCCTCGATTCCGTCGTCGAGTTCACCGTCGATCTCGGCAGCCTGCGCTGGGACGACGAACGCGAGCTCGCCCCGCTCGCGGGGGGTGGCGTGTGAGTGCCTGGTGGCGCAGCAATCGGCGGGCCCTGCTCGCGCTGATCATCCTCGTTCCGCTCACCTCGGGAGTGTTCCTCGGGTGGGAATGGTGGAAGGTCGCGCGGTACGAGCCCACCTTCCCGACGGTGGCCGAGCAGGGCCGTGTCGCGGACTTCGCCGACATCACCTTCGGCCCGGCCACCGCGACGGAGGTCTCGCTGCTGGGCGTGACGGCTCCCGAGGGGACGAAGATCCTCTGGGTGCGCGTTCCCGTCGATCGTCACGGCGCGGCGACCGGCTGCACGCTCACGGGGTTGCGTGAGTTGGGCGGACAGGGCCGCTTCTGGAGGGACGAGTCCAAGACGGTCGACTGGGACTACCGCCGGTACACGGCGTGCCCGAACGACCGGCGGAGCGACCTATTCCCGCGCGGGGCGTTCCAGATCGACGTGCCGTTCATCGTCCCCGACGACGTCGAGGGCCCGCTCGGTGTCGAGCTCGTGATCCCGGACGAGCTGCCGGGCTACGTCCGACTCGTCGTCGTGCCCTGACGCGACGACGGGCGCCCCGATGAGCGCGCCCACCGTCGCGTCGTAGGCACCGGCGATCACCACGGTTCGGATCGGTTCGATGATGACCGGGGCGATGAGGAGGAACAGTGCCCCGCCGGCGCGCCAGAAATCGTCGGGGCTCTGCGGTCCGACCAGGCGGGTGACCCCGAAATCGATGAGATCCTGCGCCAGCAGGACGAGGACGTAGGCGAGGACGTAGCAGCCGATCAGCACCGGGCCACCGCGCCACATCAGGACGACCGCGCGCCAGATCGGCTGGAAGCGCGAGCCGAGGCTCGCGCCGATGTCGGCGAGTCGGCGACGCAGCCGCTGCGGGATGCTGCCGTACCGCTGCCGGGCCCGCTCGGCGATCCGGCCGCGCCACTGGACCCCCCGTGGCGCCACAGCCTGGCCGTAGACGACGCCGGCGACGGTGAGCCAGGCGAGGGGGACGGCGACGAGCCCCACAGCCTCTGCCGTGACCGTGGCCACGGCATCCCACACCCATCCCAACGGGGCGAACCAGTCGCCGATCGACTCGCGCAGCTGACCCACCCACGCGCTCGCGCGGCGGGACTGCACCCACGCGGTCAGCTGTCCTGTCGCGTTGCCGACGAAGTAGGCGGCGAGGAAGATCCACAGACCGTCGAGGTAGGTGGCGACGAGGGAGCTCCAGCGGGGCAGTCGCCCACGCCAACGGCTCCACGCCCACCGTCCGACGAAGGCGAGCACGACCACCGTGATCGTCATCGGATCCCACGGGAGCTTGTCGACGGCACCGGAGACGTCGGCGTCCACGCCGGTGACGGCCCCTTCTGCGATTCTCCCGATCTTGACCTGAAGCGCGGTGTCGAGATAGGTCGCGACGTCCTCGTTGAGGAAGCCGAGGGCGGCATACACCGCCAGGAAGGGGAGGACGGACGACAGCATCGCGTCACGGAAAGCGACTCGTCTGCCGGGTCCATCGGTCGGAGGCGGCGCGATCGCGCCGAGGCGCGTCATCCCGTCCCGCAAGACGAGGAACATCCCGACGAGGCTCACGAGCTTCGCGAGGATCGCGAGGGGGATGATCAGCATGCCGCCGAGCGCCGTGTAACCGCCGACGTATCCGGCCGCCTCCAGCCCGATGTATCGGCCGAGGACTCCCGCGAGATACCACGCGACGAGCGCGGGCCAGTGGCGCACGAGGAGGCGCCACGTCATCCCGAGCATCGTCCGCACGGTCTTACGGTAGCGGCAGGTCGGATGCCGCGTGGGGTTAGCGTGAGCCTCATGACAGCGACGTTCACCGAGGTCACCCGCGCGGCCTGCGCGCCGGAGGAGCTCTTCACCCTCTCGCTGTCGATCGACGCGCATCTCGCGTCGATGGCGCGCTCCGGTGAGCGCGCTGTCGCCGGGGTCACGAGCGGGACCATAGGGCTGGGAGAGACGGTCACCTGGCGGGCGCGGCATTTCGGTGTCGTGTGGACGATGACGTCCCGGATCACCGCGCTCGAGCACCCGCGTGGGTTCGTCGACGAGCAGGTGCGGGGGCCGTTCCGATCGTTCCGCCACGAGCACCGCTTCGAGCGCGACGGGGACGGCACCGTGATGACGGATGTCGTGACGCTGCGCTCGCCGCTGTTCGGCCCGATCGTCGAACCGCTCGTGCTGCGCCCGTATCTGCAGCGGCTCATCCGCGCCCGGAACGCCGTCCTCGTCGCCGCGCTGTCCGGGCCGCGGCCGGATCCGACTCCCTGAGAGCTGTTCATGCCCGTCCAGCGGGGATTTCGGGGCCGCGCGCGATAGCGTGGGGAGGCGCACTCCGTCGGCGCACGGAGACTGTCTGAGTTCGTCGCTCGCGCCGCCGGCCCCCGGATCGGTCCGCTCACGCAGCCGGTCCACCGAAAGGAACCCATGAGCACTGGCAGTGAACCGGCACGCGCGTACGCGCACGTCACCGGCGGAACCGCACGGTTCACGACGGTCGACGGTGCCGAAGAGACCCTCGAAGCCGCCGACGTCGACGCCGTCCGTCGCCTCCTCATCGACCGGGTGCGAGCGGATGCCGTCGCTTCCGGTGCGCCCATCGAGCTCGTCACGAGCGGCGACCGCGGCGAGCACCACCTGCTCCTAGACCCGGCGGGCGACATCGACGTCGAGGTCGACGACCGCACCGTGACGCGTGCCGAACTGCGACAGCAGGCCTGGTGGACCACGGAGCCGGAGGCCGACGCTGAGCCCGAGGTCGAGGCCGAGGTCGAACCCGAGGTCGAGCCGGAATTCGCGGCCGAGCCCGCCCTCGTCGCCGAGGTGCCCTCGTTCTTCCCGCCGGCCCGCTCCGACGCCGCCGCGATCTCCGAGGCGCCCGCCGCGTACGACGACGGCGACGACGACGACCTGGACGACGACGTCGTCGACACCCCCGCGGAGTGGGTCCCCGCCCGCGTGGCCGAGATTCCCGCCGCAGCACCGGCCGCCCCCATCGAGGCCGACGCCGCCAACAGCGGCACCGACCCGGTCGACGTCGCGCGCGCATCGTTCGAGTCGGACGAGCAGCCCCCCATCGATGCGCCGCCGACGACCGACGCCGGTCCCGCCGCCGACACGCCCTTCGAGGCATCCGCTTCCCAGGGGTCGCGTCCGTCGTTCATCGAACCTGCCGGCGAACACCCCGCCACCGTCTCCGGGTGGCGCTCGTTCTTTGTGCGCCTCGGCATCCCGATCCGCCCGTCGAAGGCCGAGCTCGAGCGCGCCGAGCGCGAGCGGGCCGTCTCCCGCCAGTGGGCCGGATGCCGCGCCATCGCGGTCGCCAACGGCAAGGGCGGCGTCGGCAAGACGATGACCACCGCTGTCCTGTCCGCGGTCTTCGCACGCCACGGCGGAGGCAATGTCCTCGCGTGGGACAACAACGACACCCGCGGGACGCTCG
Organism: Microbacterium sp. 77mftsu3.1; assembly: GCF_900100525.1. NCBI lineage: Bacteria > Bacillati > Actinomycetota > Actinomycetes > Micrococcales > Microbacteriaceae > Microbacterium > Microbacterium sp. 77mftsu3.1. Next base: position 526,180 of record NZ_FNCR01000001.1, on the reverse strand, counting down.
GCTGGCGCACCGAGCAGGGCGACTACGACACGACGATCCGCGACCTGCTGCCCGAAGCGGCGAGACTGCTCGAAGCGACGGCATCCGTCTCGGACATCGCCCGCTTCGTCCATCACCAGTCCGTCGACCGTTACGACGTGCTGCGCTCCAACCCCGAGCTGCTCGCAGCGGACCAGCGCATCACGACGGCGGACTTCGATCTGCTCGCTCAGGTCGCGGCCCGCTACTACCGCATGGTGATCTTCGACTCCGGCAACGACGAGTCGGCCGATCGCTGGTTGCGGATGATCGACTCCGCCCACCAGCTCGTCGTCCCGACGCTCGCCGCTCCCGAGTCGGCGGAGTCGGCGGCGCTCCTTCTCGACGCCCTCCGCAAGCGCGACGAGCACTCCCGTCGCCTCGCCGACGGAGCGGTCGTCGTGGTCGGGCAGTCCGAGCGGGCCGGGATCAGCGCGGCGCAGCGCATCGCGGCGGGCTTCGAGGGCCACGTCCGCGCGGTCGAGATCATCCCCTTCGACGACTCCCTGAAGGCGGGCCGCATCCGCTACGACGCGCTCCAGCCCCGAACGAAGGACGCATGGATGCGCGCCGCGGCCGCGGTGGCTCAAGGACTGTAGGTCCGGTGTGCGCATCGCCACGGGGGTGATGTTCGTCATTGCCGTGCTGGCCGGACTGATCCTCGTCGGCGGCCTCTTCCTCGACACCCGGGAGAGCGCGGACGCGCGGTGCTGGTTGGACGATCACCCGGCGGGTGTCGCGGTGTCCGAAACGGCCCTCCTTTCCGCGGAGGCGACCCTGGTGCCCGTGGGCCGCCAGTGCACCTGGGCGGCGGCGTCGGGCGGCGACGCCATCGTCACGCACACGGGGTGGCCGAGGACGATCGGCTTCCTCGCCGTGACGGTGGTCTCGGCGGGCCTGGCGGTCGTCGGTGCGATACGGCGGCGCGCCGGCGCTGTCGCCCCGCTGGTCGTCTGCGTCCTCGCTCTCGGAGCCGCCGCCTTCTGGGCGAACTGATCAGGCGCGGACCGCTCGAGTGGGACGGCGCTGGAGATCACCGCCGCAGTTCGGGCAGGCGGCATCCGTGAACCCGACGACACAGGACGCGCACCACGTGCACTCGTACGAGCAGATGAAGGCCTCGGCGGCCGCGGGCAGGGCGCGGTCGCACGATTCGCAGGCGGGTCGCATCTCGAGCATCCTCCGACGATACGAGTGCCGGTATCGCCGCCGAAGGCGAACGGATGCCGGAGGTCGAAGGAATCCTGCCGATCCGAGGCGCCGGGCATGCGGGAGGATGGGCGAATGACCGCTCCCGATCACGACACGCGGCTGATCGAGGTCGCCGCGCGGCTCAGTGTCGCCCCGGCCGGTGTTTTCGTCGCGCAGCGGACCGCCGCCGCGAAGGATGCCGAGGATCGAGACCTCGCCGCCGCGATTCGTGGCCTGCGGAAGCCCGTCCTCGCCGCGTGGGTGGTCAACCTCCTCGCCGCCGAAGACCCGCAGGCGCTGGCGCCCGCCGTCGAGCTCGCTGAGGCGTTCCGTGACGCCGCGGATGCCGGTGACGCACGCGCGCTCGCGGAGCTCACGGCGCGGCGCCGCGGCATCCTGCACGACCTCGTCGACCGTGCCCTCACCCTCGCGGCCGACAACGGCGTGGACGTCGGTGCCACCGCCCGCGCCGCGGTCGAGCAGACCCTGGATGCAGCACTGCGGGATCCGGATGCCGCGGCCGCCGTCGCGAGTGCGCGGTTGCTGCGTCCCATCGAGGCGACCGGCATGGACCGGCCCGATCTGACCGACGCGGTGTCGGGTCCGTTCGACGCGGGCTCTGCTGAGCCGGACGGAGGGGACGAGCTCGCCGATCGACGCGCCGCCCGCGACGCCGCTCGAGCAGCGGCAGAGGCCCGCCGCCACGCCGAGACCACCCAGAAGCAGCTCGCCCGCGCGGAGGATCGGCTGGCGGCCGCCCGGGCGCGGGTCGCGTCGCTCGAAGAGCGCCTCGCCGAGATCGACCGCGAGCGTGCCCGGACGGCCAACGATCTCGACGCCGTTCAGGAAAAGGCGGCCCAGCTCACCGAGGAACGCACCGCCGCGCGCGATGCCGCACGTCGGGCGAAGAAGGCCGCTGAGGCGGCGTCCACATGATCAGCTGCGCGAGCGGTTCTGATCGAGCGCGGCGGTCGCGGTCGACCAGACCAGGGTCTGCACGACCTCTTCGGCTCGGTCGTAGCGAGAACCGGACAGTACGACGTACACGGCACCGACGACGTCGATGAATCCGGCCACTTGGCCGCCGATCCGCACTTCGTAGCGAGCATCGCCGATCAGGTCCCACTGGATCCGCGAGGCCCGGGTCGCGGCATCCGCCGGTCGACGGGCCGGTAGCGCGCGCAGCGTTTCAGGATCCACATACATCTTCCGCACCTCGTCCCTCGCACCCGGCCGACACTTGCCCCAGGGGACCACCATCGCCCGGGCTCCGGTCGGTGCAGAGGGGATTGACGGGATGCCGCGAGGTCGCTACGCGAGGACGGGGGAGTCGGCTGCCGTCTGACGCACGGCATCCGTCACCGTGTCGAGAAGCTCGGAGGACAGGTTCCACCGCTGCCAGTACAGCGGGACCTCGATCGTGTCGTCGGCGAGGACGACGAGGGATCCGTCGGCGACTCCCGCCTCGAACTGACCGGGGAGCAGCATCCCCCAGCCGAGTCCCAGGACGATCGCCTGCGCGAACTCGGCCGACGCGCTGATGACGTGGCGTGGCGGCTCCCGCCGTGCGCCGTGGCGATGTGCGAAGGAACTCTGCAGGGTGTCGTGGCGGTCGAAGTCGACCCGGGGAGCGCTCTCGAGCGCCGCGCGGTCGAGCCCCAGCGGGAACCATCGCTCGGCGAAGTCTTGCGTCGCCACGGCGGTGTACCGCATCCGTCCGAGCGGGGAGGCGACGCACCCGGCCACGGGCTCCCGCTGCGACGTCACGGCGGCCATGACGGTACCGGCGGCCAACAGCTGCGCAGTCCGTTCCTGGTCCTCGCGGTGCAGTTCGAACGTGACCGGCCTCACCGTGGTGGCGGCGGCGAGGGCCGGCAGGAACCAGGTGATCAGCGAGTCCGCATTGACGGCGAGCGACACGAGAGGAGCGTCTGTGTCGTCGCCGAGCGCCCGCCGCGCGTCGTGCTCGAGAAGGTCGAGCTGGCGCGCCAAGCGCACCAGCGGCTCGCCCGCCTCGGTGGCGGCGATCGGCTTGGTCCGGCGCAGCACCGGCCGGCCGACGCGCTGCTCGATGACACGGATGCGCTGACTCACGGCGCTCGGCGTGATGCCGAGGCGTGCCGCCGCGCGGTCGAGCGTGCCCGCGTCGATGGCCGCCACGAGGGTGCGCAGGTGCTCGAACGGGATGTCCACGCCCGACATTCTACTGAAGGAATGCTTCAGATCCTGAAGAATCTTTCGCTGTACTGCACACTCACGGATCCCTAACGTGGACGACGTGTCTCCTGATCTCGCCGCCTTCCTGTCCGCCCTGGGCCTCTGTTTGGGTCTGATCGTCTCGATCGGGGCGCAGAACGCGATCGTCCTCCGCCAGGGGCTGCGCCGCGAACATGTGGGCATCGTCGTCCTGGTCTGCGTCGTCAGCGACGCGATCCTCCAGACGCTCGGCGTCGCAGGAGTCGCGACCCTCGTGACCGCTCACCCGTGGCTCGAGACACTGGCCCGGTGGGCGGGAGCCGTCTTCATCGCGGGCTTCGCGATCGTCAGCGCGCGTCGCGCCTGGCGCGGCGGGGGCAGCCTCGACGCCGCCCCCGACGACCAGGCAACGGATGCCGCGGCGGCTGGCGGCACCGTCCTGACCCGGCCGCGCACGGCCACCCGGACGGCGACGCTCCTGACGATCCTCGCCGTGACCTGGCTGAACCCGCACGCGCTCGTCGAGACCACCGTCGTCCTGGGATCCGTCGCGGCGACGCACGGCGATGCGCGCTGGTTCTTCCTCGCCGGCGGCATCACCGCCAGCACGCTGTGGTTCGTCCTCTTCGGCTACGGTGCGCGCTACTTGGCGCCGCTGCTGCGCACCGAACGCGCGTGGCGGATCCTCGACGGCGGGATCGCCGTGATCATGCTCGTCATCGCCGTGACCCTCGTCCTCGGGTGAGGTCAGGGGAGCGGAGGAGCGTCAGTGCGCGGCGTCGTACGCGTCGAGCACCTGCGCGGGAACACGGCCGCGCTCCGACACCTGGTAGCCGTTCTTCGCGGCCCACTCGCGGATCGGCGCGTAATCGCGCTGGCCGGAGCGCTTCTGCACGCGGCCGCCGCCGGACGAGCCGGCCGGGCGACCGGCGGACGTGCGGTTCGACACGCGCCGGGCAGCGTCGATGTACGGTGCCAGCGTCTCGCGGAGCGCGTTCGCGTTGTCGTGGGTGAGGTCGATCTCGTAGGCGGTGCCGTCGACGGAGAAGAGGACGGTCTCGCCGTCGCCGACTTCGAGGACGGTGCCGTCCAGGTCGTCGACGAGCTGATGCACGATTTTGCGGGCCATGCGCTGAGCATAGTGGCGCCGGTGGCGGCTACGGCAGCAAGCCGGCCCGGCGCGCCTTGGCGACGGCCGCGTGGCGGGTCGAGGCATCCAGCTTCGCCATCGCCGCCTGCAGGTACGACTTGACCGTCCCCTCCCGCAGCGACAGTGAGGCGGCGATCTCGGCGTTGGTGGCGCCGAGGGCGCAGCAGGCGAGCACGTCGAGCTCGCGAGGCGAAAGGGCGACGTCGAGCGGAGCGTCGGCCGCGGCGGGCCGGGCGATTCCGGCGAGTCGTCGCTCGACGGCGGCGATCCGCTCGCGCAGGTCGGGATCGCCGACGGATGCCGCGATGCTCCGCAGCTCCGCATAGCTTTCGCGGAGGTCCTCCTGCGCGGCTGCCGGGAGAGCCGGCTCGGCGGGGAGGAGGGCTGCCACGCGGCGGTCGACCTCGTCGCGCACGCGGAGTTCGGTCGCCAGCATGTCGGCGGCGCGGAAGGCGGGGCGACTGACGAGGTCGCCGACCGGCCCCGGGGTCCACGAACCGCAGTAGACGATGCCGCGCGGACGGCCTGTCACCACGACGGGGACGGCGAGGAGAGTGGAGATGCCCTCGCCGAGGATCGCGCGGTCGTAGTCGTGCGTGATGGTGCGAGCGGTGCGGTAGTCGAGCGCCAGGCGCGGACGCTTCTCGAGCATCGCCGCTCCGCCGAGGCCCCGGCCCGCTTCGACGACGAGACCCTCGATGCTGCGCGTGCGGGTCCCGGCGATCGCGGTGACATGGACGGCGCCGCCGCGCTCGAGTCCGCCGAAGACGACGGGAAACCGGGTCTGACGAGCCAGATCCGACACGGCTCGGGAGACGAGCCGCGTGTCCGCGTCGCTCTCTGCCGACGATCCCACGCGTACCTACTTCCGGGGGTGACGGCACCTCTGCCGCCTTCGTACGGTCGAACCTACCACGCGGCTGATTCCCAGGAACGGCCCGTGAGAGCACTGTCGCTCACCCCATGAGGCAAGGAGGCCACATGTCGTCCCAGTCCCCCCACGGAGGCGTGGAAGGGAGTGCCATCGACTACGTCGCGGTCGAAGGATCGCCGCGTTTCGTCGAACTGAAGAAGAAGCATCGCAGCGTCGTCTTCCCGCTCGCCCTGCTCTTCCTCGTCTGGTACTTCGTCTACGTCCTGCTCTCGTCCTTCGCGCCCGACTTCATGGCGCAGGAGGTCTTCGGCCACATCACCATCGGCCTGCTCCTGGGCCTCGGCCAGTTCGTCACGACGTTCGCGATCACGATGGGCTACGTCGCCTTCGCGAACCGCACGCTCGACCCGATCTCGTCCGAGATCCGCTCCGACCTCGAACGTCAGGAGGCGCGATGACCTCTGTCCTGCTCGCCGCCGCACCCGCCACCGCTGCGGAGAACAACCCCGTCCTCAACATCTCGATCTTCGGCGCGTTCGTCGCGGTGACGCTGTTCATCGTCATCCGGGCGAGCCGCAACAACAAGACGGCGGCCGACTACTACGCCGCCGGTCGCTCGTTCACCGGCCCTCAGAACGGTTTCGCCATCGCCGGTGACTACCTGTCGGCGGCATCCTTCCTCGGCATCGTCGGCGCCATCGCGATCAACGGCTACGACGGCTTCCTCTACTCCATCGGCTTCCTCGTGGCGTGGCTTGTCGCGCTGCTGCTGGTCGCCGAGCTCATGCGCAACACCGGAAAGTTCACGATGGCCGACGTGCTGTCGTTCCGTCTGAAGCAGCGCCCCGTGCGCCTCGCGGCCGCGATCACGACGCTCGCGGTCTGCTTCTTCTACCTGCTGGCGCAGATGGCCGGTGCCGGTGGACTCGTGTCGCTGCTCCTCGGCATCACCGAGCAGATCGGGCAGTCGATCGTCGTCGCCGTCGTCGGCGTCCTGATGATCGTCTACGTCCTCATCGGCGGCATGAAGGGCACGACCTGGGTGCAGATCGTCAAGGCGTTCCTGCTCATCGGCGGCGCCATCGTCATGACGATCTGGGTGCTCGCGATCAACGGGTTCAGCCTCGACACGCTCCTCGAGTCGGCCGTCCAGAAGTCGACCACCGACCCGCAGGAGGCGATCCTCGGTCCGGGCCTGCAGTACGGCGCGAACCCGTGGGACTTCATCTCCCTCGCGATTGCCCTGGTGCTCGGCACCGCGGGCCTGCCGCACGTCCTGATGCGCTTCTACACGGTGCCGACCGCCAAGGAGGCTCGTCGCTCCGTCGTTTGGGCGATCTGGCTGATCGGACTCTTCTACCTGCTGACGCTGGTACTCGGCTACGGAGCCGGCGCGATCGTCGGGTCGGAGACGATCAAGGCGGCGCCCGGTGGCGTCAACTCCGCGGCCCCGCTGCTCGCGGCGGCTCTGGGCGGACCGGTCCTGCTGGGCTTCATCTCTGCGGTCGCCTTCGCGACGATCCTCGCGGTCGTGGCCGGACTGACGATCACGGCGGCGGCATCCTTCGCCCACGACATCTACGCGAACGTCGTGAAGAAGGGGAACGTCCCGCCGGACGGCGAGGTCAAGGTCGCCCGTCGCACGGTCATCGTGATCGGTGTGCTCGCGATCCTCGGCGGCATCGGTGTGCAGGGCCAGAACGTCGCGTTCCTCGTGGCACTGGCCTTCGCGGTCGCCGCCTCGGCGAACCTCCCGACGATCCTGTACTCCCTGTTCTGGCGCAAGTTCACCACCCGCGGCGCGGTGTGGAGCATGTACGGCGGTCTCGCCACCGCGATCGTGCTCATCGTCCTGTCGCCCGTGTTCTGGGGGACCGAGACGAGCGTGTTCAAGAACGTCGGCACGGCGATCTGGCCGCTCAACAATCCGGGCATCATCTCGATCCCGGTGGGCTTCCTCCTCGGCTGGCTGGGGTCGGTGACCTCGCGCAAGGCGGAGGACGCCACCAAGGCCGCCGAGATGGAAGTCCGCTCGCTGACCGGATACGGCGCCGAGAAGGCGGTCGATCACTAACCGAGCGGATGCCGCGACGAGGCGGGCAGGGACGGCCTACACGTCCCTGCCCGCCTCCGTCATGCTCAGCCCGTCCCCGAGGCGACCCGCTCCTCGAGATCGAGGAGGAACCGCTTGTGCTCGGGCCGACCCCCGTACTCGCCGATCGACCCGTCGCTGCGGATCACCCGATGCGCGGGAAGCACGATCGACCACGGGGTGCGGGCGCACGCGGTCCCCACCGCGCGATGCGCCCGCGGCGCCCCGGCCGAGATCGCCACCTCGGCGTAGGACGCCGTTTCGCCGTACGGCACCTCGGCGATCGCCTCGAGCGCGCGTCGGGTGAAGCCCGCGGTGAGTCCCCAATCCAGCGGAACGGTGAACTCCCGACGCTCGCCCGCGAAGTACTCGTCGAGTTCGGCCGCGGCGGCGGCGGACGGACCGTCGTCCTCGGTGGGCACGGCATGCAGTAGCAAGCTGAGCCGGGCCACCTCGGCGTAGGCCGGGCCGTCCAGGACGGACAGCGCGGCGAGGCCCTCGCCGGTCGTCACCAGGAGGGCCTCGCCGATCGGTGTCGGGTGCACCGAGTAGGTTGCGTTCGTCATGCCCTCATCATGGCGCGGGGTCACCCGACGCACGTCGGGGGAGCGGCCGGGTGGGGAGGAGCGGCATCCCGGACCGGATGTGGAGGAAACGGGGCACAGACGGCAGCTGATCCGCGAAACTCGGCCGTCGATCCCGCTTTCCCAGCGCGACGCGCCTAGTGTTTCTCGTGTGTGGCGAGCAGAGAGCGGTGCTGTGCGCGGCGAGACGGCCGAGCAGATGCCCTCGGTGACCCCGGCGGACGTGACGCTGTCCGACCCGGAGGTGCTGGTCATGCACGCGGCGGTGCCCGAGCGGAAGCGTCTGCGCGAAGAAGCGGCGCAGCTCGGCGGTGCGTCGACGCTGCTGCACTACCGCGACGACGGCGATGCCGGCATCGATATCACCAAGGCGCACCCGGGCAGCCTGCCCCAGTTCATCACGGGGCGGCCGACGCTCCTGTCCAACATGTTCCGCGACGAGGTCGCCCTGCGCACCGCGCGGTTGGCCGCCGAACGCATCACCTCGAAGGACGTCGAGCTGCGCACCGCGCGCGGGCTCGACACCGTGCACCTGGCCATCGGCATGGCGTCGTGGCGCATCGGCAGCACGAGCTGCATGGCCCCCGTGCTGCTGCGCCCCCTGACGATCCGCCGGCACCACACCGATTTCGACCTGCGCCTCCACGGCTTGTTCCGCGTGAACCCCGAACTCGTCACCGCCGCGCGCCTCCACTTCGGTGTCGACCTCGACGGCGACGCACTGGCGGCCCTCGCTTACGACGGCGGGGTGTTCCAGCCGCAGCCGGTCATCGATCGCCTCCGCGCCCTCACGGCGCAGGTCCCCACCTTCACGGTTCAGCCGCGTCTGATCGTCTCGACCTTCGCCGACGTCGCCTCCGACATGGAACGGGATGCCGTCGACCTCGACCATCCCGTCCTCAACGCCCTCGCCGGCCACCCCGCCGACCGCGAGCGCCTGTCGTTCGTCCGGCCGCAGCCCGCGTCGATCGGTCTCGACGACCGCACGCCTGCCGCCGACCGGCTGCTCCTCGACGCGGATGCCGAGCAGGAGGCCGTCCTCGCTCGGATCACGGAGGGGCAGTCGCTCGCCGTCCACACGCTCCCCGGCACGGGCGGTACGCAGACGGTCATCAACGCCGTCGGCGAACTCGTCCGCTCGGGCAAGCGCGTCCTCGTCGTCAGCGCGCGCCGCTCGACCCTCGATGGGGTGCGGCACCGCCTGACCGGTATCGGACTGCAGGGTCTCGCCGTCTCACCCACGCGTCTTCACCGCGACCTCGTTCGCGCGATCGGTCGCAACGAGAAGGCCGAGCAGCCCAAGGTCGCCGAAGTCGACGACGCGCTCGTGCGCCTGCGCTCGGTCCTCCGCGACTACCGCGCCGCGCTGACGCAGCGTCACGCCTCGGTCGGCGTCTCGCCGCTCGAAGCACTCCGTGAACTGACGCGCATCGGCGAGCACGAGCCGCAGCCCTCCGCGACGACCCGTTTCGACCTCGCCACCGTCCAGCGGCTCGCCACCCGTCGCGTCGAGGCGGCCGAGGCTCTCGCGGCATCCGCTCGGCTCGGCGAGTTCCGCATCGGACCCGACGACTCACCCTGGTACGGGGTCGCGTTCTCGACCACGGAAGAGGCGCGCGCCGCGCACGCCCTCGCCGGTCGGCTGCACCGGACCGAGGTGCCCGGGCTCCTGGAGCGCGGGTACGAACTCATCGGGCAGACCCGGATGCGGCCGTTCACGACGATCGCCGAGATGGGCACGTACGTCCAGCTGCTGCAGGGCATCCGCGCGTCTCTCGACCGCTTCAGCCCCACGGTCTTCGAGCGGCCCCTCACCGACCTCATCGCCGCCCACTCGTCGCGTCGCGACTCGGCACAGATGACCCCCGCGAACCGGCGCCGGCTGCGTCGCCTGTCGAAGGAGTACGTGCGTCCCGGCATGCACGTCACCGACATGCACGAGGCGCTGATGCGGGTCCAGAATCAGCGTGCGCAGTGGCAGCAGCTCGTCGACGCGGGCGTGACGCCCGAGATCCCGATCGGGCTCGACGACGTCGCCTCCGCCTGGCAGCGCGTGAACGCCGATCTCGCCGACCTCGACCGCGCGCTCGGGCGGACGGAGGGGCTCGCGTCGCTGCCCGTCCCGCAGCTGCTCCGGACGCTCGCCGGGCTCGCCGCGGCATCCGACGTCTTCGACAACCTCGTCGAACGTGCGGCCCTGCGGAGCGAACTCGCCCAGCTGGGGCTCGAGCCGCTGCTCATGGAGCTCTCGACGCGTCACGTGCCCGAATCCGAGGTCGCGAGCGAATTCGAGTACGCCTGGTGGCGCTCCGCCCTCGAGGCGATGCTGCGGTCGGACCGCGCCCTCCTCGGCGCGAACACGCAGGTGCTGGACAGACTCGAGCGCGACTTCCGTCTCGTCGACGAAGCCCACGCATCGTCGTCCGGACCGCTCCTGTCGTCGGAGCTCGCCAAGCGCTGGCGCATCGCGATCGTCGACGAACCGCGCGAGGCCGCATCGCTGAAGGCGGCGCTGCGCGGCGGGACCGCGTCGGCGGACGAGCTCGTCGCGGCGGCCCCGACCCTCATGCGGGTGCTCGCTCCGGTGTGGCTCGCCTCGCCGTACGAAGTGCCGCACGTGCCCGACCATCCCGACTTCGACGTCGTCATCATCGCGGATGCCGCGGCTCTCTGCCTCGCCGAGGCGACGCCCGCGCTGCGACGCGCACGCCAGATCGTCGTCTTCGGCGATCCGGTCACGCAGAAGCCGACTCCGTTCCGACTCTGGTCGGGTCGCGGCGAGGAGTTCGAGGCGCCCGAGGTGCCCTTCGACGACCGGAGCGTGTTCGACCGACTGAGCGAGCTCCTCCCCGTCGAGACACTCACCCGCAGCTACCGCGCGGGTGGAGAGGATCTCGCCGAGCTCGTCAACGACGCCTTCTACGGGGGAGCGATCAGCTCGCTGCCGTGGGCCGGTTCGTACCTCGGCCGAGGCAGCCTGAGCGTCGACTACGTCGAGGGCGGCACGGGCGCGCCGGATCCCGATACGGGAGCGGTGGAGAGTCCGGATGCCGAGGTCGCCCGCGTCGTGACCCTCGTCGTCGAACATGCGATCAATCGCCCGGCCGAGTCGCTCATGGTGGTGACCGCGTCGGCGCGCCACGCCGATCGCATCCGCGCCGCCGTCGCGAGTGCCTTCGCGGGACGCTCCGACGTCACGAACTTCGTGGGTCGCGAGACGGCCGAACCGTTCGCCGTGCTCGGCCTCGAGGAGTCCGTCGCCGAGAGCCGCGACCGCGTCATCTTCTCGCTCGGCTTCGGGCTCACGAAGCACGGGCGCGTCCTCAGCGACTTCGGCGACCTGTCGACCCCCGACGGTGAGCGGCTGCTGACAGTCGGGATGACGCGCGCCCGCCGGTCGATGGTCATCGTCTCGTCCATCCGTCCCTCCGCGTTCGACGAGGGACGCCTCACGCACGGCGCCGCGACGCTCATGTCGATCCTCGGACGCATCGCCGCGCGCGGCCGCGACGCTCGCCTCGAGGACCTCGCCGACCCGCTCACGCTGACGCTCGCCCAGCACCTGCGAAGCCTCGGCGTCTCGGTCGACGTGCACTACCGCGGTGGTCAGCTGCCTCTCGTCGCCCAGTACAAGGGCAAGGCCGTCGTGGCCGACCTCGACCCCGAGAGCACGCACGACAGCCTCCGCGAGACACTCCGTCGCCGTCCCCAGCTGCTGCGTCGCCTCGGGTGGCACTACGTTCGCGTGCACGCCTTCGAGGTCTACAACGACCCCGCCGCCGTCGCTCTGCGCATCGCCGGTGTCATCGGCGTGCAGCCCGAGACGCCGTCGGCCCCCGGTTCCACCCAGCCGATCGATGTCGACTGAGCGCCAGCGCGTCGAGCGGGTCCCGGGCTCCCGGCGCGCGAAGCTGACGCCTGCGCCCGGGACGGACACGACCCCCGAGACGACGAACGGGCCGGACGCGGGGGAACCCCCGGCATCCGGCCCGAACGATGATCGCCTGCGGAACGACGTCCCGCCGCACTACTGACGCGTCAGATCGACGGCGACGGCGGCTCGGCCGACCGGCGGGTCGCCGGCGCGGGTGCACTGCCCTGCTGCTCGAGCAGGTCGCGGATCTGGATCAGCAGCTCGGCTTCCGTGGGGAGCTTCGCCGCCTCCTCGACAACGCCCGCCTTCGCGGCCTGGCGTTCCTTCCACTTGTTCATTGGGACGACGAACACGAGGTACACGACAAGCGCGACGGCGAAGAAGCTGATGACAGCAGTGAGCAGGCCGCCGAGAGGAAAGGTCACTTCATCGCCATGGAGACCGACGAAAGTCGGGCCGATCGCTCCCGTCTTCTCGTCGGGCTTGTAGACGAGGGCGATGAGCGGATTGATGATGCTGGTCACGATCGCCGTCACGAGCGCCGTGAAGGCACCGCCGATGACGACAGCGACTGCCAGGTCGATGACGTTGCCGCGCATGATGAAGTCTTTGAAGCCTTTGATCACGGCTACTCCTTCCGATGCCGGCTTGCGGCCGGGTGTTACGAACCCGCGGGGGCGGGCGAAGCGGACGCTCCGGATGATGTCGATGATGTCGAAGAAGACGAGCTCTCGCCAGAGGGCTTCGACCCGCTCGACGAACGCGAGTCCGTGCGGTAGAAGCCCGAGCCGTTGAAGGTGACGCCGATCGAGCCGTACTGCTTGCGGAGTGCGCCGCCGCACTCGGGGCATTCGGTGAGGGCGGCGTCGGAGAACGACTGGACGGCGTCGAAGCGGTGGCCGCACGAAGTGCAGGCATAGGCATAGGTGGGCATGAGACCTCGGTGGATCAGCGGGTGGGAAGGAGGATGGTGCGGGTCGGTGTGACGACACCCGAGACGGGCTGGTCGTGCACCTCGCGGGGGACGGAGTCGATGAGCTCCGAGTCGAAGATGACGGCGTAGACGGGCGGGCACTTCTCCATCGAGCCGATGGTCTTGTCGAAGTAGCCGCGTCCCCAGCCGAGCCGCATCCCGGTCGTGTCGACGGCGGCCGCGGGGATGACGAGCAGGTCGACGTCGTTGACGGCGACGGGGCTGAGGAGTTCGCCGACGGGTTCGGGGAGCCCGAACATGCCCTCGGCGGTGTCGCCCTCCTCTTCGGCGACGGCCCAGTCCAGCAGGCCGTCCGCTCGGGTGACGGGAAGGAGGACCCGGATACCGCGCGCCACCGCCGCGGCGATGAACTCGCGCGTGCCCGGTTCGGTCGGGGTGGAGAGGAAGCAGGACATGGACCGGACGCCGTGCTCGGTCACGAGGGCGTCGAGCTGGGCCCGGATCCCGGCTGCGGCCTCCTCGAGCGAGGCGGCGGAGCGCTGCTGTCGGCGTTCGCGGAGCTCGGCGCGCAGCGCGCGCTTCTCGGTGTCCAACGGGCCGGTCATGGTCCGATTCTAAAGGGACACGCCCGCGCCCCGACGTGTCCTCCGCGAGACGTGCGGCATCTGTAGGGTGAGGGGCATGTCTGCTGAGCGCATCAAGGCCGTCATCCCCGCCGCCGGCCTGGGGACTCGCTTCCTGCCCGCCACGAAAGCCATGCCCAAGGAGATGCTGCCCGTCGTCGACAAGCCGGCGATCCAGTACGTCGTGGAAGAGGCTGTGGCAGCCGGTATTGATGATGTGCTCATCATTCTCGGGCGCAACAAGAACAACATCTCGAACCACTTCGACTCGGTCCCCGAGCTCGAGTCCAACCTCTCCAAGAAGGGCGACCACGAGAAGCTCAAGCGGGTGCAGGACTCGTCCGACATGGCAGACATCCACTTCGTCCGTCAGGGCGAGCCGAAGGGGCTCGGGCACGCCGTCCTCCGGGCACGCTCGCACGTCGGCGACAGCACTTTCGCCGTGCTCCTGGGTGACGACCTCATCGACGCGCGCGACGTCCTGCTCGAGAAGATGCTCGAGCAGAACAAGAAGACCGGCCTGACCGTGATCGCGCTGATGGAGGTCTCGCCCGACCAGATCCACATGTACGGCGCGGCAGCCGTCGAGGAGACCGGTGAGACCGACGTGGTCAAGGTCACGGGTCTCGTCGAAAAGCCGAAGAAGGAGGATGCTCCCTCCAACTACGCGATCATCGGCCGATACGTGCTGACGCCCGGCGTCTTCGACATCCTCGAGCGCACCGAGCCGGGCAAGGGCGGCGAGATCCAGCTGACCGATGCGCTGCAGGAGCTCGCTTCGACCGAGGGCGTCCTGGGCGTCGTCTTCCGCGGTCGGCGCTACGACACGGGTGACCGCGCCGACTACATCAAGGCCATCGTGCAGCTCGCCGTCGACCGCGACGACCTGGGGGCGGAGCTTCGCCCGTGGCTGAAGGACTTCGCCTCGGGCCTGTGAGCCCGGCGGGTCGCTGATGGGCATGGAGGGCCCGGTCGTGCGCGCGCACGGTCCGATCTCGATCCGGCTCGTGCGTCCCCGCGATGCGAAGCCGCTGCAGACCGAGCTCGAACAGAACAGGTCGTGGCTGCGGCAGTGGGAGGCGACGAGCCCCGACGGTCCGGTCTCGCTCGACATGCGATCCGGGGTGCGGCGACTGCTGCAGCAGTACCGTGACGGCTCGGGCGTGCCGTTCGTCATGGAGTACGACGGCGAGGTGACCGGTCAGCTGAACGTCTGGGGGATCGCTCGCGGTTCGCTGTCGTCGGCCACCATCGGCTACTGGGTGAGCGAGCGGTTCGCCGGCCGGGGGATCACCCCGACGTCGGTCGCCCTCGCCACCGACGTGTGTTTCGAGGATCTGCGCCTCCACCGCATGGAGATCTGCATCCGACCCGAGAACACGAAGAGCCTCCGAGTCGTCGAGAAGCTCGGTTTCCGGTACGAGGGACTGCGTCGTCGGTACATCCACATCGACGGCGACTGGCGCGACCACTACGCGTTCGCGCTGGTCCGTGATGAGGTCCGTGAGGGCGTCCTGAACCGGTGGCTGGCCGGGCGGGCGCCGGCGGATGCGGCATCCATCCCGCCCTCGGACCGTTAACCCTCAACCAAAGGTTCAGACACGCCCAGCGGATGCCGGGCCGCACCGCTTCGGGAACATACGGTGAGCGACATGGGTGAGCAGGTGATGGGTGGCGGGGTGATCGTCCTCGTCGCTGTCCTATTGTGGCTGTTGTACCTTCTGCCGTCGTGGCACAGCCGTCATCAGTACCAGGCCGCCGAGCGGAACGCGGTCCGGCTCAACCAGGCGTTGCGCGTCCTCGCCGAGACGAGCGAGACCCCCGGTGAGGTCCGCCTCGAGCTGAACGCGCGCACCGCCCTCGCCCAGCAGAAGCTCGCACGCCGCGTGCAGGCGGAGAAGGAGAGTGTCGGCCTCGAAGCCGCGCGCGCCGAACTCGCCGCCGCGAAGGCGCAGGCCGCCGTCGACCGCGAACTCGCCAAGGCCGAGCGGCGTCAGGCTGCCGCCGACGCCGCGGCCCGGCGCGAGAAGGCGCGAGCGGATGCCGCACTCGCCCGCGAGCGCGCGATCGCCGAGGCCGCCGCCGCCCGCGCCACTCCCGCCGTCCGCCGTGCACGGACGCGTCGCCGGGTGCGCCTCACCGCTTCCGTCGTCGGTGTGCTGGCTCTCGGCGTCACCGGTTCCGGTGGCTACCTCGGCGCCATCGGCGCCGGCTGGACTCTGCTCGTTGCGGGCGGAGCCGTCGCCCTCTCGAGCCTGCTCGTACTCGGCCGGATGAACACGGTCGCGAGACGCGCGGCATCCCGTTCGGTCGAGATCGAGGTCGTCCGCGAGGCGAGCGCACTCCAGGACGTCGTGCTCGAGTCGGACCGTGTCGAATGGACGCCGCGCACGCTGCCGCGTCCGCTCACCGCGTCGGCCGGGTCGCGCGCAGCGGCCGTGCTCGACGCCTCGGACGCCCGCGATGCGCTCCGCCAGGCGGCCGTCGAAGAGGCTCTTCGCGAGCGGGTGGCACAGGCCGCCCCGCCGTCGATCGACACCGCCCGTCGCACCCGTGCCGCCGAGGTCGCCTTCGCCGGACCGGCTGACGACGAGCGCATCGAAGCGCACGTGCGCGACCTGCTCGCACGCCGCGCATCGGGCCAGTAGGAGCCCGCCTCGCGTTCGAGCGGCCCGATCGGTCGTGGTAATGTTGAGGCTTCCGGGCCTGTGGCGCAGTTGGTAGCGCGCTTCGTTCGCAATGAAGAGGTCAGGGGTTCGAATCCCCTCAGGTCCACCACCGGAAAGACCCCCGTTCGCGGGGGTCTTTCGCCGTTATCGAGGGAGTGCGACCGCGGCGCGCGCCGCGTCGAGCTCGGTCGCACGGCGCCCCGGCGACCAGTCGAGCTCGGCGCCTGCGACATCCGCCGCCGCCGACAGGATGTCGTCGCCGGGGTCGCCGCGGCGGCCGATGCCGGTGCGGTTCAGCAGGATGTCGGTGAGGTGCACGGCGGCCTCGTGTCGGGCCGCGAACGCGACACCGGCGAGCAGTTCACCGTCATCCGTCGCCTCGCGTGAGAGGACGTCGGACTCGGATGCCACGGCCCGGAGGGCACCGGCATCCGATCCGTACAGCCGGTTGATCAGGTCGGTCGTCCCCGTGTCGGCGAGGTCCGCGCCGTCGAGCGGCACGTCGGCGGTGCGGCTCGGCGCGGCGACGCGACCGATCGACCGTGCGAGCGCGGGGACGACCTTCTCGGCGAACGCGCGCGCCGTCGTGTACTTGCCGCCGGTCGCGGTGACGATTCCGGGGACGCCGTCCTTGGCGTGGTCGACGAGCTCGGACGCGCGCGAGGCGCGGTAGGTGTCGGTCCCGCTCGTCTCGGTGAGCGGCCGGAGGCCGCCGTACGCGGCGACGACGTCCGACATCGACAGTTCCACCGGCAGGCGACCTGCGGCGTTGATCTCGCCGAGGAAGCGTTCGATCGACTCCCGCGTCAGCCGCCAGTCCGAGACATCGCCGGTGTAGGGCGTCTCGGTCGGACCGATGAGCGTCCGCCCGCGCCACGGCGCGAAGCTGAAGTGACCGCCCGACGACACGGTGAGCACCATCGTCTCGGTGATCGGCCTCGTGATCAGGTAGATGCCCTCCGACCGCACTTCGGGGCGGGGGCCGGCAGCGCGCTGCAGCAGGCCCTCGGCGGCGAGCACGTCGTACGCCCACGGTCCGCTCGCGTTCACCGTCACGCGGGCCCGCACCTCGTGTGCCGTGCCGGTCACGAGGTCGGTCACGCGGGCCCCGCGAACGCGTCCGGCCGCGGAGATCAGGCCATCGGCCTGCACGTGGTTCGCGACCCTTGCGCCATGCGCGACGGCGGACCGCACGAATGCGAACGTCAACCGTTCGGGCGAGAGCATCATCGCGTCGTGGAAGAGGATCCCGTGCTCGAGATGCCCCAGCCCGCGCAGCCGCAGCTCTTCGCGGCTCAGGCTCCGATGACGGGGGATGCGGTGGCTCGTCGGTACGCGGTTGCGATCGAACGACAGCACGTCGTACGCCGTGAGGCCGACGTGCTCGATGAGCCCCGGGTCGGGGAGGACCATCGCGATGGGGGAGACGAGCCCCGGAGCGATGCGCGACAGCGTGCGCCGCTCGGCGAGGGACTCGCGGACGAGACCCACTTCGAAGTTCTTCAGGTAGCGGAGACCGCCGTGGATGAGCTTTCCCGTCGCGGCCGAGGTCGCGGCGCCGAAGTCGCCCTTCTCGACGAGCGCGACCGACAGCCCGCGACTCGCGGCCTCGTAGGCGATCGCCGCTCCGGTGATGCCGCCGCCGACGACGAGGACGTCGACGACCTCACCCTCGGCGGGCAGGGAACGCCGGACCGTCGTCGTCATCGGGCGATCACCGACCGGATGCCGCGCAGCAGACGCTCGCGCTCGCTCGGGATGTCGAGCATTCCCAGCCGCAGCACCCGCGCGGCCGTCGCCCACCGGTCGAGGCGCGCCGTCGTCATCCCCGTCACGTCGAGGTACTCCTTCAGATACATGCGTCCCATCGCCCCGCGCGCCGCCCCGTAGACGAGCAGCTGCGCCCTGGTCGCCCCCGGGAACAGCTCGGCCTCGGTGAACAGCAGCCGGGTCATCGCGACGTCGGCCGCGGGATCACCGCAGGCGGTGGACTGCCAGTCGATCGTCGCGATGCCGCCGCCGTGTCGGAACACGTTCATCGGGTGGAAGTCGAGGTGCAGGACGCTCTCGCCGCCGGGGAGCGACGCGAGGTGATCGAGGAGCGCTGCGCGCTCGCGCGCGGTGAGACCGGCGAAGGGCGCAGTCCCGACGAGGTCCGCCGCGACGTCGCGCACGTCGGGGAAGCGGTCGCTCGCGACCCGGTGGATGCGCGCGTGCTCCTGCGCCAGCGCGCGGGCGACGCGCCCCATTCGCAACGGGTTCTTCTCGGCGACGGTGGTCAGGGCGACCCCCTCGATGCGGTCGAAGACGACCGCGCGCCGGCCGTCGGCATCCGCTCTGCCGTGGCAGCGGATGGGGGTGAGGCCGAGGTCGAACGCGGCCGTGGCGTCCTCGACCTCGCGGCCGATCGCCTCATCGGGCCAGTCGTCGTGGAAGACCTTCACGACGGTGGCCGTCGTCAGGGAGTGGACGTCAGCGGAACGGCCATGCGCCACGAGCTCGCCGACCGCGGTCACGCCGACACCGGCTTCGTCGTTCCGTACCCGAGGCGCATCGCGTGCGCGACGACCTCCTGCTGCTGTGCGGGGTCGAGTGCCCGCGGCGTGCCGACGCTCGCGGCGCGCAGGTAGAGCTCCGCGAGCCACTCGACCAGCAGCGCGTTCTCGACGGCGGCCGTGAGGTCGGCGCCGAGCGCGACCGTGCCGTGGTTCGCCATGAGGGCTGCGAGACGGCCGTCGAGGGCCGCGCCGACGGCGGCGGCCAGGTCGGGCGTCCCGAACGCGTGGAACGGGACGACGCGGAGGGATCCTCCCAGGACGAGTTGCTGATAGTGCACGACGGGCAGCTCGTCGAGGACGAGCGAGAGTGCGGTGGCGTTGGGCGCGTGCGTGTGGACGACCGCCGACACCTTCTCGGCCGGCGCGGAGCGCAGGACCCCGAGATGGAGGGCGAGCTCGGACGTCGGGGCGAGCGTTCCCTCGACCACGGCACCGCCCAGATCGACGACGGTCACATCGTCGGCGGACGCCTCACCCAGGACAACGCCGGTCGCCGTGACGGCCACGACGTCGCCCGCCCGGGCGCTGACGTTGCCGGCGGTGCCGATGAGCAGGCCGTGACCGGCGAGGGTGCGGGATGCCGCGGCCACGGACGCGCGGAGATCGTGATGGTGCGACGTCATCGTCATGCTGCTAACGTTGCCGCCACCCCTAACCAAAGTCAAGTTTGATTTCATGGACGCCACGGACGACACCCCTCAGGACTGGGCCGCCCTCGGCCTGCGCCGGACCCCGACGCAGCAGCGGTCGCGCCAGAAGCTCGCGCAGGCGATCGCCGCCGCCGAGGACATCGTGCTGCGAGAGGGCGTCGACGTCATCACGCTGCCGCGCGTCGCGGCCGAGGCCGGGGTCAGCGTGGGGGCGCTGTACCAGTACCTGCCCGACCGTGAGGCGATCCTCGCCGCCATCGTCTCTCGGTACCACGACCGCCTCGAGCGCCTGCTCGACGACGCGATCGAGCGTCTCCGCAGCGACCCGCGCGGCGAGGACCCCGTCGGTGGCGTGCTCCGTGCCGTCGTCGCCGTCTACCAGGACGAGCAGTCCGCCAGGTCGCTCGGCACGGTCGCGATCTCGGCCGACGCCGATGCCGCGCGTCGCCGCCACAAGAGGGCGATGGCCGATCGCGTCCACACGCTGCTGCGCGAAGCGGGTGTGCTCGACGGCGTGGACGACGAGCGTGGCGCGGCCGTCGCCCGGGTCGCGTTCGCGTCGGCGGACGCCGTGCTGCACGACGCCTTCGCCGCGCCAGAGCCGGAGCGGGCCGTGCTGCTCGCCGAGCTCGAACGCGCGCTCCGCGCCTCGCTGGGTACCTGAAGAGCGGGGTGCGTGAAGCGCCGGGCACCTCAGCTGCTCAGCCGGCGGTCCGACGCCACGCCGGGACGGCCGCGACGAGCAGGAGCGCGGGCAGGAGGAACGCGATCCCCGAGCCGGTGACGTCGGTGAGCACCCCGACGCCGACCGCCCCGAGGACGGCGCCCGCGTAGTTGAAGAGGTTGACCCGTGCGATGACCTCGTCGCTGCGCGCTGGATCGATGGACCCGGCCAGCCCGAACGCGATGGGGACCAGCGCTCCGACGGCGAGACCGCTCACCGCGAAGGCGATGATCGTGACGACCGGCGAGGGGACCGCGGCCACGACGACCGCACCGGCGACGCCGAGGACGAGGCCGATGGCGAGCAGACGGGCGCGACCGATGCGGCGGACGACGGCATCCGTCACCATCCGCGCGATGAGCACGCCGCCCTGGTAGGCCGCGAGGCCGACGGGGGCGAGCGCGACGGCGGCGCCGATCGACTCGAGGTGGATCGAGCCCCACGAGCTCACCGCTGAGTCGACCGTGTACGCGGCGAGGATGACGAGTCCGACGACGGTGATCGCGCGTCCGTCGAGCCTCGGACCTCGGGGTCCGCTCCACTCCGCGCTCCGCGCCGCGCGCTCGCGGCTGAGCAGACGCGCCCCGAAGGCGACGAACGCGATCTGCAGGACCGCGGCGGCGACCAGCGCGGCGACCGCGGGCGCCCCGGCGGCGAGGATCCCCGCCATCCCGAGCGCGCCGACGATCGACCCGGCCGTGAGGGTCGCGAAGAAGCGTCCGAGCAGCGGGGTCGCGCGCCCGCGCTGGGCGAGGACGCCCTGCATGTTCGAGGACGCGTCGATCAGCCCCAGCCCCAGGCCGTAGAGCAGGACGGATGCCGCGAGCATCGCGGTTCCCGGCGAGAACGCCGTCGCGACCAGTCCCACCGCCTGCAGCGACAGGCCCACGACGACACCCCGACGGCTGCTGGCACGCCGGGCGATCGCGTCGGCGACGAGCGAGCCGAGCGCCGCGGTCACGCAGACTCCCAGCAGGATCGCGGCGATGCCCGTGGCATCCAGTCCGGTGCGTTCCTGGAAAGCGGGGAGCGCCGTCACGATGACGGAGTATCCGAGACCCTGCAGGCCGTACACCGCGGCTGTCGCGGCGACGGTGCGGGGTGTCGTCGCGGATGGTGCCGTCGTGGCGGTCACCTCACACCACCGCGGGGTGGCGCGTCCGGAGGGCGGCGAAGGCGTCGGCGGCGATCTCGACCGTGCGGTCGACGTCGGCCTCGGTGACCGCGGCGTTGAGGAAGTGATTGTGATGCGAGGTGAGGTACGCGCCGCGGCGCACGCACTCGGCGATCCAGTCCTGATGCAGCATGAGCGAGTCCGCCGGATCGGCCACCCGCAGGTAGAAGAGGGCGGGTGCGCCCGAGGCCACGAGCGAGTAGCCGGCGTCGGAGGCCGCCTCGGTGAGGCCGTCGGTCAACCGCCGGCCCAGGCGCTCGAACAGCGCGGGGGCGTCGAGGTCGCGGAGCTTCTTCTGCGTCGCGATGCCGGCCGCGAATGGCACGGCGCTCATCCAGTAGCTGCCCGTGTAGGTGATCGAGCTCACCGCCTCCTTCAAGGACTCGCGGCCGAGGAGCGCCGAGACGTTGTAGCCGTTCGCGAGCGCCTTGCAGAAGCAGATCAGGTCGGCCTCGAAGCCGAAGTAGTGGTCGCTGCCGGCGAGGTCGAGGCGGAAGCCTGCGCGCACGTCGTCGATGATCAGGACGACGCCGTGCTCGTCGCAGAGCTTCCGCACGGCCTGCCAGTACCCGTCGGCGGGCAGCTGGTTGTCGACGAAGTTGCCGTGCATGTACGGCGTCGAGATGAGGGCGGCGACCTGCCCGCGGTTCTCGGAGAGCAGCGCCCGGAGCGCGTCGAGGTCGTTCCACGGCACGTAGAGGTTGTTCGCGACGTCCTCCTCGAGGACGCCGGGGTAGTCGAGCTTCTGCGTCCACGGCGCGACCCCGTGGTAGAACCCCTTCACGAAGACCACCTTCTTGCGCAGCGTCGCGGCGCGGGCGGTCATGATCGCGAGCGTCGTCGTGTCGCCGCCGTTCTTGGCGAACATCGCCCAGTCCGCACTGGCGACCTGGTCGACCAGCAGCTCGGCGAAGTCGATCATGACGGTCGACGGCAGCGAGACGACGTCCTCCTTCTTCGCCTGCGCCTGAGCGGCGGCGGTGACGTCCGGGTCGTTGTACCCGAGGACGTTGGGCCCGTACGCGCACATCCAATCGATGAACTCGTTGCCGTCGAGGTCCCAGAACCGGGTGCCCTCGGCCCGGGTCGCGAACTTCGGGAAGCCCTCGTTCGGAAGGTGCAGTCCCTCGGTGGGACCGAGGTGCCCCGGGATGCCGCCGGGGATCACCCGCTGCGCGCGGCGGAAGGCGGCGAGGCTCTTGTCGAAGGTGTACACGGGGGAGCTCACTTTCCGAGGTAGTGGCCGACGCGGTCGAGGATGCGGCTCGTGTTGTCGACGAGGGGGATGTAGCCGCGGATGGCGATGCGCCCGTCACCGACGCACGCGAGCGCGCTCTCCCGGCCCGCGAGGACGTCGCCGGCGGTCTGCAGGTCGGCGAACCGGAAGACGGCGCGGGGCGCGGCATCCGTCACCGGAACGCGAGACAGCCGGTGCTCCTGCACCCGCAGCCGGTGGTGGAGCGCGTCGCCGACAGCGATGTCGAGGTCGCCGTCGGTCATCTGGCCTGCACTGAAGCGGCCGGAGCGGTCGCGGTTCGCAACGATCGCGATGGCTCCCACGGCGACCTCGAGGAGGAGCACCCGGTGCGCATCGCTGAAGGCCGGGTCGGCGAGGTCGGCGTCGCCCGGGCGAAGGTATCGGCCGAGCAGGTCGCTGATCGGGGTGAACACCTGCGTGAGGAAGCGGATGCCGGCAGGCCCGGCGATCGGCAGGGGCGACCCCGTGCCGTCGAGTACGGCGTTCAGGTGCGCGGGGGAGCGGAACACGAGGGTCGCTCGCGTCATGCCGCCATGGTCGCCCGCCGCCGCGCGGATGCCGTCCCCAGCGAAGACGAGGCTCATGGACTCGCCGCCGATCACCCGAGCGGTCAGACGCACCGGCTGCGCGAGCCCTGCGAGCAGGCGCGACGCGTCGGGCGCGACCTCGGGCAGCTTCGGCAGGGCGCCGAGGACGGCGTGCAGGTTCACGGCCGCGAGGACGCGCTCATCGATCTCCGTCAGCACGGGGACTCCCTTCGGTCGGTGCCCCGAGCGGGGCGGATGCCGCGGCGAACGCGGCGGCGGCGAACGATGCCGTACGACGCGCGGCATCCGAATCACCGTCCGCCAGCCACGTCGTCGTGATCCCGTCGACGACGACGACGAGGTGGCGGGCGAGGTCGGCGACCGGCTCGGTCCACCGGTTGCCGGTGATCTCGGCCGCGTAGGTCAGCATCTGCTCGGCGGCCCGGAAGTACGTCTGCCACTGCGCGCGCATCTGCCCCTGCGGGTCGCGCCGGCGGGCGACGAGGGCCAGCTCGAGCAGGGCGATCTCGTCGGCCGGGTCGTGCTCGAGCATGTCGATGTAGCCCTCGAGGCCTGAGCGGATCGCCGATGCCAGGGACGTCGGGTCGATCGCGCGGGACTCTGCGGCGAAGCGCTCCTGTTCGATGACGGTGTCGATGACGGCCGTCATCAGCTCGTCCTGCGTGCCGAAGATGTAGGTGAAGGCTCCGAGCGGCATGCCCGCCTCGGCGGTGATGGCTCGGGTCGTCGCGGCGGCCACGCCCTGCCGGGCGATGACGCGGATGGCCGCGGCGATGAGTTCGCCGCGGCGCTCTTCGGGAGGCATCCGTCGCATCAGGAGCCTCCCACCGCGCGTGCGGCGACGTGCAGGCGGAGGCGCCGCGGCGAGACGCGCGCCACCCAGCCCTGCACGCGATTGGCGGCGCCGACGGTGCGGACGGGGGAGGGGCGGGACGAGTCCAGCGCGTCGAACGCTTCGTCGAGGACGTCGTCGACGGTCTTCGTCGCGCCGACCTTGAACGTCTCGGACCCCGCTGCGGCGAAGAACTCCGTCTCGGTCGGACCGGGGCAGAGGGCGAGGGCGGTCAGACCGGTGCCGCGCGTCTCCTGCCAGATCGCCTCGGTGAGCGAGGTGACGTAGGCCTTCGTGGCGGCGTACACCGCGAGTCCCGGCAGCGGCTGGTGGCCGGCGTTGCTCGACACGTTCACGAGCACCCCGCGTGCCTCGATCAGCTGCGGGAGCAGTTCGCGGGTCAGCAGGGTGAGGGCTGCGACGTTGACCTGCACCTCGGCGGCGACGCGCGCGGCATCCTCGTCGACGAAAGCGGATGCCGTCCCGAAACCCGCGCTGTTGACGAGACCTGCGGGACGGATGCCGCGCTCGGCGAGTTCGGCGGCGATCGCGGCCGGTGCGGCCGGGTCGGCGAGGTCGGCGGCGAGCACGGTCGCCTCGACGCGGTGCAGCCCGCGGAGCTCCTCGGCGAGGGATTCGAGGCGCTCGGCGCGGCGGGCGACCAGGACGACGTCGTGGCCGCGCGCGGCGTAGCGCCGGGCGAAGCCGGCACCGATCCCCGAGCTCGCTCCCGTGATGACGATCACGCCGGGCATGGGGCCTCCAGGAAAGTTGTACAGATGAACAAGTGCGGGTGGTCACTCAGTATGGCGATGCGCGGACGCCGCGTAAAGAATCAATCATGGGAATATTCCCGCCGATGGAGTATGAATGACTCATGGCGACGACTCTCGGCCCCACGGGCTTCTGGATCCTCACGGCGCTCGCCGGGGGGCGGCGGCACGGCTACGACATCCTGCGGGAGGTGGATGCGGCCTCATCGGGGCGCGCCGCGATGAAGGTCACGACCCTCTACGCCGCCCTCGAGCGTCTCGAGCGCGACGGACTGATCCGAGCCGACGGCGAGGAGGTCGTCGGTGGTCGCGCCCGGCGGTATTTCGCGATCCAGGATGCCGGCGGTGCGGCGCTCGAGGCGGAGGTCGCGGCGCTCGAGCATCAGGCTCGCGTGGCGCGGGAGCGGCTGCGCGCCGCAGGCCGGCCCGCAGTCCAGCCGGGCTTCGGTCGGACGGCGATCGCGTGAGCGGGCTCGACGACCGCCCGTTCCGTCGCCTGCTGGCCTGGTATCCGCGCTCGTGGCGCCGTGATCACGGCGACGTGCTCGTCGCGATGATGCTCGACGACGCCGAGCGCACCGGGCGTTCCGGTCCCTCCGGCGCCGAGAGGCGAGCCGCGATCATCCACGGCCTCGGAGCGCGGCTCGGCGCCACGGCGGCCATCATCGCGGCATCCCTCGCCGTTCTCGCGACCGCCGTCGGACAGGTCGGCCTGCTGTTCTTCACGGGCGGCGGACCGGCCATCCATGAGCCGGTGCTCTTCGTCATGACCGGTGTAGCACCCGCGCTGACGGGTGTCGCTCTCGTCGCCCTGCTGCGGGCGGTCGCGCTCCTCGGGGACGGAGCCGCGGTGACCGCGACGGTGTGCCTCGCCGTCGCCGGCGTCTGCAGCGGGTTCGGGGGGATCGCATGGAGTCAGGGCTTCGATGCGGCGGACGCCGGTCTGCCGCAGACGGGGTTGGCGGCGATGACGTTGCCGCTCGCCGGTGCGGGCGTCCTGCTGACGATGGTCGCGTTCGCGCTGCTCGTCGCCCCCGCCTTCCGGCGTGCGGGGCTCGGGCCTGCGGCCCGTGTTCTCGCGATCGCGGTGGCGATCATCGCCGCCCCGGTCACGGGGGCGCTCGTCTTCCTCTCACCCGGGACCACGGCGGTCGTGGCGATCGTCGTGCTCGTCGTCGCAGCCCTGCCTCGCGTTCGGGGCGTGCGACGTGCTGCACCCGCTGTCGGCGCACCGGCGCCCACGCCTCGCGCGCCGCGCTCCTCGGCGGGTGGGGCCGCTCTCAGCCGCGCCCTCGCCGCCTTCGCCTTCGCCGGTGGTGCGGTGGGCCTGGCATGGGCGTTCGCCGGAGCCGACTGGTCTCCCACGGCGCGAGGCGACGACACGGTGGCGATGCGGGAGGGCATCGTCATCCTCGCCGTCAGCATGATCCCCGCTCTGATCGCCCTCGGCGTCGTGCTGGACCGTTCGCGGCGGCGCGCCGGTCGCGATGTCTGGATCCCGGTGGCCGCCGCCGCTGCGGGGTTCGCCGCGACCGCCACGGACTACCTGGTCTCCGACGGGAACGGCTCCCTCACGATCGCGTGGGTGGGCGCGGCAGCGGCGATCGGTCTCGCACTCGCCTGGTGGATCGTCGTGCGGATGCCGCTGAGCACGGGACACGGCTCCGCCACCGGCATCCGTATCGGCGTCGGTCTCGGGATCATGCTCGCCTACACGCTCGTCCTCGGTCTGACCCTCACGCCGATGCTCGCTTTCGCGGCTCCCGTGCTGGCGCTCGTCGTCCTGGTCCTGCCGTGGCGTCGGAGCGCACGGGTGCCCTCTGCCCTGAGCCAGGCGGCCTAAATGAAGCCCCGCGAACGGAGCTGGGCGACTGCGGCGATCGTCGCGGCATCCCTCGCCTTGACGGCGTCGATCGCCGGTGGTGTCGGATCGATCACTCCCGGGGCACCGGACGCGTTCCTCTTCGTGGCGGGTGGGGTCGCCCCTGCCGCGGTCGGCGTCGCGCTCGCCTCGATCGCCCGCCTCGGCCGGCTGGTCGGCGCGCGGGGAACCGGGGTGCTCCTCGCTGCAGCCACGCTGGCAGGGGTGGCCGGCGGTCTCGCAGCCACCACGGTCCGGGTGTCGTTCCAACGGAGCGACGACGGACTGCCGACCGCGGGAATGGACGTGCTCGCCCTGGTCCTCGCCGTCGTCGGCATCGTCGCACTCGCGGTCTTCCTCGCGGTCGCCGGATCTCGGCTGCTTCGCCGTGCCGGCATGTCGCAGTGGGCGGCAGTGACGACGGGCGTCGTCGGCGGGACGATCATCGCGCCGCTCCTCGGCGTCATCGCCGTCGCCGTGCACCTGCTGACCGCCGTCGCCGCCACCGCGCTCATCGGGTGCGCCGTCGAGATGCGACGCGGGATGCCGATGCCCGCCGTTCCGGCCTGAGCGACCCGGGACCCGCCGCAGCGGGCCCCGGGAGCGCGCTCAGACGCTCGCGGGGACGCGGGCGCCGGTCGACAGGCGCTCGGCCGCGTAGGCCTCAGCCGCGTCGAGCGGGGTGACGCCGCGGGCGGCGGCATCGTCGAAGAGCCGCCGCAGCGTGTCGCCGATGCCGTCGATGCGGGTCGCGATCTCCTCGCGGTGCCCGGGCGTGCGCGCCTCGACGTCGAGGTAGATGACACCGCCCGCGTTCGCGACGAAGTCGGGTGCGTACAGGATGCCGCGATCCGCCAGGCGCACGGCGCCGGAGCGTTCGGCGAGCGGGTTGTTCGCGGGACCGCAGACCGCGTTCGCCGCGAGGGCGTCGATGACCTCGTCGGTGAGGACGCCGCCGATGCCGGCGGGCACGAACACGTCGGCGGGCACGAGGTGCTCGGTGCCCGGCTCGACCCACGTCGCGCCGAGTTCGGCGGCGAGCGACATCTTCGCGGGGTTGACGTCGGTCACGGTGAGGATCGCGCCCTCACCCGACAGCCGGACGGCGAGGCGGCTGCCGACCTGGCCGAGTCCCGAGATCGTGATGCGGCGACCGGCGACCTCGGGCGAACCCGCGACGCGCTCGAGGGTCGCACGGAGCGCCGCGTAGACACCGCGGCTCGTGGGGCCGGCGGGCTCCCCCGATCCGCCCACCGAGTCCGGGAGACCCACGACGTGCGCCGTCCGCTCGCTGACGACGAGCATGTCGTCGGTCGTCGACCCCACGTCCTCCGCCGTCCGGTACTGGCCGCCGAACGACTCGACGGCGTCGCCGAGGTCCAGGAACGCCGCCCGGCGCCGGTCGGCGTCGAGGGTGTCCGCCTCACTCAGGGCGATGACGGACTTGCCGCCCCCGGCATCCAATCCCGCCGTCGCGTTCTTCAGCGTCATCGCCGCCGACAGGCGCAGAGCGTCACCCATGGCGTCGGACCAGTGCGGGTAACGCCACAGGCGCGCGCCGCCGAGAGCGGGGCCGAGCGTCGACGAGTGCAGGGCGACGGTGACGACGAGGCCGCTCCGCCGGCCCGTGATCACCTCCACGCGCTCGTGGGTGAAATCGGGCAGGGGCAGAGAATGCGTCATCGCGATCCTTGTCGACGGGCCTTGTGGGCACTGCGGTGCGGATGCCGCCGATCTGCGGCATCCGTCATCATTCTGCCTCGCATATCGGCCGCCGCCTAGGCTGTGGCCCATGCAGACCGAACGCTATTCCCACGGCCATCACGAGAGCGTCCTGCGGGCGCACAGCTGGCGGACGGCGGAGAATTCGGTCGGGTACCTGTTGCCGCATCTTCGCCCCGGCGCGTCCCTCCTCGACGTCGGATCGGGCCCGGGCACGATCACGGTCGACCTCGCGCGCCGGCTCGATCCCGGTCGGGTCGTCGGCCTCGACTCCTCGGCGGAGGTCGTGGCGCAGGCGCAGGCCCACGCCGCAGCCGAAGGCGTCACGAACGTCTCCTTCGAGACGGCGGACGCCTACGCCGTCGACGCCCCGGACGGCTCCTTCGACATCGTCCACACGCACCAGCTCCTGCAGCACCTCGGCCGGCCCGTCGATGCCCTGCGCGAATTCCGTCGCCTCGCCGGGCAGGGCGGCCTCGTCGCCGCGCGCGACGTGGACTACGCGGGCATCATCATCCACCCGCACATCCCCGCGCTCGACGAGTGGCTCGACCTGCTGCTGCGCATCGGTCGTAACAATGGGGGCGAGCCGGCTGCGGGCCGGCGCCTCAAGGCGTGGGCCCGCCAGGCGGGGTTCACCGACGTCGCCGTGAGCGCGTCGACGTGGCTGTTCGAGACCGACGAGCAGCGTGCGTGGTGGGGCGGGTCGTGGGCCGATCGCGCCCTGCACTCCTCGTACGCCGAGCACGCCCTCGAGCAGGGCCTCGCCGACCGAGCCGACCTCGAGCGGATCTCGGCGGGGTGGCGCGAGTGGGCCGCGGCTCCCGACGGCTGGCTGCTCATGCCGCACGGCGAGATCCTCGCGCGGGGCTGACCGGTGACGGAGAACCTCAGCGCACGCAGCCGCCTCGTCCACGACGCGCTGCGCGCAGCCGGCATCCCGGGCGAGATCGTCGTGCTGCCCGACGCGGCCTCGACCGCGGTGCTCGCGGCCGACGCCCTGGGCGTGGAGGTCGGCGCGATCGCGAACAGCCTCGTGTTCCAGTGCGACGGGCGGCCGCTGCTGGTGATGACCAGCGGGGCCCACCGCGTCGACACCGCAGCCCTCGCCGCACGGATCGGGCGAGGCAAGATCAGCCGCGCGACCCCGGAGCAGGTGCGCGAGGCGACGGGCCAGGCCATCGGCGGGGTCGCCCCCACCGGCCATCCGGCTCCCCTCGAGACGCTCGTCGACGAGGACCTCGCCGGCTACCCCGAGATCTGGGCGGCCGGTGGCACCCCGCACACCGTCTTCCCGATGACGTTCGATGAGCTCGTGCGGCTCACCGGCGGACGGGTCGTCTCGGTCGTCTGACGCGTGCTCAGGTGTGGATGAGCTCGCGCCAGTTCAGGGGCACCCGGCCGCGCGGGCCGGGAGCGGGCTGATCGGCGGGGTGGCTGGTGGGCTCGGCCAGTTCGGGGCCGGTGAACATGGTCTCGTCGACGTAGTCCCAGAACCAGTCCTCGCCGGGCTCGAAGCTCTGCACGAGGCGGTGCCCGGTCTCGCGGAAGTGCGCGGTCGCGTGCTGGCCGGGTGACGTGTCGCAGCATCCGACGTGACCGCACGCCGCGCAGCGGCGCAGGTGCACCCAGAACCCGTCCTGCTGATCGCACTCGGCGCAGCCCGCGCCCGAGGGGGCGACGTTGGTGTCGATGTCGGAGCTCATCTCATCCTCTCGATGGGTCAGTAGGCCAGGGCGCGGTGCACCGAGGCGACGGCGCTCGATCCTTCGCCGACGGCCGCGGCGACGCGCTTCATCGATCCGCGACGCACGTCGCCCGCAGCGAACACGCGCGGCGCGGAGGTCTCGAACGGGAACGGCTCGCGCCCGAGGTCGCGCCACTGCCCGATCGACTGCACGGTCACGTCGGTGCCGGTGCGGATGAAGCCGTCGGTGTCGCGGTCGATGCCGGGCAGCCACGACGTCGCCGGGTCCGCCCCGATGAAGCAGAACAGCCCGCGCGCGTCGACGGCCCCGGCGGAGTCGATCGTGACGGACTCGAGAGTGCCGTTCCCGTCGAGGGCGGTGACCTGGGATGCCGTGTGCACCCGCACGCGCGGATCCTCGGCGAGCCGGTCGGCGAGGTAGCTGGACATCCGGGTGCGGAGGTCCGTGCCGCGGATGACGAGGTGCACGGGGGAGCCGTGGGCCGCGAGGTAGAGCGCGGCCTGCCCGGCGGAGTTCGCGCCGCCGACCACGACGACCGGCTTGTTCTGCACCTGGCGGAGCTCGAGCGGGGTCGCGGCGTAGTAGACGCCGGAGCGCTCGAAGTCCTCCCACCGGTCGAGGGCGAGACGACGGTAGGCCGCCCCCGAGGTGACGATGGCGCTGCGCGCGCGGATGACGCGGTCGTCGGAGAGAGTGACGTCGAGCAGGTCCGGGCCGACCTGTGCGAGCGCGACCGCCTCGCACGGTGCGTACACGCGGACGCCGAACTTCAGCGCCTGCAGGACGGCCTGGCCGATGAGATCGCCGCCGCTCACGCCGAAGGGGAACCCGAGGAAGTTCTCGATGCGCGAGGTGGATGCCGCCTGCCCGCCCGGCGCGACTGCGTCGAGCAGCACGGTGCTCAGCCCCTCGGAGGCGCCGTAGATGGCGGCCGCGAGTCCGGCCGGTCCGCCGCCGACCACGACGAGGTCGACGATCTCATCGGACTCGGCCCGGTAGCTGAGACCGAGGCGTTCCGCGACGAGCCCCGGGGTGGCGCGGGGGATCGGCTCGCCCTGGACGTAGGCGACCGGCAGGTCTTCGGCGGCGACCTCGTGCACGTCGAGCGTGTCGAGGTCGCTGGGTGCGAGGGCCACGGCCTTGTGGACGAGGTCGAGCCGTTCGGCGAAGCGCCGGAGCGACAGGAAGTCGTTCGAGGTCGTCGTGCCGACGAATTTCAGCGTCATCGCGGCGGGGCCGGTGCGGAGCGACTCGCGCCGCGCCCACAGCGCGTGCAGGATGAGGTCGCAGAGCTCGTCGTCCTCGCTCATGATCTCGCGGAGTGCCGCACGCGAGAGGCGGTGCACGCGGCCGGCTTTCGTCACCCGGGCCGACAGGAACGCGCTCTGACCGTTCAGGATGCCGAGCTCGCCGGCGAACCGCCCGGGACCGACCGTCGTGATGACCGCTTCGCCGATCCAGCGGAGCGCGTCGCGGACGATCTCGACCTCTCCCGACTCGACGAAGATCAGGTCGTAGCCCGCCTCGCCGGTGCGGAAGACGTAGTCGCCGACCTCGACGTCCTGCGAGACGGCGGCCGACACCAGCCGGCGCCAGTGCGCGTCGGAGAGGTCGGGCGACATCATCGCGTCCATGATCATGGGAGCGTTTTCTTGCGCCATGGCGCCCAACCTATCGACCCGCGGGCGAGACCGGTGCGTCGGATTGCGATTGCAGTGCCCGGATGAGCGACTGCGCGTCGTACGGGCCGGTGTGACGGCGACCGTTGACGAAGAAGGTCGGCACCGAGTGGATGTTCATCGCCTCGGCGTCGAACATGTCGTCGCGGACGCGACTCGCCACGTCGGGCGCGGTGAGATCGCGCTCGAACCTCGGCACGTCGAGTCCGAGACGCGCGGCCAGACGCACGATGTCGGACGGCAGCTGGTTGTCCTGGTCGGCGAACAGCCCCCGCTCGAACTCGAAGAACTTGCCTTGCTTCGCCGCCGCCTCCGATGCCTCCGCCCCGGCGAGGGCGTTGGGGTGCTGCACCGTGAGGGGGGCGTGCCGCCACACGTAGCGGAGGTTCGGTCCGAGCTCGTCCATCACTTCTTGGATCGACCCGGACGCCTTCAGGCAGAACCCGCACTGGAAGTCGCCGTACTCGACGATCTCGAAGGGAGCGTCGGCGGACCCGAAGATGTGGTCCCGGCGCGGGTCGACGGGACGCACGAGCGTCTGGCCGACCTCCTCCTCGGGGCTCCGGGCGTCGGCGATCCGGAACAGGAGCGCGCCGAGGCCGAGGGCGATGACGGATGCCGCGAGCACCCCCACCCGCGCCTGGTTCTGCGCGTCGGGGTCCTCGATCGCCAGGTCGATGATGAAGAGAGAGATCGTGAAGCCGATGCCGGCGAGGGCCGCGCCACCGCCGATGCGGTCGAGGGAGAGTCCCGGACCGAAGTCGCCGATCTTGAGGGCTTTGAGGACGGCGGTCGACCCCCAGATGCCCGCGAGCTTTCCGACGACGAGACCGACCACGACGCCCCACGTGAGAGGTGAGGTCGCGGCGGCGGCCAGGATGTCGGGGCTGAGCGAGACGCCCGCGTTCGCGAGGGCGAACAGCGGCAGGATGACGTATGCGACGTACGGCGCGTACGCGGTCTGCAGGCGTTCGTTGATCGAGATCGCCTCGCGCAGGCTGTTCGCCGCGGCCCGGGCGTACTCGGTGCTCGGCGACTGCCGGAACGTGCGCGCGAGCTCGAGCGCATGCTCGACGTCGCGGCGGTCGGGCCGGTAGACCGGCACGAGCAGCGCGATCGCGACGCCGGCCAGGGTGGGGTGCACGCCCGAGGCCAGGAATGCGAGCCACACGATGACGGCCAGGGTGGCGTAGATCGGTCCGCGTCCGCCGCGCAGGTAGCGGACGAGGTAGATGCCGACGAGGCCGACCGCGGCGATCAGGAGCGGCATCGGTGTGAACGTCTCGGTGTAGACGAGGGCGATGATGCTGAGCGCCCCGATGTCGTCCACAACGGCGAGGGCGAGGAGGAACACCCGCAGGCGTCCCGACCCGCGCGGCCCGATGAGCGCGAGGGCGCCCACGAGGAAGGCCGTGTCGGTGGAGATGACGACACCCCAGGCATCCGCGTTCCCGCTCGGACCGGCGATGAGGACGAACAGGAGGGCGGGCAGGGCGAGTCCGGCGACGGCGGCGATCACGGGGACGACGGCGCGCGACCAGCTGGTCAGCTCGCCGATCGCGAACTCCCGCCTCACCTCGAGCCCGACGGTGAAGAAGAAGATCGCCATCAGTGCGTCGTTGACGAGCGCGTGCAGCGTGAAGTCGAGGTGGATGTCGCCCAGCCCGATCATCAGGTGGGTGTCCCAGAATCCGGCGTAGGTCTCGGAGGAGATGTTCGCCCACACGACGGCGGCGACGGTCGCGAGCAGCAGCAGGAGCGCGCCCATCCGGGTGCGGCCCATCCTGCCCACGTGGTCCGCGATCGAGGCGAGTTTCTGCGGCATGCATCCTCCGGGATGGGTCGAGTCGGAAGTCAGTCTCCACCCACCGGCGGGGTTCTGTCAGCCGGTCCGCGTGGCGATCTCGTGACAGACGACGGCGGCTGCCGCCGACCACGCCTGCGGCCGACAGGCTGCGGGGTAGGGAGCCGGCACGGTGACGTCGCTCGCGGCGTCACCGGCGTGGAGTTCCGGCATGCGGTAGGCGAACGCCTCGGCGGCGGCGAGCATTCCGTCGACCAGCACGCGTGCGTGGTCGGTGAGGCCCGCCCGCGCCATGCCGCGCGCGACGATCGCCGTGTCATGCGCCCAGACGCTGCCGCCGTGATAGCTGAGCGGCCAGTAGCCCCCGGCATCCGTCGACATCGTCCGGAGGCCGAAGCCGGACGCCATGGACGGGCCGACGAGCAGATCGGCGACGTCGCGTTCCTCGTCGGGATCGAGGATGCCGGTGCCCAGCAGGTGACCCGCGTTCGAGGTCAGGGTGTCGACCGCCCGACCGTCGCGGTCGAGAGCGATCGCCGGGTACCGGCCCTCCGACGTCTCGACCCAGAAGCGCTCGCGGAAGCGCGTGCGGAGGTCCGCCGCCCACGACCGCAGCCGCTCGGCGCCGCCCTCTTCGAGAGCGTCCAGGAGATCCGCGGCGCGGACCGCGGCCTCGTAGGCGTAGCCCTGCACCTCCGAGAGTGCGATGGGGCCGTCCGCGAGCGACCCGTCGCGCCACTGGATCGAGTCGCCCGAGTCCTTCCACCCTTGATTCGAAAGGCCGTGGCCGGTCTCGTCGACGTAATCGAGGAAGCCGTCCGCGTTCGCCGACGCGATCACCCAGTCGAGCGCATCGTGCATCGTCGGCAGGAGATCGCGCACCTCGGCCTCCGGCATCCCGGCCTCGTGCGCCTCGGTGAGCAACGTGATCCACAGCGGGGTCGCGTCGACCGTGCCGTAATAGAGCGGCGGAAGCGAGATGCCCTCGCCGGGCATCGTGAGCGTGCCGGCGCGCAGCTCGTGGACGATCTTGCCCGGCTCCTCCGCGGTCGCCGGGTCGGCGGTGGAACCCTGCAGCCGTCCGAGCGCGCGCAGAGTGGATGCCGCCATCCCCGGGTCGACGGAGAGGAACAGGCGTGCCGCCCACAGCGAATCGCGCCCGAAGAGGGTGAAGAACCACGGTGCGCCGGCGGCGAAGAACTCGTCGGGGTTGCCGGGCAGAGTCAGGCGCAGGGCGTCCAGGTCGTCGAGCGCCTGCCGGAGCCAACGGAACAGCCGCGGATCGACGCCGTCGACGGGCTCGAGCGCCCAGTCGACCTGCCGCGTCGTGCCCCGGACGACGAGCGACGGGTCGTCGAGGTCCACGTGCCAGGACACCGTCGCGGTGGACCGCGACGAGCAGGTCACGCGCCACGTGAGGATGAGGTCGTCGCCGGCTGCGGTCACCTCGGCGCCCGGCGCCTGCAGGCGCATCGACGCGTCGCCCGAACTGACCTCCACGGCGTCGCCCGAGAAGGTCCGTTCGACCGGAGCTGCGCCGACGGTGCCGGATTTGACGTCCTGCATCGGCGTCGCGTCCGGAGTCACCGCGACCTCGAGCACGAGCTCCACCGCCTCCTCCAGATGCGAGACGAGGGTGAACTCCTCCCTCATCCGCCCGTCGGCGACGACGCGACGCCGCGTCAGTCGGATCTTCGGGTCCGGCGTGCGGTCGTCTAGGCGTCGCAGCAACGCCTCGAAGCGCGCATCGGATGCCGACGCCGCCGAGCGGGAGATCCATTCGGGCGCGTGGGTCGCGGCATCCGTCCCGTAGCGGACGCGGGTCGCGCGGATGAAGCGCGTGTCGCCGTGGAAGACGCCGTCGATCGACGCGGTGTCGAGCGAATGGGGGCCGATCTCACCGTCCTCGCGGGACCACACCTGGGTGGGCGCGCGGAGGACGACGACGGCGTCGGACAGGAAGGGCTGGAGGCCTGCGGTCATCCCTTGACTGCTCCTTCTGAGGTGTTCATGATGCGCTTCTGGAAGATGAAGAAGACCACGGCGACGGGGATCGTCATGAGCGCCGCGGCGGCGAGCTTCAACGGATACTGCGTGCCCTGACTCAGCTGCCCGGACGACAGGCTCGCGACGCCGCGCGTCAGGGTGAACAGGCCCGGGTCCTGAACAGAGACGATGAAATGGGTCAGCTCGTTCCATGACCCCTGGAACGAGAGGATCACGATCGTGATCAGCGCCGGTCGCGCCATCGGCAGGACGACCGACCAGAACACCCGGAAGGTGCCCGCGCCGTCGATGCGCGCCTGCTCCTCGACCGAGGGAGGGATGGACTCGAAGAAGTTCTTCATGATGAACACGCCCGCCGCGTCGACGAGCAGCGGCAGGACCATACCGGCGTACGAGTCGTACATCCCGAGCTGGTTGAGCACGAGGAAGCGCGGGATCAGGAGCACCACCGACGGCACCGCCATGACGCCGACGACGAGCGCGAAGATCAGACCGCGCCCGCGGAATCGCAGGCGGGCGAGCGCGTACCCGGCGAGGGAGACGAAGAACACGCGTCCGAGCGTGACGAGGATCGTGACCACCGCCGAGTTGGCGAACCACAGCGGGAAGTCGCTGTTCAGGAACAGCCGCTCGTAGGCGGCCGTCGTGAAGGTCTGCGGGATCAACGAGATGGGGTTGGATGCCGCCTCCTGCTCGCTCTTGAAGGAGGTCGCCACCTGCACGAGGAAC
Organism: Microbacterium sp. 77mftsu3.1; assembly: GCF_900100525.1. Lineage (NCBI taxonomy): Bacteria > Bacillati > Actinomycetota > Actinomycetes > Micrococcales > Microbacteriaceae > Microbacterium > Microbacterium sp. 77mftsu3.1. The sequence goes on along the minus strand of NZ_FNCR01000001.1, from coordinate 489,947 downwards.
GGATAGATGTAGACGAGGGCCAGCAGGGCGAGGACCGCGTACAGCGCGATCTGTCCGAGGCGGGATGCCGGGGTGAGCCGGCCCCGCCGCCGCGGTGCACGGTCGATCGGCTCGTCGGTGAGCGTCTTCGTGCGAGCGAGGGTCCTGCTGTCGGTCATGACCGTGCCCCCTTCGGCGTGTAGGCGCGGATGCGGCGCTTCGAGACGGGGCGCTCCCGCAGGAGCCACCGCTGGAGCAGCGTGAACGCGATGATGATGAGGAACAGGATGAAGGCGATGGCCGCGCCGATGCCCCAGTCCTGATTGCTGAACGCCGACGTATACGACAGGTAGGCGGGGGTGATGGTGGTCTTGCCCGGTTGGCCCTTGGTGCCGGTGTAGATCTGGTCGAAGACCTGCCAGCAGCCGATCAGGCCGAGCGTGATGACCGTGAAGAGCGTCGGGCGCAGCTGGGGGAGCGTGATCCGCCAGAAGCGCTGCCAGGCGCTCGCGCCGTCCATCATGCCCGCCTCGGTCAGCTCGTAGCCGACGTTCTGCAGCGCAGCGATGAACAGGAGCATGAACGTGCCGCTCGTCGTGAACACCGCCATGATGATGAACGCGCTCATCGCGACGGAGGGTCCCGCGATCCAGTCCCAGCCAGAGAGGCCGAGGAACCCGGGCTGCGAGATCGCGGCGGGCGCGGCATCCACCCCGACCACGCCGAAGAGCAGGTGCACGATGCCGCGGGGGTCGTTGAACCAGTTCGGTCCCTTGCCGCCGGTGACCGCGGCGATGAGCGCGTTGACGGGGCCGGCGGCGCTGAAGAGGAAGATCCACAGCACGGTGATGGCGACCGAGCTCGTCACCGACGGGAAGTAGAAGGCGGTGCGGAAGAAGCCGCGCGCCTTCATCATCCGGCGGCTGACGAGCACCGCGAGGAACAGCGACAGCGCCGTCTGGAGAGGGACGACGAGGAAGACGTACCAGGCGTTGTTCCGCAGGGCTGTGCCGAAGTCGCGGCTGCGGAGCCCCTGCCCCGAGGTCAGCTCGCCGTAGTTGTCGAGCCCCACGAAATTGACGTTCGGCGAGAGAGGGCTGCCACGGCCGCCCCAGTCCGAGACGCTCACCCACAGCGCCATGAGGACGGGGAGGAAGAGGAACACCCCGAGGATCACGACGACGGGAGAGACGAACAGCCACCCGGCGACACCCTCGCCGCGACGCAGACCGCGTGAGCGGTGGTCTCGGCGAGGGGTCTTCTCGGGTGCCCGCTCTGTGATGACGGGCGAGGCCATGTCAGCCGACGATCGCCTCGAGGTTGGACTGGACGCTCTTCAAGATCGTGGCGGGGTCGCCGTCCTTGAGGGTCGCCAGCTGCGCGTTGAAGTCGGTGAAGACGTCGGACACACCGTCGTTGGTCGGCACGCCCTGGGCGTAGTCCGCACCCGAGAGGAACGCCTCGAGGTCGGGGTTGTCGGTCGTCCACTGCTCGGCGGCCGACTGCACCGACGGCATGGGGCCGAACGCCTTCGAGAAGGCGAGCTGCTGCTCGGCGGTCGTCAGGTATTCGACCAGGCTGAGGGCTGCCTCCTGGTTGGGGCTGTCGGCGGCCATACCCCAGCAGTTCGTGAACTGCAGCGTGCCCTTTCCGGCGGGGCCGGCGGGCAGTTCGACGACGAGCGGGTCGACGTCGGGGTAGTCGCCGAGGGCGCCGGTGATCCAGTTGCCCTCGATGGTCATCGCGCCCAGCTGCTTGCCGAGCGCCTCTCCGCCCCAGCCGGCACCCACGTCGGCGGCGTAGGCGAACGTGCCGTCGGCGAGGTGCTCCTTCACGTAGGCGAGGGCGTCGGCGTTCTCCTGGCTGTCGGCGACGGCCGTCGTGCCGTCCTCCGACACCAGGCGCCCGCCGGCTTCGGCCATGAAGGCGCCCACCCGCTGGTATTCGCCGCTGAAGACGAGACCGGTCGTGTTGCCCGAGGTCAGCTTCTTCGCCGCTGCGGCCAGCGAGTCCCAGTCGGTCGGGATGTCGGCCTCGGTGAGGCCCGCCTTGTCCCACAGGTTCTTGTTGATGATCAGCTGGAGCGTCGAGAAGTCCTTCGGCGCGCAGAAGAACTTGTCGTCGTAGGTGAAGTTCTGCACGAGCGAAGGGTAGAAGTCGCCCTTGTTCTCGAGCTGGTCGCCGTAGGCGATGACCGAGCCGTTGTCGGCGTAGCCGGCGAGCAGTTCGGTCGCGAGGTAGAAGAGGTCCGGCGGGTTGCCGCCGGCGAAGCCCTGCGAGAGCTGCTGGGTCAAGTCGGTGGCGGCGATGACCTCGGCGTCGACGCCCGAGTCCTTCGACCACGCTGCGACGGCCTCCTTGACCGCGGCCGTCTCGGCGTCGCCCGACGAGCCGATCATGATCGTGAGGGCGTCGTCCGACGAGGTGAGGCCGCTACCGCCGTCGGTGCCGTTCGCCCCGCCCGAGGCCGCGGGGCCGTCGTCGAAGCCCGAGCCGCCGCATCCTGCGAGGGCGAGTGTGGCGGCGAGGCCGACCCCGCCGAGCGCCATGAGTCGTCTGCTGTGTCGCATGTCCGTATCTCCTTCGATCCCGGTGCTGCGATCGTTCCGACCGTGCTGATCTCGGTCGACTTTGAACGATCAAATTGTGGAATGATGCCCAAGGTAAGAGGGTGGTCCCATCACTGTCAAGGGGGCGGGGGCGTCGATGAGTGAGAAGTCGATAACGATCGAGGACGTCGCTGTCGCTGCCGGCGTCTCGCGCCAGACGGTCAGCAACGTGCTGAACACGCCCGCCATCGTGAAGGCCGCGACCCGCGAGCGGGTGCAGGAGGCGATCTCCCGCCTCGGCTATTCGCCGCACGCCTCCGCGCGGCGGCTCCGTACGCAGCGGAGCGCGACCGTCGGCATCCACCTCGATCCGTATGCCGGAGGGATCTCGGGCGTCGTGCTCGACAGGTTCGTCCACGCCCTCACCGAGAGCGCCGGCGACCGGGGCCTGCGCGTGCTCGTGTACGCGGCATCCGATCAGGACGAAGAGATCCGGCGGATGTCGGACCTCGTCCACGCCGGCGACGTCGAGGCCGTCGTCGTCACGGGCACCCGGTACGACGACCGTCGACTCGCCTGGCTCACCGAGCGCGGCGTGCCCTTCGTCTCGTTCGGACGCCCGTGGGATGCGGCGTCGCCCGAGGAGTCCGCGCACCTGTGGGTCGACGTCGACGGCGCATCGGGCACGCGCGCCGCCACCGAGCACGCGCTCACCGTCGGCCCGCGGATCGCGTTTCTCGGCTGGCCCGCGGGCTCGCCCACGGGCGATGACCGCGAGCGCGGGTGGCGCGAGGCGATGACGGATGCCGGTGCCCGCCCCGACCTGCGCCTGTCGGCCGAGGAGCGGGTCGCCGATGCGCGCGAGCAGGTCCGCGAGCTGCTCGCGACGACCGAGGTCGACGCCGTCGTGTGCGCGAGCGACACCCTCGCCGTCGGAGCCCATGTCGCGGCCGTCGCCGCGCAGCGCGCGGACCTCTCGATCATCGGCTTCGACAACACCCCCGCGGCCGAGGCTCTGGGACTCGCGAGCGTCGAGCAGCTGCCCGAACTCGTCGCTGCCGGCGCCCTCGACCTGCTGATGGCGGGTGGGACCCGCATCGAGCGGCGCGCGGCGGGGGCAGGCGAGGGGCACGTGCTCGTGCAACCGCGTCTCGTGGTCCGCTGAGGCGGTTCGGAGCCTGCCGGGTCCGCAACGCCGTGCGAGCCGCGGACATCCGGGCGACACGCCGTGGGTGGCGACGTCCCACCGGGCGCGTCGCCGGGGATCTCCGCCGTTCGACGCCGGGGGCGGTATCGGATCGGTGCCGCCGCCGGGAGCCGGAGTGGTGCTGGCGCACGCCCGGCTACCGGAGGCTCCGGGCGACAACCGCGGAGTTCTCGGTCGCTGCGGGCGGGAACCGGCCTCCTCGCGCCGCGAACGGCGGAATCTCCGAGGTTGGTGCCGGGCTGAGGGTGGCTACCGCCGGCCGATGCGGCGGGAGAGGTCGGCCGCCGCGTCCGTCGCGAGCGCGGCGAGGCGGTCGGGGTCGACGTCGGCACCGTCGGGCCAGGTGATGGCGATGGCGGCGGCGGGCCAGTCGGCGTGGTCGCGGACGGCGACACCGACGGAGCGGAATCCCAGTGTGACCTCGCCGTCCTCGGTCGCGTAGCCGTCGGTTCGGGCCTGCCGGAGGAGTTCCCGCAGCTCGCCGGGCCGCCCCGGTCCGCGGCCGGTGCGCTGGGCGGAGAGGGATGCCGCGTCAGGGAACAATGCGCGGACCTGCTCACGGGGAAGGGCGGCGAGCATCGCGCGGCCGGTCGCGGTCAGGTGCGCGGGCAGGCGAACGCCGACGTCGGTGATGAGCGTCGGCCGTCGCGGCGCCCGCTCCTCGACGATGTACAGCACGTCGCGCCCCGTCATGACGGCGAGGTGCGCACTCTCGCCCGCGCGGTCGGCGAGCTGGGCGACGATGGGCCGGCCGAGGCGGGCGAGGGGCTCCTGCCGTGCGTACCCGCCGGCGAGCTCGAACGCAGCGGTGCCGAGGCCCCAGCGGCGGTCGCCGTCGAGGTGGACGACGAATCCGTGCGCCGCCATCGCCGCGAGCAGGTGGTACACCGTCGATCGCGGCAACTCGAGGTGCGTCGCGATCGTCTGCGCCGCGACGGGCCCGCGCTGATGCGCGAGGAAGCTCAGGATGCGGAGCGTCTGGTCCGCCGCGGGGACCTTCGGCTTGTCTGGGACCGGCGCCTGCCGCTTGTCTGAGATCACAGACAAAGGATGCCACGACCGCCTCCCGCGCACGGTCGCCGCGCGCTGGAATCGACTCATGCCCGTCCCCACCACCGTCACCCTCGGCGACGCCCCGCTCACCCCCGCGGAGGTCGTCGCCGTCGCCCGCCACGACGCGCACGTCGTCGTCTCGGACGCGGCGCTCGCCCGCACCGCCGAGACCCGCGCGCTCATCGAGCGGCTCGCCGACGACCCGCAGCCGCACTACGGCATCTCGACCGGGTTCGGCGCCCTCGCGACGACGTTCATCGCGCCCGACCGGCGCCGCCAGCTGCAGGCGAGCCTCATCCGCTCTCATGCGGCGGGCACGGGGCCGGAGGTCGAGCGCGAGGTGGTCCGGGCGCTCCATCTGCTGCGCCTGCAGACCCTGGCGACGGGTCGCACCGGCGTCCGCCCGGTGGTCGTCGAGACGTACGCCGCGATGCTGAACGCGGGCATAACCCCGATCGTGCACGAATACGGCTCGCTCGGCTGCTCCGGCGACCTCGCCCCGCTCTCGCACATCGCGCTCGCCGCGCTCGGCGAGGGTCCGGTCCGCACGGCGGACGGCGCGCGGATGGATGCCGCGGACGCCCTGGCGGCCAGCGGCATCCGTCCGCTCGTCCTCGAGGAGAAAGAGGGTCTCGCCCTCATCAACGGAACCGACGGCATGCTCGGGATGCTGTCGCTCGCCCTCGCCGACCTCGACACCCTCCTGGCGACCGCCGACCTGGCCGCCGCCCTGTCGGTCGAGAGCCAGCTCGGCACCGACGCCGTCTTCGCGGCGGACCTCATGGCCCTGCGCCCCCAGTCCGGGCAGGCGGTCTCGGCCGCGAACCTGCGCCGCGCGCTCGCCGACTCGCCGATCGTCGCGAGCCACCGTGACCCCGCGATCTGCACCCGCGTGCAGGACGCCTACTCGCTCCGGTGTTCGCCGCAGGTGCACGGCGCCGCGCGCGACACCCTCGACCACGCCCGGATGGTCGCCGAGCGCGAGCTGGCCTCGGCCGTCGACAATCCCGTCGTCACGCCCGACGGTCGCGTCGAGTCGAACGGCAACTTCCACGGCGCGCCGGTCGCGTACGTCCTCGACTTCCTCGCGATCGCCGTCGCAGACGTCGCCTCGATCTCGGAGCGCCGCACCGACCGTGCGCTCGACCGTACGCGCAGCAACGGGCTGCCGCCGTTCCTCGCCGACGAGGTCGGCGTCGACAGCGGCCTCATGATCGCCCAGTACGCCGCGGCGGGGATCGTCTCGGAGCTCAAGCGTCTCGCGGTGCCGGCATCCGTCGACTCGATCCCGTCGTCGGCGATGCAGGAGGACCACGTCTCGATGGGGTGGGCTGCCGCCCGCAAGCTGCGCCGCGCGATCGACGGCCTCGCCCGCGTGCTCGCCATCGAGGTGGTGACCGGATGCCGCGCCCTCGATCTGCGCGCCCCGCTGCAGCCCGCGCCGGTCACCGGCTCGGTCCGCGATCTCGTCCGCACGGTCGTCGAGGGGCCCGGGCCCGACCGGTTCGTCGCGCCGGATCTCGAGGCCGCGACGCAGCTCGTCGTCACGGGCGAGGTCGCCCGCACCGCGTTCGGACCGGCCGGCGAGCGGACATCCGCCGCCGCGAGGACGAATGCCCCCGGATCCGTCCGCTCGAGCGCAGATCTCCGCTCGGGCGCCGCACCGTTCGAAGGAGAACAGGCATGACCGACACGACCACGACTCGCACGGTCCGCGCGGAGCGAGGCGCCGAGAGAACGGCGAAGAGCTGGGGCGCCGAAGCGGCGAAGCGGATGCTGATGAACAATCTCGACCCCGAGGTCGCCGAGCACCCCGAGGACCTCGTCGTCTACGGCGGCACGGGCAAGGCGGCCCGCTCGTGGGAGGCGTACGACGCGATCGTCCGCACCCTCGACGAGCTCGAGCCCGACGAGACCCTGCTCGTGCAGTCGGGCAAGCCGGTCGGGGTCTTCCGCACGCACGAGTGGGCGCCGCGGGTGCTCATCGCGAACTCGAACCTCGTCGGCGACTGGGCGACGTGGCCCGAGTTCCGCCGCCTCGAGCACCTCGGCCTCACGATGTACGGCCAGATGACGGCCGGCTCGTGGATCTACATCGGCACGCAGGGCATCCTGCAGGGTACGTACGAGACGTTCGCGGCCGTCGCCCGCTCGCTCGGCCGGAACTCGCTCGCGGGCACGCTCACCCTGACGGGCGGCGCCGGCGGCATGGGCGGCGCGCAGCCGCTCGCCGTCACGATGAACGGGGGAGCCGTGCTCGTCGTCGACGTCGACGAGTCGCGCCTGCGCCGCCGGGTCGAGCACGGCTACCTCGACGAGCAGACCGCCGACCTCGACGCGGCCGTCGAGCGAGCCTTCGCCGCGAAGGACGCCGGCGAGGCGCGCTCGATCGGTGTCGTGGGGAACGCGGCTGACGTCTTTCCCGAGCTGCTGCGCCGCGGCATCCCGGTCGACATCGTCACCGACCAGACGAGCGCGCACGACCCGCTCGCCTACCTGCCGTCGGGCGTCGCGTTCGAGGACTGGAAGGCCGAGGCGTCGGCCGATCCGGAGGGCTTCACCGAGCGGTCCCGCGCCTCGATGGCGCGGCACGTCGAGGCGATGGTCGGGTTCCAGGATGCCGGGGCCGCGGTCTTCGACTACGGCAACTCGATCCGCCGCGAGGCCGAGCTCGGCGGCTACGACCGCGCGTTCGCCTGCCCGGGATTCGTGCCCGCCTACATCCGGCCGCTGTTCGCGGAGGGCAAGGGGCCGTTCCGGTGGGTCGCGCTCTCGGGCGACCCCGAGGACATCGCGAAGACCGACCGCGCCGTCGCGGAGCTCTTCCCCGAGGACGCCGCCCTGCACCGTTGGCTCGAGAAGGCGGCCGAGAAGGTGCACTTTGAGGGGCTGCCGGCGCGCATCTGCTGGCTCGGGTACAAGGAGCGCCACCTCGCGGGGCTGAAGTTCAACGAGATGGTTGCGTCGGGTGAACTGTCCGGTCCGATCGTCATCGGGCGCGACCACCTCGACGCCGGCTCGGTTGCCAGCCCCTACCGCGAGACCGAGGCGATGGCCGACGGGTCCGACGCGATCGCCGACTGGCCGCTGCTGAACGCCCTGCTCAACACGGCGTCGGGAGCCGCGTGGGTGTCGATCCACCACGGGGGCGGTGTCGGCATCGGGCGTTCGATCCACGCCGGCCAGGTCACGGTCGCCGACGGCACGCCGCTGGCCGCCGAGAAGCTCGCCCGCGTCCTCGTCAACGACCCCGGCACCGGCGTCATGCGCCACGTCGATGCGGGGTACGACCGGGCGAAGGAGGTCGCCCGGGAACGCGGCCTGACCGTCCCGATGCTGGACGCCTGACATGGCGACGCTGTTCACCGGCATCTCCGAACTGACGACGAACGCGGATACCGCGGCCCCGACCGCGACGATCGCCGAAGCCGCCCTCCTCGTCGACGGGGGGCGCGTCGCGTGGTCGGGTGCGGCCGCCGACGCCGAGACAGCAATCGCAGGCCGAGACAGCGGTCTGTCGCCGCTGTCTCGGGCCGCCGCTGCTGTCTCGCGATCGGAGATCGAGGTCACGCGCGTCGATCTCGGCGGTCGCGCCGTGATCCCGGGATTCGTCGACAGCCACACGCACCTCGTGTTCGCCGGCGACCGGGCCGACGAGTTCGAGGCACGGATGACGGGCACCCCGTATGCCGCGGGCGGCATCCGGCGGACCGTGGCGGCGACGCGGGCGGCGACCGATGACGAGCTGCGTGCTCGGCTGGCGGACCTCGTCGCCGAACTGCACGCGCAGGGCACGACCACGTTCGAGGTGAAGACCGGCTACGCACTGACGGTCGACGGCGAGGAGCGTCTCGCCCGGCTGGCTGCCGAGGTCACCGATGAGGTCACGTACCTCGGTGCGCATGTCATCCCCGAGGGGGCCGAGCGCGAGGCGTACGTCGACCTCGTCTGCGGCGGGATGCTCGCCGCCGTCCGGCCGCACGTGCGCTGGGTCGACGTGTTCTGCGAGCGCGGTGCGTTCACCGACGCCGAGAGCGAGCGGATCCTCCGTGCCGGCGCGGAGGCGGGGCTCGGCATCCGCGTGCACGGCAATCAGCTGGGCGAGGGACCGGGTGTGCAACTGGCGGTGCGGCTGGGCGCGGCATCCGTCGATCACTGCACCCATCTGACGGATGCCGACATCGCGGCGCTCGCGGGGTCGGACACCGTCGCGACTCTCCTGCCGGGTGTGGAGTTCTCGACGCGGCAGCCGTATCCCGATGCACGGCGGCTGATCGACGCCGGTGTGACCGTCGCGCTCGCGAGCGACTGCAACCCCGGGTCGAGCTTCACGAGCTCGATGCCGCTCATGATCGCGCTCGCGGTGCGCGAGATGGGAATGACCGTCGGCGAGGCGGTGTGGGCGGCGACCGCCGGGGGAGCGCGTGCCCTCCGGCGCGACGACGTCGGACACCTCGGCCCGGGTGCGCACGCCGATCTGGTCGTGCTCGATGCACCGAGCAGACGGCACCTGGCCTATCGCCCCGGCGTACCGCTCGTGCACCGCGTCTACCGCGGCGGCGAGGAGATCAGTCCGCGCTGACGTCCCGCGGGGTGTCGATGTTCCAGCGCGCCGGCGGGGTCGCCGTCGCGACGTCCCAGTCGTCGGTGTCCCACACGAACGTCGCGACGGCGCACGTCGGCATGGCACCGATGCCCCCGTCCGAGAGCTGCTCGGCGAGCACCGTCATGCCGGGGTCGTGCGCGACGACCACGACGTCGGTGACGCCACTCGCGGCCGCGGCGGCGAGGAGCTTCGCACCCGGCGCGCCGTAAAGCCCCTCGTCGGTCTCGACGGGGACTCCGAGCGCGTCGGCGAAGACCTGAGCGGTCGTGCGGGCGCGGACCGCCGTCGACGACAGGATGCGGGCGGGCCGCACACCCGTCGCCGCGAGTCGACGCGCCATGATCGGCGCGTCGCGGCGGCCCCGGTCGTTGAGGGGACGCTCGTGGTCGTCCTGACCGGTGCCCCAGTCGCTCTTGGCGTGACGGATGAGGATGAGGGTGATCATGCGAGTGCCCTTCCGGCGAGCAGTTCGAGGACGCAGAGTGCGGCGAGTCTGACGGTGCGGCCGTCCGCGGCATCCGCTGTCGCGTCGACCTCGACGACGTCGGCGCTCACGATGCGCCGGTCGCCGGTCGCCGCGCGGACCAGGGCGCGGAGCTCCCACGCCTCGAGTCCGCCGGGGACGGATGCCGGGCACCCCGGCGCGACGGAGCGGTCGCAGACGTCCACGTCGATGTCGAGGTGCACGTCGCCTCCGGCCCCGGCGATGGCCAGGGCTTGGATCATGACGTCCTCGGCGCCGCGGCGGCGCACCTCATCGAGGGTGATGACGGTGATGCCGAGGTCGGCGGCGCGTGACGCGTAGGCGACCGAATTGGCGAAGTCGGCGATCCCGATCTGCACGATGCGACGGGGGTCGAGTCCGTCCTCGACGAGACGGCGCACGGGGGATCCGTTCGAGACGCCGTCGCGGAGGTCGAAGTGCGCGTCGAGGGTGATGAGGCCCGTGACGCCCGCGCCCTGCGCGGTCGCGTAGGTCACCGAGTTGTCGCCGCCGAGCGCGATCACGAGGTCGGCGTCGGCCTGCAGTGCGCGGACGCGCTCGCGCACACGATCCTCGCCCTCGGGACCGTCCGGATCGTCGACGTCGCCGGCATCCGCGATCCGGAGCGCGTCGTTCAGGTCGACCGGGGGAGGCCCGAGCAGCGTCGGGCTGAACCGTCGGAGCGCTTCGCGGACGGCGGCCGGCGTCGCGTGCGCCCCGGTGGGCGACAGCGAGGTGCGGAAAGCCGGCAGGCCGAGGATCGCGGCATCCACTCGTCCGTCCGGCGCGGGCCAATCCCCGGCGCGCGGCCAGAGCGGGTCTGCGGAGAGGGGGGAGTCTGCGGAGAGCGCCATGTCAGGGGAGCAGCAGGTGGGCGACGGTGAAGATCACGAGGCCCGCGAGGGCACCCACGATCGTGCCGTTCAGGCGGATGTACTGCAGGTCGCGGCCGACTTGCAGCTCGATCTTCTGGCTCGTCTCGTCGGCGTCCCAGCGCTCCACCGTGTCGGTGATGATCGACGCGATGTCGTGGCGGTAACGGTCGACGAGGAAGACGGCGGCATCCGCGATGCGCTTGTCGACGCGCTCCTGCAACGCGGTGTCGGTCGCGAGACGGTCGCCCAGGTCGCCGAGGGCGGCGGTGACGCGGCGGCGGAGAGGGCTCTCCTCGTCGGCGAGCGAGCGCAGCAGACCCGCCTTCGCGGTGTTCCAGGCGTCGGCGGCGAGAGCGCGCACGCGCGGGCTGTCGAACACGGCGCTCTTCGCACCCTCGAGACGGCCGATCGTCTCGGGGTCGTGCTGCAGGTTGTCGGCGAGGCGTTCGAGGTACTGGTCGAGGGCCTTTCGCGCCGGATGCTCCGGGTCGCGCTGCACGGCCGCGACGAACTTCGTGGCCTCGTGGTAGACCGTGTCATCGACGAGGCGCATCGCGACCGACGGCACCCACGACGGCAGACGGCGAGAGACGAGCCCGTCGAAGGCTTCGCGGTTCGCGTCGAGCCACCGGGCGATGCTGTCGACGCCCAGGTCGACCGCGCCGCGGTGGGCGTCGGTATCCACCACCCGTGACAGCCACGTGCCGAGCGAGGGACCCCACGAGGGCGAGAGGAGGTGCTCGTGAGCGAGATCGCTGATCAGGTCCTGCACCTCGTCGTCGCTGAGGGCGGTGAGGATGCCGGAGGCCATCGTCGACGCCTCGGCCGCCACCGTCTTCGCGTGAGCGGGATCCTGCAGCCAGGCGCCCGCGGTCTGCGCGATGTTCGTCGACTCGAGCTTCTGGCGGACGACGCCGCCCTCGAGGAAGTTCGTCTCGACGAATTCGCCGAGGGTGCGACCGATCTCGTCCTTGCGCTTCGGGATGATCGCGGTGTGGGGGATCGGGATGCCGAGCGGGTGTCGGAAGAGCGCCGTCACGGCGAACCAGTCCGCGAGAGCGCCGACCATGCCGCCTTCGGCCGCCGCGCGCACGTAGCCCCAGCCCGAGAGTTCCTTCTCGAGGATGAACGCGATGACGAAGACGATCGCCATGAACAGCAGGGCGCCGAGGGCCACCGCCTTCATGGTGCGGAGCCCGCGGTACCGCTGCTGGTCAGCGGCGCTCAGCGAGTCGTACGGGATGCGGGCCATTCGGCCATCCTGCCACGGAGGCCCTCAGCGACCCGGCGACTCACGGTTCGATCGGCCCCAGCCAGGCGTTCGCGAGGGCGCTGTGCACCGACTCGGGGTCGGAGGGGTGGAACACGCCGGCGAGCACGTCGCGGTAGAGCCTGCTCAGCTCGTTGCGGGTGAAGAAGGAGGACCCGCCCGCGACGAGCATCGCCTCATCGACGACCTGCTTCGCCGTCGTCGCGGCGCGGTGCTTGATCGCGGACAGCTTCGGGAACCACATCGCGCCGTGGTCGGCGAGGTGGTCGACGTCGGCGGCGAGGGACTCGACCTGCACCGGGAGGGCGTCGTAGGCGAGCGCCATGTCGGCGACGCGCCACCGGATGTCGGGGTCCTGGCTGTAGGTGCGGCCCGTCTTCTTCGAGGGGCGCGTGCGTGCCGTCTGGACGGCCAGGTCGAGGGCGCGGCGGGCGATGCCCGTGTAGACGGAGGCCAGCAGGATCTCGAAGGCGCTGAAGATCCCGAAGACCAGTGGATCGGGACTCGGGCCGACCGGCAGCCGGCGGACGATCCGCTCCGCCGGGGCGACGGCACCGTGCAGTTCGGTCGTCCGGGATTGGGTACCCCGCATCCCGAGGGTGTCCCAGTCGTCGCGGGTCACGACCGCGTCGCTCCGGGGGACGAACGCGAACACGAGTCGCGGGTCCTCGGGGTCGGACGTGTCGAGGCCGTGGAGCCCCAGGTGGGTCCACACGGGCGCGAGCGACGTGAAGATCTTGGTGCCCGTGAAGGCGTACGAGCCGTCGGGGCGGGGCGCGGCATCCGTGTCACTGCCGAACAGGACGAGGTCGTTCCCGGCCTCGCTGATGCCGAACGCGAAGACCTCTCCCGCCGCGGCGCCCTCTTGCACGAAGCGGAGGGCGTCGTCGCCGCGGTTTGCCATGACCTTCGCGACGCCGGTCCAGACGAGGTGCATGTTGATCGCCAGCGCCGTCGCCGGAGCGGCGCCCGCGAGGCGCTGCTGCAGGACGGATGCCTCTCGGAGCCCGAGCCCCGCCCCGCCGAGCTCGGTCGGCACGAGGATCGCGAGATACCCCGCGTCGCGGAGCTCGGCGAGGTCCTCGTCGGGGAAGCGGTTCTCAGCGTCGACGGCGGCGGCGCGGGAGCGGATGCGCTCGAGCAGATCGTCCGGCAGGTGGGCGGCGGGATCGAACGTCATGACGGCAGCCCCCATGTCCGGACCGCGTCGAGCAGGGCCCCGGCCGCGGCATCCGGAGCGTCGCGGTGCGGCGAATGCCCCGTGCCGGGTACGACGGACATCGACACCCGGGGATTCTGCAGCACCTCGGCGGCGAGGTCGCCCGTGAAGATCGAGTAGACCACCGGGTCTCCCGCGATGACGTGGGTGGGGACGGCGAGACGGGATGCCGCCTCCCGCACGTCCCACGGCGTGTTCTGCAGCCCCGTCTGCTCGACGGCGAAGCGGCTCGCCTGCTGGGCGGCGACCGCCTTCAACTCGATGTCGAGCTCGAGCCATTCGGGGTGCGCGGCCCGGACGGCGTCGACCGAGGTGTCGGCGAAGGCCTGCTCCTGGCTCGCGCGCACGGCTTGGCGGTCGGCGTCGAGGAGGTGGATCGCGGGGTCGACGAGGACGAGGTGACGGGTCCAGGCGGGATCCGTCGATGTGGCCACGGTCGCAGCCGCGCCGCCGAGCGAGTGGCCGAGGACGAGGTCCCACGGCACGTCTTCGCCGGGCTGCGTGTGGACGAGGTCGATCGCGTACGCGGCGATCGTGTAGTCCAGGCCGCGTGGGGCGGTGCCGTGGCCGCGCAGGTCGACCGCGTCGACACGCCAGCCGGCGTCGGCGAGGGCGACGGCGTAGCGCCACATGAGCGCTCCGGTCGAACCGACGCCGTGGACGAGGAGTGCCCGGCGGTCGCTGCGCGGATTGCCCCAGCTCAGCCGGGGGAGAGTGACGGGTGACGGCATGCTCTCAGCCTAGGACGGGCCCCACCGGTCAGCGCAGGGCCAGGATGGGGGGATGATCTCCACCGACCTGGCACGCGAGCTGCGCGCGAGCGGCCTGATCTGGCGTCCCCGTTCCGGCGACCGGTTCCAGCTCGACGAACCCGAGTTCGAGGCCGACGTCTACACCGTCAGCGACATGACCGTCGAGGCTCGCAGCTACCCCACCGGCGATCTGCTCGCCTTCAACGGGACGACCGAGTGGGCGCTCGATTCGGTCGCCCTCGAGGACGCCCTGTGGCTGCCGTCCGAGGCGCAGCTGCGCGAGATGCTCCGCGGCACGTTCCGTTCGCTCCGTCGTCTTCCCGACATCCACGAGGTCGAGATCGAAGTGGATGCCGCCCCCCACCTCTTCCGGCACCCGCAACCCGCCGACGCGTACGCGCAGGCCGTCCTGTTCCTGCTCCGCCGCGCCGCGTGACGCGCTCGCTCAGGTGATGAGCGGGACGGGCTCGGTGTCGGGGATCGGACTCGCGTCGCGTCCCCGCAGGTCGGGGAACCCGCGGACGAAGACGATGGCGACGATCGTGCCGGCGGCGGCGAAGGCCGAGGCTGCGATGAACGCGCCGACCGACCCGACGCCGTCGATGAGGAAGCCGGCGACGGCCGATCCTGCGGCGGCGCCGATGAGCTGGCCGGTGCCGATCCACCCGTAGGCCTCCGCCGTCTCACTGAAGCGCACGCTCGCGCTCGTGATCGCGAACATGACCGCGAGGGCCGGGGCGATGCCGAGGCCGGCGACGAAGAGCGAGGCGCCCATCCACCAGGCGTTGAGGCTGATCATGACGAGCGAGACGCCGACGGCGACGATCGCGAGGCGGCGGGCCATCGCCCAGCGTCCGATCGGGATGTGGCCGAAGCCCAGGCCGCCGGCGAGGCTCCCGACCGCGAAGACGGCCAGGACGATCCCCGCTTCGAGGCCCTCGTGTCCGAACGAGGCGACCACGCCGGCCTCGACGGCCGCGCACGCCCCGATGAGCAGGAAGCCGGTGACGGTCGACAGCAGCACGACGGGCTTGCCGAGCACGCGCCCGAAACCACGACGGCTGCGGGGGATGCGGACGCGTCCGACTTCGGGGGAGGCGATGAACCACGCGCATCCGCCGATGAGGATGACGACGATCAAGAAGAGTGCCGGCACGGTGCCCGCCTGGGTCGCGACGATCGTGATGAGCACGGGAGCGAAGATCCAGATGATCTCCTGCAGGCTCGCATCGAGCGAGAAGAGCGGCGTCAGCTGACGCGACGTCACGATCTTGGGGTAGATCGTCCGGACGGCGGGCTGCACCGGGGGATTGGCGATGCCGGCGAGGAAGCCGAAGACGATGAACCCCGGCATCCCGAACGGATTGACAGCGAGCGCGAGGACGGCGGCAGCGCAGACGGCCGCGGTCAGGGTGAGGACGCGGCGCATGCCCCAGATGCCCATCCACCGGCTGGTGACGGGACCGGAGATCGCCTGGCCGATCGAGACGGCGGCGAGGACGATGCCCGCATAGCCGTAGGACCCGGTCGACTGCTCGACGTGGAGGAGCACCGCGAGACTCGTCATCCCACTGGGGAACCGAGCCGTCAGCTGTGCCGCGATGATGCGCGCGACACCCGGTGCGCGCAGGAGCTCCGAGTATCCCGCCACCCCTCCAATCTACCGTCGGCGACCGACATCCCAGATGTGGGGGTGAGGTCTCGCGGCGACACGCCGACGACACGCCGGGGCGCCGGATTCGCTCCCGATCCGATGTCGGAGGCCCGTCGTATCGTCCGACCTGTGGACAACCTGCCGAGCTCCGCGGTGTTTCGGCCGGATTCCTGGCCTTTTCGTCTCCGCTCGGAGGTTCCCGAATTGGGGATGAATCGGTGGACAACCTGTGTTGTATCTGTGGAGAGATGCGGAAAAACTACACGGATGTAACTACTACCCCTTGTGGTGCTTCCGGGTGTCCGTACCCATATGTAGTATTGAGCTCCCGGCGGGCCCCAACCCCTCGGAACCAGGCGGACGGGTACCCCACACCCGCGACCTGCAGACAGATTTCACCGAATCACACGGACCCCGCACCGGCGGGATCCAGAGGCAAAGAGAGGGTCGACTGATGGCGATCACCGTGTACACGAAGCCGTCCTGCGTGCAGTGCAACGCGACGTACCGCGCGCTGGACTCCAAGGGCATCGACTACGAGGTCCTCGACCTCTCCGAGGACCCGGCGGCCCTCGAGCACGTCAAGTCGCTCGGCTACCTCCAGGCTCCGGTCGTCGTGACCGACGAGGACCACTGGTCGGGCTTCCGTCCCGACAAGATCGACGAGCTCGCGTCTCGCCTGGTCTGACCGATGAGCGCGGCCGTCATGACGAACGTGCCGCTGCTCGTCTACTTCTCGAGCGTGTCGGGTAACACCGCCCGTTTCATCGAGAAGCTCGGGATGCCGGCCCGCCGCATCCCGATCCACTCTTCCGACGGCCCGCTTCGTATCGACGAGCCGTACGTCCTGGTCACCCCCACCTACGGGGGAGGCCAGGGCAAGGGGGAGGAGAAGGGCGCGGTCCCCAAGCAGGTCATCCGCTTCCTCAACGACGAGGCCAATCGGAGCCTGCTGCGCGGAGTCATCTCCGCGGGTAACAGCAATTTCGGCGAGTCCTTCTGTCTCGCCGGAGAGATCATCAGCCGCAAGTGTCGTGTGCCGCACTTGTATCGCATCGAAGTATTCGGCACGCCTGAGGACGTCGACCGCGTGAGCGGCGGATTGGAAGACTGGTGGAAGCTGCAGTGACCGATATGGCCTTCAAGACGGAGGCTCGCTTCGAGGGCATGGATTACCACGCCCTCAACGCGATGCTCAACCTGTACGGCGAGGACGGGAAGATCCAGTTCGACGCCGACAAGCGTGCCGCGCGGGAGTACTTCCTGCAGCACGTCAACCAGAACACGGTGTTCTTCCACTCCCTCAAGGAGAAGCTCGACTACCTCGTCGAGAAGGAGTACTACGAGGGCGCCGTCATCGAGGCGTACCCGTTCGAGTTCATCCAGCAGATCCACGACCGTGCGTACGCGGCGAAGTTCCGCTTCGACACGTTCCTCGGCGCGTTCAAGTACTACACGAGCTACACGCTGAAGACCTTCGACGGCAAGCGCTACCTCGAGCGCTTCGAGGACCGCGTCGTCATGACCGCCCTGGCGCTCGCCGCGGGTGACCAGGACCTCGCGAACAAGCTCGTCGACGAGATCCTCTCGGGCCGCTTCCAGCCCGCCACCCCCACCTTCCTCAACGCCGGCAAGGCTCAGCGCGGCGAGCTCGTCTCCTGCTTCCTCCTGCGCATCGAAGACAACATGGAGTCGATCGCCCGCGGCATCAACTCCGCCCTCCAGCTCTCCAAGCGCGGCGGCGGCGTCGCCCTGCTCCTCTCGAACATCCGCGAGGCGGGCGCCCCGATCAAGCAGATCGAGAACCAGTCGTCGGGCATCATCCCCGTCATGAAGCTGCTCGAAGACAGCTTCAGCTACGCGAACCAGCTCGGTGCGCGTCAGGGCGCCGGCGCCGTGTACCTCTCGGCCCACCACCCCGACATCATGAAGTTCCTCGACACCAAGCGCGAGAACGCGGACGAGAAGATCCGCATCAAGACGCTGTCGCTGGGTGTCGTCGTCCCCGACATCACGTTCGAGCTCGCGAAGAACGACGAGGACATGTACCTGTTCTCGCCGTACGACGTCGAGAAGGTCTACGGCGTGCCCTTCGGTGACATCTCCGTCACCGAGAAGTACCGCGAGATGGTCGACGACGCGCGCATCAAGAAGACGAAGATCAAGGCGCGCGAGTTCTTCCAGACCCTCGCCGAGATCCAGTTCGAGTCGGGCTACCCGTACATCATGTTCGAGGACACGGTGAACAAGGCCAACCCGATCAAGGGTCGGATCAACATGTCCAACCTGTGCTCGGAGATCCTCCAGGTCAACACGCCGACGACGTTCAACGAGGACCTCTCGTACGACCAGATCGGCAAGGACATCTCCTGCAACCTGGGCTCGATGAACATCGCCCTGGCGATGGACGGCCGCAACCTCGCCGGCACGGTCGAGACCAGCATCCGCGCCCTCAGCGCGGTCAGCGACCAGAGCCACATCCGCTCGGTCCGTTCCATCGAGGACGGCAACGACAAGTCGCACGCCATCGGCCTCGGCCAGATGAACCTGCACGGATACCTCGCCCGCGAGCACGTCCACTACGGCTCGGAGGAGGGTGTCGACTTCACGAACATCTACTTCTACACCGTGCTGTTCCACGCACTGCAGGCCTCGAACAAGATCGCTATCGAGCGCGGCAAGGTCTTCGACGGCTTCTGGGACTCGACCTACGCCTCCGGTGAGTTCTTCGACAAGTACACCGAGCAGGAGTGGAAGCCGGCGACCGCCCGCGTCGAGGAGCTCTTCGAGGGCATCCACATCCCGACGCAGGAGGACTGGCTCGAGCTGAAGGCATCCGTCCAGAAGCACGGCATCTACAACCAGAACCTCCAGGCCGTCCCGCCGACCGGCTCGATCTCGTACATCAACAACTCGACGAGCTCGATCCACCCGATCGCGTCGAAGATCGAGATCCGCAAGGAAGGCAAGATCGGCCGCGTGTACTACCCGGCTCCGTTCATGACGAACGAGAACCTCGAGTACTACGAAGACGCGTACGAGATCGGCTACGAGAAGGTCATCGACACCTACGCCGCCGCCACCCAGCACGTCGACCAGGGCCTGTCGCTGACGCTGTTCTTCAAGGACACCGCCACCACCCGCGACATCAACCGGGCTCAGATCTACGCCTGGCGCAAGGGCATCAAGACGATCTACTACATTCGCCTCCGTCAGATGGCGCTCGAGGGCACCGACATGGCCGAGTGCGTCTCGTGCATGCTCTGATCCGGTCCGAGATTCGATAGAGGAAAAGACATGACCCCCGAACCCCTCAAGCTCCTCGGCTCGGTCCAGGCGATCAACTGGAACCGCATCCAGGACGACAAGGACCTCGAGGTGTGGAACCGCCTCGTCAACAACTTCTGGCTCCCCGAGAAGGTGCCGCTGTCCAACGACATCCAGTCGTGGGCGACGCTCACCCCCGAAGAACGCCAGACGACGATGCGCGTCTTCACCGGTCTGACGCTCCTGGACACCATCCAGGGCACCGTCGGCGCCGTCTCGCTCATCCCCGATGCGATCACCCCGCACGAGGAGGCCGTCTACACGAACATCGCGTTCATGGAGTCGGTGCACGCGAAGAGCTACTCGTCGATCTTCTCGACGCTCGCCTCGACGCCCGAGATCGACGACGCGTTCCGCTGGTCCACCGAGAACGAGAACCTTCAGAAGAAGGCTCGCATCGTCATGGACTACTACCGCGGCGATGAGCCCCTCAAGCGCAAGGTCGCCTCGACGCTGCTCGAGTCGTTCCTCTTCTACTCGGGGTTCTACCTGCCGCTGTACTGGTCGTCGAAGGCCAAGCTGACGAACACGGCCGACATCATCCGCCTCATCATCCGTGACGAGGCCGTGCACGGCTACTACATCGGCTACAAGTTCCAGCGCGGACTCGAGACGCTCGGCCAGGCCGAGCGCGACGAGCTCAAGGACTACACGTTCTCGCTGCTCTACGAGCTCTACGACAACGAGGTGCACTACACGCAGGACCTCTACGACGGCATCGGTCAGACCGAGGACGTCAAGAAGTTCCTGCACTACAACGCGAACAAGGCGCTCATGAACCTCGGCTACGAGGCCATGTTCCCGGCCAGCGTCACCAACGTGAACCCGGCGATCCTGTCGGCGCTCTCGCCGAACGCGGACGAGAACCACGACTTCTTCAGCGGGTCGGGTTCGTCCTACGTCATCGGCAAGGCCGTCGCCACCGAGGACGACGACTGGGACTTCTGAGCCCCTGACGAAGACCCCCGGCACTGCTCGTACGAGCGGATGCCGGGGGTCTTCGTTCGTGCACGCGCCCGGTGACGGATGCAAGGGGTTCCTCGCGACACGCCGGGAGCGGGGCAGCGTACGACGGGGTGTCGTCTCGGATCCCTTGCATCGACTCGCGGTCGCGGCCCTGGGGCCTGCACCGACGCTGAAAGACCCCCGACCCGTTCTCGCGAACGATCGCCGGGGGTCTTTCGCTGTCCCGGTCGACGGCGCACGCTGCCCGTTGCGTGCGGAGCGTTCCGGGATCCCGATGCCGGCTCGGAGCGAGCGCGGACGTCGGGGACGCACGGTGCTCGCTCATCCCCTCAGTGAGCTTCACGATCAACGCGAGATGCGGCCCCCAAGCCGCAGTGAGCACCTCGCCATCTCCTCCTTCGGAGCGGACGGCGGATCGGATCGGAGGCGAGTCGATCGTCCCGCGGCGTCGTCGCCTCTACGGTGGGGCATTGTGATCCCCACCCGCTCGCGCGCCGGCCTCTTCGGTCTGCCTGCGACGTTCTTCGGGTTCGTGGCGGCGGTCGCGTTCTCCGACATCGGCGACTCGTTCCGAGTCCTCGCCCTCGACCTCTGGTATTTCGAGCTCACGGCGGGTCGGGAGGGCGCCCGCCTGACGCTTCTGCTCGCGACGGTACTCCCGGCCCTGTTCCTCGCTCCCGTCGCGGGCGCGGTGGCCGACCGGTTCGATCTGCGCACCGTCTTCATCGTCACCACCGCACTGCGCGGCATCCTGAGCTTCGGGCTGGCTGCCGCCGCTGCGGCCGGGGGACCCGGCATCCACTCGACGGTCCTGGTCGCGGCCGCCGCGATCGCCGGGGTCTTCTTCGCCTCGTCGGCGTTCGTCTTCGTCCCGCGGCTCGTGCAACGAGACATGCTTCCCCGAGCCAACGGCATCCTCGAATCGACGACGTGGGCGCTCGCGAGCGTCGGACCAGCCCTCGGCGCCGGTGCGTACGCCATGTGGGGGCCGGCGCCGTCGTTCGCCGTGGACGGCGTCTCCTTCCTCGTCACCGCAGCACTGTTCGCGCGCATCCTCCCGAAGACGACGGATGCCGAGTCGTCGACGCCCGCACGGCGGCGGGCCCGCATCCGGCTCGGCGTCGATGCGCTGGCGTCGACCGTCCGCGGCATCCCACCCGCCGCCCGTTACCTCGCCGGCCACCGCTTCGCGCTGGGACTGCTGCTCGCCTCGTACGGTGTGACGATCACTGCGGGGACGAACGCGTACGCGCTCATCTTCCTCGTGTCGGACGACCTACGGCTACCGAGCGAGGTCCTGGGTCTCGTCCTCTCGTGGAACGGCATCGTGGCGGTCATCGCAGCGCTGACGGTCGGGTTCGTCGTCCGGCGGTCGCGGATGCCGCTGGTCTTCGTGGTCTGCCTGGCACTGTTCGCCGTCGCCCAGGTCGTGATGGGGGCCGCGCCGAACGTGACGGTGCTCCTCGTCGGCGTCGCCCTGAGTGCCCTCGTCAACGCGCCATACAACATCGCGGTCACGACCCTGTTCCAGACGTCGATCGACGACCAGTTCCTCGGGCGGGTCGAGGGTCTCGACACGGCCGTCGAGAGCCTGCTGCGCATCGCGGTGCTGCTCGGCGCGGCCGCCGTGGTGACGCTCTGGGGAGCGCGCGCCGCCGTCATCGCCTCGGCCGGGGTCGCCATGATCCTCCTCGTGGCCGGCGTCCTGCTCATGGCGCGACGCCGAGCGGCCGCCACCGACGCCGGCCGCCGGTGAGGCCGGGCGGCGCATTCCGCTTAGACTCGCGTGGTGACTCAGCTCGTCGACGCCCCGGGTGGGCCCCGTAACGCACCGCCCGCATCGTCGCCGGAAGCACCGCGCCACCGCGTCCGGGCGGACATCCAAGGCCTCCGCGCCATCGCGGTCGCCTCCGTCGTGGTCTACCACTTCTGGCCCTCCCTCCTCCCCGGTGGCTTCACGGGTGTCGACGTGTTCTTCGTCGTCTCGGGGTTCCTGATCACCGGGCAGATCCTGCGCGACGTCGACCGTCACCGCCCCCTCCGCTTCGCCGCCAGGTTCTGGGCCGCCCGCGTCCGACGGATCATGCCGGCCGCACTCCTTGTGCTCGGATTCGTGCTCGTCGCCTCGTGGTTCATCGTTCCTGCCTCCCAGTGGCCCGAGATCGGTCGGCACGTCCTCGCGTCGGCCCTCTCGATCGAGAACTGGGTCCTTGCCGGTGACGCGGTCGACTACGGCGCGGAAGGCGCCGCGCCGAGCCCCGTCCAGCACTTCTGGTCGCTGTCGGTCGAGGAGCAGTTCTACCTCGTCTGGCCGGTGCTGCTCCTGCTCGCCACCCTGTTCGCGCGGCGCTTCGGTCCGATCGGTCGCCTGGGACGCCGGAGCGTCGTGGGAATCGTCATGGGTCTCGTCCTGGTGGCGAGCCTCTGCTTCTCGTTCATCTTCACGAACGTCGATCCCGGCGCCGCGTACTTCGTCACGCCGACCCGGATGTGGCAGCTCGCCGCCGGCGGTCTCGTCGCCCTGGTCGCCGTACGAGGCATCCGCTTCGCTCCGTGGGTCGGTGTCGCCCTGATCGGGGTCGGGTTCTTCGTCCTGAACGTGGACATGCCCTACCCGGGCATCGCCGCGATGATCCCGACGGTCGGCGCCTGCCTCGTGCTGCTCGGGGGGCCTGACGGACGATTCTCGTTCGACCGCGCCGTGAGCGCCCGACCGATCCAGCACCTCGGCGACATCTCCTACTCGGTCTACCTGTGGCACTGGCCGCTGCTGATCATCGTCCCGATCGCGCTCGGACACGAGCTGAGCATCCTCGAGGCCTTCGGTCTGCTCGCCATCATCCTCGTGGTGTCGGAAGCGAGTTACCGCTTCATCGAGCAGCCGTTCCGACGTGGATGGCTGCTGCGGACGTCTCCTCGAAGCCTCGCGCTCGGAACCGTCGCGGTTCTCATCATCGTCGCCGGCGCCGTCAGGTTCGACGCCAGCGGGCAGGCTCGCATCGAGGCCGCCGCTGCGGAGTTCGAGCAGACCGTCGCCTCCGCCGACGAATGCTTCGGTGCCGCCGCGCTCGACAACAAATGCGGTGATCCCTTCGCCCCGGTCGACGAGGCCGCAGCACTCGCCGGCAACAACGACCTGCCGATCGCCTCACGCAAGCCGCGCTGCTCTGACGACACCGGCCCGTTCAGCGAGGTCGTCTGCCACTACGGCGATCCGAACGGAGCCCGCACGGTGCTGCTGTGGGGCAACTCCCACGCGTCGGCGTGGAGCGACGCGATCGACGCCGCGGGAAAGCGCCTCAAGTGGAACGTCATCGTGGCGTCGCGCTCCGGTTGCCCGGCGACGCTGGGCACCCCGCCGCCGAACGAGATCCGCAAGACGTCCCAGGAAGAACAGAAGGGGTGCGCCGAGCGCAACGAGTGGGTCGTCTCGACCCTCGCCCCGAAGGTCGACCTCGTCGTCATGTCCGACCTCCGCGCCGGCTACGCCGACGGTGCTCGCAGCGTCGACGGTTTCGTCGAGGCGATCACGCGCGTGCGGGAGGCCGGCGCCACGGTGGTCTGGCTCGGCGACGTCCCGCTGACCGACGGGATCACCACCCGACGCGACGGCCCCGAGTGCCTCGAACTCAACGGCCAGTGCTCGAACCCCGTCAGCAAGGCGCTCGTCGCCCGCAGCGTCACCGACGAGGTCGCCAAGCGCGTACCGGACCTCCTCACGATCGATCCGACGGACCGGTTCTGCGATGACCAGCGCTGCTACTCCGCCGTGGGCGGGGTGTCGGTGTACTTCGACGGGCTTCACCTGAGCGGGACGTACTCGCGCACCCTCGGCCCCTGGCTCGCCCGCGAGCTGAAGGCCTGCGCACAGGGCGCATCCTCCTGCCCCGCGCTCTGACGCCCTCCAGGGCGTGAGCGCCTCAGCGCTCGACGCGGCCGCAGGAGGACACGGCGAGGATGTCGAGCGCCACCGGCGCATCGGCAGCGAGCTCGGTGATGTCCACGGACACGCCCGATCCCGCACGGTTGAGGCGCACGGTGGCGAGATCGACGTCGATCCCGACGGGCTCGACGGCCCAGCCGTCGCCGAGTGCGGTGGGCAGGTCCGCGATGAC
Source organism: Microbacterium sp. 77mftsu3.1 (assembly GCF_900100525.1). NCBI lineage: Bacteria > Bacillati > Actinomycetota > Actinomycetes > Micrococcales > Microbacteriaceae > Microbacterium > Microbacterium sp. 77mftsu3.1. The sequence continues at coordinate 465,891 of NZ_FNCR01000001.1, read as the reverse complement.
GGATGCCGCGTCCGCGGCGCCTGGCAGCGTCACCTGCCCCTGGATCGTCGCGAAGGCGGTCCCGCGGGGGCCGTCGACCGTGGCCGAGCCCGTTCCGCAGGGCGTTGAAGTCGGGTCGCCCGACGCCGTGTACGTCGACCCCGTCGGCATCGCGGCCACGACCTCGGTCACCGCCTCCTCGGACTGCGCGCGCACCGCGTCGAAGGACGGGCCTGCGGCGGGGGCGCATGCCGTGAGGCTGAGGGCCAAGGTTCCGACCAGCACCGTTGCTGCGACGGACCGGGCGGGCATCAGCCGCTGCTCTCGTCGGCGAGGGAGGTGAGGAGCAGTCGCACGTCCTTCAACACCGTCCCGTTCGCCGACCCGTCGCCGCTGAAGAGGCGGTTGTGAAGCGTGAGGCCCTCGGCGAGCATCGCGGTGACGGTGCCGGTCGGCTTCTCGGAGAATCCCGGGTCGACGATCGTGATGCCGGGGAACTCCTCGGGGCCGATGCCGTAGCCGATGTCGCCCATCTGGAATCCGGCGTAGTAGCGGTTGATGTCGTCCTTGGCCTGCGTGGCGTAATAAGCCGTTCCGGGCATTGTCGTGTACCCGTCTGTGGCGCCGACTCCCGCGGCGAGGAACCGGGCGGTGAATCGTGCCCCGGCCATCTCGGCGGCGCTTCCGACCTGGGACCCGGCGCTGTGCTCGTAGCTCAGCGTCGGAAGTCCGGGGAAAGCGGCGTCGATTCCCTTCACGATGCGAGCGTAGTCCGCCCCCGCCGCGGTGGCGATCGTGTTGTTCTGCGGGCCCGAAGCGAGATCGACCGAGATCTGCGGCATGGGTGCCGCGAGGACGGTGAAGGCGAGGATCGGCGCCGAAGGATCGGCGTGCTGGACCTGCCAGTTCGCGAAGGACGTGACGGGGTCGTCGTTCATGAACGTCGCGATCGACGCATTGGTCCCCGGCACGACGAAGAGGATGCCGGTGGCCGCCGCCGGATCCCCCGCCATCTCGACGATCGAGCCCCGGACCGGGTTGTACAAGTAGAGCTGGACGAGGCCGAGGGCGACTTTCGTGAGATACGCACGTTCGCGTTCCAGCGCGTCGAGGTCGCCGGCGGAGGGCGCGTCCTCGTGCGTCACGAGTCCGGCCAGGAGGACGTCGAGTCGTCCCAGGCGTTCCCGGGCTCCGACACGGTTGGCGGCGACACGGACCTCGGCGGGCAGCCCGTCGAGCGCGCCGATGAGATCCGGGACGTCGTGGATGAGCTGTGCGCGCGTGGCGAGGGTGAGGCCGCCCCACCAGGCCGAGGCGACGGTCGGCGCGGTGGAGTCGAGGATGCTCTGCAGGGCAGCGGGGGAGTGGGCGACCTCCGCCGTCAACTGCGCGTGCGAGAGGGTGGCGATGTCATCGAGGGTGAGCCGATGGGCGGAGCTCGCCAGGGCGGCGCGGACCTGCGGGACCGATCGCTCGTCGTCGGCGGAGGGGGCGTGCGAGCCGAGAGCGAACACCATCGCGGCTGCGGCGAGCGCAGCCGTCGGCAGATGGATCGCGCGAAGCATACCGCTGATGATACGGGCGCGCGGGATCTCACATGTTTCGCAGATGAGAACTCGTTCATCTCTTCCGTCCTGGCCGGAAAATCGCTACCGAATCGCGGTGGCGCGGATGCTGACCGCGACGCGGCGTGACTCATAGACTTCTGCCGTGGCAGATACCCCCGCAGAGGATGCACCGCGCTTCAGTCCCGTCATCGCGCTCCTCGCCGTTTCTGCCTCGTGGGAGGCCCAATTGGCGGCAGAACTGCGTGATCTCGGGATCTCGACGCGCAAGTTCGGCCTGCTCGGTCACATCGGCGCGGAGCCCGGGATCTCCTTCTCGGAACTCGCCCGCAGATCCCGCATCACGGTGCAGTCGGCTCATGCCGCCGTCCACGCCCTCGTCGACGACGGGCTGGTCGCCGACGCGACGGCGCAGGCCGGAGCGGCGAGCGACCTGAGCGTCACCGAGCGTGGGGCTGAGGTCCTGCGGGACGCGCAGGACCGTCTGGAGCGGCTCGACGAGTCACTCTCGCACTCGTTGCCGCGGGTGGCCGAATCGCTCGGCGGCATCCGAGCGGGTGTGATCGAGTGAGCGCGCGGGCCGCGACGATCCGTCGACGCGAGGGCGCGCTGCGGAGCATCGCCCGCGTCGGCCTCGCGGTCCTGTTGACGGCCGCCGGCGTCGCGCACCTGACGGTGCTCCGGCGCGGGTTCCGAATCGCCGTTCCGGACTGGGCGACGCGCCTGTTCCGGACCGACAAGGACACGATCGTCGTCGTATCCGGTGTCGTGGAGGCGGGGTTGGGGGTCGCCCTCATCGCGCTGCCGCGTGAGCGGCGCCGCGTGGGTCTGGCCGTCGCGGCCCTGTTCGTCGCCGTGTTCCCCGGCAACGTCCATCACTGGCGATCGGGTCGCGACGTGCCGGCAATGGACTCCGACGCCAAACGCTTCGCCCGGCTGTTCTTCCAACCGGTGCTCGTGCTGTGGGCGCTGTGGGCCACGCGGCGATGACGCGACCGACGCCCTCCTTCAGGTAGGCTGAAGGAGTGTTCCGCACCCCTCTCTCGATCTTTCGCATCCTCGCCATCGCCGAGGTGTTCTCCTGGACCCTCCTCATCGCCGCCCTCATCGTCCGTGCGGTGGGAGGTCCTGCCGTCGCCGTCACGATCGGCGGCGGCATCCACGGCTTCGTCTTCCTGTCATACGGCGCGACCGCCATCCTCGTCGCTCTCAACAACCGGTGGAGCCTCGGCACCTCGGTGCTCGCGGTTGGTTCGGCCGTCATCCCGTACGCGACGCTCCCCGTCGAGAGGTGGCTGCACCGCACCGGCCGCCTCGACGGTGCGTGGCGGCTCGAGGAGACCTCGGACCCCCGCGACCGGCGGCCGATCGACCGCCTGCTGCGCTGGTTCCTGCGCCACGCCGGCATCCTGGTCGCCCTCATCGTGGTGGCGGTGGTCGCCCTCTACGTCATCCTGCTGCTCGTCGGTCCTCCCGGAGGACGGTGAGCGTCACCGACGCGTCGACACCGTCACGGTGAACTTCGCGTCGCGCGCGACCTGACGGGTAGGCCCGACGAGGCGCTCGAGATCACCCCGGTACCGCATCCCCGAGTTCCAGACGCACCACAGCTCACCGCCCGGACGCAGCACCCGTGCCGCGTCCGCGAACAGGCGGAACGCGAGCCGCTCGGTCAGCGCCGCCCCGCTGTGGAACGGCGGGTTGAGGGCGATGAACGACGCGGATGCCGCGGGCCGGCCCGCGAGCAGGTCATCGCGGGCGACCTCGACCCGGCCCTCGACACCGTTCGCGGCGGCCGTCGCGCGTGCCGAGGCGACCGCCGCGTCGGACTGGTCCGAGGCGTAGACGTATGCCGCCGGATGCCGCGTCGCGAGGTGCGCGGCGACCGCACCCGTCCCGCACGCCATGTCGATGAGCGGGTCCTCCGGCGATCCGCCGGCAGGGTCCTCCGGCAGATGTGCGATCAGGAGCCGCGTGCCGTTGTCGAGCCGTGCCCCGGCGAACGCACCACCGAAGGCGCGGATCTCGAGGTCGCCCTCGCGTCCCGCCGCCGGTGCGGGCTCGTGGCCCGCGCGTGGGTCGCGGGCGATCAGGACGCGTGACTTCTGCCTGGCGTGCGAGACATCGATCCGTCCGAAGTGCTCGCCGAGCACGTCGTTCATCGCGAGGGTCATGTGCTTGAGGCGGCCGCCGGCCACGACGACGACGTCGGGGGAGGCGTGCGCGGCGACGAGCGCGGCGACGTCGCGGAGGGCGTCGAGCGCGCGGGGCAGGCGGAGGAGCACGACCCGGGCGTCGCTGACGGCGTCGGCGTCGAGACCGACGACCCGGATGCGATCGCTCAGCCCGAGCTCCTCGGCGTTCCGGGAGATCGCCCGCTCACCGGCCAGCGCATCCTGGTGCACACGGACGTTCCGCGCGCCGTCGTGCGCGGCCGCCAGGGCGAGAGCGCCGTGGGTGTCGCCGATCGCGACGATCGACCTGGCCGGTGCGTCGGCGCGGAGGCCGGCAGATTCATCCAGGATGAGGCGGTCGGCGGCATCCGATGCCACCAGGTCGGGACCTTCGACGTCGGGGCGACGGGAGAGCCGGTCGAAGGGGAACGGGGTGGGGCTCGGCACCTCACCAGCGTAGGCGAGGGCGCCGCCGGCGCCCGGCGGGGGGATACTCGGAGGATGAAGACAATCGCTCGCTGGGCTCTCGCCGGCGCCATGGTGTTCGCCGGACTCAGCCACCTGTTCTGGGCGCGCAAGGAGTTCCAGGCGCAGGTACCCGACCTCGTGACCGACACCCTCCCGATCGACAAGGACGGCGTCGTCGTCGCCTCCGGGGCCGTCGAGATGATGCTCGGCGCCGCGCTCGTGGTCCTCCCGAAGGAGCGGCGCCGCATCGGCGTCATCCTCGCCGCCTTCTTCGTCGCGATCTTCCCCGGCAACCTCGACCAGGCGCTCAAGAAGCGCGACGGTTTCCGGCTGGACAGCGACACCGCGCGCTGGCGTCGCCTGCTGTTCCAGCCTGTGCTCGTCGCCTGGGCGCTCTGGTCCACGCGCGACTGATCCGGCCGCGAACGACGATGCCCTCGACCGGTGAACGGTCGAGGGCATCGTTTCGTGCCGAGGGGTCAGGTGCGCATCCCGCCCGTCCGCAGCCGCGACAGCGCGTCGACGGTGGCGGCGAGGATCAGGACGCCACCCGTGACGAGGAGGTTGAACCCCGCGTCGAGCTGCAGGAGCCCCAGTCCGTTGATGATGACCGCGATGACGAGAGCGCCGATCGCTGCGTGGATGAGGCGTCCTCGACCACCGAACAGACTCACGCCGCCGACGACGGCCGCCGCCACGCCCGAGAGGACGATGTCGCGACCGACGGCACCGTCGACCGAGCCGACGCGCGCCTGGTTGAACAGCAGTGACACGACGGCGAGGCCCGAGGCGGCGACGAAGCACCACCACTTCACCCACCGCACCTTGATGCCGGCGCGGCGAGCAGCCTCGGCATTGCCGCCGATGGCGTAGACGTACCGGCCGAACCGGGTGCGGTCGAGGACGAACGTGCCGATGAAGAGGATCGTCAGCACCACCGGGACGATGATCGGCACGCCCTCGATCGGGATGATCGACTGCGACCGGTTGAGGTTCAGCACGAAAACGGCCACTCCGCCGAGGATCGCGAGCACGGCGAGCTTGGCCCACACGAGGGCGATCGGACGGTTGGGCACGCCGGCGCGGGTGCGGCGTCGGCGATCCCAGTACGACAGGCCGCCCGAGATCAGCAGCATGACCAGCAGCATCACCCAGCCGCCCCAGACGGGCAGGCGTCCGTTCTGCAGCGCCAGCAGCTCCGGCGCCTCGATCGGGTAGAGACCGCCGGCACCGATGATGAGCAGGGCGAGGCCCTGGTAGCCGAGGAACAGACCGAGGGTCACGACGAATGACGGGATGCCGATCCTCGCCACGAGGAATCCGATCAGCGCTCCGGTGGCCAGGCCCACCACGAACCCGATCGCCAGGGCGGGCGGCCACGGGATGTCGAATTTCACGTTCAGAACGACGAACGAGGCGACGCCGACTCCGCCGGTGACACCCGCCGACAGGTCGATCTCGCCGAGCAAGAGGACGAACACGAGCGCCATGCCGAGCACGACGAGGGATGCCGCCTGGCTCATCAGGTTCGCGAAGTTGATGGGGGTGAAGAAGTACTGGCTCAGCGTGCTGAACAGGATGACCAGCAGGATGAGGCCACCGACGGCGGGAAGGGCGCCCATCTCGCCGCCGCGCACGCGCTGGAGCCACGCCTTGATCTGGTCGCCGACGCCCCCTTCGACGCCGCTGCCGATGAGGTCGCTCACGACGGGGTCGGGTGCCGCCGCGGTCCGGGTGCTGGTGCTCATGCGTCGCCTCCGACGGGGATGGTGGATGTGCCCACGAGCTGAACGCCCGGCGGGATCTTGGTTCCGGTGATGTAGCCGACGATCTCGTCGCGGGTCGACTCGGCCGTCGGGACCTGGGCGACCATCTGGCCGAGGTACAGCACGGCGATGTCGTCGGCGACGGCGAAGACATCAGCCAGGTTGTGGCTGATGAGGACCACGGCGACGCCCTGATCGGCGAGGCGCCGGACCAGGTTCAGCACCTGCTCCGTCTGCGCGACGCCGAGGGCGGCGGTGGGTTCGTCGAGGATGACGACGCGCGCCTTCTTGAGGACGGCACGTGCGATCGCGACCGTCTGACGCTGACCTCCGGAGAGGCTCGACACCTTCTGCCGGACGCTCTTGACGGTGCGCACCGACAGGGATCGCAGCGTGTCCGAGGCGTCCTTCTCCATGCGGCCTTCGTCGAACGTGCCCCCGATGACCTCTTCGCGTCCGAGGAACATATTCTGGACGATGTCGAGGTTGTCGCAGAGGGCGAGGTCCTGATAGACCACTTCGATGCCCAGGGCGCCTGCTTCGCGGGGGGTCCGGAGCGACTGCTCCTGACCGTCGACGAGGATCTCGCCGGTGTCGTAGGGCTGCACGCCGGCGAGGCCCTTGATGAGGGTGGACTTTCCGGCGCCGTTGTCGCCGACGAGGGCGGTCACCATGCCGGGTCGGACCGTGAGGTCGACGCCTTTGAGGACGCTGACCGGTCCGAAGGACTTCGTGACGCGGCGGAGTTCGATGATGGGTTCGCTCATGCGGGTTCTCCAGGGAGGTCGAGGGGTGTCGCGCAGACAGAGGGGAGTGGGGATGCCGAGGATCGCGGCATCCCCACTCCCGTCAGATCACTCGACGCCGAATTCGGTGCACTTGTCGGCGAGGCTGACGCCGGCGATCTCGCCGGTGCAGACGTCCGAGGCGGAGGCGTCACCGGCGGCGACGACGTCCTTGACCTTGTCGGGGCCGACGAGCTGCGGCGTGACCGAGATGTACGGCGTGCCGTCGTCGAGCTTCTGGTCGGCCGTCGGCGTCGACCCGTTCAAGAGGTCCGTTGCGACCTTGATGGCGGCCTCGGCCTCGTCCTTGACGGGCTTGTAGACGGTGGCCGTCTGCCATCCGGTCAGGATGTTGCGCAGGCCCTCCACGTTGGCGTCCTGGCCCGAGACGGCGACACCCTTGAGGTCGCGGTCCTGGAGCACCTTGATGACGCCGTCGGCGTTGGTGTCGTTGGCGGCCCAGACGCCGTCGACCTTGCCGCCGTTCGCGGTCAGTGCCTGCTCGAAGTTGGTCTGGGTCTTCGCGCCGTCCCAGACTCCCGGGGGCTCGGCGACCGGCTTGATGCCCGCCGCTTCCATGACCTCCTTCGCGCCCTTGAGGAACATCGCGGCGTTGCCGTCGGTCGGGTCGCCGCCCATGTAGAAGACGGCGGCCGTCTTCGGGTCCTTGTTCGCGGCCTTGAGGCCGTCGAGGACGGTCTGCCCCTCGAGCTTGCCGACCTCGACGTTGTCGAAGGAGACGTAGTAGTCCGCGCCCTTGAAGGGGCGGTCGTACGCGATGACGGGGATGCCCTGAGCCTTCGCCTTGGTGGCGACGCCGACGGCGGCGCCGTTGTAGTCGACGAGCATCATGACGCCGCAGCCCTTGGTGAGCTGTTGGTCGGCGATCGTCGTGTACTTCGACGTGTCACCACCGGCGTTCTGGATGTCGACCTCGAAGCCGGCGCCCGTGAGCCCCTCTTCCAGGTACTTGCGGTCGAAGTTCTCCCACCGGGGCGACGACGCGGCGTCGGGAAGGATGACGCAGGCGCGCCCGGCTTCAGCGGGAGCCGCGCCACCGCTCGAACCGGCGGGCGCCGGGGTGCTCGTGCTGGAACAGCCGGCGAGCAGGAGTGCAGCGGCCCCGAGGGCTGCGGCAACGGACAGGGACTTCTTCATCGTTCGCCTTTCGACAGTGAAATCGAGCGAGCGCGACATCGCGCTTGACGATGATCTTGATGTGTTCACGAAATGAAGTCAAGATGTGAACATAACGCTTTCGTCACCGTCGACGGTCGGCCCGAACCCTCCGAGGAAGCGCTGCGCGGCGAGCGTACGGACTAGGTCCGACCCGTGCCGAGGCGGCTGCGGCGAGTGACGGCATCCAGCGCCACGGCGAAGACCAGCACGGCTCCGGTGACCATGTACTGCACCGACGAGCTGAGGTTGATGAGCGTGAATCCCGACGAGATCGCCTGGATCACGACGACGCCCAGGAGCGCGGCGAACGCCGACCCGCGTCCGCCGAACAGCGAGGCGCCGCCGATGATGGCCGCCGCGATCGCATTGAGGTTCGTATCCGCCGCGCCGGTGCTCTGGTTGGCCGCCGCGAGCCGGGCCGCGGCGAGGATGCCGCCCGTCGCCGCGAGCACCGAGCACAGCACGAACACCGAGACCACGACGCGGTCGACGCGGATGCCGGCCCGTCGCGCCGCCTCGATCGAGCCGCCGACCGCGAACACCGATCGGCCCCAGCGGGTGCGCGTCAGCGCCAGATGCGCGACCACGACGAGGACGACGAAGAGGACGAACATGAGTCCCACGCCGCGGGAGAGGTTGAGGTACCAGGATCCGCCGGCGAGACCGACGAGGAGCAGGGCGCCCCGGATCACGATGATGGCCGTGCGCGTGCTCTCCAGTTCCGCGGCCGCTCGTCGCCGGGCCCGGCTGAGGAGCGTGGCGGTGTAGGCCAGCGCGGTCGCGGCCGACAGCACGTACGACAGCCAGGGCGGGAGGTACATCTGCTGGGCGAACTGCACGATCCACGAGTCGAAGGGGAGGTTGATCGAACCGGCGTCGCCCAGCACCCACAGCTGCACGCCGAGCAGGCCGAGCAGCCCGGCGAGCGTCACGACGAAGCTCGGCAGGCCGAGCGTGCTGCGCAAGAGCCCGTAGACGGCTCCCACGATGCCTCCGGCGGCGACCGCGGCGCCGATCGCGAGCACGAAGGGCCACTGCAGCTGCACGGCGCCCACCGTCAGGATCGCCGCCGCCACCCCCGACATCGAGCCGACCGACAGGTCGATCTCGCCGATGAGGAGGACGAGGACGATCCCGAGCGAGATCGTGCCCATCGCAGCGCACTGCATCAGCAGGTCGCTGAGGTTCCGGCTGGTCAGGAAGACGGGGTTGAGCGCCTGGAACACGACGGCGATCACGACGAGAGCCAGCACCACCGGCATCCGTCCGACGTCGCCGGATCGCACCCGGGTGAGAACGAGGCTGAGGATGCCGCTCTCCCGGTTCATCGGTCGCCGTCCACGCGGCGCCGGGCATCCGCGAGCGGAATGACGGGAGCCCGGGGTTCGTCGGGCGGGCTGACCGGCCGAACCGGGTCGAAGGCTCCCGTGATGGCGGCGATCAGCACTTCGCTCGTCGCCGTCTCGGCGTCGAACTCGCCGTTGTTGCGACCGAGGCGGAGGACCACGATGCGGTCGGCGACGGCGAGCACATCGGTGAGGTTGTGGCTGATGAGGACGACCCCGTGGCCCCGGTCGCGCAAGCGCTCGATGAGGTTGAGGACCTCGGCGGTCTGTGCCACGCCGAGGGCAGCGGTCGGTTCGTCCAGGATCACGATGCGCGGCTCCCCGATGAGGGACCGGGCGATCGCGACGGTCTGACGCTGGCCACCCGACAGCGTCGAGACCGGCACGCGGACCGACGGGACCTTCGCCGCGAGTTCGCGCAGCAGCATCCAGGTCCGCTCTTCCATACCCACCTCGTCGAGGCGACCGCGCTCGATGAGCTCCCGACCGAGCCACAGGTTGGCGACGACGTCGAGGTTCTCGCAGAGGGCGAGGTCCTGGAACACGGTCGCGATGCCGAGGTCCTGCGCGTCCGCCGGGCTCGAGAGCTGCACGAGCTCGCCGTCGAGCTCGATCGTCCCGGCGTCGGCGGGGTGGACGCCGGCGAGGACCTTCACGAGCGTGGACTTGCCGGCGCCGTTGTCGCCGACGAGGGCGACGACCTCGCCCTCGCGGACACGGAAGTCGACACCGTTCAGGGCGCGGACCGCGCCGAAGCGCTTGTCGATGCCGCGCATCGACAGGACGTGATCGCCGGTGCGACGGGGGGAGACGCTCACGCTCGGTGCTCTCATTCCAGGCCTGCCGCGGCGCAGGCCTCGGCGTAGGTGGGGGTGCAGATGTCCGCGATGGTCCAGAAGCCGTCCGCGACGACGGTGGAGGCGATGTTGTCCACGGTGACAGCGACGGGGGTCAGCAGGGTGGCCGGGATGCCGTCGATCGTCGTGTCGCCGGCGGGCTTGTCGCCGGCGGCGAGCTGCACGGCGACGTCGGCGGCGATCGTGGCCTGCGTGCGGATCGCCTTGTAGACGGTCATGTACTGATCGCCCTCGACGATCCGCTGGAGCGCGGTGAGCTCGGCATCCTGCCCGGTGACGATGGGGAAAGGCGAGACGTCCGCAGCGCGGAGGGCGGCGATCGCACCGCTGGCGGTGCCGTCGTTGGCGGCGTACACGGCGGCCACCTCATCGCCGTACTGCGCCAGCTGACCCGAGACCCACGCCTGCGCCTTGTCGGGACTCCAATCCGGGGTGTCGTACTCGGCGAGCACGCGCAGACCCGCCGCGGCGATCACCCGGCGGGCGCCGTCGCGGAACTGCGCCGCGTTGCTGTCGGTGGGAGCGCCGTGGACCATCAGGATGCCGCCGTCGCTGCGACCCTCCTTCTCGAGACCTGCCACGAGGGCCTCCGCCTGCAGTTCGCCGACACGCTCGTTGTCGAACGACACGTAGTACGCGGGCTTCCCGCCGCCGATGATCATCCGGTCGTACGAGATGACCGGCACGCCCTCGGCGGTCGCCGCCGCGAGGATGGATGCCGCGGCCCGGCCGTCGACGGGGTCGAGGACGAGGACGGCGGCTCCTGCGGCGAGCGCGGACTCCGCCTGCTGCTGCTGCCGCGCGGCATCCTGATCGGCGTTCGTGTACAGCACCTGCGCGTCGCCGAGCTCCGCGATGCGCTTCTCGAAGACGGGCCGATCGAAGGTCTCGTAGCGCGCGGTCTTCTTGTCGGGGAGGAGCAGCGCGATGATCGTGCGCGGCGACGAGTTGTCGGGGAGGGCGCAGCCCGAGAGTGCGGCAGCAGACGCCGCCACGAGCAGGACGGCCGTGAGCAACCGTCTCATGCGGGGAACGCGACCAGATCTGCGTCGACGGCCACGTGATCCAGGGCCAGGGCGATCGCGCCGCGCGTCTCGGCCCACTCCGCGAAGGCGGACGCGACGATCTCGGGCACCCCGCCGCCGAGGATCGCGCGCTCCAGGGCGTGCCGGAGCGGAGCGAGGAGGATCTCGCCCGCGCGGGCCAGCTCGCCTCCCACGACGATGCGCTCGGGGTCGATGAGGTTGCACAGGCTCGCCGCGGCGATGCCGATGTGGCGGCCGGCATCCGCGATCGTGCGCTGCGCGGCGGGGACGCCGTCACCCGCGGCCGTGACGAGGTCACGGAGGCGATGGATGCCGTCGGCCTCGCTGAAACCGGCCAGGAGCGCAGGACCGGCGGCCACCGTCTCGAGACAGCCGCGGTTGCCGCAACGGCAGCGGCCGCCGTTCTCGTCGATCGTCATGTGACCGATCTGTCCGGTGCGTCCGCTGGCTCCGCGGAAAAGCTCACCGTCGACGAGGAGCCCGGCGCTGATGGAATGCCCCACGGTCACGTAGACGGACGAGGATGCCCCGCGGGCGGCGCCTTCGCGGGCCTCGGCGAGTGCTCCCAGGTTCGCCTCGCTGTCGACGTGGACGGGACGCCCGATCCGCGCTGAGAGGCTGCGGGCGATGTCGACGCCGTCCCAGCCGGGGAGGAGACCGGGCGTGGAGATGACCGAGGTACGGGGATCGACGGGCGCCGGCAACGCCAGACCGACCGCCAGGAGGTCGGACAGCGATCCGCCGAGACCCTCGACCATGTCGCCGAGGAGCAGGCTGAGCCGGTCCAGCTCGGCGTCGTGTCGATGGTCGGGGGCGAGGGGGAGCGAGGTCTCGGCGACGACCGAGCGGGTCGCGTCGGCGATGGCGACGTGGAGCTTCCGCGTGGAGAAATGCGCGCCCGCCACGAGCCCGACCTGTCGGGCGAGCGAAACGAGGGTCGCGCGGCGACCACTGCGCGAGGTGAACGAGGTGTGAAGGACCCCCGTCGCCGTGAGCTCTTTGACGATGTTCGACACCGTCGCGGGGGAGAGCCCGGTCGCGCCGGCGAGCTCGATCTGCGTCAAGCGCCCATGCCGCCTGAGCGAATCGAGCAATCGTGCACGATTCGCCTCTCGCAGTGAAGACTGCGAGCCGGGCGGAGTTGACCGGCGAGCCACGGGGCCACCCTACCGTGCGGCGTGTCGCGGGCGGGGCTCTTCGGGTCAGGAGGCGTCGACGGCGCGGACGCGGACGATGTTCGTCGACTCGTCCAGCTCGGCGATCTTCGGGTGCGCTTTGACGAAGTCCGAGAACGAGCGGTGGCCGAGGGACTTCTCGCTGAACGACGGGTCCATTCGTTTGAGCAGGTTCTTCACCGCCGACAGGTGCATCCACTCCTCGTCGGTACGGACCTGCTCGAGGCGCAGCGCGCGCGAGAGGAGCTGTTCGACGGGGTCGACGGCCTTCCGCCGACGGCGGCCCGCCTGGGGCGTGCTCTCCGGGGCGGGTTCGGGCTCGGGGGTCGCGACCCCGGGGAGGGCGTCGTACGCGTCGAACTGGTCGCACGCCGCCGCGAGCGATTTGGCCGTGGACCCGGCGACGCCGACGGCGACGACGAAGCGCCCGAGCCGCTTGCACCGCTGCGCGAGCGGGACGTAGTCGCTGTCGCCCGCCACGATCACGACGTGGGTGAGGTCCTCGAGGCGGAAGAGATCTTCGACGGTGTCGACGGCGAGACGGATGTCGGCGCCGTTCTTCGCGTAGGCGGCCGCGGGGAACAGCTGCACGAGGTCGACCGCGCGGGCGACCAGCTGTTGGCGGTAGAGCGAGTTCACCGGCGACGACCAGTCGGCGTAGGCGCGGGTCAGGACCAGGGTTCCGAAGGATGCCGCGTAGTCCATGATCGCGCCGACGTCGATCATGGCGGCGGCCAGGCGCTCCGAGATCTCCTTCTCGTCGGGGTCGGCCGCGATCCGTTGCCGATCCCGCGAGTAGCTGTTGCGACCGTGGACCCGGTCGTACCAACTCATGACGATGTTGTCGAAATCGAGGTAGACCGCGACGCGGGGGATGGAGGAATCCGGCATCCCCCCAGTCTTACAGTTCGCGTGCCGCCGATGTTCCGGGAACCTGATCGCGCAGGCCCAGAACGAACTCGAGGATGTCGCGTGCGGGGGCGGAGCGGACGGTGCCGCGACCGAGTGTCCAGCCGTCATCGCTCGCGCGGAGCGAAGAACCCGCGACCGCAGCGCGGCGGTCGAAAGACATGCGCGTGACGGCATACAGCGCGACGGCGCCACTGGTGGTCGCAGAAAGGGCGACCGGCCGGTCGCCCGCGAGCTCCAGGAGGGCGCGCGTCGCCGCGACGAGGGAGCGGATGCGCACGCGGCGTCCGGCGAGGATGGCCTCGACCACATCGGCGAACCCCGGGTCGTCGGATGCGGGGAGACCGGCGGCCCCCAGGAACGCGACACGCTCATCCGCGGTGCGCGCCAGGGGAGCAGCGAGTCGCACGACGTCGGCGAGGGCGGTGCGCCAATCGCCCGTGACACCGGCTTCGTCGACGCGTTCCCGATTGCTGAGGGGGAGGTGGCGCGACACGTCGGACATAGCGGTCAGCATAGGTGCGGCGCGCCGGTCCGGCTGCGGCGAAAGGGTCGGCGTGCATAATGGGCCTCGGTCCGTGTGACCGTGAACATGGCCCGAGGGGGACCGATGAGCGACGATGCCGGCGGCCGGAGGGCGAGTATCCGCGACGTCGCGCGCCGAGCGGACGTCTCGCACCAGACGGTCTCACGCGTCCTCAACGACCACCCGAGCATCCGGCCCGAGACCCGCGATCGGGTCCTCGCGGCCATGCAAGAGCTGTCGTACAGCCCGAACCCCGCGGCCCGTGCGCTCGTCACCAGCAGGTCGAGGACCATCGGGATCCTGGCGGCGTCGTCGACGCAATACGGTCCGGCGTCGTCGATCGCGGCCATCGAGGCCGCCGCGCAGGCGCGGGGCTACTGGGTGTCCACGGCCAACATCGACCCGACGGACCCCCAGTCGATTCCCGACGGGCTGTCGTACCTCATGGCGCAATCCGTCGAGGGGCTCGTCGTCATCGCCCCACAGGTCCGGGTGATCCGGGCCCTGGCCGCGCAGGCGGTCGGCGTGCCCTACGTGACCCTGCAGTCGACCGACGTCGACGCCGGCCACACCCTCGCGGTCGACCAGATCGCGGGCGCGCGCCTGGCGACACGCCACCTCATCGAGCTCGGGCACCGCTCGATCTACCACCTGGCCGGTCCGCAGGACTGGATGGAGGCGGAGTCGCGGATGCGCGGCTTCCTGGAGGAGATGAGCGCCTGGGACATCGCCACGACGGCGCCGATCCTCGGCGATTGGACGGCGGACTTCGGGTACTACGCGGGGCGCGAACTGCTGGGTTACCGGGACTTCACGGCGATCTTCTCCTCGAACGACCAGATGGCGCTGGGGCTCCTGCACGCCATCCGCGACGAGGGCCTGGACTGCCCGCGCGATGTGAGCATCGTCGGCTTCGACGACATCCCCGAGGCAGGCCACTTCTGGCCGCCACTGACGACGGTCCGCCAGGACTTCGCCGAACTCGGCCGGCGCTGCGTCGAACTCCTGCTCGACGGGTCGGCCGCCGCGGCGGCCCCGGTGCTCACGCCGGACCTCATCGTGCGGTCCTCGACGGCGCGCGCAGCGTCCGTCTGACGCCGTCCGCGCGTCGTGTTGACACGGCCCGGGTCCGAGGTGCATAGTCATCCGATGTGAACGGTCACATGACCGCCCCCGATGACGGTGGCGGTGACCGCGCAAGACGAAGGAGTCGGGCAAGTGGTGTCGAAGGACGACGCGGAGCGGTACGTGAACGGGGTGAAGACCGAGGTCGCCGTCGCGCGCATCCGCGAGCGGGTGGCATCCCTCCTGGTCGATCTCGCCGGTCGCGGCCTCGCGTCGACGACGCTGTCCGAGCGGGTCCCCGACGCCGACCTCTTCGTGACCCGGCCGGTCCTGGCCGACGACGAACTCGCTCCCGAGAACATGATGGTCGTCTCGCTCGACGGACTGTCCGTCCCGGGCACCCCCGGTGACGACGGCGTCCTGCCCGACGACGTGGAGCTGTACGCGGCCATCCTGAAGGATGCCGGCGCCGTCGCCCTCGTGCACCTCGAAGCCGGCCATGCGGCGGCGTGGGCCGCCCGCGGCGCCGCGATCCCGTGTCTGACGGCGCAGGCGGCACGCGAATTCGGCGGCGCGGTGCCCGTCATCGCAGGTCCGGACGTGTCGGCGCCGGCGGTCATCGATTCCCTCCGTGAAGCGGATGCCCCGGCCATCCTCGTCGCCGGCCTCGGCGCGCTCTGCGTCGCGGCGAGCGCCCGCGAGGCG
This sequence comes from Microbacterium sp. 77mftsu3.1, assembly GCF_900100525.1. Classification (NCBI taxonomy): domain Bacteria; kingdom Bacillati; phylum Actinomycetota; class Actinomycetes; order Micrococcales; family Microbacteriaceae; genus Microbacterium; species Microbacterium sp. 77mftsu3.1. The sequence goes on along the minus strand of NZ_FNCR01000001.1, from coordinate 450,346 downwards.
GTGCGTCTCGCCCAGGTGCTGGAAGGCGTCGCCCGGACAGCGAGCCTCGCGTCGGAGGCCGAGCCGCTGGAAGCGGACCTCATCGCCGACCTCTCCGGCCGTGCTCGCGCACGCCGGTCCACGATCACCGACGGCCGCCGGTAGCCCGATACCGGGCGCGGCCACTCAGAAAGACCCTCACCAGGGGCAATGCGCACAACCGAACACCACGACACCGAAGTCCAGGGAAAGGGACCACAGTGAAACTCAAGAGGATCATCTTCGTCGGCATCGCAGCCGGCGCGCTCGCGCTCTCCGCGTGCTCCACCGCATCGACCGGCGGCGGCTCCGAAGGCGGCAAGGGCGACGGCGGCCTGATCGGCGTCGCCATGCCGACCAAGAGCTCCGAGCGTTGGATCCAGGACGGCAACGCCGTCAAGAAGGCGCTGGAGGACCAGGGTTACAAGGTCGACCTCCAGTACGCCGAGGACGACATCCCCACGCAGGTCTCGCAGATCGAGAACATGATCACGAAGGGCGCCGAGGCGCTCATCGTCGCCTCGATCGACGGAACCACCCTCACCGAGGCGCTGCAGAACGCGGCGGACGCCGACATCCCCGTCATCGCCTACGACCGCCTCATCAAGGGCACCGAGAACGTCGACTACTACGCGACGTTCGACAACCAGCTCGTCGGCAACCAGCAGGCGTGGACCGTCCTGAACGGCCTGGGCCTGACCGACCTCGAGGGCAAGCCGGTCGCCGACCCGCCCAAGGGACCGTTCAACATCGAGCTGTTCGCCGGATCGCTCGACGACAACAACGCGTTCTTCTTCTTCAACGGCGCGATGGAGGTGCTCAAGCCCTACATCGACAACGGCACCCTCGTCGTGAAGTCGGGCCAGACCACCATCGAGCAGGCCGCGACGCTCCGCTGGGACGGCGAGACCGCTCAGAGCCGCATGGAGGACATCCTCACGGCCAACTACAGCGACGGCACGAAGGTCGACGCGGTCCTGTCGCCCTACGACGGCATCTCGCGCGGCATCATCTCGGCGCTGGCCGATGCCGGCTACGACGTGGGTGACGAGTGGCCGATCATCTCCGGCCAGGACGCCGAGGTCGACTCGGTCAAGGCGATCCTGAGCGGCGAGCAGTACGCCACGATCTTCAAGGACACGCGCGAGCTCGCGAAGGTCGCCGCCGGCATGGCCGTCGACGTGCTGAACGACGAGAAGCCCGAGGTCAACGACGAGGAGACGTACGACAACGACGTGAAGGTCGTTCCCTCGTACCTGCTCGCGCCGGTCCCCGTCGTCAAGGACAACGTGAAGTCCGCGCTGGTCGACACCGGCTACTGGACGGAGGCCGAGCTGGGTCTGTGACCCGGTTCGTCTGACCACCACCTGCGTCGGCGGCGGGTCCGCCCGCCGCCGACGCATCCCATCCCCCCACCACGGAAGTCGGAGATCGTGACCGAGACCATCCTCGAGATGCGCGGCATCACCAAGACGTTCCCGGGCGTGAAGGCGCTCTCGAACGTCAACTTCGCCGTCGGGCGCGGCGAGATCCACGCCATCTGCGGCGAGAACGGCGCCGGCAAGTCGACCTTGATGAAGGTCCTGTCGGGCGTCTACCCTCACGGCACCTACGACGGCGAGATCCACTACGCCGGCGACGTCGTCGAATTCAAGAACCTGCGTGACAGCGAAGCGCGCGGCATCGTCATCATCCACCAGGAGCTGGCGCTCAGCCCGTACCTGTCGATCGCCGAGAACATCTTCCTCAACAACGAGCGCAGAGGAGCCGGCGGACTGATCGATTGGAACCAGACGAACTTCCAGGCCGCCGCGCTCCTCAAGCGCGTGGGTCTGCGCGAGAACCCGACGACGAAGGTCAACCAGCTCGGCGTCGGCAAGCAGCAGCTCGTCGAGATCGCCAAGGCCCTGTCGAAGGAGGTCAAGCTCCTCATCCTCGACGAGCCCACGGCCGCTCTCAACGACGAGGACTCGGACCACCTGCTCGAACTGATCCTCAGCCTCCGCGAGGAGGGGATCACGTCGATCATCATCAGCCACAAGCTCAACGAGATCAAGAAGGTCGCCGACACCGTCACGGTCATCCGCGACGGGAAGACGATCGAGACGATCGCGAAGACCGATGTGACCGAGGACCGGATCATCAAGGACATGGTGGGCCGTGACCTCGAGCACCGCTACCCCGACCACGAACCGCAGATCGGCGACGAGCTGCTCCGCGTCGAGAACTGGACGGCCCACCACCCGCAGGACCCGAGCCGCGTCGTCGTCGACGACGTGTCGATCACGGTGCGTGCGGGGGAGATCGTCGGGATCGCCGGCCTCATGGGCGCCGGTCGCACCGAATTCGCGATGAGCCTGTTCGGCCACAGCTACGGCACCCGCATCTCGGGCAAGGTCTTCATGCGCGGCAAGGAGATCCGGACGCGCACCGTCTCGGAAGCGATCGCGAACGGCCTCGCGTATGCGACCGAGGATCGGAAGACCTACGGCCTGAACCTCATCGACGACATCAAGCGCAACATCTCGGTGGCATCCCTGAAGAAGCTCGAGAAAGCGGGGCTGGTCGACGACAACGAGGAGTTCGCCGTCGCCAACCAGTACCGCAAGAGCATGAACATCAAGGCGCCGACCGTGCTCGCCAAGACGGGGAAGCTCTCGGGCGGCAACCAGCAGAAGGTCGTCCTCTCGAAGTGGATCTACTCGGATCCCGAGGTGCTGATCCTCGACGAGCCGACGCGAGGGATCGACGTCGGAGCGAAGTACGAGATCTACACGATCATCAACAAGCTCGCGGCGGCAGGCAAGGGCGTCATCGTGATCTCGTCGGAGCTGCCTGAGCTCCTCGGTATCTCGGACCGCGTGTACGCACTCTCAGAGGGTCGCATCACCGGCGAGGTGCCCATCAGTGACGCCACCCCCGAACACGTCCTCAAGCTCATGACCATGGAGAAGCCCCGCTGACGGGGCAGGAGACACACATGTCGAACACCACCACAACCCCGGAAACCGCCGCCGGCGGCGGCATCAATCCGCCCGAGAACCGGGTCACCCGCTGGGTGACGACGGTCCTGTCCGATCTCGGCCGCAACGGCATCTTCATCGCGTTGATCGCCGTCGTCGTCCTCTTCGCGATCACGACCGAAGGCATCCTGCTGCGCCCGCAGAACCTGTCGAACCTCGTCGTCCAGAACGGGTACATCCTCGTCCTGGCCATCGGCATGGTGATGATCATCATCGCCGGTCACATCGACCTGTCCGTCGGCTCCGTGGCGGCCTTCATCGGCGCCGTATCCGGCGTCCTGGCCGTCGACATGGGACTCCCGTGGGGCGTCGCGATCATCCTGTCGCTGCTCATCGGCGCCCTCGTGGGTGCCTGGCAGGGATTCTGGGTGGCCTACGTCGGCATCCCCGCCTTCATCGTGACCCTCGCCGGCATGCTGATCTTCCGGGGCCTTGCTCTCGTCGTCCTCGGAAACCAGAACATCGGCTCGTTCCCGACCGAGTACCGTTCGCTCGGTAACGGGTTCCTCTCCGGTCTGTTCGGCGAGTCCGACCCCGACGTGTTCACGCTCGTCGTCGGTGGCGTCGCCATCATCGCCCTCGCCGTCCAGCAGGTGCGCACCCGGCTGGGACGACAGAAGTACGACCAGGACGTCGACCCGCTGCTGTGGTTCATCGTCAAGCTCGCTCTCATCGCCGTGGTGATCGGTTGGTTCACGTTCGCCCTCGCCTCGTACAAGGGCATCCCCGTCACGCTCATCGTGCTGGCGGTCCTCGTCCTCGTCTACGGCATCGTCATGAACCGCAGCGTCTTCGGCCGCCACATCTACGCCATCGGCGGCAACCGTCACGCGGCGGAGCTCTCGGGCATCAAGACGCGGCGCGTGGACTTCTGGCTGTTCGTCAACATGGGCGTCCTCGCCGCTCTCGCCGGTCTCATCTTCACGGCGCGACTGAACCTCGCCGGCCCCAAGGCGGGCGAGGGCTTCGAGCTCGAGGCCATCTCGGCCGCCTTCATCGGCGGCGCGGCGGTGCAGGGCGGTATCGGCACCATCGGCGGTGCCATCATCGGTGGCCTCATCATCGGTGTGCTCAACAACGGCATGTCGATCATGGGCATCGGCATCGACTGGCAGCAGGCGGTCAAGGGACTCGTGCTGCTGTTCGCCGTCGCCTTCGATGTCTACAACAAGCGACGGGCCGGTCACTGACATGGCGAAGACGTCGAACACCGCGTCCGACCTCGAGCGGCCCCGCGTCACGACGGCGCGCATCACGATGTGGATCTGCGGCGGCGCCGTCGGGATCTACATGGTTGTCAGCGGCCTGATCGGTGCGCTGACCACCGGCTGATCCATCCGTTCGGATCGTCGACCCGCATCCCCTCTCTCCCCCGTGGAAGAGGGGATGCGGCGTTTCACCGCCCACTCATAGACTCTGGCCCATGCCTTTCGTGATCTCGCTCCTCGTCCTGGCGGGGATGATCTTCGCGCTCGTCGACATCATCACGCGGGACCAGAGCCTCGTGAAGCACATGCCGAAGACGGTGTGGCTGTTCGTCGTCATCCTGCTGCCGTTCCTCGGCACCGTGCTGTGGTTCGCGATCGGCAGGGAGTACCCGCAGCGCGAGGTGCGCCGGGCGCCGCAGTTCGCGCCGTGGGCGACCGAGCCCCCCGCAGCGCCGACGCGCGCGTCCGACGCCCGGTCGACCGAGCAGCAGCTCGCCGACCTGGAACGCGAGATCGAAGAGGAGCGGTTGCGCGCCGACCTCGCCCGACGTCGCCGGGAGCTCGGCGACCCGGCCTGATCCGCGTCAGCTAGGCGGGTAGACGACGCCGATCTGACGTCGGATCTCGTCAAGTGTGCCCATGATGGCGATGCTCTCGTCGATCGGCAGCAGGTCGCCGTCGGTGCGCCCCTCGGCGATGAGTCGTTCGGCGTAGAGGGCCTGGAACTGCATGCCGCGACCGTCGATCTCGGTGCGGAACTCCTCGACGAGTGCGCCGTCGACATCGAAGACGCGGAAGGACGTCGGTGCGTAGAAGACGCCGTCGATCTCGATGCGACCCTTCGTCCCGACGATCTGCGCGGCGTTGGCGCCGGCACCCCGCATGGACGTGAGGAGCGAGGACACCCCGCCCGCGGCGTGACGCACGGCGATCGCCACATCGGTGTCGGCGCCCGTCTCACCCAGCTGCGCCGTCGCGAGGACCTCGGCGGGCGCGCCGAGGACGTCCCAGGCGAAGGAGACGGGGTAGATCCCGAGATCGAGGAGTGCACCGCCGCCGAGGGCGAGGTCGTTGAGCCGGTGATCGGGGTCGGTGGGGAGGTTCTGCGTGTGATCGGCGCTGAGGACCCGCACCTCGCCGATGACGTCGGCAGCGAGGACTTCTCGCAGGCGCACCATGTGGGGCAGGTACCGCGTCCACATCGCCTCCATCGCCAGCAGGCCGTGATCGGCGGCGAGATCGCGGATCGCGACGGCCTGGTCGGCGTCGAGGGTGAGGGGCTTCTCGATGAGCACGTGCTTGCCGTGTTCGAGGGCGAGGGCCGCGCACGCGAGGTGGTGACTGTGCGGCGTCGCGATGTACACGATGTCGACCTCGGGGTCGGCGACGAGCTCGTCGTACGACCCGTAGGAGCGGGGGATGCCGTACTGCGCGGCGAACTCCTGCGCCGACTCCGTGCGGCGCGAGCCCACGGCGGTGACCGTCAGGCCGGCTGTCTTCAGGTCGGCGGTGAAGGCGTGCGCGATGCCACCGGTGGCCAGGATTCCCCATCGAAGTGCGGTCATGTCCCGAGCCTATCGGCGGGTGGGGTCCACCCGACCTAGAGTCGACTCGTGGTCACGACTCCCGACGCCGCCCTCGACCGCTTCCGCGAGCTCCTGCGGATCCCGACGGTGTCGCTCGACCCCGATGATCCCGATGCGGACGGCACGGCGTTCCTGCACTTCCACGACACCGTCGCGCGGCTCTATCCGCACCTGCACGCGTCGCTCGAGCGCGAGGTCGTCGCCGAGTACTCCCTGCTGTACCGCTGGCGCGGGAGGGATGCGGCATCCCCGCTCGTCCTCATGGCGCACATCGACGTCGTCCCCGTCGTCCCGGCGGAGTGGACGCACGACCCGTTCACGGCGGAGGTCGTCGGGTCCGGCGACGCGGCCGAGGTCCACGCCCGCGGCGCGGTCGACGACAAGGGCTCGCTCGTGGCCGTCCTCGAAGCCGTCGAGTCCCTCGTCGCCGAGGGGTTCACACCCGAACGCGACGTCTACCTCGCCTTCGGGCACAACGAGGAGGTCGCGGGCGACGGTGCGCAGGCGATCGTCGAGGTGCTGCGGGGCCGCGGCATCCGCCCCTCGCTCGTCCTTGACGAGGGCGGCGCCGTCGTGGAGGGAGCCCTGCCGGGAGTGACCGTCCCGACCGCCGTCATCGGCGTCGCCGAGCGCGGCGTGATGACCGTGCACCTCACCGCCCGCGAGCTCGGCGGTCACGCCTCGACGCCGCCCCGCGATCCCGCGACCGCGCGACTCGCGCGGGCCGTGCTGCGCCTGCACCGCCGTCCCTTCCCGACGCGGATCGTGCCGCCGGTGCGGGCGATGTTCGAGACGGTCGCGCCGCACACGACAGGGCCACTCCGCCGGGTGTTCGCGAGCATCGGGCTGACCGGGCGGCTGCTCGTGAAGGTCTTCCCGCGTCTCGGGCCCGAGCTCAATGCGCTGGTGCGAACCACCGCCGTCGTGACCGAGCTCTCCGGGGCGACGGGGGCGAACGTCCTCGCGACGTCGGCGCGGGCGAGCGTCAACGTGCGCCTGCTTCCGGGCGACACCGCAGCCTCGGCGGAAGCCCGCATCCGCCGGGTCGTCGGCGATCCGCTCGTCGAGGTGGAGGTGGTCTCGGCATCCGATCCGTCGCCGGTGTCGCCGTGGTCGGGTCCCGCATGGAATCGGCTGGTCGCTGCGACCCGCTCGGCGCTCGGCGACGACGTCCTCCCCACGCCCTACATCCAGCTCGGTGCGAGCGACAGCCGGTGGTTCACGGCGATCAGCGACCACGTGTACCGCTTCACGCCGTTCCACCTGACGCGCGGCGAGCGCGAGGCGCTGCACTCGCACGATGAGCGGATCCGCGTGGGCTCGTGGCTGCGGGGGATCGGGTTCTACCGCGACCTGCTGCGGAAGAGCTGACTCAGCCCGCCAGCGCCTTCGAGATCCGCTGCAGCGACACGGGCTCGGCGGTGCCGAGGCGCTGGGCGAACAGGCTCACCCGGAACTCCTCGAGCAGCCAGCGGGCGTGCTCGAGGCGTGCGGGCGCGCCGGCCGGCAACGGGAGGGTGCCCCCGGCATCCGCGAACAGGGCCGCAGCGCGCTCGTACTCGGTCATCCGCTGCCGGTCGCGGCCCGGGTTGTCCGCGAGTCCGTCCACGCGCTCCTTCGCACCCTGCAGGTAGCGGGGCAGGTGCGCGAGGCGTGCGGCCCCGGTGCGCGAGAGGAACCCGGGGTGGACGAGGCCGGCCAGCTGGCCCTTCACGTCGCCGAGTGCGGCGAGCAGGGTCATGGAGTTCTGGTTCTTCACCGCGCGCTCGACGTCGCGCTGGAGGGTGAGGATGCGGGCGGCCAGCGACACGGTCTGGAACAGTTCGTCGACGACCCGAGCGGAGAACGCGTCGCGAGCGGCGGTGAACGCAGCCTCGGTACGGATGACCGCGTCGCCCATGACAGCGTCGGCGACGGCGACCCGGGCATCCTCGATGAGCGCCTTGGCGGACGGATACGGCGATGCTGCCAGGGCGAGCTTTTCGGGCGCCGTCAGGTGGTCCATGACGTACGCGGTGGGAGAGGGCACCGCGAGCAGCAGCAGACGCCGGGCGCCCGCGCGGGTGAGCTCGGCGGCGCGTTCGGCGGTCGCCTCGATGCGCAGCGACACCCCGTCCTTCGCGTCGACGAGGGCCGGGTAGCCGCGGACGACACCTCCCGCGACCTTCGTGTCGACGACCTCGGGTAGATCCCCGACGTCCCACGTCGTGATGCCGGTGCGCTCGATCGGAGCGCTCGCGGCGGCGACGGCCGCGGTCGGGGATGCCGCCGGCTGCGGCCCGCGCTTCGGCGCGAGCGAGCGGGCGACCGACTCGCGGGCACGGCCGGCGAGTCGGTCCTGCAGCTCGCGCAGGTCGCGGGACGACCCGACGGTGCGTCCGCGCTGGTCGACGGCGCGGAACGAGACGCCCAGGTGGGCGGGGACCCTCTCGAGGTCGAAGTCGCGCTCGGTGACCGGCTGATGCGCGATGCGCTGGATGCGTGCGGCGAGGGCTGCGCGGAGAGTGGATGCCGGGAGCCCGTCGGTGTCCTCGGGCCCCGACCCGCGCAGCTCGTCGCCGAGGGTGGTGGCCCAGTCGGCGGCGGGGACGACGTGCCTGCGGATCGCTTTGGGGAGCGCCTTGATGAGGCCGGTGACGAGCTCGTCCCGCATACCGGGGACCTGCCAGTCGAAGCCGTCGGGGCGCAGCTGTGCGAGCAGGGCGAGCGGGACGACGACGCTGACGCCGTCGTCGGGGGCGCCGGGCTCGAAGCGGTAGGCGAGCGAGAGCACCTGGTCGCCCTGACGCCAGCGCGTCGGGAAGTCGCGCTCGTCGGTCCGAGCGGACTCGCCGAGCAGGTCGGCCTCGGTCATGTCGAGCAGCTTCGGGGTGGCGGGCTGCGTCTCGCGCCACCATGTCTCGAACGAGCGCACGTCGAACACGTCGTGCGGCACGCGTGCGTCGTAGAAGGCGTACACGGCCTCGTCGCCGACGAGGATGTCGCGGCGTCGCTCCCGCTCCTCGATGCGCTCGAGCTGACGGCGGAGCTCGCCGTTGCGTCGCTCGAACGCGGTGAGGCGCTTGTCGAGGTGCTGACTGTTCCACTCGCCCTCGACGAGGGCGTGACGCAGGAACAGCTCCCGCGCCAGGTCGCGGTCCCGTCGGGCCAGCTGCACCCGGCGGCGCGGGATGATCTCGACACCGAAGAGCGTCACCTTCTCGGCCGCGACGGCAGCGCCGGCATCCTTCGACCAGTGCGGGTCGCTCAGACTGCGGTTCGCGAGGTCGCCGGCGAGATCCTCGGCCCACGCGGGGTCGATCGCGGCGACGGTGCGACCGAACAAGCGCGACGTCTCGACGAGCTCGGCGGCCATGACGGCGTCGGGGGAGGCCTTGCGCAGGCCCGACCCGGGGAACACCGCGAACGACGCGCCGCGGGCGCCGCGGTACTGCGGCAGGGGCTTGCGCGCGTTCTTCTTCGCGGGGTCGGTCGTGACCGAGCGGGTGTCGAGGATGCCGATGTGCGAGAGGAGTCCCGACAGGATCGCGCGGTGCAGCGCATCCGGGTCGGCGGCTCCCGACGCCTGACGAGGGGCATCCTTCGGCGAACCGGAACGGGAGAGCGTCGAGAGCTGACGGTGCACGTCGAACCACTCGCGGACGCGGACGTAGTTGAGGTGCTCGCTGCGGCACAGGCGCCGGAAGGCGCTCGAGCCGAGCTCTCGCTGCTGCTCGCGCAGGTGGTTCCAGAGGTTCAGCAGGGTGAGGAAGTCGCTCGTCGGGTCGACGAAGCGCGCGTGCAGACGGTCGGCCTCCTCGCGGCGCTCCTCGGGACGCTCGCGGACGTCCTGGATCGACAGTCCCGACACGATCGCGAGCACGTCGCGCGAGACGCCCAGCTTCTCGGCCTCGAGCAGCATCCGCGCGAACCTCGGATCGATCGGCAGCCGCGCGATGCGGCGGCCGAGGCTCGTCAGGCGCAGGGCGCCGGTGCGCCCGCCCACGGCGCGGAGCTCGGTGAGCAGCTCGACGGCCGCCTTCACGCCGCGGCTGTCGGGCTTCGTGAGGAACGGGAACTCGGTGACGTCGCCGAAGCCGAGCGACAGCATCTGCAGGATGACCGAGGCGAGCGAGGTGCGGAGGATCTCGGGCTCGGTGAACTCGGGGCGCGCGGCGAAGTCGTCCTCGCCGTACAGACGGATCGCGATGCCCGCCGACGTTCGACCTGCGCGTCCGGAGCGCTGCTGCGCGGAGGCCTGGGAGATGGCCTCGATCGGCAGCCGCTGGATCTTCGAGCGCACGCTGTAGCGCGAGATGCGCGCCGTGCCGGTGTCGACGACGTAGCGGATGCCGGGGACCGTGAGGCTCGTCTCGGCGACGTTCGTGGCGAGGATGATCCGCCGCCGGACGCCGGCGACCGCGGACGGCTCGAACACGCGGTGCTGCTCGGCCGAGGAGAGTCGGCCGAACAGCGGCAGCACCTCGGTGGGGCGGGCGTCCTTCGCGTAGAGGCCCCGGACGGCATCCATCGCGTCGCGGATCTCGGCCTCCCCGGGGAGGAAGACGAGGACGTCGCCGTCGGGCTCCCGGTCGAGTTCGCGGAGGGCGGCGAGCAGGCCGTCGACGTCGTCCTCGGACTCCTCGTCGTGCGCGCGGTAGCGGATCTCGACGGGGTACGTGCGGCCGGAGACCTCGATGATCGGGGCGGGGACGCGCTCGCCGTCCGGGCCTGTCGCCGCGAAGTGGGCGGCGAAGCTCTCGGGGTCGATCGTCGCCGAGGTGATGATCACCTTGAGGTCGGGACGCTCGGGCAGGATGCGGGCGAGGTAGCCGAGCAGGAAGTCGACGTTCAGCGACCGCTCGTGCGCCTCGTCGACGATGATCGTGTCGTAGCGGCGGAGCAGTCGGTCGCGGTGGATCTCATTGAGCAGGATGCCGTCGGTCATCAGCGTGACCTGCGTGGCCTCGGTCACCTCGTCGGTGAATCGGACCTTGTAGCCGATCGCGCCGCCGAGGGGCACCTGCACCTCGTGCGCGAGACGCTCGGCGATCGACCGGGCCGCGATGCGGCGGGGCTGGGTGTGGGCGATGCGGGTGCGGCCGAGTTCGAGGCACATCTTCGGCAGCTGGGTGGTCTTGCCCGAGCCGGTGGCACCGGCGACGATGACGACCTGGTTCTCCGCGATGGCGCGCGAGATCTCGTCCCGCGCGGCGCTGACGGGCAGCTCCGGGGGATACGAGATGACGGGGGCGGGTGCGGACACAGCCTTCGATGGTATCGCGCGGGCGGATGCCGGCGGTCGCCCGGCCCCGCCGGCGGTGCGGCTCAGCGGTCGGAGTTCTGCGGTTCGTCGAGCAGCGGCAGGTCCGCTGCGGTCACGAGACGCGAGAGCACCGCGTGCTCGACGAGGCGCGCGCGGCGGTTGGTGGCGAGCTTCCCGGCGCCGCCGCGCAGGCCCTGCACCCCCTCGCGGTCGAACTTGTCGCACACGTTGTCGAGCTTGCGGTTGAAGGTCGTCAGCGGCCAGCCGAGCCGCTCCGCCGCCTTCGCGGAGGTCGGGATCTGACTCGAGCCCATCATCCCGCCGCGCAGGATCGGCTCGCAAAGGGCGATCAGGAGCAGGCGCTGGGTGGCCGTGAGGGGGACCGCCCCGATCGTCGTCCCGCCGTCCGTGCTGTCGCCGTCCAGCTCCACCGCGCGACCCGTGAAGCGCGCGGCGCCGTTGCGGATCGTGAACTCGTACGTGAACGCGCCGGCGGTGAACATGACGACGAGTTCGGGGAAGACGAGCGGCACGCGCGTCCCCGGTCCGAGCATCGCCTGGTACGCCCCATCCGAGGTCGCGAGGGCCACCGAGATCGACCGGCCCGTGTTCGTGAGCCACCACATGCCCTGCGAGGACTCGATCTCGAGCAGGCGACGGTGCAGGTACGGGTTCGTGTCGATGACGAGGTCGGCGTCCCGTCCGATCGAGAAGGTCTCTCCGGGCGTCGGGTGAAACCATTCGCCGCAGAACTCGATGCCGAGCTCGGCGGCGTCGGTCTCGGCCGTCATCTCTATGTCTTCCGCCATCACATTCCCCCTTGGACGATCACGATGATTCCCCACACGGCGCCCGCCACCACGGCGGCTCCGCCGATCACGACGGCGACGACGCCGCCCCGTCGGGCACGTCGGCGCGTCCTGCGATCCTGCCCGGTCGGCGGCGAGAGCGGGGCGCGGACGACCTGCGGCGCCGGCTCCGAACGTCGGGGTGCGTAGACGGCGCCGGAGACCAGGATGCCCGGCGACGAGGCCGTGCGGGGCGTGTCGGCCCGCCCGTGCGCGACCGCCGGGGACCCGGCATCCCGCACGACGCGGCGCTCGGTCACGCGTGTGTCCTCGCCCGTGCGGCGTTCGGCCACCACCGTCTCGTCCGCCCGCCGCTCGGCGAGGCGTGTGTCGTCGTCGTCGTCGGCGCGGCGTGCCGCGAGGAGCGTCTCGTCGTCCGGCACCCGACGCGCGGCGAAGAGCGTCAGGTCGTCGGGCTCGCTGTCCGGCACGCGTGTCCCGCCCCGTCGGTCCGCCCGGTCGGCGCGACGCGTGGGGTCGTCGATCGGGTCAGTCATGGCGCCTCCGGCGCGAGGGGACCGTCTCGACCTCGATCGTGCCCGTGGCCGGTTCGCTCGTGACGAGACCGCCCGTCGTGTCCTCCAGGCGGGGGTGGATGCCGCCGCCCACCACGTCGATGACGATGGCGGTGACGTTGTCCCTGCCGCCGTGCGCGAGCGCCTGCGCGATGAGCGCTCCCGTCGTCTGGGCGGGCGAGGCGCCCGTCAACAGTCCGGCGCGGATCGCCTCGTCGGTGATCTCTCCCGACAGGCCGTCCGAACAGATGAGGAGCCGCTCTCCCGTGACGACCGGCAGCAGCCAGAAGTCGGCCGGGCTGCGCTCGCCGCCGACGGCACGCGTGATGACGTTGCGCCCCTCGAAGGTCGCCATGTCCTCGCGCGCGAGGCGACCGGCATCCACCATCTCCTGCGCGATCGAGTGGTCGACCGTGAGCTGCTCGAGGCGCTCGGACAGGAGGCGGTAGACGCGGGAGTCGCCGATGTTCACGACGAGCCACCGGTTCTCACCGTTCTGCTGCACGGCGATGACGCCCGTGAGCGTCGATCCGGCGCCGCGCGTCGTGCCGCGGGCGATCTCCTGCACCGACCGGTGCGCGCCCTGGACGGCCTCGGCGACCTCTTCGGGTGCCACGTCGCTCCGACCGACGAAGTCCCGGAACGCGTCGATGACCGCGGCCGATGCCAGATCGCCCGCCTCGTGGCCGCCCATGCCGTCGGCGACGAGGAACACGGGGAAGCTCGCGAGGTGCGAGTCCTCGTTCACGCGACGGCGGAGGCCCGTGTCGGTGAGAGCGCCGCTGATGACGTCGAAGGGAGGGAGCGGTCCGGTGGTGGGGGTCATCGCGATCCTGCGTCGAGGGTGAGCTCCGCGTCGCCGAGGAGGAAGCGGCCGGCAAGGGGGACGGGGGTGCCCACGGTGATCTCGGTGTCGCTCGTGCCGACGACCACGCCGTTGGTCGAGGCGAGATCGGTGATCGTCCAGGCGTCGCCGGTCCGCCGCAGCAGCGCGTGCGTCTTGGACACCGTCCGGGTCGTGTCGTCGATCGCGATCGGCTGGGCCTCGGGGGCATCGGACGGCGGTGCGGGGTTGCGGCCCAGCACGATGGTGTCGGACGTGAGGGCGACGGTCTGTCCGGTGGGCAGACGCAAGGACGCCGCCGGGCGGCGGTGCGCCGCGAGGACCGTGTGCTCCTCGAGCTCGGTCTGCTCGCCCGGGGCCACCGCGGGCGCCGCCGGGGGAGCGGCGGGTGCCGCCGGGGGAGCGGCGTGCGCCGCCGGCGCCGGCACGGGGGCGGCGACCGGAGCCAGCGGAGGCGGCGACCAGGGATGGACCGGGACGGATGCCGCGGCCGGCGTCCCGGGCCCCGGTGCTGAGGTCGGGGCCGGGGGCGCGAACCCTGACGTGTCGGCGGGAACGCCGCGGGTGTCGACGGGGACAGGTTCCGCCGCGAACGGCGTCGGGGGCAGGCCCTTCTGCGGCAGCCCCTGCCAGCGCGCCGCTCCCCACCCGATCACCGAGGCCCAGACGGGCAGCAGCAGTGCACCGAGGGCGACGAACCCGCCGCCGCGACCGAAACCACGGTTCAGGGGGCCCATCATCCGCACCAGGAGGATCACGACGCCGGCGAGGAAGACGAGGAACAGCAGGGTCGGGACGACGGATGCCGCCAGGATCGCGCCCGCTCCATCGCCGCCGCCGCCGAACGCGGCCTCCTGGGCGGACTGCAGCAGGAGCGATCCTGCGACCGAGGAGATGATGGCGGTGAGGAGGCCGCCGCCCACGATGACCGCCGCCCACCACCCCTTCATGCCGGCGAGCTCGAAGAGCATCCATATGTTCAGCACCGGAACCCAGGCGCGACCGCTCGGGAGACCGGCCTTGCGGAACACGGCGGCCAGGGCGAGCGAGGTCCAGACGTACACGGCCGCGAGCAGGACGAGCTGCACGAGCACGCCGAGGAGCGACACCGCGAGGGCGCCTCCCACAGTCCCGGCGGCATCGCCGATGGAGGCCAGCGGGTTCGCCGTCGTCACGCTCAACATCTGTCCTCGTCCCTCTCCGACTTCCCTCGGTCCCGCATCGCACACCCTATCTGCGGGCGGCCCGTCTGCGCGGCAGCAGGGAGCGCAGCGACAGCCGCGCCCCGAGCCGCGCCCAGAAACCCTTCTCCCCGGCGAACCGGGTGCGCTCGGCGGCCACGATCCGCCAGAACTCCTCGCTCTCGGCTGCGCTCGGCGGCGAGACGTCGAAGACCGACCGATCCGCCCAGCCGGCCAACCGCCTGCCCGGCGCCTCGTCGGCCCCGCCGGCGAACAGGCTCGCCAGTTCCTGCCTCGTCAGGTGGGCCGGTGCGGGGTAGCCGTGGTCGACCGCGGTGTCGACGTACTCCTCCCAGCCGCCGGTGAAGCGCTCCGCGACGTCGCCGCGCCGCCGCCGGTTGCGTCGGCGGACGGCCTTGACCGCCAGGACCGTCACGAGCGGCCCGATCAGGACGATGACCGCGAGCAGCGACACGCCACCGATGCGGACGGCAGCCCACACCGCCGACAGGTCGGTCTCGTCCGTGGGCGCCTGCTCGTCCGGCAGGTCCCCGTCGGACGGAGAGGCATCGGCCGGGAGCACCGTGTCCACCTCGTCGCGGCGGACGTCCGTCGGGTTCTCGGGGTCCCGCCGCTGCTGCACATCCGGCGAGGGGAAGCTGTCGTGCTGCGGCGTCGCATCGACGGGGACCCACCGGCCGGCGGCATCCTGCACCTCGATCCACGCAGCGAGATCGCCGACGCGGCACGAGCCGTCCTCGCAGACGGGCAGGTCCTCGGCCGAGGTGAGACGGGTGCCGACGACGACCCGCGCCTCGAAGCCGAGCTGATCGGCGATCAGCATGGCAGCCACGGCGAACTGCTCGTCGTCGCCGACGGCGGCGACGAGTTCCGCATCGGAGCGGCCCGGCGCCTCGGCTTCGCGCGTCAGCAGCTGCGCGAACATCGTCCCGATGCGGTCTGCCGAGTGACCCGCCCGCGACGACTGGAACCCGCTGCCACCGAGGTCCGCCAGCCAGGACGGGGTGTCACCGGTCGGCACCTGCAGGGCGTGGCTGAGATAGCCCCGGGCGCGCAGGCGCTCCACCAGGGTGTCGAGAGCGGCGCCACCGGTGCCCGCGTCCTGCGCCTCGATCCATTCCACGAGCGAGGCGGGAACGACGTCGGCGGGCAGGGACGGTCCGCTCCGGGCGGGGGTGAGGGATGCCACCGGTTCGGCCCGGCCGTCCGGGACGACCGACAGCCGGTACGCGTCGCCCTCGCCGAGACCGGGGTCGGCGAGCTCGATCGCGGCGCCCGTCGCGGCGTTGTGGAAGAACCCATCGGACAGGTCCGTCGCCCGGGTCCCGTCGAACGCGATGGCGCGGAGGCTGCCGACGGTCGGGACCCAGATGCCCGCGCCCGCTCCCATCCGGACCGAGACGCTCGCCGTGCCGTCGCCGCCGAGGCTCGAGGGCACGCGGGTGAACGCCGTCGCCGGGTCGGTGGGGCCGGCATCCGGATCAATCGCGCGCACCGTGCGACCGTCGTAGAACGGCAGGGTCGCGAGGCGCACGCGGTCGATCGTCTCGGGAGCGGCGACCGTGAACAGGACCTGGTCGTAGCGATCGTCCGCGAACGACGCGCGGTAGTCCGCGAGCGGGCTGGGCGCGCGCTCGAGTTCGAGCATCGGTGCCACCGCCGCCCGCGCCACCTCGCGCGGCTGCCCCGCGAGTGCCCACGGCCCCCAGACGGCCGCAGCGGCGGTCGCGACGACGACCATCCCCGCGGCGGTCGCCGCGCGGGTGGCGGTGCCGCGCCGCCGGGCGGTCGGGCCGCGACGCATCCCGGTCGCGTCGGCCGCGGTCCGGAGAGCGCGGCGCCGGTCGTGGGCGGTCCGCCAGACGACCGCGACGAGAGCTGCGACGACGGACGCCGCCCCGACGAGCGTCTCGGGTTGGAGGGGGACGGCGCCGAGGCGCAGCGGCGCGGCCAGGGTGCGGGCGCCGAAGACCACGCCGAACGCGGTCGGGATGAGCGCCACAGCGACCGCCGGCATCCACACCGTCTTCGCGCGCCACGCGATCGACAGGGAGGTGACGGTGACGGCGAGGAAGAGCAGGAGCGTCGGCGCGAGGGTCGCCTGGTAGGCGCCGAGCGGCAGGTCGAGGGTGAGCAGGTCCTTCCACCCGGTGACGGGCGCCGTCGCGACGTCGACGAGGGCGCGGAGCGCCGCGCCCGGGGAAGCCAGCGAACCGGATGCCGCGACGAGGACGCCCAGCGCGACGTAGGCGCCCAGCGCGGTGAGGGCGACCCACCATCCCGACCAGCGCCAGCGGGTGCCGATGGCCGCGACGACGTGACCGGCGACGATCCCGGCCGTCACCGCGACGATGAACGCGGTGCTCCGGTAGATCGGCCATGCGGCGACCGCTCCCACGGCGAGGACGAGGTCGAGGACGATCGCCTGGCCGATGAAGAAGCCCGCCCGCGACGGTGCGGGGAGCGGGCGGCGGGCGTCGCGGCGGAGGGGGACGGTCACGATCGCCCACCCCTCGCGAGCATCTGTCGCAGGTCGTCGAGGAGCCCGATCGAGATGACGGTCATGCTCCCCAGGCGCCGGATGCCGGGAGCCGCCGTCGGGTCGCACACGAGGGCGACGACGGCCACCTCGGAACCGAAGGCGAGCGCGGCGCTCTGCAGCTGCGTGGGCGTCAGCGTCGATCCGCAGACGAGGAAGGCGATCGACGCATCCGGATGGCGCCCGGCCGCGAGCGCGGCGACCTCGCGGAGCGGGCTCGGGTTCTCCCCCCGACCGATGGCGGCGAGGTCGTCGAGGAGGGTCCGCGACGAGATCGTCGTCAGGGTGCGGAACGTCCGCATGCGGCCTCGCGCGAATTCGGGGATCTCCGCGCCGGCGACGACGTCGACGTCCCGTCCGTCGCGGAGCCCCCGGACGCCGATCGACGCGGTCGCGCTGACGGCGAGTTCGAACTCGTCGTCGTCGGCGTACTCGTCGCCGCCGAGTCCGAGAACGAGGATCATGCGGGAGCGGCGGGTCTCCTCGTACTGACGCACCATCATGGCGCCGGTCTTCGCCGTGGATTTCCAGTGCACCTGGCGCGGTGAGTCGCCCGGGACGTAGGGCCGGAGCGCGTGGAACGAGAAGTCGGCGTCGACGATCGTCCTCGACGGGCTCCCCTCGAGGTCGCGGATGAGTCCCGTCGCGGTGCTCCGCAACGCCGTCGTCACGGGGTGCACGTAGAGCGTGCGGGTCTCCTGCCAGGTCGCTTCACGGGTGAGGATGCCGAGGGGGTCCCCGCGCACGGTGCGGGCGGGGCCGACGGTGATGACGCCGCGGCGCAGGGTCGGGATCGCGACATCCTCGCTGGTCTCGTGGCCAGGGCGCAGCAGCGGCACGGCGACGTCGACGAGGCCGTCGCCGACGGGCAGGTCGACCCGGCCGGGGAGCGCGACGCGCCGACCGACGTTGGCGACGACGAGGGCACCCTCGACGGGCGTCCCGGCGACGACGCGGTCGTGCTCGAGGCGGAGGGTCACCTCGTAGGCGCGCGCACCGAACAGGAACGGAACCGAGAGCGCGAGGAGCAGAACGGCCGCCCCGCCCGCCACGGCGAACTCGAGCCAGCCGAGGGCGAGGCCGCACGCGAGTCCGATGACCGCGACGGCGAGGACGATCCACCCCGCGGGTGCCACGGTCTCGGCGAACCCCCGCGCCGCCCGCGCGCTCGCGCGCCGGAGCCGCCGCCATCCGCGCACCCCCCGTACCGCCAGGCGCGTCGTGGCGGGCGCCGAGCCGTAGCCCGTGCGCGTGTATCCCGTCGCGGCGAAGGTGCGGGTGAGGCGGGACTCGGTGGAGGAACTCACACGTTCTCTCGCTGACCGCGTTCGTCGAGACGCTCGCCCGACGGCGGGACGACGTCGAGGAGGACCTGCCCGATGACCGCCTCGGCCGTGACGCCGTCGAACTCGGCTTCGGGGTCGAGGATCAGACGGTGCGCGAGCACGGGCACGGCGAGCGCCTTGACGTCATCGGGGGTGACGTAGGTGCGGCCGTGGGCCAGCGCCCACGTGCGCGACGCCTTCGTGAGCGCGAGTGCTCCTCGGACGCTGACCCCCAGCCGCACCTCGCGCGCGAGGCGGGTGGCGTCGACCACGCGCGCGATGTAGTCGAGGACGAGCGGGTTCAGGTATCCGCCGCGGGCGATGTCGGCCATGCTGACGATCCCCTGCGGGGTGATGACGGGGGAGACCTCCCGCGTCGCATCGCCGGAGCCCTCGAGGATGCGGATCGTGGCGGCGCGATCCGGGTAGCCGAGCGAGGTCTTCAGCAGGAAGCGGTCGAGCTGCGCCTCGGGGAGCCGGTAGGTGCCGGCCTGCTCGACCGGGTTCTGCGTCGCCACGACGAGGAACGGGACGGGTACGTCCCGCGTGACGCCGTCGACCGTGACGTGACCCTCCTCCATCACTTCGAGGAGCGCCGACTGCGTCTTGGGCGATGCGCGGTTGATCTCGTCGGCGAGGACGACGTTCGCGAAGATCGGCCCCTGGTGGAACTCGAACTCGCCCCGGCGCTGGTCGTACACCGTGATGCCCGTGACGTCACCGGGGAGGAGGTCGGGGGTGAACTGGATGCGGGATGCCGTCCCCTGGACCGATCGCCCCATCGCGCGCGCCAACGACGTCTTGCCGGTACCGGGGTAGTCCTCGAGCAGGAGGTGACCCTCGGACACCATCGTGGTGAACGCGAGTTCGATCACGTGCCGTTTGCCGAGCACGACCTGCTCCACGTTGTCGACGAGCGTGGTGAAGGTCTCGGCGAACCAGGCGCTCTGCTCCTGGGTGATCGTCATCGTGTTCCTCTCGGGGAAGGGGTCTCGGGGCCGCGCCGCTCAGGGAGCCGGCGGGGTGGTCTCGGTCGGGTCGGGGGATGCCGGCGGCTCCGTCTCGGGCGGCGGCGGCGTGATCTGACGGCAGTCGACGCTGACGGTGATCGGATCGAGCGCGCGGAGGGCGCCGGTCCACCCGAGGGTGTACTCGACACGCTGCGGGCCGAGGTCTCCGTTGATCACGGTCTTCCGCACCGTCGCGACGTCGGTGCCGATGTTCCGCGGGAACCAGTCCGACACCTCTTCGTCCGACCGGCACCGCGGCACGTCGTCCGTGGCCACGTACACCGGCCAACCCGCGCTTCCGCGTGCCGCGACGATGGGTGTCCGGTCGGAGCACTCACCGACGACGCCGAGGAAGGTGTCGCACCACTCCGCGGTCCACCGGTCGTCGGGCCTGTTGGGGCGCGGCTCGAAGGAGTCCCGAAGCTGATCATTCAGTCGGTACCGCAGCGTCGCTCCCTCGAACGGCGGCCGGCCGGGGTCGCTGGCCGCGCTCGCCGCGTACGTGAACCCGGAGGCCTGATCCCCGCGTGGCGTCGTCGACACCGTGTAGGTCATCGGCTCGGGCGCGGCGACGTTCCCGGTCGGGCGGGCGGTGATCGCGTCGGAGGTCACGCCGAAGCCGTCCTGGCCGTCGAAGGTGCTCGTCGCGCAGACGTAGACCGTCTTGCGTTCGAACGCGCGCGCCGCGAAGGTGCGTCGGGCGTCCCGCGAGTCCGGGCTGCACTCCGCGGCGGACACCTCGCTGAAGCCGAACAGCGCCACGGTGCCGGCGCTCTCGGCCGTCACCCGTGCGGTCACCGTCAGCGAGTCCGTCGTGGTCGTCTGCGAGAGCTCGATACTCGGGGCACCGACGCCGTGGGCGCGGAGCTCGAGTGATCGCCCCTCGGTGGACCCTCCGGCGATGGGCGGGAGGTCGAATTCCGTCAGCGGCGTCGCCGTCAGCGTCTTCGGGTCGTTCGAGCCGACTCGGTAGCCGGTGAAGGTGGCGGTCCCGCCGCGGACGGCCTGCGTCGCGCTTCCGGCGACTCCGCCGGCCAGGCGGACGCTGCCGGTCGTGTCGTCGAGCCCGGTCACGGTGACGGTCGCTACTCCGCCGTCGCGTCCGTTCGGGACCGGCGTGAACGTGGCGGCGGCGGGGCGGGAGGGCGGACGGTAGGCCCACGCGGTCGTCCGCACGGTGCCGCGCGAGGCGCCCACCTCGTTGACCGCACGCGCCTCGTAGACGCGCTGTTCGCCCACCGGGGCGGAGATCGGCGCGCACACCCCGGAGGCCGGGCAGGTGGCGACCTCGCGTCCTCCCGTCGTGATGCGGTACCCCTCGACGCCCGGGTAGGAACCGGCATCCGAGGTCACCCGCAGGGTCACGGCGTCGTCGGTGTACGAGGTCCACTCGAGGCGGGTGGGGCTCGCCGGCAGACCGCGCAGGTCGAGGACGACGGAGCCGTTGCGATCGCCGCTCGACTGGCGCCCCTGCGCGTCCTCGACGACGAAGGTGCCCGCGCAGCGCGCCGCGCCCTCGGCATCCGTACTCCAGCTCGCTCGGACGGTGCGGTCGCCGGCGGGGGAGAACCGGACGCCGTCGCAGTTGCCGGCGCTCGACGCAGCCACGACCCGGAGCGGCGTGCCGGGGAGCGGGTTGACCTCGCCGTCGGCTCCGACGACCTCGATCGTGCACGAGGACTGCCCGTCCGACTGCGAGCAGGTCTTCACCGCGGATCCGCCGCGGGGAAGCGACGAGGGGGAGGGGCCGACCGTGAGCACGAGGCTCGACGCGCTCGCGTCGGGGTGGCTCGGCAGCGACACCGTCACCTCCTCCTCACGTCCGGGACGGGCCTCGTCGACGGCGGTGACGGTCAGGGCGGCGCCGTCGGCGGTCACCTCGAACTGGTTGCCGGAGTAGGCGACGTCGAAGCGGAGGGCGTCCTCGTCGGCGACGCCGGCCCATCGCACCATCCGGGTGAGGTCGTACGTCTGCGTCTGGCCCGGACGGACGCCGAGCGACGCGCTCCGCAGCGACGGCTGCGGCGTCTCGGCCTCGACGGCGACAGCGAGCGTCAGATAGGTGGGCTCGTCCTGGCCGGCCAGGCGTGCCGCCACGATGCACGAATCGGACCAGGGGGCGCCCTTCCCCGCGGTGTATCGGATGACGGTGCCCGACACGACACGGCAGGTGGCGTCCTTGCGCGCACCGCCGGCCTTGGTGCCGTCGCGGTCGAGGACGAGGGCCCCGTCCTCGGGCAGGACCACGAGGTCGGCGACGTCCGCTTCGACGCTCTCGCCCTCGGCGACGCGGAGCTGCTCGACGCCGGCGCGGAGGGTGAGGCGGATCTCGTCCGTCCCCGGCACGCGCAGGAACCCGTACGTCGTCACCTCGCTGCCGTCGTAGGCGGTGCCGCTGACCTCGAACGGGATGAGGCGGGTGCGCGTCGGCAGCTCGCCCGAGATCCTCCGCCCCGACACCTCGAGGTCGCCGGGGTCGCCCCAGAGCCGCAGGGTGAGCCCGGCGACGTCGCCGGCATCCCACGCGACATGGCCGGTCAGCACGTCGACGCCGGTCGTGAACCGGTCGCGGTCCTCGATCGTCAGCACCGTGTCCGAGACGACCGGATGATCGGGCACCGGGTCACGGACGACCTTGACGACGAGGAGACCGATGGCGGTGTCGCCGTCCGCGTTGGAGACCTCGTACGAGTACGAGAAGGTGCCGAGGGCGGTGCCCGCCGTGACCGTCACCGCGCCGTCGTCGACGCTCACCCGGCCGGCCAGCGCCGCGTACTCGGGGCTGTCCGCGGGGGCGTTCGGGACGACGTCGCCGAGTTCCAAGGGACTGCCGAAAGGATCGACGTCGTTGTCCGCGGGCCGGACGACGACCGTGCTCTCGGCGCCCGCCTGCACCTGCACGTAGTCGCTGAAGGTCACCGGGCTCGGGTCGCTCTGACGGGCGATGACGCCGACGCGCACCTCGCCGACGCCCGTCCGGCCCCGGGCATCCTTCACCTGGTAGCCGAAGCGCACCTGACCCGAGACGCCCTCGCGACTCGTGTAGACGATCGATTGGCCGTCGGCCGAGATGGTCGCCGATCCCTCGGCGGGCTGGGTCGTGATGGCGTCGAGCGACACGTCGTCGCCGTCGGGGTCGACGGCGAACCGGTCGAAGCCGATCGTGACGGACTGGCCCGCGACGACCCGCCCGACGAGGGTCCGCGGGACCGGGTCGCGGTTCTCGTCGCCGCCGGTGACGGTGACGGTCACCCGCGCCGTGTCGGTCACCTCGGGGAAGCCCAACCGGTACACCGTGTACGTCAGCGCGTACGTACCCGCCGCGCGCGGCGCCAGGTAGCGCAGGACGCGTCCCGAGGCGAACGCGAGGCCGCCGCCGGTCTCGTTGACCACCGACGACGGGTCGATCGCGATGAGGGCCCCGGTGGGCGTGTGGTCGTTGTCGAGGACGGGGATGTCGACCTGGGTCCCGCCGCGGACCGTCACGGCGTCGTCGACGGCGATCGGCTGCTCGGCCGAGCCGGCCGGCAGGAGGATGACGGTCAGCTCGCCCTCGGCACCGGCGGCATCCGTCCCGCCGTCGCTCAGGCGGTAGCGCACGACGCCGAGGCGTCCCGGTGTGCCGTCGTCGGTCGTCCCACTGACCCGCAGGAGGCTCTGCCCCACGAGATCGACGCTGAGCGACGCGGTCGGGTCGCTGTCGGGTCGGATGTCGTCGAGGAGCAGCACGAGGCCGGCCGGGTTCGCCGCGGCCGACGCGACGTCGATCGTCGCGTCCTCGCCGGGACGGACGAACGCGGTGAGCGGCGGTGTCGTCACGACGGTGTCCTCGGGTGCGCGGACGGTGACGCGGGCGATGGCGGATGCCTCGCCGACACCGTCTCGCACCGAGTACTGCACGACGTAGGAGCCCGGCTCGTTCGCCACGACGTTCATGCGCAGCGCGGAGGGGTTGGGGGTCGCGCTCACGCGGTCGGCGTCGAGAGCCACGAGCGAGCCGAGCGTGAGGGGTCCCGACGCCCCGGTGACGTAGGGGGTGAGGTCGACGTCGAGCGGCTCGCCGACCACACCGTTCACCGCGAACGACTCGGCCGACAGCTCGGGCGCGGGCGTGACCTGCACCGTCACCGTCTGCGTCGTCGTCGCTCCCCGCGCGTCGGAGACGACCACCGCGACCGGGATGCCGGCGGCGTCCGTCGCGCTCGGATCGGGATGCTGGTAGGTGAATTCGCCCTCCGGCGACGTCGTCGCGGTCCCCACCGCGGGGGCTCCGTCGATGCCGGAGAGGTAGACGGGGTCGCCGTCGGGGTCGACCCAGCCCCGGAGCAGGTCGGCCGAGACCGTGCCGCCGGGGGCGACCGAGAGCGTGGGCCAGGTGGCGAGGCATCCGGGCACCCCGCACCAGACCGGTGCCGCGTTGTCCTCTTCGGGCACGACGCGCACCGTCACGGTCGCGTACTCCGAGAGGCGCCCGCCGGCCGAAGTGCCGTCGGTGACGCGGTAGCGGAAGGTGGTCGTGCCGGTCGCGTCCGGGGCGACGTCGAGGGCGATCTGCTGCTCGGCGCCGGTGAGCGTCGCCGACCCGAAGGCGGCGTCCACCCCGTCGAATCCGCCCGCGTCGATGCTGAGGACGTCCTCGTTGGGGTCGTGATCGTTGAGGAGGACGGGCAGGAGCGCCACGGAACCGGCGCGCACCCCGAACTCGTCGTCGACCGCGACGGGCGGCTTGGGGTCGAGCACCCGTTCGACGGGGTCGTCGGTGTCGGGGACGGCCTCGCTCGTGTCCTCGACGCGCCACTGCTGCGAAGAGGGGATGAGCGCACCGTCGGGGACACGCCAGACCCAGCCGGATCCGCGGTCGTTCAGCGCCAGGCGCGACCCGTTGCCGACGAACACGGGATCGACGCCGTCGCCGATGTCGGCGCCGGCGTAGTCCAGAGGCGTGCTCTGCGTCGGGGCTGCGCTCGACCACAGCGTCCCGCCGCCGGTGCCGTCGCCGAGCCACGCAGCCGAGACCGCCCCGCCGGAGGGAGTCGGCACGGCCGGTGTGCCGAGCCCGGGGGATTCGAGCGGCCGATCCGCGGCGCCGGAGTCGAGCGGCACGCGCGTGATCCCGGTCGGATCGGCGATGACGGCCGCGTCTCCGCTCGTCGCGGCCCGTTGCAGCAGCGCCCCGGTCGCCGGCGTCGTCGACACGACGTCGTCCCGATCCGCCACGGCGACGTCACCCGTCGCGACGTCGTAGAGCACCCAGCGACCGCCGACCGCGCTCAGCTGCGCGTCGACGGGGGCGATCGGGGTCGGATCCTGACCGAGGATGCGCCCCGTGGCCGCTTCGGCCCGGACGACGACCTTCTCGGGCGCCGAGTAGGCGTACACGACGCCGTCGGCGTCGACGGCGACCGCGGATGCCGAGAAGCGGGGACCCTGCTCGTTCGCGTCCCGGTCCACGTCGGCGTACGGATCGATCGGCGAGACCGCGCCGCCGCTGGACAGGGTCGCGCCGAAGACGCCGCCGCCCTCGGTCCGGTAGGCGATCGCGTCGCCCGCCGAGACGATGTCGACCGTTCCGGCCGGTGTGGGGGAGGAGGCGTCCTCATCCTCGCCGGTGAGGTCGGCGGGTTGGGCGAGGTCGACGTCGGAGTAGGCCGAGCCGCCCTCGCTGAAGACGAACAGCCGGTCGGCGGTCTGCGCCACCTGCGTCCCGTTGACCACCTGCTTGACGGTGTCGACCTCGCCGAGGTCTAGGTTGACCCGGGCGTACCCGCTCCCGGCGCCGGTCTGCAGCGCCCAGACCGTCGGATCGTCGACGGGCGTCTGCTGCGCGTCGTATCCCGGCCAGACGACCGCGAGGGTGCCGACCACCGCGACGACGGCGGTGACCGCACCCACGCCGATCCACGTGGACCGGCGGATGCGGGGTCGCTCCCGGGGCAGGCCTGCCATTCAGCCCGCTCCGCCGAGGAGGAAGAACGTGGTGGCGGCGCCCGCCAGGGTGAGCGCGACGCCCGCGCCGACGGCCAGGGCGATCGCGGCGGTGCGACTCAGCCGCGGCGCGGGCTCGGCGCCCGCGAGGATGGTGCCCTCGTCGGGGCGACGGGGAGGGGCAGACTTGCGACGCGCGGGCCGGGCCGACTCGTACGCGACGCTCGGACGCACCGGACCGCGCAGGCGGTCATCGGCGAAGTCGACGGTCGCCCCGGCTGCGGCCCACTCGTCGACGGCGACTTCGAGGGGAGTGTGGGGGAGCCCCATCCGGTGCTGGATGAGCTGCAGGTCGTGAGCGAAGGCCGCGGCGGACGGATGCCGGGCGGCGGGGTCCCGGCTCAGGGCGCGGGCGAGGACGGCGTCCACCTCGGCGGGGACGTCGGGGCGACCGACGGGCGTGTACACCGCTTTGCGGATCCGCGCCTTGAGCTGGTCGCGGGTGTTCTGGCCGCGGCCGGAGCGCTCGAAGGGGCTGCGGCCGGCGAGCAGCGAGTACACGGTGGCGCCCAGACTCCACACCTCGGCCGCGATGGAACCCGAGACCCGCTCGTCGACGATCTCGGGCGCCGACCACGGCACCGACATCGCGAACACCTCCTCGGCATCCGGTCGGGCCTCGACGGCGGCGGCGATGCCGAAATCCGAGAGGACGGGCGACCCAAAGGCGGTGACGAGGATGTTCGACGGCTTGATGTCCCGGTGCAGGAGCCCGGCGCGGTGGGCGGTCTCGAGTGCGGAGCCGATCTTCACCCCGAGCTGCAGCACCTCGGCGACGGGGATCTCCTCGCGCCGGTAGCGGTGGGTGAGCGAGGTCGGGCAGTACTCCATCACGAGGTAGGGGCGTCCGTCGGCCGACACGGATGCCTCGTGGATCGTGAGGATCGAGGGGTGGGCGCTGAGGCGGGCCATGACATCGGCTTCGGCGTTGAACATGCGCAGCACGTTCTCGTCGACGACGTCTTCGAGGAGGACCTTCACGGCCACCGGGCGCCGCGGCAGGTTCTGCTCGAACAGGAAGACGTCGGCGAAACCTCCGGCACCCAGCGGACGGACGTACGTGAACCCCGAGAGACCGGGTGGCGTGGACGGAAGCCTGTGGGACACGCGGTCGGTCATCCCGCCGTCGAGGGGTCGAGCACATCGAACACCGCGGTCACGCCGTCGCCGAGGTCGAGCTCGGTCCCGAGCGGCACCCGCGACGCCGCGCCGCCGCGCAGGAGCGCCGCGGCGCCCGTCGGCGGACGCACGATCGTCCCGTTCGTCGAGTCGAGGTCGCGGACCACGAGGGTCGTCCCGTCGAGCACCACTTCGAGGTGCGTGCCCGAGATCTCCTTGTGCGGCGAGGAGACGCGTTCGATGCGCGCACCGGCGTGACCGGCCTGCCGCGGGCCGCGCCCGAGGATCACGGGCCGGTCGAGGGGGACCGTCCGCCCGCCGGGAAGGCGCAGGCCGTAGACCGCCCCGGTTGCGGCGCGACGCGAGCCGAAGAGGGTGCGTTCGTCGGGGAGGTCCCCGCCGTCGTGGCGCTGGTCGTCCTCGCGCAGGAAGTCGGGCAGCTCGAGCTCGTCGTCGTCCTCGAAGAGCCGGGCGAACAGGCTGCGGTCGACCGAGATCGTCTGGAGGACGTCGATCTCCTCGTCGCGGGGAGTCTGAGCGGGCGCTGCGGGTGCGGGCCGGACGGGCGGCGTGATCGTGGGGACGGCGACGGTGACGGGCGCAAGGGTGCCGGGGGGTTCTTCGCCCTCGGCGGCGGGCGTCACCTCGGCGTCGGGCTCGCGGCCCGCGGGGAAGGGGCGCCCCCACGACAGTTCGTCGGCGCGGGTGACCCCGAGCCCGAGGGGCAGCAGGTCGCCGCCCGTCGCGCCGGCGTCGAGGGCGAGACGGATGCCGACGGCCCCCGCGAGCGCCGTCTCGATCCAGGTCCGCGCATCGGCCCCGGACACGCGCGTGCGATCGGAGGTCTCGACGATGGCGGCGCCGCGGACGGCCACGCGCACCGGCTGCGCGTCGTCGTCGGGGAACTCCGCGATCGCGAAGTCGGGCAGGTCGTGGATGCCGCCCGCCACGAGCACGCTCAGGACGTCCTCGAGGACCGCCGTGTCGGCGACGGCCGAGTTCCACAGCCGCGCGATGACACCCTCGGCGACGCCCGATCCGAGGAGGATGGCGAACCGATCGCCGGCGATGGCGTACCCCGACTCGGCGGCGAGCGTCGGGGTGGGGTATCGGAACACGTGCTCAGCCTACTGACGGCGCGCGGTCAGACCCATCCGCGCAGCCAGTTGTGCAGCCAGTAGAACTCGTACGGCACGCGGATGGCGGCCCAGAGGGGGTACCAGAACACCGACAGCGCGACGACGAGCGCCAGGACGAGGAGCACGATCCGGCGCGCGACGATCCGACCCGTCGCATCGATCCGGCCCGGCGAACCCCACAGGGCGCGCAGCGCGAAGGTCAGCGCCAGCACCATGAACGGGAGGATCAGGACCGTGTAGAACTGGAAGATCGTGCGATCGGGGTAGAACAGCCACGGCACGTACGAGGCGCCGACGCCGACGATCACGACGGCTGCGCGCCAGTCGCGGGTGCGGACCCCGTGGACGGCGATCCAGAGGACGGCGAGCACGCCGAGCCACCACAGCAGCGGGTTCGGCATCGAGTACAGGATCTCGATGCACCCGCGGGCGCTCGCGCATCCGTCGACGGTGTTCGCGGTGTTCCCGACGTACATCGAGGTGGGGCGGAGCAGGAGCGGCCACTGCCAGGCGGGGCTCGCGTACGGATGCGTCGAGGTGATCTCGGCCGTCGCGGTGTAGATCGTCTCGTGATAGTGCCAGAGGTTCTGGAAGGGCGGCGGGACCCACGACCAGAAGCCCTGCGCCGGGGTCGCGTCGACGTCGTGACGGCCGTACCCGCCGTCGGTGGTCAACCACCCGATCCACGTCGAGAGGTAGACGACGACGGCGACCGGCACGAGCAGGAGGAACGACGCGGCGCCCTGGCGGACGGCATCCGCCGGCCAGAAGTAGACGCCCAGGCGGCGCCGGGCGAGCGCGTCGCTGACGACGACGTACAGGCCGAGCGCCCCGAGGACCCATGCCCCCGACCACTTGACCCCGCACGCCGCACCGCCGGCGATGCCCGCGGCGACCAGCCACGGCCGGCCCCACAGGACCGGACCCCACCACGAGACGCGGCCCGCGGCATCCCGTCGGAGCATGGCCCGGGCGAGGCGGTCGAGGTGACGCCGCCGGTCGAGGAGGACGAACCACACCATGAGGAGGACGAAGAACGTGAGCAGGATGTCGAGGATCGCGACCCGGCTCATGACGATCGCGAGCCCGTCGATCGCCATCAGCCCCGCCGCGACCGTGCTGAACGCGATCGACCGGATCAGCTGCCACGCGATCAGATAGAGGACGAGGACGGCGAGGGTGCCCGCGAGGGCCACGGCGAAGCGCCAGCCGAACGACGAGGTCGGGCCGAACAGGGCCATGCCCGCACCGATGAGGTACTTGCCGAGCGGCGGATGCACCGCGAAGCTCGGCTCCCGCGTGTAGATGCCGGTCTCACCGTCGGCGAAGCGCTGGTCGGCGCCGTCGGGCCACGTGGCGGCGTAGCCGAGGTTCCACTGACTCCAGGCATCCTTCACGTAGTACGTCTCGTCGAAGACGATCGCGTGCGGGTGGCCGACGTTCCACACCCGCAGGATGCCGGCGAGCAGCGTCACGAGCAGGGGTGCGAGCCAGCGGGCCGCCGGATGACGGAGGATCCGGCCGCGCCAGGCATCGATGCGGACGTCGAGGCGGGGCCGCAGCGGGGCCGCGGGCAGCAACGGTTCCGCGGTCGAGCTCACGGCGACCAGCCTATGCTGGGGCGGTGCTGATCCTCGCCGCGACCCCGATCGGAAATCTGGGCGACGCGACCGGGCGCCTGCGCACCGCCCTCGAGGACGCGACGATCGTCGCCGCCGAGGACACCCGCACCACCCAGCGCCTGCTGCAGGCCCTCGGCATCGAGAATCGGCCGCGCCTCATCGCCCTGCACGACCACAACGAGAAGCAGCGCGCCGCGGAGCTCGTCGCGCTCGCCGCGACCGAGGACGTCCTGCTGCTGAGCGACGCCGGGATGCCGACGGTCAGCGACCCCGGCTATGCGGTCGTCGCGGCCGCCGTCGAGCAGGGCGTGGACGTGACGGCGCTCCCGGGTCCGAGCGCCGTGATCACCGCGCTCGCTCTCGCGGGCCTCCCGACGGACCGATTCACGTTCGAAGGCTTCGCGCCCCGCAAGGCGGGGGAGCGGCGGACGGTCTTCGGCGCCCTGGCCTCCGAGGCGCGCACCATGGTCTTCTTCGAGGCGCCGTCCCGTCTCGCCGACACGCTCGCGGCCATGGCCGAGGCGTTCGGGGTGGGCCGTCGCGCGGCCGTCTGCCGCGAGCTGACCAAGCTGCACGAGGAGGTCGTCCGCGGCCCGCTCGGCGAGCTGGCGGAGTGGGCCGCCCAGGGCGTCCGCGGCGAGATCGTCGTCGTCGTGGAGGGGGCGAGCGTCCGAGCCGTCAGCGAGGACGACGCCGTCGCCCAGGTGCAGGCGCTCGTGGCTTCCGGCATCCGGTTGAAGGATGCCGCCGGCGAGGTCTCGCGAGAGACGGGACTCCCCTCGCGAGACCTCTACCGTGCCGCCGTCGCGGCGAAGAAGCCGCTCAGCCCTTGACCGAGCCGGCCGTCAAGCCGCCGACGATGTAGCGCTGCAGCGACAGGAACAGTGCCAGCACGGGGATCGAGGCGAGGATGGCCCCGGCGGCGAACAGACCCCAGTTGCTTGCGAGCTGGTTCGAGACCCACTGGAACATGCCGACGGCGAGGGTCCAGTTGTCCTCCGAGACGAGGACGATCTTCGCGATGATGTAGTCGCCGAATGCCGCGATGAAGGCGAGGAGGCCGACGACGGCGAGGATCGGGGTCACGAGCGGCATGATGAGGCGCCAGAAGATCTGGGCGTGGGTGGCGCCGTCGATCTTGGCCGACTCGTCGATCTCCATCGGGATCGTGTTGAAGAAGCCGTACATGAGGAAGGTGTTCACGCCCAGCGCGCCACCGAGGTACACGCAGATGAGAGCGATCTTCGAGTTGAGCCCGAGGACCGGGAACACCTCGCCGAGGGTCAGCAGCATCAGGAAGATCGCGACGAACGCGAGCGCCTGCGGGAACATCTGGACGATCAGGAGCGCCGTCAGGCTGATCCGCCGGCCGGAGAACCGGAATCGCGAGAAGGCGTAAGCAGCCGCCGCGCCCATGAGGACCGCTCCCGCCGCGGACGCGCCGCCGACGAGGAGCGTGTTGCCGTACCAGGCCCAGTAGCTCGTGTCGGCGAGGGCGGCGTAGTTGCCGATGTCGATGACGGAGAACAACGCGTTCGCCGCGGACAAGGTGCCGTTCGGATTGAACGACGCCGACAGGACGTACACGAGCGGGAACATCGCGTAGAAGAGGAGCCCCGCGGCGATCAGGTACTTCCAGCCGACCTCGAGCACCCAGCGCTTGCGCTGCGCGGGACGCAGGGCGGCGGTGCGAGTCGCGGACGAACCGGTTGTGATCGTCGCGGTGGTCGCGGCGGGGGAGGGAGCGGACATCACTGGTACTCCTCGAGCTTCTTGGTCTGACGGAATGCGAGGGCCGACACAGCGCCCACCACGACGAACACGAGGATCGACAGGGCGCTCGCGAGGCCGTAGTCGGCCTTGCCCCCCGAGACCCCGGAGATGTCGTAGATCGCCGAGATGAGGATGTCGGTGTACCCGAGTGCATACGGTGCGCCGGGGATCGCGGGCCCGCCGGCGTTGAACATGTAGATGATCGTGAAGTTGTTGAAGCTGAACGCGAAGGACGAGATCAGCAGCGGCGCCGTCGACACGAGCACGAGCGGCAGGATGATCGCCCGCAGCTGGCGGAACCGGCCCGCCCCGTCGATCGACGCCGCCTCGAGCGCATCCTGCGGAAGAGCCTGCAGAGCGCCGGTGCACACGAGGAAGTAGTACGGGTAGGTGAGCCAGACGTTCACGAAGAGCACCGCGCCGCGCGCGAGCCACGGATCCCCGAGCCAGTCGATGTTCGCGCCGCCGAAGAAGAGTTCGTTGATGACGCCGAACTCCGCGTTGAACATGCCGCGGAACAGCAGTGCGGACATGAACGCCGGGAACGCGTACGGGAGGATGAACAGGGTCCGGAGGATCTTCCGGCCGCGCACCCGCGGATCGTTGAAGATGAGTGCGAAGACGAGCCCCATCGCGAACGGGATGAGGACCGACAGCACCGCCCAGACGAAGGTCCAGCCGGTGACGAGTCCCAGCGTCTCGAGGATCGTCGGGTCGGTGAACAGCTTCACGAAGTTGTCGAAGCCCACGTTCACGACCCACCCGGTGGGGAGTGTCGTCCCGTCGTCGGCGACGAAGTTGCCGGTGGGGCTCGCGGTGTAGACGAGACCCGTCGCACTGTCGGTGATCGTCTGCGTCTCGGCATCCCAGGTCATCGTGGACTGGTACACCGCGCCGCTGGACCCGTCGCGAGTGCGGATCGAGCCGTCGTTGGGATCGTCCGAGACGGGGACGCGGAGGTCGATGACGGCCTGCTGCGTCGCCTGGTCGCCGATGATCTGGTTGCGAGGGACGACGGACCAGCCGGGGACCTCGGTCGCGGCGCCCGAGGCGGGAGCGGGGCCGACCGCGCTGAGCGGGTCGTCGGCGGAGCCCGCCAGGAGCTGGCCGTCCTCGACGACGGCGAAGCCGAGGTCGCCGCCGCGTTCGACGACGGTGAGGGGGAGGGTGGGGGCACCCTCGACGCGGCGCTCCCCCTGGGCGAGCGAGGCGGCGACCGCCTGCTCCTGCGAGCCGATGTGGCCGGCGCCGTAGTTCGTGAAGGCGATGTACCCCGTGTACAGGAAGATGAACACCTGGAACACGAGCAGGAACGACAGTCCCGGCAGCAGGTATTTCAGCGGGAGTGCCTTCTTGGTGAAGTAGACGACGTCGGCTGCGAGGAGCAGCGCCAGGGCGACGCCGAACACGATCCAGGACTGTGCCTGGAACGCGGCGATGATGCCCAGCAGGCCCACCGCGTTGATGAGGCCCATCAGCACCAGCTTGACCAGGAAGCCCCAGCCGAGGCCTGACCAGCGCCGGGCGTGGGACTCCGCAGCCGGCGGTGCGTCTTCCGGCAGGGTGGGGCTCTGCAGAGCCGTCATGTCATCTCCCTCTCGAGGAAAGTGGTCTCCGGGGGCGAGGCGTCGCAGCCCCGCCCCCGGAAGCGTGTCAGCCGATGGTCTTCTCGAGGTCGGCGACCATCTTGGTCCAGGTCCCCTTCGGGTCCGCACCCTTGATGACCTGCACCTGAGCGGCGTTCCAGAGGTCCCAGACCGAACCCATCTCAGGGATGCTCGGCATGGGCACACCGTTCTTCGCCGAGGCGGCGAAACCGGCGATCACGGGGTCGGACGAGACCTCCTCGGCCAGGTCGGACCAGGCCGGGATGCGGGGGTCCGCCTCATAGAGGGCCTTCTGCGCCTCGTAGGTCGCGAGGTACTTGGTGACGAACTCCTGCGCAACGAGGGCGTTCGCACTCTCGGCGCTGATGTAGAAGCCCTGCACGCCGACGAACGGGGATGCCGTCTCGCCCCCGGCCGACGGGATCGGGTTGACCTTGATCTTCGCGCCCTGATCGGTCAGCGCCTTGACGGCCCAGGGACCCTGGATCGTGTACGCGGCCTTGCCCGAGGCGAACAGCTCGTTGTTGGTGTCGTAGTCGATCGTGGTCGAGATCTCGCCCGAGCCCTTTTCGCCGTGCTCGCCGAGCCACGTGGCGAATGCGGTACCGGGCTCGCCGCCCATGCCGACGTCCTTCGTGTAGGACCCGGAGGAGTCCTGCACGAACACCGGCGCACCGAACGAGGTCTGGAGCCCGTACATCGTGTACGCGTCGCCCTTTGAGCTCTCCGTGTTGATGACGAACGGACGCTCGGCGCCCGACTTGGTGCCCGCCGCGATCATGTCGTCGAAGGTCGCGGGTGCGTCCTCGCCGACGAGGTCGGTGTTCTGGACGAGCGCGACGCTCTCGAGCGAGTAGGGCAGACCGTAGGTCTGGCCGTCGTACGTGAACGCGTCGGTCGCGACCTTCTCGAACTTGGAGGCGTTCTCGCCGAGGTCGACGGTCGCCACGACACCCGCCTGCACGAAACCGCCGAGCCAGTCGTGCGCGCCGATCGTGATGTCGGGCCCCTTGCCCGTGGGCACCTGGTTGGTGAAGTCGTTGCGGATGTCGCCGAAGTTCTTCTGGACGAGATCGATCTTCGCGCCGGTCTCCTCCTCGAACGTCTTCGCGGCGGCCTTAATGGCGGGCTCGCGGTTCTCGTCGGTCCAGACGGTGAGGGTCACGCCGCTTGCGTCGATCGGAGCCGCTGACTCCGACTGTGCCGGGGTGGTGGTGCTGCTGCCGCCGGCGCAACCGGCCAGCAGGAGGGAGCCCGCCGCCAATGCGGCGATGCCGATACCCATCTTGCGCATGGATCTTCCTTCCGGGTGTGGTCGATCCGGCGGGCCTCTGGCGAGGTCGCGCCGTCACGACCGGTGTGTGATCGTCGCGGCCGGGTGGCTGCGACGGCTTTTCTCTCAGTGCGTTCGACGGTGTCCCGTCGCGAGTCGATCGGTCATCGATCGCCCCGGTGGGCTGTGTGCGCCAGGCGGACGACGGCGACGTCGCCTCCTGCCAGCACCAGCGTGTCCCGGACGTCGGCCTGCGTGAGCAGGTCGGTTCCGGTGGTCGTGAGCGACACCTGTTCGGTGCCGTGGTTGATCGCGACGAGGTAGTCGGAGTCGGCTCCTCGGCGCACGATCGTCTCCACGCCGTCAGGCGTGCCGGGCACGTCGACACCCGCGTCGGCGTAGACCTCGCGCATGATCGCGCGGAGGCCGTCGGCATCCGGTCGGGTGCTGATGTACCAGCCGACACCGTCACCGTGGGCGTTCCGCGTCACGGCGGGACGGCCCTCGGCAGGCCCGGCGGTGTAGGTCGCGCGGACGTCGGCGGTGGTGACGACGAGATCCTCCTGCCAGATGTCGGCAGCGAAGACGTGATCGTCGACGCGGATGCCGGTGACGTGTCCCTCGCGCAGGGGCAGGTGCTCCTCGACGCGGACGCCCAGAGCGTCCGCGAGCACGGCGCCGTAGCCGCCGGGGTGGACGGCGTCGTTCTCGTCGACGACGGCGGAAAAGAACGACACGACGAGCGTCCCGCCCTGGGAGACATAGGCGGTGAGGTTCGCGGCATCCGCTGCGGTCAGCAGGTACTGCGACGGGACGACGACGAGACGGTAGCGCGAGAGGTCGTGCCCGGGGAGGGCGAAGTCGACGGTGATGTCGTCGCGCCAGAGCCGCTCGTAGAAAGCCCTGATGCGCTCGTCGTGGCTGACATCCTCGGACGGGCGCCACTCGAGGTCCTGCGCCCAGAACGACTCGAAGTCCCACAGGACGGCGACGTCGGCCTCGACGCGCGAGCCCTGTACCTCGGCCAGACGGCCAAGCTTCGCTCCGAGGTCCACGACCTCGCGGAAGACACGCGACTCGGTACCGGCGTGCGGCAGCATCGCGGAGTGGAACTTCTCGGCGCCGGAGCGTCCCGCGCGCCACTGGAAGAAGAGGATGCCGTCGGCTCCGCGCCCGAGGTGGCTCAGCGAGTTCCGGGTCATCTCACCGGGGCGCTTCGCGACGTTCCGCGGCTGCCAGTTGACGGCGGAGGTGGAGTGCTCCATGAGGATCCAGGGCTTGCCGGCTCCGACGGAGCGGCTGAGATCGGCGGCGATCGCGAGGCCGATCTCGCCCTCCTCGTCGGCCGCCCACAGGTAGTGGTCGTCCGAGACGATGTCGACCTCGTCCGCCCAGGCCCAGAGGTCGACGCCATGGTGCTGGTTGGCCATGAAGTTCGTCGTGATGGGCTGCGAGGCGTGCTCACGGATCGCGGCCTTCTCGATGCGGAAGCACTCCCGCAGCATCTCGTCCGTGAACCGCGCCCAATCGAGCTTCTGCGCGGGGTTGATGGTCGACGGGGCGGCGGCGGGTGCGCCGACGTGGTCCCACTCCTCGTAGTGCTGCCCCCAGAACGCGGTGCCCCAGGCGGCGTTGAGGCCGGCGATCTCGCCGTACTTCGCCTGCAGCCAGAGACGCCAGGCCCGGACGGAGTGCGGGGAGAAGTCCTCGCCGACGGGCACGCCGTACTCGTTGTGGATGTGCCACAGCACGACGGCCGGGTGATCGCCGTAGCGCTCGGCGAGAGCGCCGGCGATGCGGGCGATCGCTGCGCGGTACTCGGGCGCCGAGTGCGAGACCATGCCGCGGGCGCCGAAGCCCATCGGCACGCCGTCCTTCGTGACGGTGCGGGCCTCGGGGTACTGCGCGAAGAACCACGCCGGGGGAGAGGCGGTCGGGGTGCCGAGGTCGACGGCGATGCCGTTCTCGTGGAGGAGGGCGATGATGTCGTCGAGCCACGCGAAGTCGAACTCGCCCTCGCGGATCTCGAGGAGACCCCACGAGAAGATGCCGATGCTCACCATCGTGACGCCGGCGTCGCGCATGAGCCGCACGTCCTCGTCCCACACCTCGCGGGGCCACTGCTCCGGGTTGTAGTCACCGCCGTAGGCGATGCCGTCCAGATGCGGCCAAGCGGGGGTCGTCATGGTGCGAGAGCCATCCTCATCGATCGGGCTCCGTCCCCGTCGCGCCTCCGAGAGGCGACTGGGACCGGTAACAGGTTCGTCACGGAGTCTATGCGGGATGCCGCGCCCCAACCGGCCCCCGTTACCGGATTGTGACCGGTCCCAGTCCCCGTCCGAGCGGAGGGCGCCCGGGGTATAGAGTCGGCGCGTGGTCCTCCCCTCCGAGCGCAGGCGTCCCACCATCCGCGACGTCGCGGAGGTCGCGGGCGTCTCGCACGGCACCGTCTCGCGGGTCATCAACGGCGGTCGCTGGGTGTCGGAGGAGTCCCGTCTCGCGGTCGAGGCCGCCATCCAGGCCACGGGCTACACCGTCAGTCATGCCGCGCGGGCCCTCGCCACGGGCCGGGCGAACTCAGTCGCGTTCCTCCTGACGGAGCCGCAGCACCTCCTGTTCGCCGACCCCACCTTCGCGTTGCTGCTGCGCGGCGCGACCGAAGCCCTCGCCGCTCGGGACATGACCCTCGTGCTGCTCATCGCGGAGCACCCCTCGCAGTACGCCAACATCGAGCGGTACGTCCGCGCGGGGCACGTCGACGGCGTGCTCCTCATCTCGTCGCACGAGTCCAACCCGCTCCTCGCCTCGCTGACGGCGGCCGGGGTGCCGACGGTGTGCTCGGGGGTCCCGCTCGGGGACCGCGCCCACGTCCCGACGGTGTCGGTCGACGAGGAGGGATCGGCACGGGAGATGACCCGCCACCTCCTCGACCGCGGGTACGAGCGCATCGCCGTCATCACGGGACCCGACGACACCCCGGGCGGTCGCTACCGGCTGGTGGGGTTCCGCGAGGAGATGGGCGAGAAGTTCGACCCGGCCCTCGTGGAGCAGGACGTCTACTCCAGCGTCGCAGGCGAGGCCGCCATGACCCGTCTCCTCGGGCGCGCTCCCGACATCGACGCGGTGTTCGCGGCATCCGACGTCATGGCCGTGGGCGCGATCGCCGCTCTCCGCAAGGCCGGACGGCGCGTGCCCGAGGACGTCGCGGTCGCGGGATTCGACGACTCGGGCCTCGCGGCGACGACCGACCCGCCGCTCACCACGATGCGTCAGCCGTGGACCGAGATCTCGCGCCGGATGGTCGAGGTCCTCCTCGACGTCGTCGACGGGGGCGCCGGCGGATCGATCGTGCTGCCCACGACGCTCGTGCCGCGCGCGAGCGCCTGAGCCTCCGAGGGCGGAGCACCCGTCATGAACGACGGCCGGTGCCGCGCCGCCCGTAGAATCTCCAGGTGACTTCCGGCGGCTCCTTCTACATCACCACCCCCATCTACTACCCGAGCGATCTGCCCCACATCGGGCACGGGTACACGTCGGTGGCGGTGGACGCTCTCGCGCGCTGGCACCGCCAGTCGGGGGACGACACCTGGATGCTCACCGGCACCGACGAGCACGGGCAGAAGATGCTCCGGGCCGCGACCGCGAACGGCGTCACGCCGCAGCAGTGGGTCGACAAGCTCGTCGAGGAGTCGTGGTTCCCGCTCCTGCGGACCCTCGACGTCGCCAACGACGACTTCATCCGCACGACGCAGCCCCGCCACGAGGAGCGCGTGAAGACCTTCGTGCAGGCGCTCTACGACAGCGGCTACATCTACGCGGGCGAGTACGAGGCGCTGTACTGCGTCGGCTGCGAGGAGTTCAAGCCCGAGGCCGAGATCGTCGACGGCACCGGACCGTTCGAGGGCCTCAAGGTGTGCGCGATCCACTCGAAGCCGCTCGAGCTCCTGCAGGAGAAGAACTACTTCTTCAAGCTCAGCGAGTTCCAGGACCGGCTCCTCGAGCTCTACAAGACACAGCCCGACTTCGTGCGTCCGGACTCGGCGCGCAACGAGGTCGTCTCGTTCGTCCGATCGGGCCTCAAGGACCTGTCGATCTCGCGCTCCGCGTTCGACTGGGGCATCCGCGTGCCGTGGGACGACTCGCACGTCATCTACGTGTGGGTCGACGCGCTGCTGAACTACGCGACCGCCGTCGGGTACGGCGACGACCCCGAGCAGTTCGAGCGCCGCTGGCCGGCCTACCATGTGGTCGGCAAGGACATCCTGCGCTTCCACGCCGTCATCTGGCCCGCCATGCTGATGGCCGCAGGGCTCGAGGTCCCGAAGGGGATCTTCGCGCACGGCTGGCTGCTCGTCGGCGGCGAGAAGATGTCGAAGTCGAAGCTCACGGGCATCGCGCCGACCGAGATCACCGACGTCTTCGGATCGGATGCCTACCGCTACTACTTCCTCTCGGCGATCGCCTTCGGCCAGGACGGCTCGTTCTCGTGGGAGGACCTCTCGGCGCGCTATCAGGCCGAGCTCGCGAACGGATTCGGCAACCTCGCCTCGCGCACCGTCGCCATGATCGGCCGGTACTTCGACGGCGTCGTGCCGACCGCCGGCGAGCCCACCGAGATCGACCTCCGGGTGCAGCGCACGGTGGCGGAAGCAGCGACCGCTGCGGATGCCGCGATGACCGCGTTCCGCCCCGACGAGGCCATCGCCGCCATCTGGCGGATCGTCGACGACCTCAACGGGTACATCACCGAGAACGAACCCTGGGCGCTCGCCAAGGACGAGGCGAAGCGCGAACGGCTGTCGACCGTGCTCTACACGGCCGCCGAAGGGCTCCGCGCCCTCGCGGTCCTGCTGTCGCCGGTCATGCCGCAGTCGACCGCGACGCTCTGGGACGCCCTGGGCGCCCCCGGCGAGCTCACCGCGCAGCCGCTCCGCGAGGCGGGCACGTGGGGCCAGCTCCCCGCGGGCAGCCGGGTGAAGACCCTCGCGCCGCTGTTCCCGCGCGTCGAGCAGACGGCATGACGACCGACCCCACCGACCCGAGCGGCTACGTCCGCCAGCGCGAGCAATCCGCCCGGGACGTGCGCTGGCCGGACGCCCCGGAGCCCCTTCCGGTCGCCGTCTACGACAACCACGCGCACCTCGAGATCGAAGACGGTGACGAGCCGCGCGGTCTCGACGAGCAGCTCGCCCGCGCAGCCGCGGTCGGCGTGATCGGCGTGGTCCAGGCGGGCGGCGACATCGACTCCTCCCGCTGGTCCGCGTGGGCCGCGGCATCCCACCCCGCCGTGCTCGCCGCGGTCGCCATCCACCCGAACGAAGCGCCCGCCTACGAGCGGGCCGGCCGTCTCGACGAGGCGATCGCCGTCATCGACGAGCTCGCGGCGCAGCCGCGCGTGCGGGCCGTGGGCGAGACGGGTCTCGACTTTTTCCGGACGGACGAGAGCGGCATCCCCGCGCAGATCGAGAGCTTCGAGGCGCACATCGACATCGCCAAGCGCCACGGCATCGCGATGCAGATCCACGACCGCGACGCCCACGGGGCGGTCCTCGAGACCCTCGAGCGCGTCGGCGCCCCGGAGCGGACCGTCTTCCACTGCTTCTCGGGCGACGCCGACATGGCGCGCTACAGCGCCGAGCGCGGGTACTGGCTGAGCTTCGCCGGCAACGTGACGTTCAAGAATGCTCAGAACCTCCGCGACGCCCTTGCGGTGACCCCGCGCGAGCGGATTCTGGTCGAGACCGACGCGCCCTTCCTGACGCCGACGCCCCACCGCGGACGCCCCAACGCGCCGTACCTGGTGCCCGTCACGGTGCGCTTCATGGCGGCCGAGCTGGGGATGCCGGTCGACGAGCTCTGCGCGCAGCTCGCGCAGAACACGCTCGAGGTCTACGGGGCTTTCAGCGACTGAGCCCGCTTCGGCCGAGGCTTCCGCCTCGAGTCGATCGTGAGGGGCGGCCGCGTCGTCGACCCCGGCACGAGTTCCCAGGGCAGGTCGACGACCCGTGGTGCGTCGTCGAGGAGCGCCGCGGGCAACGTCTCGAACATCGCCTCGGCGGCGAGGTCCGGGCGGATGCAGACGTGCGTCACGCCGAGCCTGCGGTTGACCGCGCAGTCGGTCGTGCAGAGGGCGACGAGCTGCACGTCGCGGGGGATGACGAGGCGCATCTCCTCGAGCTGCAGGTAGACGTCGGGGCCGTCCTCCGCGCCCGCGAAGATCGCGTCGGCGCCGTCGGCGAGGGCGTCCGTGAGCAGGCGCGGGAGAGTGCGGCGGGACGCATCCACCGCCCGGACGAGGGGCTCGCGCCCGCGGACCGAGCTCCAGATCTCGTAGGCGGCCCGGCCGATCTCGTCTCGAGGCTGTCGGCCGTCCTCGGTGAGGAAGACGATGCGCTGGGCGCCCGCCCGTTCGAGCTCGTCGAGCCCCGCCCGGACGGCCGCGTCGTAGCCCGTGCGGATGCTGAGCCCCCGCGAGCCGTCGACGAACTGGTCGTCCGCGACGATCGGGATGCCGCGGGCGATCGCCGCGTGCAGCAGGGGCTGATTGCCGCGGGCGTCGGGAACGTAGAGCGCGTCGAGGGTCGTCCCCGAGATGAGGTCGGGGTTCGAGTCCGAGAGGACTGTGACCGTGAACCCGTGCTCCGCTGAGGCGCGGACGAGCGAGATGAGCTTGCGGGCACGCTGGAGCTCGCCGCGTCGATCGCTCTGGGGGTCGTCGACCATGACGAAACCGACGGTCATGGTCCGCCCGCTCCGGAGTGCGGCCGCGTGACGGTTCGGGACGTAGCCGAGTTCGGCGGCGAGCGCCTTGATCCGCTCGCGCGTCTCGGGGCGCATGCTGCCGCGGTCGTTGAGCGCCTGGCTGATGGCCGCCGTCGACACGCCGGCGGCGCGCGCGATGTCCTTCAGCGTGACGCTCGGACTCACGGCTGTTCGCCCTCGTCCGGGGAGATGCCCTCGCGGGTGCCCGGCAGCACCGTGCGGATCGCGTCGGCCCAGTCGGCACCCGCCCCCGACGACGCGAGCGTGTGACCGCGGGCGATGAGCTGGTGTAGGAGGACGCCGGAGAAGTGGCGGAGCGCCGTCTCCACCTCGGGGGAGTCGCCGCGGCGACGGGCTCGGGTGAGTTCCTCGTCGAGGACACCGTGGACGAATCCGCGGAGGTCGACGACCGACGGCGCGACCTCGTGGACCCGTCGGGCCGCGGCGTGGCGCTGAGCCGCGGCCTGGACGATCTCGCGCGCCTGACCGACGGTCTCGGCCTCGTCGACGGGCGCGTGCAGGCGGATCGTCTCGAGGTCGAGGAGCTCGACACCGGGGAGGAGCGCCACCTCGGGGTCGACGTTGCGGGGGAGGCCGAGGTCGATGACGACCTGCGCCGCCGTACTGCCGGCGCGGGCGGTCGCGTGCGAGAAGGCTTCGAGGGCGAACGTGTCGGTCGTCGCGGTGCAAGTCACGACGACATCGGCGGCGGCGGCCTCGGCCGCATAGTCGTCGACGCTCACGTGGACGAGGTGCTCGCGGTTCGCGAAGCGCTGACGACCCGACCGGGAGTGGACGCGGATGTCGGTGGCCCCGACCGCGCGGAGGGCGGCGAGTGCAGCGGCGGCGTAACGACCCGTGCCGACGAGCAGGACGCGGGCGGTGTCCCAGTCGACGCGGGAGCTCACCAGGTCGACCGCGAGACGGACGAGCGAGCGGCCGGATTCACCCAGCCGCGTCGTGTTCTTCACGGCGCGGGATGTCTCGGTGGCGCGCTGGAAGAGGTGCTCGAGGGGAGCGGTGGTCAGTCCGCGCCCGCGGGCCGCCTCGAGCGCGCGGCGCACCTGGCCGGCGATCTCGTCCTCGCCGACGGCGACCGAGTCGAGGCCGGAGGCGACGGTGAAGAGGTGATGGGCGACCTGATTGCCGTGGGCGAAGTCGACGTTCTCGCGGAGAGCCCGGTAGTCCATGTCGGCGGCGCCGGCGATGGCCTCCATCGCGGCATCCATCGCGGGGACGGGGGAGGCGAGGTCGGGCTCCTCGGCGAGGTCGAAGTAGGCCTCGAAGCGGTTGCAGGTGGCGAGGACCACAGCGCCGCGCACCGAGTCGTGGACCGCGGACAGACGCTCTGCGAGGTCGTCGCCGACCGTCGAGAGCCGCTCGAGTGAGTCGAACGGTGTGGAGCGCTGATGCGCGGTCAGGCAGACGAGCACGGTGCGGAGAACCCCCTTGGATCGCGACTAGTATATCGATTAACCGATTCGAGGAGTTCATCATTCCCGGCCTCAGCCACCCCCTCGTCGCCGCACGCACCCGCGAGTCGCGGCTCGTCCGCGCACTTCTGGGCGACCGCCCCGACATCACCCCCGTCTGGTTCATGCGCCAGGCGGGTCGTTCGTTGCCGGAGTACCGTGCGCTGCGGTCGCAGGGGACGATGATCGAGGCCTGTCTCGACCCCGCCCTGGCGAGTGAGATCACGATGCAGCCGGTTCGCCGTCACGGCGTCGACGCGGCGATCTTCTTCAGCGACATCATCGTGCCGCTCGCCCTCCTGGGCGTTGACGTCGAGATCGCCGCGGGCCGCGGTCCCGTCTTCTCCCAGCCGCTGCGGACCGCCGCCGACATCGCCCGCACCACGGCGATCGATCCCGCGCTCGTGACCGAGCGCGGCGAGGCGATCGCGGATGCCGTGGGCCGGACGACCGCCATGCTCGCCGACCTCTCCGAAGAGCGCGGTGAGCCGCTGCCGCTCATCGGGTTCGCCGGGGCCCCGTTCACCCTCGCCGCCTACCTCGTCGAGGGCGGTCCGTCGAAGGATCACCTCGCGGCCCGGCGCCTCATCCATGAGGACCCGGCCGCATGGCGGGACCTCACGATGTGGCTCGCCGAGGTCACCGGCCGCTTCCTCGCCCTCCAGATCGAGGCGGGCGCGAGCGCGGGCCAGCTGTTCGACTCGTGGGCGGGTGGCCTGAACCCCGATGACTACCGCGCATCGGTGCTCCCGGCATCCGTCGCCGCGCTGCAGCACGCGCGATCGCTCCCGCTCCCCGAGGGCGTCGATCGCCTGCCGCTCGTGCACTTCGGTGTCGGCACCGGCGAGATCCTCGCCGACATGGCCACCCCCGACATCGACGCGCTCGGCGTGGACTACCGGGTCCGCCTCGCCGACGCGCGTCAGCGCATCGGGCGCGACCTGACCTTGCAGGGCAACCTCGATCCCGCGCAGCTGTTCGCCCCCGAGGCCGTGCGGACGGCAGAGGTCCACCGCATCCTCGAGGACGGCCTCGCCGCGCGCGCACACGTCTTCAACCTGGGTCACGGCGTCCCCATGGAGGCCGACCCCGATGCGATCTCGGCGGTGGTGCGGACGGTCCACGACTGGCGGGCGCCGTGACCCACGAGGCGACCCACGACGTGATCATCGTGGGTGGCGGTATCGCCGGTCTGACGATCGCGTGGGAGCTCGCGCGGGCCGGTCGTGACGTCGTCCTCCTCGAAGCATCCGACGACGCCGGGGGGATGCTGCGACGCGGCGTGGCCGCGGGCCTCGAGGTCGACCTCGGCGCCGAATCCTTTGCCACACGCACGACGGGCGTCGCCGATCTCGTCGCCGACGCGCGGCTGCCCGTGCAGCTGGTCGAACCCGCCCCCGGGGGAGCGCACGTCGCTTTCCGCCGCCGGTCCGGCCGGGTGGACCGCGCGCCGCTGCCGCGTCGGGCGCTCGTGGGCATGCCCGCGGAGCCTCTCGCGGCCGACGTCGTGCGCATCCTCGGTCGTCGCGGTGCCCGACGGGCGGCCCAGGAGCGCCTCCTGCCGACGCCCGTCGGCGCCGAACCGTCGCTCGCCGAGCTCACGACCAGCCGCTTCGGCGCACGTGTCACGGCGAGGTTGGTCGAGCCGCTGTGTCGGAGCGTCTACTCGCAGAGCGCGGAGTCCGTCCGGCTGTCCTCGCTTCACCCCGTGCTGTGGGAGAAGGCGCAGGCCGCCGGTTCGCTGACCGCCGCCGTCGATGCGCTCGCGCCCGCCGTCCGTGCGGGGTCGGCCGTCCGCGGGGTCGAGGGTGGCCTGTGGCGTCTCGCCGCCGAGCTCGAGGCGGTGGCGCTCCGCGCGGGCGCGGTCATCCGCACGGGGACGCCGGTGCGTGCCGTGACCGCGACCTCCGTCGACCTCGGCCACGAGACCCTGTCGGCCGCCTCCGTGGTGATCGCGACCGGGCCGACCGCCGCCGCCGAACTCCTGGGCGTCGACGTCGCACTGGCGCCGCCCGTCGGGCTCGTCGTCGCCGAGGTTGCCTCGGACGGGTTCGACGCCTTCCCCGTCGGGTCGGGCGTCATCGCGGCCCCCGAGATCGACTGCGCCGCGAAGGCCCTGACCCACGTCGACGCGAAGTGGCAATGGGCCGCCGCAGCGCTCCCCGCCGGGTCTCACCTCGTGCGGCTGTCCGCTCGCGAGGGCCGTCACGACGAACTGACGGATGCCGCCGGTGCCGCCGCCGCGATCCGCACCCTGACCGGGGTCAGGGTCTCGCCGGGGGACGTCCGCCGTGTCGTCCCCGTCTCGTGGCCCGACGCCGTCGCGACACCGCCCGTCCGCCAGGCGGTCGCCGCTGCGGCGGCGGAGCGCGGCATCCGTCTCGCGGGAGCCGTCGCGGCCGGGACCGGGCTCGCCTCGGTCATCCCGCACGCGCGCGCCCTCGCCTGCGGC
Organism: Microbacterium sp. 77mftsu3.1; assembly: GCF_900100525.1. Lineage (NCBI taxonomy): Bacteria > Bacillati > Actinomycetota > Actinomycetes > Micrococcales > Microbacteriaceae > Microbacterium > Microbacterium sp. 77mftsu3.1. The sequence continues at coordinate 405,779 of NZ_FNCR01000001.1, read as the reverse complement.
CTCACCACCCCTCCCACCCCCTCCGAAGGAGTACGTCATGTCCACTGACGAGACGCCTGATCCCGGCCTCGGCTACACCCTGTTCGCGATCCTCGCGGGACCGCGTCCGCGCATCGGCACACCGACGGCGGGCGACCTCGACGCGCTGCGCGCCGTCGCGGACGGGCTCGCTCCGGACGGCGTGACCCTGCGCGGGCTCTACGACGTGACCGGCATGCGGGCCGAAGCCGACCTGATGGTCTGGCTGCACGGCGAGGACCCCGCCGCCCTCCAGAAGGCGCTCCGGCAGCTGCGTCGGACCGCCGTCCTCGCATCCTTCACGAACGTGTGGAGTGCGATGGGCGTGCACCGCGAGGCCGAGTTCAACAAGCGCCACGTCCCCGGGTACCTCCGCGGCGAGCACGCGCGCGGGTGGCTCTGCCTCTACCCCTTCGTCCGCAGCTACGAGTGGTACCTGCTCCCCGAGGAGGACCGTTCGCGCATGCTGGCCGAGCACGGCCGCAAGGGCGCCGTCTTCCGCGACGTGGTCGCGAACACGGTGTCGACGTTCGGGCTCAGCGACTACGAGTGGCTGCTGCCGCTCGAGAGCGACGACCCGATCAGCCTCGTCGACATGATGCGCGAGCTCCGGGCCACCGACGCGCGACGTCACGTCCGCGAAGAAGTGCCGTTCTACACCGGGCGGCGCGTGGAGATCGACGAACTGGCGGAGGTCCTGTCATGAGTGCAGAGAACATCGGATCCGTGAACCCGGAGTTCCGTCCCAAGCCGCCGCGCGCGCACGGCGTGGTCGTCGCCGAGGGCGCCGTCATCCCGAATGCGTCCGAGGGCGCGCGGGCGGGCGATCCGCATGCCACGATCCCCGTCGACTACGACGGGATCCTGCTGCTGGGCTTCGGCGGGCCCGAGGGTCAGGACGACGTCATCCCGTTCCTCCGCAACGTCACGGCGGGCCGCGGCATCCCGGACGAGCGTCTCGAGGAGGTCGCGCACCACTACCGCCACTTCGGCGGGGTGTCGCCGATCAACGAGCACAACCGCGAGCTGAAGGCGGCGCTCGATGCCGAACTCGCGGCCCGCGGACTCGACCTGCCCGTCTACTGGGGCAACCGCAACTGGATGCCGTACGTCACCGACGCGATCGACGCCGCCGTCGCCGACGGGCGGCGGAAGCTCCTCGCCATCGCCACGAGCGCCTACAGCTCGTACTCCTCGTGCCGGCAGTACCGCGAGGACCTCGCGGACGCCGTCGAGGCCACCGGGCATCAGACCGACGTGCAGATCGACAAGGTGCGCCAGTTCTTCGACCACCCCGGCTTCGTCGCGCCCTTCGTCGACGGGATCCGAGCGGGCATCGCCGAGCTCGCCGAGCGCGGCATCACCGACCTCGCGAACGAGGTCGAGATCCTGTTCTCGACCCATTCGATCCCGACCTCCGACGCCGACCGCTCGGGTCCGCCCGAGCGCGGATTCGGCCCGGGCGGCGCGTACGTCGCTCAGCACCTCGCCGTCGGCGAGGAGATCGTCTCGCGGCTCGGGTTCCCCGGCGCCTGGCAGCTCGTCTTCCAGAGCCGGTCCGGCCCGCCGCAGGTGCCGTGGCTCGAGCCCGACATCAACGACGCGATGCAGGACCTGCCGGGCCGCGGCCGCAAGGCCGTCCTCATCGTTCCGCTCGGGTTCGTGAGCGACCACATGGAGGTCATGTGGGACCTCGACACCGAGGCGATGGAGACCGCGGAGGAGCTCGGCCTCGTCGCCGTCCGCACCGCGACCCCGAGCACCCACCCGACCTATGTCGCGGGCCTCGTCGACCTCGTCGAGGAGCGCCTCGCGGGCACGCCCGCGGCCGAGCGCCCCGCCGTGACGGACCTCGGTCCCTGGTACGACGTCTGCCGTCCCGGCTGCTGCGAGAACAAGCGGCTCGGCTTCCAGCCGGCGCTGTCGGGCGTGGCACCGTGACCTTGCGCCTGGGGACCCGGGCGAGCCTGCTGGCCACGACCCAGTCGCAGCAAGTGGCGGATGCCGTGGCCGCGGCATCCGGTCGAGACGTCGAACTCGTCCCCATCACCAGCGAGGGCGACGTCCTCACGGGGCCGCTCGCGCAGATGGGCGGCACGGGTGTCTTCGCCACGGCCCTTCGCGACGCGCTGCTGCGGGACGAGTGCGACTTCCTCGTGCACTCGATGAAGGACCTGCCGACGGCGCCGTTCCCCGGCATCGTCGTGGGCGCCGTGCCGGTCCGCGCCTCGCAGCGTGACGTCCTGCACTCCCGCGACGGGCTGTCGCTCGACGAGCTGCCCGCCGGCGCCCGCGTCGGCACCGGCTCGCCGCGCCGCGTCGCCCAGGTGCTCGCGCGGCGCCCGGATCTCGTGGTCGAGGGCATCCGCGGCAACGTCGACAGCCGCCTGCGCAAGGTCGCCGACGGCCAGTACGACGCGATCGTCCTCGCCGAGGCCGGCCTTCGCCGCATCGGCCGCGACGCCGCCATCACGCATGTGCTCGACTGGCCGACGTCCGCCGCGCAGGGTGCGCTGGCCGTCGAGATCCGCGACGGGGATGCCGCCGTCGCCGACGCCGTGCGCCTCATCGAGGACGCCGACACGGCCCTCGCCGCGAACCTCGAACGCGCCGTGCTGCGCCGGCTCGAGGCCGGCTGCGCCGCCCCCGTCGCGATCGACGCAGAGCATCACGGCGACACCGTGACACTGATCGCGCACGTCTACGCCGAGGACGGCCGCCGCTCGGTCGCCGCCTCGCGGCTCCTCGATCCGGACGTCGACGTCGATGCGGCTGCGGCCGACGTCGTCGCCGAGCTGCTCGAGGGCGGTGCCGCCGACCTCGCCGACCTGGCCGGGTCGTCCCGATGACGGGCGGCCTGCACGGCGCTCGCGTCCTGGTGCCTCGCGCCGGGGCGTGGGGGGAACGCGTCCGCGTCGACCTGCACGCCCGGGGCGCGGAGGCCGTCGTCGCCCCCCTCATCTCGTCGGCGCCGCCGCGCGACACGGCCGCCCGAGACCGCGCGTTCACGGCCCTCGCCGACGGTGCCTACGCGTGGCTGTTCGTCACGAGCGCCGCGAGCGTCGAGCAGCTCCGCCAGCATGCCGTCGCGATCCCCGCGACGACCCGCATCGCCGCCGTCGGTCGTGCGACGGCCCGCGCCGTCGCCGACGCGGGCTGGGAGGTCGACTTCGTCCCCGCCGGCGCCTCCTCGGCGACCGCCCTTGTCACCCAATGGTGCGCCGATCGGACCCCGTCGACGACGGGCCGCGCGCTCGTCGTCCGGAGCGATCTCGCGCAGGCCGTCGTGAGCGACGAGCTCGACGTCCGCGGATTCGGCGTCGACGTCTGCATCGCCTACCGCACGGTCGGGGTCGACCTCGACCCCGCTGTCGCCGACGGGCTCCGCTCCGGCGAGATCGACGTCGTGCTCCTCACCTCGTTGAGCGTCGGCCGGGAGCTCCGGAGGCAGGTCGGGATCCTCCCGGCATCCACTCTCGTCGCCTCGATCGGTCCCGGCACGACCCGCGACGCCACGGCCCTCGGTTTCACCGTCGGCCACACCGCCCAGAGCCAGAGCATCGACGCGTTGATCGCCGAGCTCGACGCCCGCGTCCCCTCGGAGAAGTCCTCATGACCTCGTTCCCCACCCGCCGCCTCCGCCGCCTGCGCGGCACGCCCGCGCTCCGCCGCCTGGCCGCCGAGCACCACCTCGTCCCCTCGCAGCTCGTGCTGCCGGTGTTCGTGAAGGAGGGCATCGACTCCTCGCAACCCATCGCGAGCATGCCGGGCGTGTCGCAGCATCCGCTCGACGCGATCGCCGACGTCGTCGACGAGGCGGCCGCCGCCGGCATCGGCGGGATCATGCTCTTCGGCGTGCCCGCCGTCCGCGACGCGGTCGGCAGCGGCGCGACCGACCCCGACGGCATCCTGAACCGGGCGATCGCCGTCGCGGCGCGCGCCGCCGCGGGCCGTCTCACCGTGCAGGCCGACCTGTGCCTCGACGAGTTCACCGACCACGGCCATTGCGGCCTGCTCGCCGCCGACGGCTCGGTCGACAACGACGCGACCCTCGAGGTCTACGCCGAGATGGGCGTCGCGCAGGCCCGCGCCGGCGCCGACGTGCTCGGCCTCTCGGGGATGATGGACGGCCAGGTCGCTGCGGTCCGCGCAGGACTGGATGCCGCCGGCTTCGCCCACGTCGCGATCCTCGCCTACTCCGCGAAGTACGCCTCCGCCTTCTACGGCCCCTTCCGCGACGCCGTCGAGTCGACGCTGCAGGGCGACCGCCGGACGTACCAGATGGACCCCGCGAACGCTCGGGAGGGCGTCGAGGAGGCTCTCGTCGACATCGCCGAGGGCGCCGATGTCGTCATGGTCAAGCCCGCCATGCCGTACCTCGACGTGCTCGCCCGCGTCTCGGACCGCTCGAACGTACCGGTGTGGGCGTACCAGGTGTCGGGGGAGTACGCGATGATCGAGCACGCCGCCGCGGCGGGCCTGATCGACCGCGAGCGGGCCATCGGCGAGAGTCTGCTGGGCATCCGCCGGGCCGGCGCCGACGTCATCCTCACCTACTGGGCCGTCGAGGTCGCGCACTGGCTGCGCGCCGGGAAGGGTCTCGCATGAGCCGCAACCAGGAGCTGTTCGACCGTGCCCGCGGAGTGATCCCCGGAGGTGTCGACTCGCCCGTCCGCGCCTACGGGTCCGTCGGCGGGACGCCGCGGTTCATGGTGTCTGCGCAGGGCGCCTACGTGACGGATGCCGATGGCCGGGACTACGTCGACCTCGTCGCCAGCTGGGGGCCCGCCCTGCTCGGCCACTCGCACCCCGCCGTGATCGACGCGGTCGTCGAGGCCGCCCGCCGCGGACTCTCGTTCGGCGCGCCGACGGCCGCCGAGACCGAGCTCGCCGAGGAGATCCGCACGCGCGTCCCCGCCGCGGAGAAGATCCGCCTCGTCTCGACCGGCACCGAGGCGACGATGACGGCGATCCGCCTCGCGCGCGCCGCGACCGGCCGCGACCTGCTCGTCAAGTTCGCCGGGCACTACCACGGTCACTCCGACGGCCTGCTCGCGCAGGCCGGCTCGGGTCTCGCGACCCTCGCCCTGCCCGGATCGGCGGGCGTCCCGGCGGCCATCGCGGCGCAGACGCTCGTCATCGGCTACAACGACCGCGCCGCCGTCGAGGAGGTCTTCCGCGCTCACGAAGGCCGGATCGCCGCGATCATCACCGAGGCCGCCGGCGCCAACATGGGCGTCGTGCCCCCGGCATCCGGATTCACGGCGTTCCTGTCGGAGATCGCGCACCGCAACGGGGCGCTCCTCATCAGCGACGAGGTGCTCACGGGCTTCCGGTCGTCGCGCTCGGGCTACGCCGGCGTGCTGGATGCCGCGGGGGAGCACGTCGTCCCCGACCTCATCGCCTTCGGCAAGGTCATCGGCGGCGGGCTCCCCGTCGCCGCCGTCGCCGGTCGCGCGGACATCATGGACCTCCTCGCCCCGACCGGTCCGGTGTACCAGGCCGGCACGCTGTCGGGGAACCCGGTCGCCGTCGCCGCGGGACTCGCGACCCTGACGCACGCCGACGACGCGGTGTACCGCACGCTCGACTCTGTCGCGCACATCGTCGCGGACGCGGCATCCGCTGCGCTGACGGATGCCGGGGTGCCGCACGTCGTGCAGTGGGCGGGGACCCTGTTCAGCATCTTCTTCGGCGAGTCCGTCGTGAACGGCGTGCCCGACTACGCGACGGCGACGTCGCAGGATGCCGACGCCTACGGACGGTTCTTCCACGCGATGCTCGAGGGCGGCGTCTCGCTGCCGCCATCGGCCTTCGAGGCGTGGTTCGTCACGGCCGCGCACGACGACGCGGCGATCGGCCGGATCCTCGACGCGCTGCCCGCCGCCGCGAAGGCCGCGCGCGGCTGAGGACGCGGGGCTAGGGTGAGCCGCATGCCTCGTCGCCTGCTGTTCGCCCTGCCCGCGGCCCTCGTGGCGATCGGACTTTCGGGGTGCGGCGCGGCGGCTGCGGCGACGCCCGCCGAGATCGCCGAACGGGTCTCGCACCTCGGTGTCGACCCCGCGCTCGTGGTGACGACGACGATCGAGGGATACGACCTGGCGCCGCAGTCCGTGAACGAGACGGACGAGGGCGGCATGACCGCGACGTGGGCGAAGCCCGGCACGGGCGACATGATCACCGTGCGCACCGATCCGGGGGAGATGGATGCCGCCGGCTGCGCCGCTCAGCAGTTGTGGGGCGGCGGCGAGGCCACCTGCATTCAGGAGGGCGCGACGTGGCACCGGTCGGCCGGGGGGATCGACGAGTTCGCCGTCGTCCAGGAGGGCCGAACGGTGGTGATTGTCGGCGGCGACGGCCTCGGCGCACCTCGGGATGATCTGGAAGAGGCCGCCGCGGGCCTGCGGGCTCCGACCGTCGCGGAGGTCGATCGGATGTTCGCCGAGGTGCAACGACGCCATGATCGCGGCGGACCCGTCGAGCGCGGCGACATTCCGGAGGACGGGGACGGCGCTCCCGTCGACCCGGGCGGCGAGGGCGGCTGAGCCGCCGATCATCAGGAAGCGCGGACGGCGGCGGGGTCCGGGGAGCCCGGCAACTAGGCTGGAACCCATGCCCGTCACCCTCCTCGGAGCCGCCGAGATCCGCGCCCTCGCCGCCGACCTCGACGTCACCCCCACCAAGAAGCTCGGGCAGAACTTCGTCGTCGACGCCAACACGGTCCGCAAGATCGTCACGGCCGCGCGCGTGACCTCGGCCGACCGCGTCGTCGAGGTGGGGCCGGGTCTCGGCTCGCTGACCCTCGCCATCCTCGAGACCGGCGCCCCGGTCACCGCCGTCGAGATCGACCACCGCCTCGCCGAGCGCCTGCCCGCCACCGCCGCGGCGCACGGCGTCCCCGACGGCGCGCTGATCGTCGTCGCGCAGGATGCCCTTCGCGTGAGCGAGCTCCCGGGCGACCCCGACGTCCTCGTCGCGAACCTGCCGTACAACGTCAGCGTTCCGGTGCTCCTGCACTTCATGGAGCACTTCCCGACCATCCAGCGCGGCGTCGTCATGGTGCAGGCCGAGGTCGGCGAACGCCTCGCGGCCCCGTCCGGTTCGAAGGTCTACGGCGCCCCGAGCGTCAAGGCCGCCTGGTACGGCACCTGGCGCCTCGCCGGCACCGTCTCCCGTCAGGTCTTCTGGCCGGTCCCCAACGTCGACAGCGTCCTCGTGGGCTTCGAACGGGATGCCGCGGCTCGCGGCACCGAGGAGGAGCGCCTCCGCACCTTCGCGATCGTCGACGCGGCGTTCCAGCAGCGGCGGAAGATGCTCCGCCAGGCCCTGTCCGCCGTCCTCGGCGGGTCGTCCGCCGCGGCCAGCGAGGTGCTCGAACGCGCCGGCGTGGCGCCCACCGCGCGTGGAGAGGAACTCACGATCGAGGACTTCGTCCGCATCGCCCGCGCCTGAGCCCTCGGCATCCGTCATCTCCTCTCGAAGCGACACCCACACCCGTTCTCGTAGACTTCGCGCGTCATTCACCCCGTGTTCCCGAAACATGCCGGTAACATTTCAGAGCACGGCGGGGGCACCCGAGCTCTCGCACTGACGGAAGAAGTGACCATGCGCCGCGCCGAGCATCCGGCCGCCGAACGGATCCTGCTCCACCTGAGTGACACGCATCTGCGTGGCCCGGGACCTCGCCTGTTCGAGAGCGTCGACGGGGAGGCATCGCTGACCGCCGCGCTCGACGCCATCGAAACCAGTGGCATCGCTCCCGACGCGATCGTCTTCACGGGGGACCTCGTCGATCTCGGCGAGGCCGCTGCGTACGACGCGATCCGCGCCCTCGTCGAGCCGTTCGCCGAGCGGCTCGACGCACGGCTCTTGTGGGTCATGGGCAACCACGACGACCGCGGCGCCTTCCGCGAGCACCTGCTCGATCAGACGCCCGCCGATCCGACGGCACCCTACGACCGGGTCGACGAGCTCGACGGGCTCCGCATCGTCACCCTCGACACGAGCGTGCCCGGGCACCACCACGGCGAGCTCTGCGACGCCCAGCTCGCGTGGCTGCGCGGCGTGCTCGCGACGCCGGCGCCGCTCGGCACGGTCCTCGCGATGCACCACCCGCCGGTCCCGAGCGTCCTCCCGCTCGCGGCGAGCGTCGAGCTGCGCGACCAGAACCGGCTGGCGGACGTCCTGCGCGGCACGGACGTCCGCGCGATCATCGCCGGGCACCTGCACTACTCGACGTTCGCGACGTTCGCGGGGATCCCCGTGTCCGTCGCGTCGTCGACCTGCTACGCGCAGGATCTGACCGTCCCCGTCGGCGGTTCGCGTCCGCAGGACGGCGCGCAGGCGTACAACCTCGTGCACGTCTACGACGACACGGTCGTCCACTCGGTCGTGCCGATCGACGTGCCGCGGCCGCTGGAGTACATCGACCCCGCCGAGGCTCAGCGACGCCTGCGCGAGGCGGGCGTCACCGGCTCCGTCACGCGTGCAGCTCGACCGGGCGTGCCGGCGCTGCACTGACCGCAGGGTCCTCCCAGGGCGCGCGGACCGGGAAGAGCCGCTCGAGCAGACCCGTCACCGCGCGCACGCGCACCGCTTCGGGCACCTCGAGGTCGCCGCCGTCGTTGAGGCAGAACATGTCCACGTCTCCACGCTCGGCGAGGCGCTCCATCCGCCGCAGCGACGCGGCCTGCGTCGTCTGGAAGTACCGCACACGCGGCGCGGTCGACGCGATCGCACGCCCCGTGAACTGCGCGTAGTAGTGGTACAGGCAGTTGGTCACCGACACGTCGGTCGCGGAGCGGAAGCGGGATGCCGCGGTGCGCCGGATCTCTTCGGGGAACTCCCGCTCGAGCTCGAACATCACCGAGCGGCGCAGCGGTGCCGCGCAGTGCTCCAGGTCGCGGACGATCGTGCGTCCGAAACGCTCCTTGAGGAGTTCGCGGTTGAGGCGCAGCGCGTTGTCGTGACCGCTCCGTGCGACGCGGCGGGGCCCGGTGCCGATGCGGACGTCGCACTCGACGAACGACGAGACGCCAGCGGGGGAGAAGAACAGCTCGGGCGACAGCGGGCGGCCGAAGAACATGTCGTCGTTCGAGTACAGGAAGTGCTCCGACAGCCCTTCGATGCGGTGCAGCTGCGCCTCGACGGCGTGCGAGTTGTGCGTGGGGAGCACCGAGGTGTCCTCGAAGAACTCCTCGCTCCGGACGATCGTCACCTTCGGGTGGTCGAGCAGCCACGCGGGGGCGGGGGAGTCGGTCGCGATGAAGATGCGTCGCACCCACGGCGCGTACATGTGGACGCTGCGCAGGGCGTACCGCAGCTCGTCGACGTGGCGGTACCGGGCGGGCCCGTCGTCGCCGTCGCCGACGACGTACTCCGACAGCTGGGCCGCGCGCTGGCGCTGGAACTCGGACGACGATCCGTCGACCCAGGAGAAGACCATGTCGATCTCGTGGGTGACCTCGCCCGGGTGAGGGTCGAACATCCCGTGCAGCGTCTGCCACGTGCGGCCGTAGCGCTCGACGGTCACCGGCTCGACGTCCTCCGCCGCGAAGGCGCGCCGGGTGAGGTCGTTGGCGTGCGGAGCCTCGACGAGCTCCTCGCCGAAGCGCCAGAACTCGACCCGAACGCCGTGGCCGGCGCCGTAGCGCAGCTCGCCGGCGATGCGCGGACGGAACACGCGCAGCGACGACGGGCCCGACGCGCGCAGCCGCAGCTCGCCGAAGGGCACGGGCGTGCCGCCCTTGGCCTTCGCGTACAGCGGTTCGGTGACGGCCTGGTCCGTCAGCGCCGCGAGGGCGCGGTCGCGGTGAGCGAGGTCGACGACGAGACCGGGGACGGCGCGGGAGTGACGGATGAGGAGGTGTGGGATGCCGGCATCCGACAACGCATCGGCGATCAGCAGCAGGTCGTCGATGCGAGCCTGTTCGGGAGTGGTGTCGTCATGGCGCAGATGAAGCATGCCTCCGACGAGGACGATGTCCTCGCGTTCGAGGAGTGCGGTCCAGGAACCACCCTCGGACGGCAGTGCAGTCAGTCGCGCCATATGTTCTCCTTGTTGTGCATATTCGGTCGAGCAAGAGTAAGTGGCGGTCGTTTCGCCGACGTTTCGGGTGTCCGGCATCGCTAGCCTGGGGTGATGACCGATTACGCGGACCGTTTCCCCTCGTCGCGCAATGGCGACACCCACCGCCCCTATCAGGCGGCGTCCTCCCGCTACGATGCGGGGGCCTTCCGCCAGGTCGGCTCGAGCGGCCTGTATCTGCCGGCGATCTCGCTGGGACTCTGGTGGAACTTCGGGGACAACATCCCCTTTGACAACCAGCGTACTCTGCTCCGGCACGCCTTCGACCGGGGCGTCACCCACTTCGACCTCGCGAACAACTACGGCCCGCCGTTCGGCTCGGCCGAGACGAACTTCGGCCGCATGATGCGCGAGGACTTCGCACCGTACCGCGACGAGCTGATCATCTCCTCCAAGGCCGGCTACGACATGTGGCCCGGCCCCTACGGCAACTACGGTTCGCGGAAGTACCTCATCGCCAGCGCCGAGCAGTCGCTGACGCGCATGAGCGTCGACTACGTCGACATCTTCTACTCGCACCGCGCCGACCCCGTGACGCCGATCGAGGAGACCATCGGCGCCCTCGACACCCTGGTCCGCCAGGGCAAGGCCCTCTACGTCGGCATCTCCTCGTACAGTGCGGAGCGCACCGAAGAGGCCGTCGCCGTGGCCAAGAGCCTCGGCACGCCGCTCGTCATCCACCAGCCCTCGTACTCGATCCTCAACCGCTGGGTCGAGGACGGCCTGACGGACTCGCTCAAGACGGCCGGCATGGGCGCCATCGCGTTCACTCCGCTCGCGCAGGGCCTGCTCACCGACAAGTACCTCGGCGACGGCCGCGCCGAACGCGCCCAGAGCCGCTTCTCGCTGCCCGACGGTCAGCTGAATCAGAAGGCACTCGACACGTTGCGGTCGCTCAACGACATCGCTCAGCAGCGCGGCCAGACCCTCGCGCAGATGGCCATCCAGTGGGTCCTGCGCGATGAGGTGGTGACCTCTGCGCTCATCGGCGCCTCGCGCCCCGAGCAGCTCGACCAGAACCTCGCCGCCGTCGACGGTGCGCCGTTCGACGACGACGAGCTCGCCCGCATCGACGAACTGTCGGGCGCGATCGACGTCGACCTGTGGGCCGATTCGGCCAACGCGTGAGTCTGTCCCTCGACACGTCCCGGCGCGTGCACGTGCGCGCGCCGGGCAAACTCAACCTCTTCTTCGAGGTGGGCCCCGTCGGCGACGACGGCTATCACGACGTCGCCTCCGTCTACCAGGCGGTCTCGCTGTTCGAGGACGTCTGGGCGTCGCATGCCGACGTCACGAGTCTCTCCGTGAGCGGCGACGTCGACGTATCGGGCGTCCCGCTCGACGAGTCGAACCTCGCGCTCCGCGCGGCGCGCCTCGTGACGGACGCCGTCGGGTGGGAGGGCGGCATCCGTCTCGAGATCCACAAGGGCGTGCCGGTCGCCGGCGGCATGGGAGGCGGGTCGGCCGATGCCGCCGCTGCTCTTGTCGCGGTGAACGAGCTCGTCGACGGGGGGCTCAGCTCGACCGAACTGCACGCGCTGGGCGCTCAGCTCGGCGCGGACGTCCCGTTCGCCCTGCTCGGCGGCACCGCGGTCGGGACGGGGCGCGGCGACGAGCTCGCCCCCGCCCTGGGGCGCGGGTTCTTCGCGTGGGTGCTGGTGGCCGACGGCGGCGGACTTTCGACGCCCGAGGTCTACGGGACGCTCGATCGCCTCCGCTCCGAGGCCGACATCGCCCCCGACCGTGCCCTGCCGTCGGTCGACCCCGCGGTCCTCCGAGCGCTGCGCTCAGGGGATGCCGCGGCGCTGGGAACCGCGATCCGCAACGATCTGCAGCTCGCCGCCGTCCACCTGCGACCCGACCTCGCCGTCCTCCTGGACGAGGGGCTCGACGCCGGTGCGCTGGGCGGGCTGGTGTCGGGTTCCGGGCCGACCACGGCCTTCCTCGCCGCGGACTCGGAGCACGCGAAGCGGATCGCCGAGCAGCTCGCGGCGCGAGGCCACGAGGTCCACGCGGTGACGGGTCCCGTCGCCGGCGCGCGCGTGGTCTGACCTCGCCCGTGTCGGCACGTCCCCCTAGCCTGGGGGGATGAGCTCCCTCGATGACCAGTTCCACTCGGCCGCTCTCGACGACGACCTGACCGCCACCTTGGACGCGCGCGGCCTCCGCGCAGCGCGCGTCGGTGACGACGATCAGGAGGGCACCCATCGCTGGCAGGATGCCGTGGCCCGCGGCTTCCTGGGCGGGGAGCCCACCGAGGCCCAGTACACCGAGTCCTTCGCCCGCAACGGTTACCGCCGCAAGATCGGCGTGTACGACGCCGCCGGCGTGCAGACCGACGTCCCCGTCGCGACCTTCGCGTCGTGGGGGACCGAGCTCACCCTGCCCGGCGGGTCGGCCGTTCCGATGTGCGCCGTCAGCGCGGTGACCGTCGCGCCCACGCACCGCCGTCGCGGCATCCTGAGCGCCCTCATGCGCGGCGAACTGCGCACCGCGGTCTCGCTCGGGTTCCCGATCGCGGGCCTCACCGTCAGCGAGTCCGGAATCTACGGCCGTTTCGGCTTCGCCCCCGCGGTCACCGCCACGTCGTGGGAGATCTCCACGCGCCGCACCGGATGGATCGGCCCGGTCGCCCCGGGGCGCATCGACTACATCACGCGCGAGCAGGGTCGGGATGCCGCGACCGACCTGTACGAGCGGATCCGTCTGTCCACCCCGGGCGAGATCACCATGCCCGGCGGGCACTGGGACCGCACGTTCGGGACGCGCGCCGACGCCGAGAAGGCCGACAAGCTGCGCGTCGTCCAGTACCGCTCGCCGGCGGGCGAGGTCGAAGGCGTCGCCGTCTACAGCATCACCGAGGATGACGACGACTGGGCTGCCTCGATCGCCACGGTGTCGCGAGTGGTGGCAGGGACGGATGCCGCCTACGCCGGCCTGTGGCGCTTCCTGCTGACCCTCGACCTGGTCGGCACCGTCCGGGCCAGCGAACTGTCGGTCGACGAGCCGCTCTGGTGGATGATCGACAACAAGCGAGCCGCGCGGATCACGAGCCGGGACCACCACTATCTCCGCGTGCTCGACGTCCCGGCGACGCTGGCCGCCCGCAGCTACGACGTCGAGGACGTCATCGCCCTGGAGGTGACCGATGCGCTCGGCATCGCCGACGGCACCTTCGTCCTGACGGCCGGCGAGACGCCCGGCGTCGACGTCGTCGATGACCCGCCCCTCGGGGTCCCGCTCGTGCGTCTCGGTGTCGAAGAGCTCTCGGCGATGCTCCTCGGCGCCGTGTCCCCGGTGACTCTCGCTCGCGCGGGACGCGTCGAGACCGACGACCCGCATCGCGTCGCACGGGTCTTTGCGGCGACGACGCCGCCGCGGCTGAGCTTCTGGTACTGACCGTGGACACGCTCGCATGGGCGGGTGTCCTCGTCGGCGGCCTCCTGCTGCTCTGGTCCCTGTGGGCGACGCTCCGCGCCAATGCGGGCAGCCGCATCCCTCTGATGCGGAATGCGGACGTCGTCCCACCCGGGTCGATCGTGACGCGCGTCCTCGGCGTCGTCGTGTATGTGTTCTCGACGTTGAGCCTCGCGGGTCGTTCGGGTCTCTGGTCGGCCGTCATCATCCTCGCGGGCGCTCTGGTCGGTCTCGTGGCGATCCTCGTGCACAACCGTCGGGCGGCGTACGCCGAGCGGTCAGGCGGCGCCGCGTAGCCTGGAGGTGATGGCACATCTTCTCGGGGCCGAGGCCCTGCACCTGGAATACCCGACCAAAGTGGTCTTCGACGGCGTCTCACTCGGCGTCGACGAGGGCGACCGCATCGGAATCGTCGGCCGCAACGGCGACGGCAAGTCGAGCCTCATGGCGATGCTCGCCGGTCGCCGCGACCCCGACTCCGGACGCGTCACCGTGCGCGGCGGCGTGACCATCGGCGTCCTCGAGCAGAGCGACGTCCTTCCCGACGACCTCACGGTGGGACGCGCCGTCGTCGGCGACGGCCCCGAGCACGAGTGGGCGCGGGACGCGCGCGTGCGCGACGTCATCGCGGGTCTCCTGTCGGACCTCGACTGGGATGCCGCCATCGGCACGCTCTCGGGTGGCCAGCGCCGCCGGGTGGCGCTCGCCCAGCTGCTCACGGGGGACTGGGACGTCCTCGCCCTCGATGAGCCCACCAACCACCTCGACGTCGAGGGGATCGCCTGGCTCGCCGAGCACCTGAAGCGCCGCTGGTCGCCGTCATCGGGTGCCCTGATGGTGGTGACCCACGACCGGTGGTTCCTCGACGAGGTGTGCACCAAGACGTGGGAGGTCCACGACCGCATCGTCGAGCCCTTCGACGGCGGCTACGCGGCGTATATCCTCCAGCGGGTCGAGCGCGACCGCCAGGCCGCCACGATCGAGGCGCGGCGGCAGAACCTCGCCCGCAAGGAGCTCGCGTGGCTGCGGCGAGGTGCCCCCGCGCGGTCGACCAAGCCGAAGTTCCGGATCGACGCGGCGAACGAGCTCATCGCCGACGTCCCCGAGATCCGTGACCGGGTCTCGCTGCAGTCCCTCGCCGTGGCGCGTCTCGGCAAGGACGTCGTCGACCTCCTCGATGCGGGTGTCGCCTACGACGGCCGTGAGATCCTCAGGGACGTCGAGTGGCGCATCGCGCCGGGGGAGCGCACTGGCATCCTCGGTGTCAACGGCGCCGGCAAGTCGACGCTCCTCGGCCTCGTCTCGGGCACGGTCCTGCCGACGAGCGGACGGGTCAAGCACGGCAAGACCGTGAAGGTCGCGACCCTCACGCAGCGGATGGACGAGCTCGACCCGCACCTGAACGAGCCGGTGCGCGTCGTCGTCTCGCGCCTGCGGACGACCTACACGTTCGGTGCCGGCTCGAAGGCGCAGGAGCTCACCCCCGGGCAGCTCCTCGAGCGGATGGGGTTCGCCTCGGCGCAGCTCTCCACACCCGTGAAGGACCTCTCCGGCGGTCAGAAGCGACGCCTGCAGCTGCTGCTCATCCTCCTCGACCAGCCGAACGTCCTGATCCTCGACGAGCCGACGAACGACCTCGACACCGACATGCTCGCCGCCATCGAGGACCTCCTCGACTCCTGGGCGGGCACCCTCATCGTCGTGTCCCACGACCGCTACTTCATGGAGCGCGTCACCGATCAGCAGTACGCCGTCATGGGCGGCGGTCTCCGCCACCTCCCCGGAGGGATCGAGGAGTACCTGCGCCTGCGCGCCAGCCAGCCGCAGGCGACGGGTGCGGCGACTCCCGGCGGTCAGAAGGCGGATGCCGCGGCACCGACGGCATCCGCTCTGTCGGGCGCTGATCGTCGCACGGCGGAGAAGGAGGTCACGAGCCTCGAGCGTCGCATCAAGAAGCTGTCGGACCAGATCGCGAAGGCCCGGGCGGCCCTCGCCGACCACGACCAGGGCGATTACGTCGGTCTCGGCGAGAAGATGCAGCACATCGCGGCCATGGAGACCGAGGTCGCCGAGGCGGAGGACCGCTGGTTCGAGCTCAGCGAAGAGCTGGGCTGATCAGACGCGGTCGGCCTCGCGCAGCGCGAGGCCGGTGGTGAACTCGCGCTGTTCGCCGCTGAGCGGATCGACGAACCGCAGTTCGCGGGCCAGGAGCTGCAGCGGGCGCTCGGGATCGTCCGGCGCCTCGTCCAGCAGGTCCGGGTAGAACCGGTCGCCCAGGATGCCGAGCCCGATCCCGGCGAGGTGGGAGCGCAGCTGATGCATGCGTCCCGTGCGCGGGTGCAGCCGGAGGTGAGCCGCCGTCTCGCCGACGCGGATCGCCTCCACGAGCGTCTCGGCGTTCGGTTCGCGGTCCTCGTGGACGATCGCGCGGAGGCTTCCGCGTGTACTCGTGAGGTGCGAGCGGACGACGAGGGGGAGCGGCGGCATCCCGCTGCCCGGGATCGTCGTCACCGCTTCGTAGACCTTCTCGACGGCGCGGTCGGCGAAGAGCGTCTGGTACGCGCCGCGGGTCGCGGGGCGGACCGAGAACATGACGAGACCGGCGGTTGCGCGGTCGAGTCGGTGGATGGGCGTCAGGTCGGGGTTGTCGAACCGTTGCCGTAGTCGCACGAGGGCGGAGTTCATGAGGAACCCGCCGCCCGGGGTCGTCGGGAGGAAGTGCGGCTTGTCCACGACCAGCAGGTCGTCATCGAGGTGACGGACCGCGACGTCGTAAGGGATGGCGGGCTCGTCGGGCGGCTCGCGGTAGTACCAGACGAAGTCCTCGGCTCCCAGCGGCGTCTTGCGCGAGAGCCGCGTGCCGTCGAACGCGACCACTTCACCGCGATCGAACCGGCCGAGGAGGACCTCCGGGTCGATGTGCGAGAACCGTCCCGTCACGTATTCCGCGATCGTGGCCCATGGTCCCGTCCGGGGTACTCGGAGCCGGGTGGGACCCACCCCGTCGCGGACGGGGAGCGGAGCGCGCATCGCCATCGCGGACTCAGGCGTCGAAGCCGAGGCTGAGTTTGCGCAGGAGCCCTGCGAGGCGTTCGCGGTCGGCGCGCGAGAGCTGGCCCAGCAGCTCCGCTTCGGCATCGACGAGTCGTGTGATCGCGGCATCCACCCGGTTTCGTCCCTCGTCGGTGAGGGTGACGAGCACGCCGCGGCCGTCACCGGGATCGGCGGCGCGGACGACGAGGCCGCGCTCCACGAGCCGGTCGATGCGGTTCGTCATCGTGCCGCTCGAGACGAGGGTCTGCTGGAGCAGCTGCTTCGGGCTCAGCCGGTACGGCTCGCCGGCGCGGCGCAGTGCGGAGAGCACATCCCACTCCCACGACTCCAGGTCGCTGCGGTGGAACGCGTCGCGGCGGGCACGGTCGAGATGGCGCGACAGCCGGTCTACGCGCGAGAGGACCTCGAGGGGGGAGAAGTCGAGATCGGGTCGCTGCGCGACCCACGCGCTCACGATCCGGTCGACCTCGTCATGTTCGGGGACCATCTCCTCATCATCGCAGAGCGCCTGCTACTGTGACCGGTAACAGGCGGGCGACGACGTGACCGCCGAGATCGAAGAGGATCACCTCGATGCCTGCATCGCGCGCGCGGCGGACGACCGCCGCCACCGCCACGACCGCCCTCCTCCTCGGCATGCTGAGCGCCGGTGTGATCACCGCACCGGTCGCCTCGGCCGCCGAGGGACCCGTCGACGCGGGCATCGTCGTCCCGAAGGTCGACGGCCTGCCTGCCGACTTCATCAACGGCGTCGACGTCTCGTCCGTGCTCTCCCTCGAGGCCTCGGGCGTCGTGTTCCGGGACGACGCGGGCGAGCCCGCTGACCTGTTCGACGTCCTCGCCGACCACGACGTCACCGACGTCCGCGTCCGGGTGTGGAACGACCCGTTCGACGCCGACGGCAACGGGTACGGCGGCGGCGACGTCGATGTCGACCGTGCCGTCGAGATCGGTCGCCGTGCCACCGAGGCAGGGTTGCGGGTCCTCGTCGATTTCCACTATTCGGACTTCTGGGCGGACCCTGCGAAGCAGCAGGCTCCGAAGGCTTGGCGGGACCTCGGCGTCGACGAGAAGGCCGCACAGACGAGGGACTACACCGCCGACGCCCTCGAGGAGTTCGCCGACGCCGGCGTCGATGTGCACATGGTGCAGGTGGGCAACGAGACCAACAACGCCGTCGCGGGGGTCACCGGGTGGCCGGGGATGGCGAAGATCTTCTCGGCCGGGTCGGCCGCCGTCCGCGACGTGTATCCCGACGCCCTCGTCGCCGTGCACTTCACGAACCCCGAGACGGCGGGCCGGTACGCCGGGTACGCCGCCAACCTGAAGACGTACGGCGTCGATTACGACGTCTTCGCCTCGTCGTACTACCCGTTCTGGCACGGCAGCACGGCGAATCTGACCTCGGTCCTCCGGCAGGTGGCCGACACCTACGGCAAGAAGGTCATGGTCGCCGAGACGTCGTGGGCGCACACGCTCGACGACGCCGACGGCCACGGCAACGTCATCGACCTCCCCTCCGAGGCGACGCAGTACCCCGTCTCGGTGCAGGGTCAGGCGACCGCAGTGCGGAACGTCATCCAGGCAGTGGTGGACGTCGGTGACGCCGGCATCGGCGTCTTCTACTGGGAGCCGGCCTGGCTCCCCGTCGGTCCGCCCGACCGCCTCGCGCAGAACAAGGTCCTGTGGGAGCGGGACGGGTCGGGGTGGGCGTCGAGCTTCGCGGGGGAGTACGAACCCGAGGACGCCGGGCACTGGTACGGCGGATCCGCCTGGGACAACCAGGCGCTCTTCGCGGCCGACGGCACCCCGCTCGAATCCCTCAACGTGTTCTCCTACGCCCGGACCGGCGCCGTCGCCCCGCGCGAGGTCGTGGACGTCGAGGACCCGACCGTCTCGTTCACCGATGGGGACGACATCGTCCTCCCCGCCACGGTCGCCGTCACCTTCAACGACGGATCCGTCGACGACGAGACGGTCGAATGGTCGCGGGATGCCGAGTGGATCGGCGGGCCCGGCACGTACACGCTCGGCGGCACGACGTCGTCCGGCCATGCGACGACGGTGACCGTCGTCATCCGTCCCGTGAACGGACTGCGGAACCCGGGGTTCGAGGACGCGGACGTGTCGATGTGGCGCGTCACCGGTGAGGGACTGGCCCTGCGGGCCACCGACGATCCCCGCACGGGGGAGCGATCGGCGCACTTCTACTCCGGATCGGCCTACACCTACACGCTCCGTCAGACCGTGTCGGGGCTCCCGGCCGGTCGCTATTCCGCATCGGGGGCGCTGCAGGGCGACGGTGAGGGCAGCGACGGGAACGTCCGACTGACCGTCTCGTCCGGGGATGCGGCGGCCTCGGCCGACTTCGGGCTCGACGGCTGGCGTGCCTGGTCGACTCCCGTGACGGACGCCGTCACGGTCGCCGAGGGCGGCAGCGCGACCGTCGAGGTGGCGGCATCCCTCCCTGCCGGCGCCTGGGGCACGCTCGACGACCTCGTGCTCACCAGAGCGGCCGACGCGGTGGACACCGCGGGCCTGCGGGCGCTCGTGGACCGCGCGGACGACGTCGAACGCTCGGCCGCCACCACGGGATCGATCGAGACGCTCGACGAGGCCGTTCGGATCGCGCGTCTCGTCCTGTCGTCCTCCGCGCCGAGCGCTGATCGCGTCACCGCCGCCGAGGCCGCGCTGACGGCTGCCTTCGACGGCCTCGTGCTCGTTGGTGAGGCACCGGCACCGGTCGTGCTGCCGGTCGCCGTGACGGTCGGCGAAGGCGAGCCGGTGAGACTGCCCGCCTCCGTGACCGTCCGCGCGTGGGACGGGGCGGTCCGCACCGCACCCGCGACCTGGTCGGACGCGGTCTCGTGGATCACCGGCCCCGGCGAGTATCAGGTGAGAGGCCGCGCCGCCGGCACGGACGTGACCGCGGCCGTCACCGTGACGGCGGCCGCCTGGGTGCGCGACGGGGGCTTCGAATCCTCGGACGCGTCGCCGTGGACCGTGACCGGCACCGGCGCCACGATCGGCGCGACGACGGATGCCTCAGCCGGCGCGCGTGCGGTGTCGTTCTGGTCCGGGTCCGCGTACCGCTTCGCCGTGACGCAGCGCATCGCGGGTGTCACGCCCGGCACGTATGCCGTCTCTGCGACCGCGCAGGGAGACGGTGAGCAGGGAGACGGAGAAGGGAACGGCGCCCTCACGGTGACCGCGACGACCGGCGGTCGCACCGTCGATGCTCCCGTCCCGCTGGAGGGCTGGCAGCAGTTCCGCACCGGCACGACTCCGGCCGTCACGGTCGGGGCCGACGGGATCCTCACGGTCGGCGTCGCCGCCGACCTGCCCGCCGAGGCGTGGGGCACCGTCGATCAGATCCGGGTCGTCCGCACCGGCGAGCGCGTCTCGACCGGCGAGCTCGCCGCCGGGATCGCCGACCTCGAGGCTCTCGACACCGCCCCCTACGCCGCGTGGTCGTCGGCGCGGATCCCGGCGGCCGTCGAGAAGGCCCGCATCGTCGTGGCCGCCGCCTGGCCCACCGCGGCCGAGGTGGATCGTGCCCGGGCTCTCCTCGTCGACGTCCGCGCCGGCCTTGTCCGGACGGACGCCGACACCGCGACGGCGCGACCCGGGACGGCGACCCTGTCGAACGACAACGGGTACGATACGGGGCTCAAGGACGGCGACTACACGCTCACCATGAACCTGTGGTGGGGCGAGAACGCCTCGTCGGTGCGGTTCTACGAGAACGGCCGGCTCCTGGACACCGTGCCCCTTGCGTACCGGGGCACGTGGGCGCAGACCGCCCGAGTCCCGGTCACGGGCCGCGCGGACGGCACCTACCGCTACACCGCGGTGCTGGCGAACACCCGCGGTGAGACCCGCACCGCCGAGATGACGGTCGTGGTGGATGCCGCGGCCCCCGGCATCCCCGTCCTCAGCCACGACAACGACGACGGCGACGGCACCTTCACGGTCACCGCCAACCTGTGGTGGGGCACGAACGCGACCTCCTACCGGGTCTTCGAGGACGGCCGCGTCGTCGCGGAGGGCGACCTCGCGGCGCGCACGCCGAAGGCGCAGCAGGCGACCTATGCGGCATCCGGCGTCAGCCGCGGATCGCACGCGTACAGGGTGGAGTTCCGCAACGCCGCCGGAACGAGCACGAGCACGCCGCTCACGGTGACGGTGCGTCGCTGACGCGCCCGGAGGGACGGCGGCCGCATGGCAGACTTGTCAGGCGGCCGCCGGACCCCCGGTCGGCTGCGGTCCGCCGTGGTGTAATGGCAGCACGACAGCCTTTGGAGCTGTGAGGTCTAGGTTCGAATCCTGGCGGCGGAGCATGACCGACAACCTCGATCCGCGCCTCGCCGTCGTCATCCTCGCCGCCGGCCAGGGCACGCGGATGAAGTCCTCCCTCCCCAAGGTGCTGCACCGCATCGGGGGGCGCCCGCTCGTCGGCCACGTGCTCGACACCGCCCGCGACCTCGCTCCCGCGCACGTCGTCGTCGTCGTCCGCCACGAGCGCGACCTGGTCGCCGACGCCGTGATCGGCGTCGCGCCCGAGGTGGTCGTCGTCGACCAGGACGAGATCCCCGGCACCGGCCGCGCGGTCGAGGTGGCCCTCGACGCGCTCGGCGACTTCGACGGCGACGTCCTCGTCCTGAGCGGCGACTGCCCGCTCGCCGACGTCGACACGCTCGGCGCGTTCGTCGCCGAACACCGCGCCGTCCGCGCGGGGGCGACGCTCATGACCGCCGTCGTCGACGACCCGACCGGGTACGGCCGCATCATCCGCGAGAGCGACGGCAGCGTCGCCCGCATCGTCGAGCAGAAGGATGCCTCGCCCGACGAGGCCGCCGTCGCCGAGGTCAATGCGGGCATGTACGTCTTCGCCGCTGCAGCGCTCCGCCAGCACCTGCCCCACGTCGGCACCGACAATGCGCAGCAGGAGAAGTACCTCACCGACATCGTCGCGCTCCTGCGTCGCGCGGACGGGCGGGTCGCGGCATCCGTCGCGAAGGACGTCACCGTCACGTACGGCGTCAACGATCGCGTGCAGCTGTCCGAGGTGGGACGCCTCCTCAACGCCCGCACGGTCCGCCGGTGGCAGCTCGAAGGGGTCACGGTCATCGACCCGGCGACCACCTGGATCGATGTGACCGCGACCCTCGCGCCCGACGTCACCGTCCTGCCAAACACCCACATCCTCCGCTCCACGAGCGTGTCGGAGGGTGCGACGATCGGGCCCGACACGAGCCTCGTGGACTGCGAGATCGGCGCGCGAGCAACCGTGACCCGCACCGACGCGACGCTCGCGGTCATCGGCGCGGGAGCCACCGTGGGTCCCTTCGCCTACGTCCGCCCGGGCACCGAGCTCGGCGAACGCGGCAAGATCGGCACCTTCGTCGAGACGAAGAACTCCACGATCGGCGAGGGCAGCAAGGTCCCGCATCTGTCGTACGTCGGCGACACGACGATCGGCCGCAACGTGAACCTGGGCGCCGGGGCGATCACCGCGAACTACGACGACATCTCGAAGCACCGCACCGAGATCGCCGACGAAGTCCACGCCGGCTCGCACAACGTGTTCGTCGCGCCCGTTAGGATCGGTGAGGGCGCGAAGACGGGTGCAGGAGCCGTGATCCGCAAGGATGTCCCGGCCGGCGCCCTCGCCCTCAGCATCGCCCCCCAGCGGAACATCGCCGGGTGGGTCGAGAACAATCGACCGGGAACGGGAGCGGCAGAAGCCGCCGCTCGTGTCCGGTCCGCACAGGAAGCTGGCGATGGGTCGCAAGAAGCAGCACACGGTTGACCTCGACACCGAGCGCGGAATCGCGCCGGGACTGGTGGCCAAGACCAAGAAGCGTCTCGTCGTCGCGTCGGGACGCTCGCACGAGGAGCTGTCGACCGAAGTCGCCGCAGCCCTCGGCACCCAGTTGGTGCCCACGGAGCACCGCACCTTCGCCTCCGGCGAGATCCTGACCCGTTTCGAGGTCTCGATCCGCGGGTGCGATTTCTTCCTCATCCAGAGCTTCGGTCCGCCGGTCAACGAGTGGCTCATGGAGACGCTCATCATGCTGGATGCCGCCAAGCGGGCATCCGCGAAGCGCATCACCGTCGTCGCGCCGTACTTCCCGTACTCCCGGCAGGACAAGAAGGGCCGCGGGCGCGAGCCGATCAGTGCGCGCCTGGTGGCGGATCTGTTCAAGACCGCGGGCGCTGACCGGGTCATGAGCGTCGACCTGCACGCCGCGCAGATCCAGGGCTTCTTCGACGGTCCCGTCGACCACCTGTTCGCCAAGCCCGTCCTCCTCGAGTACTTCGAGAAGACCCTCTCTACCGAGGACCGCGCGAAGCTCACCGTCGTGTCGCCCGACACCGGACGCGTCCGCGTCGCCGACACCTGGTCCGACAGCCTCGGCGCGCCCCTGGCCATCATCCATAAGCGTCGCGACCCGAACGTCGCGAACCAGATCACGGTCAACGAGATCGTCGGTCAGGTCGAGGGCCGCGTGTGCCTGCTCGTCGACGACATGATCGACACCGGCGGCACCATCGTGAAGGCCGCGCAGGCCCTCAAGGCCAACGGCGCGGAGCGTGTCATCGTGGCCGCGACGCACGCGATCTTCAGCGACCCCGCCGTGGAGCGCCTGCAGGACCCCTCCATCGATGAGGTCGTCGTCACCGACACGGTCCCGCTGCCCGTCGAGAAGCGGTTCCCCGCTCTCACGATCCTTCCGATCGCGCCGCTGCTGGCCCGCGCGATCCGCGAGGTGTTCGAGGACGGGTCCGTCACCAGCATGTTCGACGGCGCAGCCTGAATCTTCCTCATCCGTCGGCCGTCCGGTAGCGTCTCGTTCACCGGGCGGCCGTCGTTGTCAGCCGATGCATAGGCTTCTGCAAGCATCGCCATGTCCGGGATCGGTTTCCTGGAGTCATCGCCCTTCGCTCCAGACCGGGCGGGCACGACCCGAGGAGGACCACTCATGATCCGCACCACAGCCGTACCCCGACCGCTCCGCGTCGGCGCAGCCGCCGCATCCGTCGCAGGCCTCGCTCTGCTCGCCGGATGCGCGGGCCAGACCACGTCCACCGCCGATTCCGGCACCGCCTCTCAGAATCCGGCCGCCTCGGCCGACGCCGGCAGCGGTTCGTCGACCGGGTCCACCAGCTTCAAGGACGGCACCTACACGGCTGACGGCACCTATCAGACCCCCGAGACCATCGAGAAGATCTCGGTCACCCTGACGGTCGCGTCCGACGTGGTGACCGACGTCGAGGTCACCGGTGAGCCGCAAGCTCAGGAATCCAAGAGGTACCAGGGCGAGTTCATCGGGGGCATCAAGGATGTCGCCGTCGGCAAGAAGCTCGCCGACCTTACGGTCGACAAGGTCGGCGGCTCGTCGCTCACCAGCGGCGGGTTCAACGCGGCGGTCAAGGAGATCCGGACCGAAGCCGCGTCATGATCCCGACCGCGCCCCTCGCCCATTCCTGGGCGTTCGAGGCGATCGGGACGCTCTGGCGCATCGACGCCGCTTCCCCTCTCGACGATGGCGTCCGTGATGAGATCACGGACGCCATCGGCGCGTTCGACCGCGACTGGTCGCGCTTCCGTGCCGACTCGCTCGTGACGCGGTTGTCGCAGACGGGAGGAGGGGTACCGGCGCCCGCTGACGCGGCCGCCATGCTCGACGCCTACGACGCCCTCGACGCCGCCACCTCCGGTGCGGTGAACCCCCTCGTGGGGGAGAGCCTCGCCCGCCGCGGATACGACGCGACCTACTCGCTCGTCGACCGTGGAGCCGTGGCGGCTCCGCCCGACTGGCGGCGATCGGTGACGTGGTCGGACGGCACCCTGCGCCTCGCCGAACCCGCCCTGCTCGACGTCGGCGCGCTCGGCAAGGGCCGGCTCGCCGACCTCGTCCTGACGCGGGTGCCCGCCGGCGCTGCGGTCGTCGATGCGGGCGGCGACATCGCGATCCGAGGCACGACCCAGCGGATCGCCCTCGAGCACCCGTACGACGCCTCCGTGGCGATCGGGGTCTGGTCGGTGACGGATGCCGCCCTCTGCGCCTCCGCCGTCAACAGACGCGCGTGGGGCGAGGGTCTCCATCACGTCCTCGACGCCCGCACCGGCCAGCCGGTGCGGCAATACGCGGCCACCTGGGCCGTGGCGCACGATGCGATGACGGCGGATGCCGCCGCCACCGCGCTGTTCTTCGACGGCGGCCCCCAGCTGGCCGCTGAATGGGGAGTCGGGTGGGTGCGGATGCGCACCGACGGCTCCGTCGAGTGGTCCCCCCAATGCGAAGCGGAGTTGTTCTCGTGATCTCGTCTCTCAGTGCCACCTGGAATCGTCTCCTCGGCGTCCTCGGCCGGCTGTCGATGTACCGCCTGGTCCTCCTCGCGCTGTCCGCGCTGGCCGTCATCGCGCTGGTGCTCTCGTTCACCGGCGCCGTGTCGGTCGACCCCCTCGCGCTCATCGTGTCGGTCGCCGTCCTCGCGGTGTCGATCGCGGCCGTCGACGCGATCGCCCAGCGGATCGTCCGTCGGCCGTGGCGCATCGAGTCGGCCCTCATCACGGCACTCATCCTGGTGTTCGTCCTGCGGCCCTCGCTCGAGCCGCTGGCGTTGTTCGGCCTCGTGATCGCCGGCGCGATCGCGTCGCTGTCGAAGTACGTCATCGCCTGGCAGGGACGTCACATCCTCAACCCGGCCGCCGCCGGAGCGACCGCACTCACCATCGTCAGCATCTGGGCCCCCGACCTCGGTGCATCGGCCTGGTGGGTCGGGAGCCCCGCGCTTGTCGTACCGGTGCTGTTGCTGGGACTGGCGGTCCTGGTCCGCACCGAGAAGGTCCGCGTCGTGGGACTGTTCCTCGTGATTGCGATCGCGGTGGGGCTTGTCCGCACGATCGTGCAGGCGCAGGCCGCAGGCTTCGCCCTCGACCCGGGGATGACGTTCACGAGCCTCGTGCTGTCCTCGCCCTTCCTCTTCCTCGGCGCGTTCATGCTGTCCGAGCCCCTCACGCTGCCGCCGCGACGCTGGCAGCAGTTCACCGTCGCCGCGGTGGTCGGTGTGCTGGCGGGATGGCCGATCTCGCTGGGTGCCATCACGCTCGGTCAGGAGCGTGCGCTCCTCATCGGCAACCTGGTCGCCTTCGTCTTCGCGATGCGCACCGCTGTCCGGCTGACGATCGTGGAGCGGACGGCGGTGACGCCGAGCGTCCGCGAGTACAGCTTCCGGACCGAGCGTCCCGTTCGCTTCGCGCCGGGTCAGTACCTCGAGCTCGAAGTCCCGCACGCGCGTGCGGATTCCCGTGGCACGCGGCGGGAGTTCAGCATCCTCTCTTCACCTGCCGAACTGCCGCTCGTCAAGATCGCGATGCGCGAGGGATCCCAGTCGAGCTATAAGAAGGCGATCGCCACGGTGGAGCCCGGCGACGAGCTCGCGATCACGGGCATCTGGGGGGACTTCGTGCTTCCGCGCCGTACCGACGCGCCCGTCCTCATGGTCGCCGCCGGCATCGGCGTGACGCCGTTCGTGTCGCAGCTGCGGCACATCAGGCTCACGCAGGAGAGTCGTGACGTCGTGTTCGTCTACGTGGCGTCTGCGAGCGAGGAGCTCGCGTTCCGCGAGGACCTCGAGGCGGCCGGTATCCCGGTCATCGTGATCACCCGCGACGAGCCCGCTCACCTGCCCGTCGGGTGGACGTGGGGCGGCGGGGCACGACTCGACGCCGAGAGCCTCCTGCGCCTCGTGCCCGACATCGCCGGGCGTCATGCGTACGTGTCGGGTCCGCCCGCCCTCATCGCGACGCTGACCCCCGCACTCGAGCGGGCGAAGTCGATCACGACCGACGCGTTCAGCGGGTACTGAGCCCGCGGCGCGTGCGTGAGGTCCCACTCCGGCCGGGAAAGCCGTCTCGATTCCCGGCCGGAGTGGGACCTCACGTGTTGCTACCCCCCTGAGGGGCGGGGGCTACGCTGCCGACGAGTCGGCGGGGGAGTCGGGCCGGGCGGGGAGACGCACCTCGAAGGTCGTCGAACCGGGTTCGGATGCCACGACGATCCGCCCGCCGTGGCCGGTGACGATCGCCCGGGCGATCGAGAGACCGAGGCCCGTCCCGCCGGTCTGGCGGGCGCGCGATGAATCCGCGCGGCTGAAGCGCTCGAACAGGTCGTCGACGATCGAGGGGTCGATACCGGGACCGTCGTCGTGGATGCGCAGGACGGCCTCGCCGTCGCGGGTCTCCACCGTCGTCGTCACGCGGGTGCCCGCAGGGGTGTGCACGCGGGCGTTGGCCAGGAGGTTCGCGGCGACCTGGTGCAGGCGCCCCGTGTCACCGGCGACGATGACCGGTTCGTCCGCGACGTCCAGGACCCACTCGTGGTCGGTGCCCGCGACGCGGGCGTCCGAGACGGCCTCGACGGCGAGGCGGGTGAGATCGACGGCGCTGTAGACGAGCTCCGTCCCCTCGTCGAGGCGGGCGAGCAGCAGGAGGTCTTCGACGAGCGCCGTCATCCGGAGCGACTGCGCCTGGATGCGCTCGAGCGACTCCCGGGTGGTCTCGGCGACGATGCCGGGAGCCGCCGTCCCAGACGACTCGGCCTGACGGATGCCGCGCAGCGACAGCTCGGAGTATCCCCGGATCGAGGCGAGCGGTGTCCGGAGCTCGTGGCTCGCGTCCGCGACGAACGCCCGCATGCGCTCCTCGTTGCGCTGGCGTGCGGCGAGGGAGGTCTCGACGTGGTCGAGCAGCGTGTTGAGGGCGTGACCGACCTGGCCGACCTCGGTATGGGTGTCGGTGTCCTCGTCGGGGACGCGCTCGGAGATACGCACCGTCCCCTCCGAGAGGGGCATCGCCGCCACGCGGGAGGCGGTCGCGGCGACCGAACGGAGGGGGGCGAGGGCGCGACGGATGAGAAGCGCGATGATCGCGGCGAGGACGAGCAGCCCGCCGGTCGTGAGCAGCGCCACGGTCGTGACGATCCGTGCGCTCACGCTCGTGACTTCGGAGGTCGGCAGCCCGGTGGTCATGCTCGAATACGGTGCCGATTGGACGTGCAGGCGGTAGTCGCCGAGTCCCTCGACGTTCGCGTCCGCCCAGCCGGCTTCGTCGAGCGGGGTGCTGGCGATACGGCCGATGTTGAGGGTGCGGACGTCGCCCTCGTCGTCGACGTACGCCGCGCTCGGCCCGGCGATGTTGTTGACGATGAGCAGGGTGCCGCGCTCCTGCCGGCTGCGGCTGAGGATGGCCTCGGCGCGGCTGTTCAAGTCGATGACGAGCGAGTCCTGCGCGCGCGTCACCTTCGCGTCGAGGTTCTCGCGCAGGACGGATTCGAGGACCGTCCCGGTGCCGAGGCCGACGGTGATGAGGATGACCGAGACGAACGAGACGACGGCGGTGATCAGCCGTGCCTGCAGACTCCACCGGTGCCGACGGCGGCGGGGGCTGCTGCTCACTGGCTCGCTTTGATCATGTAGCCGACGCCGCGGACGGTGTGGATCAGAGGCTCCTTGCCCGCGTCGATCTTCTTGCGGAGGTAGGAGATGTACAGCTCGACGACGCTCGAGCGACCGCCGAAGTCGTAGTTCCAGACCCGGTCGAGGATCTGCGCCTTCGACAGGACGCGGCGCTGGTTGCGCATCAGGTAGCGCAGCAACTCGAACTCGGTGGCGGTGAGCTCGATCTCGTCGTCGCCGCGGAACACCTCGTGCGAGTCCTCGTTGAGGGTCAGGTCGCCGACGCGGAGGATCGGGTCGGCCGTGCCGGCGGATGCCCCGGCCCGCCGCATGAGGCCGCGCAGCCGCGCCACGACCTCTTCCAGGCTGAACGGCTTGGTGACGTAATCGTCACCGCCCGCCGTGAGGCCGGCGACGCGGTCGCTGACCGAGTCCTTCGCCGTCAGGAACAGGACGGGCACGTCGTCGCCGGCCTGGCGCAGGCGCTGCAGCACCGACATCCCGTCGAGGTCGGGCATCATGATGTCGAGCACCATCGCGTCCGGCGCGAACTCGCGCGCGGCGTTCAGCGCGTCGAACCCCGACCCGGCGGTGCGGACCTCCCACCCCTCCATGCGCAAGGCCATCGAGAGCAGATCGGTGAGCATCTGCTCGTCGTCGACGACGAGGACGCGCAGAGGGGAGCCGTCGGGGCGCTGGAGCAGGGGGGCAGGCATCGTCATGATTCCATTCTCATGACATATCTATGAGCGGGCTATGCCTTCGCTTCGGTCACGCTCGGGATTCCTCGTACCGACGCGGGTTCGGCGGTGAGAGAAGGAAGGCGAGCAGCAGCATGAGGCACATCCCGATGACCGACCCGAGGGTGTTCGCGATGATGTCGCGCACGTCCGCCACGCGCGCATCGAGCAGGAGAGCCTGGAGCGTCTCGATCGTCGCGCTCGCGAGCGCGCCGATGAGGGGAGCGGCCCACCAGCCGCGCACGCCGAACCACAGCACCGCGATCACCCCGAGCGGGACGAACATGGCCACGTTGGCACCGAACTCGACGCGGTCGAACGTGATCCACGCGGTCGACGGCCGCTCGGCGAACCACGCCAGGAGCCGGTTGAGACCCGAGGCGATGTCGGAGCCGTACGGCGCCGCGCGCAGCGTCATCCACGCGACCATCCAGGCGTAGAGGCCCGTGAGGATCGCGAGGACGACGCGCGCGGCGACGCGGTGGACCCGCAGCGCCGTATCGCTGCGGCTCAGTGGGTGTCCTCGGCCTCGACCTCGGTCCGGTCAGCCGACCACAGGGTGTGGAAGGTGCCGTCCTTGTCGATGCGCTTGTAGGTGTGCGCGCCGAAGAAGTCGCGCTGACCCTGGATGAGGGCGGCCGGCAGGCGGTCGGCGCGCAGGCCGTCGTAGTACGCCAGCGACGAGCTGAAGGCGGGAGCCGGGATGCCGGCGGCCGCCGACACGCGCACGATCTCGCGCCAGGCATCCTGGGTGCGGCCGAGCGCCTCGACGAAGTAGGGCGCCGTCAGCAGGACGGGGAGATCGGCCTGCTCGTCGTACGCGTCGGCGATGCGGTTGAGGAACTGGGCGCGGATGATGCAGCCGCCGCGCCAGATCTTGCTGACCGCTCCGAGGTCGATGTTCCAGCCGTACTGGGCGGCACCGGCGCGGATCTCGTCGAAGCCCTGGCTGTACGCGACGATCTTCGAGGCGTAGAGGGCGAGCCGGACCTGCTCGATGAAGGCGTCCGCGTCGGGGACGGTGAAGTCCTCGGAGGAGGGGCCGGGGAGCTCGCCGGCGACGTCGCGCTGCTCGCGGTGGCTCGACAGCGACCGGGCGAAGGTGGCCTCGGCGATGCCGGAGACGGGGACGCCGAGGTCGAGGGCGGTCTGCACCGTCCACGCGCCGGTGCCCTTGGCGCCGGCCTGGTCGACGATGACGTCGACGAGGGGCTTGCCGGTGGTGGCATCCGTCTGGCGGAGAACCTCGGCGGTGATCTCGATCAGGTAGGACTCGAGCTCGCCGCGGTTCCACTCCTCGAAGACGTCGGCGATCTCGGCGGGCGTCTTGCCGGTGCCGCGGCGGATGAGGTCGTACGCCTCGGCGATGAGCTGCATGTCGGCGTACTCGATGCCGTTGTGCACCATCTTCACGAAATGGCCGGCGCCGTCGTGGCCGATGTGGGTGACGCAGGGCTCGCCCTCGGCGACCGCGGCGATCGACTTCAGGATCGGGCCGAGCGTGACCCACGCCTCGTCGGGACCGCCGGGCATGAGGGACGGGCCGTTCAGCGCGCCCTCCTCGCCGCCCGAGACACCCATGCCGACGAAGTTGTAGCCCGCCTCGGAGACCGCCTTCTCGCGACGGATGGTGTCGGTGAACAGGCTGTTGCCGCCGTCGATGATGATGTCGCCGGGCTCGAACACACGCATGAGCTCGTCGATGACGGCATCGGTCGGCTTTCCGGCCTTGACCATGATGATCGCGGTGCGCGGCTTCTGCAGCGACGCGGCGAACTCCTCGTAGGTGAAAGCGGGGACGAACTCGGCCTCGGGGTGGGCCTCGATCAGCTCGTCGGTCTTCGAGCGCGAACGGTTGAAGACGGCGACCGTGTTGCCCTCGCGCGACGCGAGGTTGCGGGCGAGGTTGGAGCCCATGACCGCGAGACCGACGACGCCGATGTTGGCCTCACCGGAGTCGCTGCCCGTGGCGGACGCCTCGGGGTGCGTGGGACGGTCGACCTCTTCGGGCTGCGGAGCCCCTTCGTGCTGCTGAGTGGCTTCGTGAGGAGCCTGGTCCTGGTCGTTGGAGTGTCCGGTGGAAGAGGGGGACGACGACATGCGTAGCTCCAGGTCTGCGTGAGGTGTGAGCGGATCAGGGGTGGATGCCGGAACCGGCGAAGCCCCTCCCGGTCACTGTATCCGCTGGCCCGGAGGGGGAGTCTCGTGTGACGGGGTCAGTCCTTGTAGCTGCGGCCGAGGGAGAAGAAGGCGCCGACGACGCAGACGGCGGTCGCGGTGCTCAGAGCTCCGACGAACCAGAGCAGTGCGTGCGACATCCATCCGTAGTCCATGGGTTCCTCCGTGTTCCGGGCGTGGGGGACTGACGTTCCATCGTATCCACCGCGCTGGTAGACTCGGTTCGAACTTCGGCGAGGGATGCACGGCATCCGTGATCGACGCGGTGAAGCAGGCTTCGCGGCTTTCCTCACGCGCACGCGTTCGAGTCGAACCACAGACCATGTCTGGGCCGCATCGGCCCCGACGACAGACGAGGCCGTACCGGCCCCGATCGACTGGGCCGAGAAGGCCCGCAAGGAGAACACTCATGGTGACCGAGACCGACACCAAGGTCGTCGCTGAGCTGCGCGAGCAGTTCGGCAAGGGCTTCGCCCGTCGTCTGCGCGCTGCAGGCAAGATCCCCGCCGTCATCTACGGCCACGGCACGGACCCCGTCCACGTCGCGCTGCCCGGCCACCAGGTCGCGCTGCTCATCCGCCGCGCCAACGCGCTGCTCGAGCTCGAGATCGACGGCAAGCAGCAGCTCACGCTGGTCAAGGACGTCCAGAAGGACCCCGTGCACCAGATCATCGAGCACATCGACCTCCTCGTCGTGAAGAAGGGCGAGAAGATCGAGGTCGACATCCCCGTCTCGGTGACCGGCGAGCCGTTCCCCGGCACCATCGCGAACCTCGAGAACACCACGGTGACGCTCGAGGTCGAGGCCACCCACATCCCGCAGAACGTCGAGGTCTCGGTCGAGGGCCTCGAGGACGGCGCGCACATCACCGCCGCCGACCTGACGCTGCCCCGTGGTGCGGTTCTGGTGACCGACCCCGAGACGCTCATCGTCGGTGTCGCCCTGCCGCCGGCTCCGGTCGAGGACGAGGCGGAGGAGTCCCAGGAGGGTGCCGAGGCATCGTCCGACGAGGCCCCCGCCGAGGAATCCGCCGAGTAAGACATCACCGTTCGAAGCCCGTCGCCGCATCCGCTGCGACGGGCTTCGTCGTCGGAAGGACTCTCCATGGCCGACACCTGGCTGATCGTGGGACTCGGCAACCCGGGACCCCGCTACGAGGCGACCCGTCACAACGTCGGGCAGATGGTGATCGACGAGCTCGCGCGGCGACGCTCCGAGTCCCTGCGGTCGCACAAGGCGAACGCGCGGGTGGCCGAGACATGGCTGCGTCCGGGGGCGGCGAAGCTCGTGCTGGCCAAACCGAACTCGTTCATGAACGTCTCGGGCGGTCCGGTGTCGGCGCTCGCGGCGTTCTACTCCGTGCCCCCGGAGCGCGTCGTCGTCGTCCACGACGAGCTCGACATCCCGTTCGACTCGCTCAAGCTCAAGGTCGGCGGCGGGCACGGCGGCCACAACGGCGTCCGGGACGTCGCGAAGGCGCTCGGCACCCCCGACTTCCCGCGCGTCCGCGTCGGCATCGGTCGCCCGCCCGGTCGTCAGGATCCGGCGGACTGGGTGCTCGACCCGTTCGGTGCCGTCGAGCGGCCCAACCTCCCCATCGCCATCGGGGATGCGGCGGATGCCGTCGAGCAACTCGTCGATGAAGGCCTGCTCGCCGCGCAGCAGCGGCACCACGCACCGCGCGCCTGAGTCGCCTCGACCGCGGCGGATCCGATGTCCGATGCGCCGCGTAGACTTCCCCGGTGACAATTCCCGGGATCGTGCGCGCCCTCGAACAGGCTGACAGCTTCCGGGAGGCCCTCGACGGCGCCGACTCGGATGTCGACTTCTCGGCGGTGACGGGCCTCGATGCCCCGCTCCTCGCCGCGCTGCTCGAACGCCGCGTGGCGTCGGGTCGGCCTCCCGTGCTGCTCCTCGTGGCACCCACCGGGCGCCGCGCCGAGAGCATCGGCGCCGCCGTGCAGTGCCTCCTCCCCGACGCCGCCGTCCGGCACCTGCCCGCATGGGAGACGCTGCCGCACGAGCGGTTGAGCCCCAGCGCCGAGACGGTCGGCCGGCGCCTCAGCGTCCTCCGCGAGGCGGCGGACTGGGACGGCCGCACGCCCCTCGTCGTCACGGCATCCGTCCGAGGCGCGCTGCAGCCCATCGCGGCGGGACTGACGGATGCCGGTGTCGTCCGGCTCGAGCTCGGCTCGCGCGGCCTCGAGCTCGACGACATCGTCCACCGCCTCATCGACCTCGCCTACCACCGGGTCGACATGGTCTCGCGCCGCGGCGAGTTCGCCGTGCGCGGCGGCATCCTCGACGTCTTCCCCCCGGTCGCCGATCACCCGTACCGCGTCGACTTCTTCGGCGACGAGATCGATCAGATCCGTGCGTTCTCCGTCGCCGACCAGCGCTCGCTGCCGGGTGACGTGCGCGACGTGACCCTGCTCCCGAGTCGCGAACTCCTCCTCACCGACGCCGTGCGCGAGCGGGCTGCGGGCCTTCGGGATCGGATGCCGGGGCTCGGCACCATGCTCGAGAAGATGAGCGAGGGCATCCCCGTCGAGGGCATGGAATCGCTCCTCCCCGCCGTCGCCGACGCCGTCCTGCCGCTCGTGGACTACCTCCCCGAGGGCGCCGCCGTCGCGGTCGTCGACCCCGAGCGCGCCGTGACCCGCGCGATGACCCTCTCCGAGACGAACCGCGAGTTCCTCGAGGCCGCCTGGAGCGCCGCGACGGCGGGAGCCGACAGCCCCGTCGACCTCGGAGCGGGGGACTTCCTGACCCTGCCCGAGCTGCGCGAGGCGGCGTCGGCCCGCGGCGGCGTCTGGTGGAGCCTCAGCACCTTCGACTCCGGTGCGGCGGATGCGGCCGACGAAGGCCTCGTCGAACGTGCGGATGCCGCGGTCCGGATCCCCGCGACCGCCGTCCCGTCGTTCCAGGGCAACGTCGAGGGGGCGAGCGAGCACATCGGCAACCTCCTCGGTGCCGGCTGGCGCGTCGTCGTCGCCGCCTCGGGTGCGGGGCTCGTCGACCGTTCGCGCGACGTCCTGTCCGAGCGCGGTCTCGCGGCGCGGACCGCCGAGGCGATCACCGAGGTCCCCGACGCGGGGATAGCCGTGTCGACCGTCGCGACGCTCGAGGCCGGGTTCCTCTTCGCCGACGCGAAGCTGGCCGTGTTCACCGAGAGCGACTTCTACGGTCGGACGATCGGCGGCGACAACCGCGTCGTGAAGAAGCTCGCCTCGCGTCGGCGCAACGTCGTCGACCCGCTCCAGCTGACGCCGGGCGACCACGTCGTCCACTCCACCCACGGCATCGGCCGGTTCGTCGAACTCGTCCAGCGCGAGGTGTCGTCGGGCGGGCGGAACGCCGTGAAGAGTAAGCGCGAGTACCTCGTCCTCGAGTACGCGCCCTCCAAGCGCGGGCACCCCGGCGACAAGCTCTACGTCCCCACCGATCAGCTCGACCTGCTCTCGCGGTACGTCGGCGGCGAGGCGCCGCAGCTCTCGAAAATGGGCGGGTCGGATTGGGCTGCGGCCAAGGGCAAGGCCCGCAAGGCCGTCCGCGACATCGCCGTCGAGCTCGTCAAGCTCTACTCGGCGCGGATGTCGTCGAAGGGCTACGCGTTCGGTCCCGACACGCCCTGGCAGCGCGAGCTCGAGGAGGCCTTCCCGTTCGCCGAGACGCCGGATCAGCTCCAGACGATCGACGAGATCAAGGCCGACATGGAGAAGCCGATCCCGATGGACCGCCTGCTCTCGGGCGACGTCGGCTTCGGCAAGACCGAGGTCGCCGTCCGCGCCGCCTTCAAGGCGATCCAGGAGGGCAAGCAGGTCGCGATGCTGGTGCCGACGACACTCCTCGCCAAGCAGCACCTCGAGACGTTCTCCGAGCGCTTCGCCGGATTCCCCGTCAAGGTGCGTCCGCTCTCGCGGTTCCAGACGGCGAAGGAGGCCAAGGACACCCTCGCCGGGCTCGCCGACGGCACGATCGACATGGTCATCGGGACGCACCGCATCCTCACCGAGAAGGTCGCCTTCAAAGACCTCGGCCTCATGATCATCGACGAGGAGCAGCGCTTCGGCGTCGAGCACAAGGACTCCCTCAAGAAGCTCAAGACCAACGTCGACATCCTCGCGATGAGCGCGACCCCGATCCCGCGCACGCTCGAGATGGCGGTCACCGGCATCCGCGAGATGTCGACGCTGGCGACGCCGCCGGAGGAGCGGCATCCGATCCTCACCTACGTGGGGCCTCGCAGCGACAAGCAGATCGCCGCAGCGATCCGACGCGAGCTGCTGCGCGAGGGACAGGTGTTCTTCGTGCACAACCGGGTCTCCTCGATCCAGCGGGTGGCCGCGCAGCTGGCTGAGCTCGTGCCCGAGGCGCGCATCGCCGTCGCCCACGGCCAGATGGGCGAGCACGCGCTGGAACAGGTCGTCGACGACTTCTGGGAGCGCCGGGCCGACGTGCTCGTGTCGACCACCATCATCGAGACCGGCCTCGACATCGCCAACGCGAACACGATGATCATCGACCGCGCCGACAAGTACGGCCTCTCGCAGCTGCACCAGCTGCGCGGCCGCGTCGGTCGTGCCCGCGAGCGTGCGTACGCGTACTTCCTCTACGACGAGAACAAGCCGCTGAGCGAGACCGCGGCGGACCGTCTCGAGACGATCGCCGTCAACAACGACCTCGGCTCCGGCATGCAGGTCGCCCTGAAGGACCTCGAGATCCGCGGCGCGGGAAACCTGCTCGGCGCGGAACAGGCCGGCCACATCGCCGGCGTCGGTTTCGACCTCTACCTCCGCATGATCGGCGAGGCCGTCGCGACCTTCCGCGGCGAGGACACCGAGGGACCCACCGAGCTCCGCCTCGAGCTGCCCGTCCAGGCGCGCATCCCCGAGTCGTACATCGACAGCGAGCGGCTGCGTCTGGAGGCGTACCAGAAGCTGTCCGCCGCTGCATCCGTCACGGCGGCGTCCGACGCGATCGACCTCGTCCTCGAAGAGCTCCGCGACCGCTACGGCACGCCGCCCGCGGAGGTCGACGGCCTGATCGCGATCGCACGACTGCGGCGTCGCGCCGCCCAGTCGGGGCTGTCCGACGTCGTCGCGATGGGACCGAACCTCCGGATCGCGCCCGCGCACCTCGCGGACTCGATCCGCGTGCGCCTGCAGCGGCTGCATCCGAAGTCGAAGGTCGTGTCGGGCGGCGAGGCCATGGTCGTGCCGTTGCCGACCGCCGGGGGAGAGGCTCTGGCCGATGCCGACCTCGTGGCCTGGACGAGCACGCTGCTCGACCAGATCTTCCCGCTGCCGACCGTCGACGCCACGGCCTGAAACGACGCGCCCCGCCCGACGACGTGTCGGAGCGGGGCGTTCGTCGATCGCAGGGGGGTCAGCCGGTGTTCTGCAGGCCGGCGGCGACCCCCGACACCGAGAGCAGCAGCAGACGCTGCAGATCGGGGTCGACCTCGCCGCCCGCCGCGTCGCGCAGGCCGCGGAGCGCCCGCAGCTGGAGGAGCGACAGGGCGTCGACGTACGGGCTCCGCATCTTCACCGCACGGCCGAGGACCGGACGGTTGGAGAGGAGTCCGGTCCCGCCGGTGAGCTTGACGACCCACGAGCGGGTGAGCGCCATCTCGTCGCGGACGAGCGAGGCGAGGTCGTCGCGGTCGCCGAGCTCGAGGTAGTGCCGCGCGATGCGGTCGTCCGTCTTGGCGAGGCTCATCGCGACGTTGTCGATGAGGGTGCGGAACAGCGGCCACTGCTCGTATGCCTCGCGGAGGGCATCCTCGTCACCTACGGCGTCGAGCGCCGTGCCGAGGCCGAACCAGCCGGCGAGGTTGATGCGCGCCTGCGTCCACGCGAACACCCACGGGATGGCGCGGAGGTCCTCGAGGGACTCGACCGACAGGCCGCGGCGTGCAGGACGCGACCCGAGGGCGAGGAGCCCGATCTCCTCCATCGGCGTGACCTGCGCGAACCACGGCGCGAACCCGGGCGCCTTGACGAGTGAGAAGAACCGTTCCCGGGATGCTGCATCCATCACCCGGGCCACGTCTGCGTAGCGTTCGGCGGCCGACCGGTTGCGCTCCTCGATCGACGGCGCCGAGGCCATGAGCATCGCTCCGGCGACCTGGTCGATGTGCCGCATCGCGATCGCGCGGTCGCCGTAGCGGGCGAAGATGACCTCGCCCTGCTCGGTCAGCTTGAAGCGTCCGTCGACGGAATGCGGCGGCTGCGCGAGGATCGCGGAGTTCGCGGGGCCGCCACCGCGCCCGAGGGCACCGCCGCGACCGTGGAAGAGGGTGAGCTCGATCCCCTGTGCGACCGCCCACCCCGAGATCTCGGCCTGCGCCTCGTACAGCGCGAGGTTCGCGGCGACGGGCCCCACGTCCTTCGACGAGTCGGAGTACCCGAGCATGACCTCGAGTCGCCGGCCGGTCGACGCGAGGCGCGACGCGAACTGCGGGTGCTCCACGATCTCCGCCAGGATGCCGGGGGCCGCCTGCAGGTCCGCGAACGTCTCGAACAGCGGGATCACGTCGAGCACCGGGGGAGTGCCGTCGGGGCCGACGGCGTGCCGCGCGAGTGTGTGCACGGCGGCGAGGTCGTCGGCGGATCGGGTGAAGGAGACGATGTAGCGTCCCGCGGCGCGGGGGCCGTAGCGCTCCTGCAGGAACGCGATCGTGCGGAAGACCTCGAGCACCTCTTCGGCCAGCTCCGACCGTTCGGACCCGCCCTGCTCGAGCTCGGCGAGGACCTTCGCATGCACGGCGGAGTGCTGACGCACCTCGAGCTCGGCCAGGTGGAAGCCGAACGTCTCGACCTGCCAGATCAGCTGCTGCAGGTGACCGTAGGCCTGGCGGGGCGCACCGGCCTGGACGAGCGCGTCCTGCACGGTCCGCAGGTCCGCGAGCAGGTGCTCCGGGTCGGCGTAGGCGAGGTCGGCGTTCCGGGTGCGGGTCGCCGCGATCTTGCGGGCGAGCAGCAGCAGGATGCGGCGGTACGGCTCGTTGGGGGAGCGCTTGGCGATCTCCGCCGCGGCATCCTCGTCGGCGTCCTTGAGCTTCTGCCACAGCGCCCGGACGGCGGCCGTCGGCGGGGTTGACGTCGCGTCCAGGGTCAGGGTGCGTCCGACGCGGCCCGCTGTCCGCTCGAGGCCCAGGAGCACGTGCTCGCTCGCGATGGCGGCGGCCTTGCGGGTCGTCTTCGCCGTCACGAACGGGTTGCCGTCGCGGTCGCCGCCGACCCATGAGCCGATGCGCACGAACGGGCGGACGAGCGGCGGGCGGGCCCCGGCATCCTCGCCCTGCAGCGCGTCGTCGACGCGGCGGTACACGTGCGGGATGGCGGTGTAGAGGGTCTCGTCGAAGACGCCCATGACCGAGCGGACCTCATCGGTCGGCGACGGCTTCTCGGCGCGCAGCGGCGCGGTCCGCCACAGGGTGTCGACCTCTTCGAGCATGCGTCGCTCCGCGCGGCGACGGTCGGCGCTGTCCGCCTCGGTCGTGTCGCGGTCGGCGAGGAGCTCGGCGAGACGTCGGATGCTGGAGGACACCGCCCGGCGGCGTGCCTCGGTCGGGTGCGCCGTGAAGACGGGGTGGAAGCGGAGGCCCTGCAGGCGTTCGCGGGCGGCATCCTCACCGATCTCTTCGGCCAGGCTCCGGTAGGCGGCGGTGATCGAGTCGCTCGCGTCCTTCTCCTCGACGCGGCCGCCGCGCTCGCGGAGGATGCGGACGCGCTGGTGCTCCTCGGCGAGGTTCACGAGGTGGAAGTAGCAGGTGAAGGCCCGTGCGACCTCCTCCGCCCGCTCCAGCGTGTAGGAGTCTGCGATCGCGGCCGCCCGCGCGAACGCCTCGGGGGTGTCGTCGGTGTAGGCCTGGATCGTGGCGACGCGCAGGCGTTCGACATCCTCGAACAGGCCCGGCGAGCCGCTCTCACGGAGCACGCGGCCCAGGAGCGAGCCGAGGACGCGCACGTCGGCGCGCATCTGTTCGGGGATCTTCTGCTCCGCCTCGTACCGTCCGACGAGGTCGATCGCTTCGGTGTTCGTGAGTTCGTGCACCGTCTCACGCTAGCGGGGGTTCCCGCGGCTTCCTGACACCATGACGGCGCACGACGCCGACCCGCGGTCGGATCAGATCGAGATCGCCCCGGTGGCGATGAGGATGACGGCGATCACCGCTCCGGCCGCGGCGAGGAGGAACAGCCCGAGCTCGACGGGGGTGAAGACGCGGGCCTTCTGCTCGCGACGCCCGATCACGTACAGGACGGTGCCCGGCACGATGATGACGAGGCACAGCAGCAGGTAGGTGAGCCCGGCCGCCCAGAGCAGGTAGGCCGTGTAGAGCGTCGCGGCGGCGGAGACGACCAGTTCGCCCGCACGGCGGGACGCACCGTCCTGGATCGCGAGCTTCAGCCCGTAGGCCGCCGAGAGGAAGAACGGGATGAGGACGAGCGCGCTGGTGAGCTCGAGCGCGGCGTCGAACGCGTTCTGCGCGAACAGGACGACGACGAGCATCACCTGCGCGAGCACGGTCGAGAGGGTCAGCGCGCCGATGGGCGTGTCGTTCCGGTTCGTCCGGCGCAGGAAGGCCGGCAGGTCGCCGGCCTGCGCCGCCGACAGGAGGACCTCGGCGGCCATCAGCGTCCATGCGAGGTAGGCGCCGAGCACGGCGACGATGAGCGCCACGGCGACGAAGACCGCGCCCCAGCCGCCGACCGCCTGCTCGAGCACGCCACCCATCGAAGGTTGCCGCAGCCCGGCGAGATCGCTGCGGGGCAGGATGCCGTACGACACTATCGTCACGGAGGCGAAGACGGCGAGGACGCTCAGGAACCCGAGGACGGTCGCCCGCCCGACGTCGCTGCGACGGCGGGCGTGGCGGGAGTTGACGCTCGCGCCCTCGATTCCGATGAAGACGAACACCGTGACGAGCATCGTCGCCCGGATCTGCTCGCCGAGACCGGTCATGTCGCCGCCGCCCCAGTTCGCGGCGAAGACGGCGGGGTCGAACACCGTCAGGCAGAGCACGACGAAGACGACGATCGGCAGGACCTTCGCCACCGTCACGATGCGGTTGAGCGAGGCCGCCTGCCGTACACCGCGGCGGATGAGCAGGAAGAACAGCCAGATGCCGACCGAGGAGACCGCCACGGCGAGGACCGTGTTGCCCTCGCCGAGGGCGGGGAAGGCGCCGCCGAGGGTGGAGGTGATGAACACCCAGTAGAAGACGTTGCCGACGCATGCACTCGCCCAGTAACCGAACGCCGCGAAGAAGCCGAGGTAGTTGCCGAAACCGGCCTTCGCGTAGCTGAAGATCCCGGCGTCGAGGTCGGGACGGCGGAGCGCCAACCGGTGGAAGACGAGGGCGAGCATCAGCATCCCGCTTCCCGCGATCGCCCAAGAGATGAGCGCGCCGGCGACACCGGTCGACTCGGCGAAGGTCGAGGGGAGCGAGAAGACCCCGGCGCCGATCATCGATCCCACGACGAACGTGGAGAGCGTGAACATCGAGACGCGGGTCCCGCCGGCCGCAGGCACCGTGGAGACGGGAGAAGTCATCGGACCAGGGTACGTCGGGCGGTGCACGGATGCCGCGGCCCGGCATCCCTCGTATCGTTGCGGTCATGTCGCACCCCCTTCCCGCCTCGAGCGACGCTCTGCGCCGGGCCGCCGAGACGATGCACGCCGTCCGCGACCGATGCGTCTGGACGCAGCGGATCGGCCACGACGACCTCGTCCCGTACCTGCAGGAGGAAGCCGCCGAGCTCGTCGATGCCGTCGAGACGGGGACGCGTGGCGACCTGAAGGAGGAGCTCGGCGACCTTCTCTGGCAGGTGCTCTTCCACGCCGAGATCGCGTCCCGGGATGAGAGTGACCCCTTCGACATCGACGACGTCGCGGACGCGCTCGCCGAGAAGATGATCCGCCGGCACCCGCATGTGTTCGGCGACGCGATCGCCACCACGCCCGAGGAGGTCCTCGTCCACTGGAACGCCGCGAAGGCCGCCGAGAAGAAGACGCGCACGAGCGTGCTCGACGGGGTGTCGACGCACATGCCGTCGCTCGCGCTCGCCCAGAAGATGCTGGGGAAGGCGGCGCAGGTGGACGTGGTCCCCGCCCCTGCCCCGGCGGCGCTCGCGAGCGAAGCCGAGCTCGGTGACGCGCTCCTCGCCCTCGTGGCTTTCGCCCGTTCGGAGGGATGGGATGCCGAGCGCGCCCTGCGGCAGCGCCTGCGCACCCTCGCCGACGCGGTGCGTGCGGCCGAGTCCTCCTGACGTCTCGTCGCGGTCTGGAAGAATGGACCCGTGCCCTCCGTGAACCCGCCGCGCGGTATGCGCGACTTCCTCCCCGCCGACAAGGCCCGCCGCGAGCGCGTCCTGGCCGTCATCCGTGACCGCTACCGCGCCCACGGGTTCGACGAGATCGAGACGCCCGTCGTCGAGGACTACGAGCGTCTGCACGCGGGGATCGGCGGCGACAACGAGAAGCTCGCGTTCAACGTCCTCCGCCGCGGTCTCGACGCCGACGCGATCCGGGATGCCGCGGGCGACCCGGCGGCGCTGTCCGACCTCGGTCTGCGCTACGACCTGACCGTGCCGCTCGCGCGCTTCTACGCGACCAACCGGGCTCAGCTCCCGTCGGTGTTCCGCGCGATCCAGATCGCGCCCGTCTGGCGTGCGGAACGCCCCCAGAAGGGTCGCTACCGCCAGTTCGTGCAGTGCGACATCGACATCATCGGCGACGCGACGCCGCGCGCCGAGGTGGAGCTCCTCACCGCGAGCCTCGACGTCCTCGATGCGCTCGGCCTCGAGGGCGGCACGATCCGGATCAACGACCGCCGAGCGCTCGACGCGATGCTGGCGGTCTTCGGTTTCGCCGACGCCGACCGCGCGGGTGTCCTCATCACGATCGACAAGCTCGACAAAGTCGGTGCCGAGGGCGTCGTCGCCGAGCTCCGCGGCCGGGGCGCGGACGAGCCCGCCGTCGCCGCCCTGGAGGCGTTCCTGACCCGCCCGCAGACTCGCGAGTACCTCCCGTTCGGCGAGGCGCAGATCCGCAAGGCGCTGCCCGCCGGGGTCCCCGATGACGTGGTCGCGCACCTGGTCGGCATCGGCGAGGCCGTCGCCGCCGCCCGCGGCGAGACGGACGTGCCGTTGCGCTTCGACCCGTTCCTCGTGCGCGGCATGGGGTATTACACCGGCACGATCTACGAGCTCGCGCACCCGTCGGTGTCGTACTCGCTCGGCGGCGGTGGTCGCTACGACGGCATGATCGGACGCTTCCTCGGGCAGGACGTGCCCGCTGTCGGGTTCTCGATCGGCTTCGAGCGGATCGTCGATCTCGTGGGAGCGGCCGAGGATGCGGCATCCGCTGCCGTCGTCCTCATCGCCGATCGCGACGTCCCGCTCGTGGAACTGGCGACCCACAAGGCCTTCTTCGTCTCGCAGGGTGCCCGCGTGCGCCTCGAGCAGCGCACGAAGAACCTCAAGGGTCTGCTGGAGCGCTCCGCGGCCGACGGCTACACAACGTTCGCGACCGTATCGGCCGGCGCCGAATCGTCGGCGCTCGAGACGCGCCCCCTCGGGTGACACGGCGGGTCCGCGCTGCTAGCGTGCGGCCATGACCCTCCACGTCCGCACGGTGTTGCCGAAGAACGGGCCCGCGACCGCGATCGAACTGACCGACGAGCAGGTCGAGGACCTCGGCGGCGGCAAGCGCGCCGCGGTCGTCGTCACGATCGGGGGGCGACGTGCACGCCTGCGGCTGAGCGTCATGGGCGGGCGAAACCTCATCGGCATGTCGAAGGCCGCGCGCGCCGAGCTCGGCGTCGAGATCGGGGACGAGGTCGATGCGCAGATCGACCTCGACGGCGAGGATCGTGCCGTCGCGGTCCCGGAAGACCTGGAACGCGCCCTGGATGC
Organism: Microbacterium sp. 77mftsu3.1; assembly: GCF_900100525.1. Lineage (NCBI taxonomy): Bacteria > Bacillati > Actinomycetota > Actinomycetes > Micrococcales > Microbacteriaceae > Microbacterium > Microbacterium sp. 77mftsu3.1. The sequence continues at coordinate 362,894 of NZ_FNCR01000001.1, read as the reverse complement.
CGAGCCGCAGGTCCGCGCTGCCTTCGAGGCCCTGGCGCCGTCGCGCCGGAAGGAGATGGTGCGCTCCGTCGTCGAGGCGAAGAAGGCGGAGACCCGCGAGAAGCGGATCGCCGGCGCCGTCGACACGCTGCGCTCGCCGGGAAGCGCCTGACGTCCCCGACTCGTCACCGGGACGTCGTGCGACGTTCACCGTCGGGGTGTGTGCTCAGCGGGTGCCACGATCGACGCGGGTTCCGGCCCGACTCACCCTGATCGCCTCCGCCGGAGTGGTCGCCGGCGCACTGCTGCTGGGCGCCCGTGCCGGCTTGGCGCGGCAAGCCGCGATCGCCCGGCGGCGCATCGGCAAGCCGCTCGGCGATGCTCCGCCCGAGGCCGACCGCGTGTGGCGGCCGGGTCTCGGCGGTGAGCCGGTCGACCTCCTGCTCCTCGGCGACTCCATCGCTGCCGGGCTCGGGGCCCAGCACCGCAAGGAGACGCTCGGCGGCCGACTCGCGAAGGGCCTCGCCGGCGAGCTCGACCGTCCCGTCCGGCTGCGGACGGCCGCCGTGGTCGGCGCCGAATCGGCCGACCTCGCCGGGCAGCTCGCCTCGCTCCCCAAGGACTACCGCGCCGACGTCGCCGTGATCGTCGTGGGCGGCAACGACGTCACGCACCGCGTGCCGGTGCCGGTGGCGACCGGGCACCTCGCCGATGCCGTCCGCCGCCTCCGGAGGACGGGTGCGGCGGTGGTCGTGGGAACCTGCCCCGACCTCGGCGCGCTCCGTGCCGTTCCGCAGCCGCTGCGGACGATCGGGTCGCGCGCGTCGCAGCAGCTCGCTGCGGCTCAGGCAGACCGTGCCCGCGCGGAGGGGGCGGGGGTCGTGTCCCTGCGACGCGCCGTCGGACCCTTCTTCCGCATCGACCCCGACGGCATGTTCAGCCTGGATCGCTTCCACCCGAGCGCCCTCGGATATCGCCGGACGGCGGAGGCGCTCGTCCCGGTCGTGAGGAACGCCCTCAGGCAGCCCGGCGTCGAAGGCGCAGCATCCGATATCCCAGTCCCACCACCAGCACGGCGATCCCGACGGGGACAGACGGCCATGGCAGGGTGACCACGAGCGCGACGCATCCGGCCCCGCCCAGGACCTGCAGGATGCGCGGGTAGCGCCGCGCTCCGCCCCGCTGGCGGAAGGCCCCGATGTTCGCGACGAGGTAATACGTCAGGACGCCGAACGACGAGAAACCGATCGCCCCGTGGACGTCGCCCAGCATGACGATGACCACGACCACCGCGACGACGGCGATCTCGGCGTTCCGCGGCACGTGCCACCGCGGGTCGACCGCCGCGAGCAACCGCGGCAGGTCGCCCTCCCGGGCCATCGCGAACGAGGTCCGTCCGATCCCGGCGATGAGGGCGAGCAGGGCGCCGAGGGATGCCGCGGCCGCACCGACGCGGACGATCGGGGCGGCGGCATCCCATCCTGCGGCGCGGACGACGTCGACGAGGGGTGCGGTCGCGGCGGCGAGGCCGTCCGGGCCGAGGACGCGGAGGGCGGCGACGCCGATCACGGCGTACACGACCAGTGCGCCGCAGAAGGCGAGGACGATCGCCCGCGGGATCGTCCTCGCGGGGTCCCTGACCTCCTCGCCGAGGGTCGCGATGCGGGCGTACCCCGCGAAGGCGAAGAACAGGAGCCCGGCCGCCTGGAGGATGCCGAGCGGCCCCGAGGCGAACCACCCCTGGCCGAACCACCCCGACGCCGTCGCCGCCGTCTGCGCAGGCGGCGAGGCGAACCCGGCGACGGCGGTGACGCCGAGCGCCAGCAGAACGATGGTCACGAGGATGCGTGCCACCTGAGCGGTGCGGGTGATGCCGAAGAGGTTCACCGCGCCGAGGGCGAGGGCCGCCCCCGCGGCGACGGGGCGTTCCCACCCGGCGGGAGCGACATAGGCGGCGAACGTCAGGGCCATCGCCGCGCAGCTGGCGGTCTTCCCGATCACGAAGCCCCACCCGGCGATGAAGCCCCACCAGGGTCCGAGTTCCGCGCGCCCGTAGGCGTAGACGCCGCCGGATGTCGGATGCACCGCCGCGAGCTGCGCCGTCGAGGTGGCGTTGCCGAAGGCGACGAGTGCGGCGATCCCGAGCCCGACGAGGAGTCCCGTCCCGGCCGCCTGCGCCGCAGGGACGAACGCGGCGAAGACCCCGGCGCCGATCATCGCGCCGAGACCGATGACCACGGCGTCGGCGAGCCCGAGACGACGAGCGAGGGCGGGGGAGGACACGGCGTGAGCGTACCGAACCGAGGAGAACATCTTGATAGTTATAGTTGCGCTATAATTAGTGCATGTTGATCCGTGTCGACCCCCAGAGCTCGGTGCCGCTGTTCGCGCAGATCGCCGATGCCCTCCGCGCCGACATCACCGCCGGCCGGTTGAGTGACGGCGAGCGGCTCCCGGCCGCACGCGAAGTGGCCGACGCGCTCCGGGTGAACCTCCACACCGTGCTTCACGCCTACCAGGATCTCCGCGACGAAGGGCTCGTCGACCTCCGCCGCGGCAGGGGCGCCGTCGTGACCCCTGCCGGTGCGGCCCTCGCCGGCCTCGGGGCGGAGATCACCGCTCTGGTCGACCGCGCACGATCCCTCGGCGTTTCGCCCGACACCCTGTCCGCCCTCGTCAAGGAGGCTGCTCGTGACCACTGACCGCCCGACCGTCGTCCGCCGCCGGTTCACCCTCGTCGCTCTCGTGATCCCGGTCGTCGTCGTCGTCGCCTCGATCGCCGTGCAACTCGTCCTGCTGCCGCAGGTCCCGCCGACCATCGCCACCCACTGGGGGTGGACCGGGCGGGCCAACGGCTTCTCGCCGTCCTGGCTGATGCCCCTCGTCACCGCTCTCATCGGAGGCGCGATCCCTGTGGCGGTCTTCGCCCTGGGCGTCGGTGGTCTCCGTCGGGGCGATCACGGTTCCTCGTACCGGCTGCTCGGCGCCGTGGCGGTCTTCATCGCGGTGCTCGTGGCGGGGCTGGGGGCGGCGACCCTCGGCATCCAGACGGGACGAGCGGATGCCGCCGCGGTGCTGCCCCCGCTCCTGCTGCCCGGCGTCATGATCGCCGCGCTCGCCGCCGGCGCCGTGGGGTGGGCGATCCAACCCCACGCACCGTGGCGCCCCACCCCGGGCGGCACCTCCGCCGAGGTGGACGTCCGACCGGGGGAGCGGGTGGTCTGGCTGCAGGGCGTCTCGCTGGCCCGCGCGGGAGTCGTCGTGCTCTCGGTCGTCACCGTCATCGGGGTCGCCGCGGCGGTGCCGGTCGTGCTCCTGGCGGACCCCGCGGCGTCGTGGATCTCGCTCGGCGTCGTCGTCGTGCTCGCGGTCCTGTTCGCCGTGACGCTCCGCTACCACGTGCGCGTCGACCCCGAAGGTCTCACCGCGGTGTCGGCCGCCGGATGGCCCCGCGTCCATGTCCCGATCGACGACGTCATGTCGGCCGAGGTCGTCCAGGTGTCGCCCATGGGCGAGTTCGGCGGGTGGGGCATCCGCCGGTCGGCGCAGGGCCGCGGCGTCGTCCTCCGGTCGGGTGAGGGCGTCCGCGTGCACCGCCACGACGGGCAGACGCTCACGGTCACCGTCGACGACGCGGCCACCGCCGCGGGCCTGCTGAACGCCTACGCCGCATTGACGGCCGGGCGGCGGGGCGATTGAGTGGCGGCATGGCGCATCCCTCTCCCCACGACCCCACCGCCGAGCGGTGGAACGACGTCGACGCGTACCTGACGAGCACCCTGGTCGCCCCCGACGAGGCGCTGTCCGCTTCGATCGCTTCCCTGGCCGACGAGGGGATGCCGGAGATCGAGGTGGCGCCGCTGACCGGGAAGCTCCTGCACCTGCTGGCGCGGATCGCCGGTGCCCGGCGCGTCCTCGAGGTCGGAACCCTCGGCGCGTACTCCACGATCTGGCTCGCCCGCGCTCTGCCCGCGGGTGGGCGCGTCGTGACGATCGAGGCCGAACCGCACAACGCGGAGGTCGCGCGCCGCAACCTGGCTCGCGCCGGTGTCGCCGACCGGGTCGAGGTGCGTGAAGGGCGCGGTGCGGACGTCCTCCCGACCCTCGCCGGCGATGAGCCCTTCGACCTCGTCTTCATCGATGCCGACAAGGAATCCAACGCGCTGTACCTCGACTGGGCCGCGCGGCTCGGTCGCCCAGGGACGGTGGTCGTCGTCGACAACGTCGTGCGTTCCGGTCATGTCGTCGAGACGGATGCCGGGGCCCAGGTCGACGGAGTCCGGGCGGGACTCGCGGTTCTCCGCGATGATCCGCGGTTCGAGGCGACGGCGCTCCAGACCCTCGACCGCAAGGGCTGGGACGGCGTGGCGATCGCGATCCTCGTGTGACGCGCGGTCCTGTGCGGCATCCCTCGCCTCACTAGACTCGAGGACGGACCGACGACGCTCCCGTTCCATCCTCCACAAGCAAGGAGAAACCCCCGTGGCATTGATCGAGGCAGTAGGCGCACGCGAGATCCTGGATTCGCGCGGCAACCCGACCGTCGAGGTGGAGGTTCTGCTCGACGACGGCATCGTCCAGCGCGCAGCCGTCCCCTCCGGCGCGTCCACCGGCGCCTTCGAGGCGTACGAACTCCGCGACGGCGACAAGAGCCGCTACGGCGGCAAGGGCGTCCTCAAGGCCGTGAACGCCGTCATCGACGAGCTGGGACCCGCCATCGAGGGCGTCGAGGCCAGCGAGCAGCGCATCGTCGACGAGATCCTCATCGCGACCGACGGCACCGAGAACAAGTCGCGCACCGGTGCGAACGCCATCCTCGGCGTCTCGCTCGCCGTGGCCAAGGCCGCCGCCGACAGCGCCGACCTCCCGCTCTACCGCTACCTCGGCGGACCCAACGCGCGCGTCCTGCCCGTGCCGCTGTTCAACGTCATCAACGGCGGCGAGCACGCCGACAACGGCATCGACATGCAGGAGTTCTTCCTCGCCCCCATCGGCGCCGAGAGCTTCTCCGAGTCGCTCCGCTGGGGCGCCGAGGTCTACCAGGTCCTGAAGAAGGAACTGCAGGCCGCCGGCTACGCCACGGGCCTGGGCGACGAGGGTGGCTTCGCCCCCGATCTCCCCAGCAACCGCGAGGGCCTCGACTTCCTCGTCAAGGCGATCGAGAAGGCCGGCTTCACCCCCGGGCGCGAGATCGCCCTCGGCCTCGACGTCGCCGCCACCGAGTTCTTCAACGACGGCGTCTACCGCCTCGAGAACAAGGACTGGTCCGCCGAGCAGCTCGTCGACTACTACGCCGACCTCGTCGACTCGTTCCCGATCGTCACGATCGAGGACGCGCTGGCCGAGGACGACTGGGACAACTGGACCGCTCTCACCGAGCGCCTCGGCAAGAAGGTGCAGCTCGTCGGGGACGACCTGTTCGTCACCAACCCGCAGCGTCTGTCCGACGGCATCAAGCGGGGAGCGGCCAACTCGCTCCTCGTCAAGGTGAACCAGATCGGCACGCTCAGCGAGACGCTCGACGCGATCGATGTCGCGCACCGCGCCGGTTACACCACGATGCTCTCGCACCGCTCCGGCGAGACCGAGGACACCACCATCGCCGACCTCGCCGTCGCGGTGAACTCGGGTCAGATCAAGTCGGGCGCGCCCGCTCGGAGCGAGCGCGTCGCGAAGTACAATCAGCTTCTGCGCATCGAGGAAGACCTGGGCGAGGCAGCGGAGTTCATCGGCGCCGCCGCGTTCCCGCGCTTCACCGCCTGACCCGCGAGCGCACTGCACCGACATCCACGAGAAGGGGGAGCCATGGACACGCCATTGGCTCCCCCTTCCCGTGTCTCCCGCGGTCGGCGCGCCCGCGACGCAGGCTCCACGACGCGTCGCGTGGACGTCCGGGACTGGGTCGGCGGCATCCGGATGTCGGGGTTCATGGGGATCATGCTCGGCCTCGTCGTCCTGGCGGCCTTCGTGCTCGTGCCGACGATCGGCACCTACGTCGATCAGCGGCAGCAGATCGCCGCGCTGACGCACGACGTGAAGGCGACGCAGGACGAGATCGCGCAGCTGAAGACGGAACGCGAGCGCTGGCGTGACGAGGCGTACATCGTCGCGCAGGCGCGCGAGCGGCTGTACTACCGGCGCCCCGGCGAGGTCGTCTACCTCGTGGCGGACGATCTGCCCTCGGACACGATCCAGCCCGAGCAGCGCCCCGTCAGCGGGAGTGTGCAGGAGACCCGGCACGACTGGATGACCCAGTTCCTGCGGTCGGTGACCGAGGCGGGCCTGGCCAAGACCGTCGCCCCGGGCTGACGCCCAGCCCCCGCGCGCGACGCCGGGTACCCTTGAGCGGTGCCCCATCCGACGCTCACGCCCGCCTCCGCTGCCGACCACGACACCATGCGTGAACAGCTCGGCCGGCCCATGCGCGGTGTCATCGGCATCGCGGCGCGCTGCGTCTGCGGCAACCCGACGGTGGTGGCCACCGAGCCGCGGCTCCCCGACGGCACGCCGTTCCCCACCTTCTACTACCTCACCCACCCGGGGGCGACGGCGGCCATGTCGGCGCTGGAGGCCACGCAGGTCATGCGCGAGCTCAACGACGACCTCGCCGCGGATGACGATCTCGCAACCGCGTACGCGGCCGCGCACGCCGCGTACCTCGCCGATCGGGAGGTCCACGGCTCGGTCGAGGAGATCTCCGGTGTGTCGGCGGGAGGCATGCCCACCCGCGTCAAGTGCCTCCACGCCCTCGCGGCCCATTCGCTCGCCGCCGGGCCCGGGGTCAACCCGATCGGCGACCTCGCCCTCGCCCGCGGCACCTGGTCGCCCGAGCGCTGCACCTGCGCGACGCCGAGGACGACCGGATGAGGGGAGCCCGCGCCGCCCTCGCCGCCGCGGTCGTGGGAGTGTCCATCCTCCTGACCGCCGCCGCGCCCGCGCCCGCACCGACGCCGTCCCCGTCGCCCGCCCCGATCGACCCGGTGCGGAACATGGAGTATTGGCTGAAGGAGTACGGTATCGCCGACGCTTGGAAGACGACCAAGGGCGCCGGGACGACGATCGCCGTCATCGACACCGGCATCGGACGAGGCCCGAAGGAACTCGACGGTGCCGTCGTCGGCGGGGCCGACTTCTCAGGCGTGGGCACGGCCGACGGTCGCACCCCCGTCGGTGACGATGACCGCAACCACGGCAGCTGGGTCGCGTCCCTGGCGGCCGGTCGCGGCACCGCTCCCGACAAGGGGATGACGGGGGTCGCGCCGGAAGCCGACCTCCTGTCGCTGTCCATCGGCTTCGGAGACAACGCGAGCGTGCCCTTCGTCGATCAGGTCGCCGAAGCGATCCGCTGGGCGGTCGACCATGGCGCAGACGTGATCAACCTCTCCTTCACCACGAACACCCTCGACTGGGATCGCGCGTGGGACGACGCCTTCCTCTACGCGTTCGATCACGACGTGGTCGTGGTGGTCGCCGCGGGCAATCGCGAGAGCGGCACCGAGGAGGTCGGCGCCCCGGCGACGATCCCGGGCGTCCTCACCGTCGGCGGTGTCGATCGCGAGGGTCGCGCCAGCAACACGGCATCCACTCAGGGCATCACGATCGGCATCTCCGCCCCCAGCGAGGAACTGCTGGGCGTCTCCGCCAACGGCGACCTCGTCATCTGGGATGGGACGAGCGGCGCCGCTCCGATCGTGGCAGGTGTCGCTGCGCTGGTCCGCTCGGCCCACCCCGAGCTGAGCGCGGGCAACGTCATCAACAGGCTCATCAAGACGGCGACCCCCTCCGACCGGGTGAAGAAGGTACCCAGTGCGCTGTACGGATACGGTCTCATCAACGCCGCCAAAGCGGTGACGGCATCCGTCCCCCCGGTCTCGGCGAACCCCGCGGACGACCTGCGCGACTGGATCCGCCTGTACCGTCGCGCCGAGTCCTCTCCCGCGCCGAGCGCCACGCCGACGCCGTACGAGGTCGCGCCGCTTCCCGCAGCCGAGCCCCCGAGCGGTGCCGTGTCCCCCTTGCTGCCGAGCAGTGACACGCTGCGCTACGGTACGGTGCCGCTCGTCGTTCTCAGCCTGGGGACTATACTGGTCGTGCTCGGGGTCACCGCTGCTGCCCGGCGCATCCGATCGGCGCGCACCCCGCGACCGCCGAGCCGTTGAATCAAGGAGTTCTTCCGACTGTGACTACCACTGTGCCCAAGATCCTGGTCGTCGGAGGCGGCTACGCCGGTTTCTACACGGCGTGGAAGCTCGAGAAGCACCTCCGCAAGGGTGAGGCCGAGGTCACGATCGTCGACCCGCTTCCATACATGACCTACCAGCCGTTCCTCCCCGAGGTCGCGGCCGGCGAGATCGAAGCCCGCCACGTGGTGGTCGGCCTCCGTCGTCACCTTAAGCGCACGCGCGTCGTGACGGCGAAGATCACCGGCATCGACCACGCGAGCAAGACCGCCACGGTCACCCCCGAGGACGGCGAGCCCTGGCAGGAGCAGTACGACCAGATCGTCGTCACCGCCGGCGCCGTCTCCCGCACCTTCCCGATCCCCGGCATCGCCGAGAACGCCATCGGGCTGAAGACCGTCGAAGAGGCCGTCGCGATCCGCGACCGCATCCTCACCAACTTCGACCGCGCCGCGAACCTCCCGGCCGGCCCCGAGCGGGACCGCCTGCTCACGGTCGTCGTCGTCGGCGGCGGATTCGCGGGCATCGAGGTGTTCGCCGAGACGCGCGCCTTCGCCAGTGCGCTGCTGAAGAACTACCCGAACATCACGTTCGAGGAGACCCACTTCCACCTCATCGAGGCCATGGGCCGCATCATGCCCGAGGTGTCGCTCAAGACGAGCGAGTGGGTCCTGAAGGACCTCGCCAAGCGCGGCGCGAACGTGCACCTCGACACCCAGGTGAAGGGCGCCGTCGACGGCAACGTCGAGCTCTCCACCGGCCAGGTCATCCCGACCGACGTCATCATCTGGACCGCGGGCGTCATGGCGAACCCGACCGTCGTCCGCGGCAGCGACCTCCCCGTCGAGGAGCGCGGTCGTATCAACACGCGGGCCGACCTCCGCGTCGGAACGCCCGAGGCCTTCGTTGAGGGTGCCTGGGCGGCCGGTGACGTCGCGGCAGTGCCCGACCTGAGCGGTGGCGGTGTGGGGGGCTTCTGCGTCCCGAACGCACAGCACGCCGTCCGCCAGGGCAAGCTTCTCGCGAAGAACGTCGTCGCCGTGCTGCGGGGTGAGGAGCCCAAGGAGTACTTCCACAAGAACCTGGGCGCCGTCGCCGGCCTCGGTCTCTACAACGGCGTGTTCCAGTCCGGCAAGATCGCGGTCAAGGGCTTCTTCGCCTGGATCGCGCACCGCGGCTACCACGGCCTGGCCATGCCCACCTTCGAGCGCAAGTTCCGCGTCGTCGGCGACTGGTGGCAGAACTTCTGGCTCGGCCGCGACAACGTCTCGCTCGAGACGCTGCAGAACCCGCGCGAGGTCTTCGAGCGGTTCGCGTCGCGTCCGCGCCCGGCGGCTCCCGAGACGCCCCCGATCGACCCGAAGTCGGTCGCCGCGGAGAAGACCGGCACGGTCGCCAGCTGATCGACCCCTTCGAACGACCCCCGTCCGGCGCCTGCCGGCCGTGGGTCGTTCTCGTTGCGGCCGGGATACCCTGGCCACGGGCCCCCATAGCCCAATGGCAGAGGCAGGCGACTTAAAATCGCTTCAGTCTGGGTTCGAGTCCCAGTGGGGGTACGGTCTCATCCCGCCAGGATGCTGGGGGGATCGGCATCCCGCCAGCGTTCGATGGTCTGGGTCGTCCAGAACACGGCGAAGGCGCCGAGGGCGATCGCTTCGCCGATGAGCACTCCGACGGTCTGGGGATGCCGGATCGCGGCGATGATCGTCAGGACGAGCGCCGCCACCATGACGACCGCGACGGCCGTGTACACCCGCCGATAGACGGATGAGGGGCGCTCTCCGCCGCCGAACACGGTGACGAGCGGAACGGCGGCGAACATCGCGAAGAAGCAGACGGTCGCGATGAGGTGCAGGTTGACGCCCCCGGCGAAGGGAAAGCCCCGGGAGAGTCCTGGCGTGAACGCGAGGACGCCCAGCGAGGCCGCGGTGACCACCGCGATGCTCCCGACGATCACGACCCGCCGCCGTGCGATCCCACCCCGGGCGGCGAGCACGATCCCCAGGACGGCGACAGCCGCGACCATCACGATGTAGACGCCCACGCCGTTGCGGACGGTCGGCAGGACGTCGTCGGGCACGAACGCCCTCCCGCGATAGCCGGTCGGGACGATCGCGATGAGCGGGGCGAAGACGGCGGCGACGTCGAGCAGGATCGACTCCGCATCGCGTCCCGACAGTGCCAGCAGCGCGACGGCCGCAGCGGTGAGGCCGCCGACGAACACGCCTCGGGCGGGGGAGTAGAAGTAGGCGCTGATCGAGGGGAGCGGCACCCAGCCGTCCTGTGCCACCTGGAAGAGGACGGATGCCGCGATGGCCACCACGATCCCGACGAGGGCGAGGCGGAGGGAGCGATGCGTCTGCAGACCCGTCACACCTGCGACCCTACAAGCCGCATCCCGTGTGCAACGCCTGGGAACAGACGCTCGCGGTCCGCACAGGAGACGTCCCCGTCGTTAGGATGATGAGGCTATCGATCGGAGATTCATGGAATACCTCATCCCGGTCCTCGTCGTCGTCGCCCTCCTCGTCATCGTCGGCGTCTACCTGTGGGCCACCTACAACTCCCTCGTCGCCCTGGCTGTGAGGGTGGATGAGGCGTGGAGCGACATCACGGTGCAGCTCAAGCGCCGTGCGGACCTGCTGCCCAACCTCATCGAGACGGTCAAGGGCTACGCCGCTCACGAGAAGGCCGTCTTCGAGAACGTGACGCAGGCGCGTGCCGAGACGCTCACGGCGTCCACGCCCGCGGACGCGGGTGTGGCCGAGGGCCACATGCAGCAGGCGCTCAAGTCGCTGTTCGCCGTCGCGGAGGCTTATCCGCAGCTGCAGGCGAGCCAGAACTTCCTCCAGCTCCAGCAGGCGGTCGTCGACACCGAGGACAAGATCCAGGCGTCGCGCCGCTTCTACAACGGTGGCGTCCGCGAACTGAACACGAAGATCAAGGTGTTCCCCAACAACCTCTTCGCCCGCCGGCTCGGTTTCGGTGAGCGGGAGTTCTTCGAGGTCGTCGACGGTGCGGCGATCGCCGAGCCGCCGAGGATCCAGTTCTGACTGCGACGCCGGGCGGAGGCGCGCCGTCCCGCATGGCCGGGCGTCCTAGGATGAGCCAGTGAGCGGCACCGACGACAAGCCCCGCAACGGCTTCTTCGACTCCCTCCGTGCACGCACGGTGTCCACCGACGTGTCGGGGACGGTCCCGCGCGGCCTGAAGATCGCGACTGCCTACGCGTGGCGCTTCCTCGTCCTGGCGGCGGCGATCGCCGTCATGGTCTGGATCGTCATCCAGCTGCGGCTGCTGATCATCCCGCTCCTGGCCGCGATCCTCATCACCGCTCTCGTGTGGCCGATGTTCACCCTCCTGCTGCGGCGTCTACCGCGCTGGCTCGCGCTCATCATCACCCTGCTCGTCACGGTCGCCATCATCGGCGGACTCCTCTGGGTGGCGATCTGGCAGATCACGCAGGATGCGGCATCCGTTCGCAACCGCACGATCGCGGGGATCGGGCAGTTCCGGGACTACCTCATCGACGGTCCGCTCCACCTCACCGGGCGCGAGATCGACGACGCCGTCCGGCAGGGCTTCGGGATGCTCCAGGAGCAAGCGCAGCTGCTGTGGTCGGGTGCGCTGGCGATCGGGTCGACGATCGGGCATGTGGCCACCGGCATCCTGCTGACGCTGTTCATCCTCATCTGCATCCTCGCCGACGGCGGCGGCATCTGGCGCTGGGTCGTGCGGCTGTTCCCCCAGCGCGCCCGTGACGCCGTCGACGGCGCCGGCCGGGCCGGATGGCGCACGGTGATCACTTATGCCCGCACCCAGCTGCTCGTCGCCACGATCGACGCGATCGGGATCGGCGTCGGCGCGGCCCTCCTCGGGGTGCCGCTCGCGGCCCCGATCGGCGTGCTGGTCTTCCTCGGCGCGTTCGTCCCCTTCGTGGGAGCGGTGCTGACGGGCGCTCTCGCCGTGTTCCTCGCCCTCGTCTACAACGGGCCGTGGGTCGCCCTCTGGATGCTCGTCATCGTCCTCGGCGTCCAGCAGATAGAGGGCCACATCCTGCAACCGCTCCTGATGGGGGCAGCCGTCAAGGTCCACCCGCTGGCCGTCGTGCTGGCGGTGGCAGGGGGCGCGATGATCGCCGGGATCGCGGGCGCGGTGTTCGCCGTCCCGCTGGCGGCCTTCGTCAACGTGGTCTGGCTCTACCTCTCGCGGCGAGGGTGGGAGAAGCCCGTGGATGCCGGTCCTGACGACCTCATCTGGAGCACCGTGCCGCGAAGCAGGAGGATGACCGCGTGAGCGAACAGGCGAAGATCGCCGCCCCCACCCTGGCGGAGTTCGAGGCCGCCGCGACCGAGCTCGCCGGTGTCGTCTCGCGCACCCCCGTGGAGGGCTCCGACTTCCTGTCAGGAGTCCTCGGCGCTCCCGTGCACCTGAAGCTCGAGAACCTCCAGCGCACCGGCTCGTTCAAGATCCGCGGTGCGACCTACCGGCTCTCCCGCCTCACCGAGGAGGAACGCGCCCGCGGCGTCGTCGCCGCGTCCGCCGGCAACCACGCGCAGGGGGTCGCCCTCGGGGCGCAGACCCTCGGCATCCGTGCCACCATCTTCATGCCCCTGGGCGTGCCGGTACCCAAGCTCCTCGCGACGCGCGGATACGGCGCGGACGTGATCCTCGAGGGGGCGACGGTCGAGACGCCGCTCCGCCTCGCGCAGGAGTTCGCCGAGCGCACCGGCGCCGTGTTCATCCCTCCCTACGACAACCACGACATCATCCTCGGCCAGGGGACCCTGGGCCTCGAGCTCATGGATGAGATCCCCGGGCTCGAGACCGTCGTCGTCGGCATCGGCGGGGGAGGGCTCGCCGCCGGCGTGGCCGCGGCCGTGAAGGCGCGCGCCGCCGCCGAAGGTCGCAGCATCCGGGTCATCGGTGTGCAGGCGGAGAACTCCGCGGGATACCCGGGCTCGCTCCTGGCCGGCCGTCCGCTGGACGCGGAGCACACGTCGCCCACGATCGCGGACGGGATCGCCGTGAAGCGTCCGGGCACGATCCCGTTCGACATCATCCGGGACCTCGTGGACGAGGTCGTCACGGTGAGCGACGACGACATCGCCCGCGCGATCCTGGTACTGATCGAGCGCGCGAAACAGGTCGTCGAGCCCGCCGGCGCGGTGGGCGTGGCCGCGATCCTCACCGGCAAGGTCGTCGCGTCGGGTCCGACCGCGGCGATCCTCTCGGGAGGGAACATCGACCCGCTGCTGCTGCAGCGCGTCGTCGCGCACGGCCTGGCGGCCTCCGGTCGGTACATGACCCTGCAGATCCCGTTGCCCGACCGTCCCGGTCAGCTCGCACGGGTGTCCGAGCTTCTGTCGGTCGTGGGAGCGAACGTGATCGAGGTGCTGCACACCCGCCACGGACAGGGCCTGCAGATCAGCGAGGTCATCCTGCAGCTGAGCGTCGAGACGCGCGGCGAGGAGCACCGCGCTCAGGTTCTCGCGATCCTGCAGGACGCCGGTTACGCGCCGACGGTCGTCCCGAACTGACCGGAGTCGGTCACTGACCGGTGTAGGTCTCGACCTTCACGATCTCGACGGAGATCTCCTTGCCGTTCGGGGCGGTGTAGCTCGTCTTCTCGCCCTCGCGCAGGCCCATGATGGCTTCGCCGAGAGGGGATGCCTCGCTGTAGACGTCGAGCTCGCTGTTCGCGCCGATCTCGCGGTTGCCGAGGAGGAACACCTCTTCGCCGCCGGCGACGATCGCAGTGACGACGGTTCCCGACAGGACCGTGCCGTCGGATTCGGGCGCGACGCCCACCTTCGCGTCCTTCAGCAGCTGCTGGAGCGTGCGGATGCGCGCCTCCTGCTTGCCCTGCTCGTCCTTCGCCGCGTGGTAGCCGCCGTTCTCCTTGAGGTCGCCTTCTTCGCGGGCGGCCTCGATGCGCTTGGCGATCTCTTCGCGGCCCGTCGTCGAGAGCTCTTCGAGCTCGGCGGCGAGGCGGTCGTAGGCCTCCTGGGTCAGGAACGTCTCGGACACGTGATCTCCCGGTGCGGTCGATGGGTAAGCCAAACGCCCCGGCAAGTCACCGGGGCGCGAGAAATCCCAGCTTAGAGGATCCAGCAGGAGCGGACAAAACCTGTCGTGGCTTCGGCCGTGGTGCGGATGCGCTCGGTCAGGGCACGGGTGTGGTCGTCCGAGGACTCCAGTTCGACGACTCTGAACCCGACGATGCCGTGATCCGGGTCCTGCGCCTCGAGCGCACACGCGACCTTCGTGTCGGGTCTGATCGACACCTGGAATCGGACCTCGACGGTGTGCTCGTCGACGACGGCGAATCCGGTCGAGTCGGCGTCCACCGAGTTGATCGCATTCGACACGGTCGACCAGCCGAGAAGACCTGTCGCGGCGACGGCGACGACACCGACGAGAACCCAGGTCATGCGGCGGGATGCCGCCGACCGGGTGCGCCCGTACCGCTCGGCGAGCTTGCGGTCGACGTCGGTCAGGGTCATGCGGCATCCGTTCTAGGCTGGGATCCCAGGCTATTCGCTCTGGCTGAGGAATGAGGTCACATGCCGGATCTGCGAGGGCTCGCAGCCACCCCGTCTCCCACCCCGACCGGACCGCCCGCCGAGCTGGTGACGCCGGGCATCGCGGGATTCGTCGCCATCGCGGTGGTGGCGATCGTGATCGTCCTCCTGGCGATCGACATGCTGCGCCGCATCCGCCGTGCTCAGTACCGGTCGGACGTCAACGAGATGCTGGATGCCGAGGAGGCAGCCGCTCGTGGAGAGGACGCGCCCCGCGACGAGGACGGACCCGGGGACCTCACGCCGGGAGGCCCAGCGAGGGGCTGAGCGGCGACAGCGAGATCAACAGACACGCGGTCCAGTGGCAGAGGAACGCCAGCACCGTGCAGACGTGGAAGATCTCGTGGAAGCCGAAGTGCCCCGGCCACGGGTTGGGGCGCTTCAGGGCGTAGACGATCGCACCGCCGGTGTAGAGCAGTCCGCCCACGATCACGAGGATCATCATCGCGACGCTCGCGCGCAGCAGGTCGCCCAGGTACATGACGGCGGCCCAGCCGAGCAGCAGGTACAGCGCGACGTAGAGCCAGCGCGGCGCGTTGATCCAGAACACCCGGAACAGGATGCCGAGCAGGGCGCCCGACCACACCAGGACGAGCAGCAGCGTCCCCTGACCGGGGGCGAGGGCGAGGGTGGCGATCGGCGTGTACGTCCCCGCGATGAGCAAGAGGATGTTCGCGTGATCGATGCGCTTGAGCACGATCTTGGTCCGCGGGCCCCAGTCGAAACGGTGGTAGAGCGCGGAGTTGCCGAAGAGCATCAGCGAGGTCGCCATGAACACGGCGGCCGCCCACTTCGACGGGGCTCCCTGCGCGAGCGCGATCAGGACGATTCCCGCGACGATCGCGACGGGGAATGTGCCCGCGTGGATCCACCCGCGCCAGGTGGGTCTGATCTCGACCTGCTCGTCGACCGCCGCCGCTTCGAGGAGGGGCAGCTGAGGCATCTCGGCTCCGTCGTCGGGAAGGTTTCGGGTCACGTCCCCGAGCCTACGCGCGCCGTCATACCGGCGACTGAATACGCGCCCCTCCCACTCCGATCGCCCGGCCGGAGTAGCGTAGCCCTGTGACCCGCGCCCCTTCGACCCAAGGACGCGGACTGCTGTACCGCCTCTACAGCTCGAGGCTGCGGCGGGAGATCGAGGCGGGCACGGTTCCGCACCACGTCGCGATGATGATCGACGGCAACCGCCGATGGGCTCGCCAGCTCGGGTACACGACCGTGTCGCACGGCCACCGCGCCGGTGCCGCGAAGATGCACGAGTTCCTGCGCTGGTGCGACGAGCTCGGCATCCAGGTCGTCTCGCTCTACCTGCTCTCGACGGACAACCTCGTCAAGCGCGACTCGCAGGAGCTCACGGACCTCATCGAGATCATCGCCGACCTCGCCGAGACCCTCTCGCACGAGCCGGGATGGCGCGTGAAGCACGTCGGTCGCGCCGAGGTGCTGCCGTCCGACCTCGCCGACGGCCTCCGGACGGCGGAGGCGCGCACCCGGGAGAACACCGGACTCCACGTGAACCTCGCGGTCGCCTACGGCGGCCGCGGTGAGATCGTCGACGCCGTCCGCAGCATCATCGCGAAGCACAACGAGAAGGGCGGCTCCCTGGAGGAGCTCGCCGAGAGCCTCACCCCCGAGCAGATCGGCGAGCACCTGTACACCGGTGGTCAGCCGGACCCCGACCTCGTGATCCGGACCTCGGGGGAGCAGCGCCTGAGCGACTTCCTGCTGTGGCAGTCCGCGCACAGCGAGTTCTACTTCGTCGAGGCGCTCGGGCCGGACCTGCGCGAGGTCGATTTCCTCCGCGCGATCCGCGACTTCGGCGACCGGGATCGGCGCTTCGGCAGCTGAGATCGACACGGGCGGATGCCGCCGGTGCACTTGACACGGAGAGTTCACACGTCGGACACATCAGGCGGCGTGTCGTGGCCCCGGAGTGTCGCCGGGGGAGCCTACGTTCATCCCAACGGGCAGAGCGTCCGTTCGGGTCGGCCTCTCACGACTCGTGACCCCTGGTCGACTCGTGACTGCCGGGTGGGTTCCCACCCGGGGCGGGAGTGGGTTGTGGCCACACGAGCACCTGAGAAGCAGCGTTACCAGGACGAGTCCATGGAGGGGGCCGAGGATCAGGACCTCCGCACCTATGTGCTGGACACCTCCGTCCTCCTGAGCGATCCGCGGGCACTGTTCCGGTTCGCCGAGCACTCCGTCGTGCTGCCGGTCGTCGTGATCACCGAGCTGGAGCGCAAGCGCCACGATCCCGAGATCGGGTACTTCGCCCGCCAGGCGCTGCGTCACCTGGACGAGCTGCGCGTCGAGCACGGTCGGCTCGATTTCCCCGTCCCCGTCGGCGACGAGGGCACACTCCGGGTCGAGCTGACCAACACCGACCCGACCGTCCTCCCCGCGGGGATGCGGCTGGGCGACAACGACACCCGCATCCTTTCGGTCGCCATGCACCTGAGCCAGGAGGGGCAGTCCGTCACGGTCGTCTCGAAGGACCTGCCGATGCGCGTCAAGGCGGCCTCCCTCGGCCTCCACGCCGAGGAGTACCTCGCCGAGCAGGCGGTCGATTCCGGGTGGACGGGGATCGCGTCGATCGACCTGTCGGGCGACGAGGTCAGCGACCTCTACGACAGCGAGATCGGCGTCAGCGAGGACGTGCGCGGTCTCCCCGTGAACACGGGCCTCGTGATCCACTCCGAGCGCGGATCCGCGCTCGGCCGGGTCACCGGCGACGGCTCGTACAAGCTCGTCCGCGGTGATCGCGACGTGTTCGGTCTGCACGGCCGCTCGGCCGAGCAGCGGATCGCGATCGACCTGCTCCTCGACCCCGAGGTGGGCATCGTCTCGCTCGGCGGACGCGCCGGCACCGGCAAGTCCGCGCTCGCCCTCTGCGCAGGTCTCCAGTCGGTCCTCGAGCAGCAGCAGCAGAAGAAGATCATCGTCTTCCGCCCGCTCTACGCGGTCGGCGGACAGGAGCTCGGTTACCTGCCCGGCGACCAGCAGGAGAAGATGAACCCCTGGGGTCAGGCGGTGTTCGACACCCTCGGGTCCGTCGTCACCGGCAACGTCCTCGAGGAGGTCGTCGCGCGGGGGATGCTCGAGGTCATGCCGCTCACGCACATCCGCGGCCGCTCCCTCCACGACGCCTTCGTCATCGTGGATGAGGCGCAGTCGCTCGAGCGGAACGTCCTGCTGACCGTGCTCAGCCGCATCGGGCAGAACTCCCGCGTCGTGCTCACCCATGACGTGGGACAGCGCGACAACCTGCGGGTGGGACGCCACGACGGCATCGCATCGGTCATCGAGACCCTCAAGGGCCACGACCTGTTCGGCCACGTCACGCTCGTGCGGTCGGAGCGTTCGGCGATCGCCGCACTCGTGACGGACCTGCTGGAAGCCGGCGAACTCAGCTGAGCCGCATCCTGCACGCCACGACGCCCCCGGCCGACGGACCGGGGGCGTCGTGTGTCGGACAGGTCACTCCCAGCGGTAGCCCTCGCCGCGCACCGTCATGATGTGGTCGGCGCCGAGCTTGGCGCGCAGATACCGCACGTAGACGTCGACGACGTTCGATCCCGGGTCGAAGTCCAAGCCCCACACCCGGCTCAGCAGGACCTCCCGCGTGAGGACCTCGCCCGCGTTCCGGACGAACTGCTCGGCGAGGGCGAACTCGCGCGACGACAGCTCCACCTCACGGCCGGCCACGGTGGCTCGGCGCGACAGGATGTCGAGCGTGACGTCTCCGCGCGTGAGCGAGGTGGGAGCGCTCGCGGCACTGTCGCGCAGCCGGGACCGCACGCGTGCCATGAGCTCGGCCACCGCGAACGGCTTCGGGACGTAGTCGCTGGCCCCGGCATCCAATCCTTCGATCGTGTCGTTCGTCCCGCTCCGCGCGGTGAGCATGATCACCGGCGTCGTGTGGCCCGCGCCGCGGAGCTCGCGGAGGACGTCGAACCCGTCCATGGTGGGCAGTCCGACGTCGAGCACGATGAGGTCGACGTCGCCCGAGAGCGCGATCTCGAGGGCGTCGGGTCCGTCCTCGGCGCCGACCGCCTCGAATCCCTCCGCGTGCACGGCGCGCGAGACGAGCGACACGATGTGCGGTTCGTCGTCGACGATCAGGATGCGGGTCATTCAGTGGCCTCTCGCTGCAGCAGAACATCGCCGGCGCGGATGGGTGACGGCAGCGCCCCCCGGGTGCCGATGGGTATCTCCAGGGTGAACGTAGCACCGCCACCGGGGGTGTCGGCGACGGCGCAGTACCCGCCGTGGGCCTTCGCGATCGCGTCGACGATCGCCAGGCCCAGACCCGAGCCGCCGACATGTCGTTTGCCCGTTCCGCGGTCGAAGCGGCGGAAGATCCGGTGTCGGACGGCGGGCGGGATGCCGGGGCCGTGGTCGCGCACCCAGAGCTGCGCTCCGGCGGCGTGGACGGCGCTTCCGATCTCGATCACCGTGCCGGTGGGGGAGTACTTGGCGGCGTTGTCGGCGAGTTGCACCCACGCCTGCAGCAGACGATCGCCGTCGGCGCGGATCACCGCATCCGCACCCTGCTCGACGCGCCAGTCGTGGTCGCCGATCACCCCGACCATCTCGAAGACCCGCTGGGTGAGCGCGGCGAGGTCCACC
Organism: Microbacterium sp. 77mftsu3.1; assembly: GCF_900100525.1. NCBI lineage: Bacteria > Bacillati > Actinomycetota > Actinomycetes > Micrococcales > Microbacteriaceae > Microbacterium > Microbacterium sp. 77mftsu3.1. Next base: position 343,519 of record NZ_FNCR01000001.1, on the reverse strand, counting down.
TCGCCCGTGGAGAGCTGTCCGCCCTCGACGGCCGCCAGTACGTCGATGTCGCCGATGAGGCGGGTCATACGGTCGAGCTCGGCGATGCCGAGCGCGCGGATCGCCTCGACGTCGTCCGGGTCCGCGGCATCCATCATCTCGAGGTGGCCGCGGACGATCGTGATGGGCGTCTTCAGTTCGTGACGCACATCGTCGAGCAACCGCTGTTGGGCCTCGAACGCGCCTTCCACCGTGTCGCCGGCGGCCAGTGCGGCCAGCCCTCGGCGCTCGAGGACCGCCCAGCCCACGACACCCACGCCCGCCAGGGCGGGGACCGTGGCGATCGCCCAGATCAGCGCGGTCCACCCGGCGGCGGCCGGGGCGACCAGCAGCACGACGACGAACGCCGCCGCGCCGACGCCGACGAGGCCCGCTGCGGCGACCGCGAGAAGGATCCCGAGTCCCGGCGTGCCCCGTCGCGGTGGTGCGGCGGCGCTGTTCACGCTCCGATTATCAACCCGGGTGGGTCATCGAGAGGAGGTCGAGCTTCTCATCGAGCTGCTGCTCGGTCAGCTCGCCCCGCTCGACGTAGCCGAGGTCGATGACGGCGTCGCGGACGGTGATGCCCTTCGCGACGGAGTGCTTGGCGATCTTCGCGGCGGCCTCGTACCCGATCAGCTTGTTGAGCGGGGTCACGATCGAGGGCGACATCCCCGCGTACGCGGCGGCGCGTTCGACGTTCGCCTCGAGCCCGCTCACCGTCTTGTCGGCGAGGACCCGCATGGCGTTGGAGAGCAGCCGGATCGACTCGAGCAGCGCCGTACCCATCACGGGGATCGCGACGTTGAGCTCGAACGAGCCGGATGCCCCGGCCCAGGCGACCGTCGCGTCGTTGCCGATGACGCGGGCGGCGACCATCAGGGTCGCCTCGGGGACGACGGGGTTGACCTTGCCGGGCATGATCGACGACCCCGGCTGCAAGTCGGGGATGTGCAGCTCTCCAAGGCCGGTGTTCGGTCCCGACCCCATCCAGCGGATGTCGTTGTTGATCTTCGTGAGCGAGACGGCGATGGTGCGCAGTGCCCCGGATGCCTCCACGAGACCGTCGCGGTTGGCCTGCGCCTCGAAGTGGTCCTTGGCCTCGGTGATCGGCAGCTCGGTCTCGGCGGCCAGGAGCTCGATGACCTTCTGCGGGAAGCCCAGGGGGGTGTTGATGCCCGTGCCGACGGCGGTGCCGCCGAGGGGGACCTCGCCGACGCGCGGGAGGACGGCCTGGACGCGCTCGATACCGAGACGCATCTGACGCGCGTAGCCGCCGAACTCCTGACCGAGGGTGACCGGTGTGGCGTCCATGAGGTGCGTACGGCCGCTCTTGACGACGCTCTTCCACGCCTGCGCCTTCTCCTCGAAGGCCACGGCGAGGTGGTCCAGGGCGGGGATCAGGTCGTCGATGAGGGCCTGGGTGACGGCGATGTGCACCGACGTGGGGAACACGTCGTTGGACGACTGCGACGCGTTGACGTGGTCGTTCGGGTGAACGCTCGAACCGAGCTTGCGGGTCGCGAGGGTCGCGAGGACCTCGTTCATGTTCATGTTCGACGAGGTGCCCGAACCGGTCTGGTACGTGTCGACCGGGAACTGCGCGTCGTAGGCGCCGGTGACGACCTCGTCCGCGGCCCAGGCGATCGCGTCGGCGATCGAGCCGTCGAGGGTGCCGAGGTCCTTGTTGGCCAGCGCGGCGGCCTTCTTGATGCGCGCCAGGGCCGCGATCTGCGTCGACTCGAGTCCCGAGCCCGAGATGGGGAAGTTCTCGACGGCGCGCTGGGTCTGCGCGGCGTAGAGCGCGTCCTTCGGCACGCGCACCTCACCCATCGTGTCGTGCTCGATGCGGTAGTCGGTCTCGTCAGTCATGTCGTTCACGTCCTCGTTTCACGTGTCTGCGGAAGGGGGATGGGGGCGTCAGCCGGCTTCGCCGACGACGACGTCGGGGATCGCGGTGCCGTCGGCCAGGCGATAGTTCGCCCCGACCACCGCCACGCGTCCCTCTGCCACGGCGTCGCTGATGAGCTCGGAGGAGTGCAGGATGCCGGCGACGGTGTCGCGCAGGTGCTCGCGGCCGACCTCCTCGGCATCCACCGACGCTGCACTCGAGCCGGGGGTGGCCTGCAGGACGCGGCGGACGGCGGGGACGATGGGTGCGACCTGGCGCCAGATGCCGGCGGGGAGGGCGGGGGCGTCGGGAGCCGTCGATTCGATGGCGGCGCGGACGGCGCCGCACTCGTCGTGCCCGAGGACCACGATCAGCGGCACACCCAGCACGGCGACGGCGTACTCGAGACTGCCGACCACGGAGTCGGAGATCACCTGCCCGGCGTTGCGGATGACGAACAGGTCGCCGAGTCCCTCGTCGAAGATGATCTCCGCCGCGAGGCGGGAGTCGGAGCAGCCGAACAGGGCTGCGGTGGGACGCTGCACGTGCGCCAGTTCATGGCGACGCTCCGCATCCTGTCGGGGGTGCTGGGGCTCTCCGGCGACGAATCGGCGGTTGCCGGCGAGCATGGCGGACCAGACGTCGGACGGGCGGGGGTTCTCGCTCATCGCGCTTCCTCTCGCAGGGTGCGGATCTGATCGCCGAGGCTCTCGGCGACCGTCGTGGCGGCGCCTTGGTCGGTGGACTCGGCCAGGCCGATGACGACCGTGTCGGAGCCGATGGTCGTGGACAGGGCGTAGGTGATCTTCTCCACCGACGACGGCAGGTCGTAGACGTCCCACTCGATGCCGTCGATGGTCGACGTGCCGGTCGGTGCGTAGCCGCCCAGCTCTCGCGACACCCACTGCGCGGGCGGGTCGAACGCCTGGGTGACCTCGACGTAGCCGCTCGACGGGGCGTAGACGATGCGCCACTCACCGCCGTCGACGAGCGCGGAGTTGGCGCGCCACGATCCGGGCACCTCGGGGACGATCACACCGCGTCCGACGGTCTTCTCGGCCGCCGCCGCCGCGGCGGGGACATTCGCCTCGGGAGTGTCGGCGGGGGTGCCCCGTGGCACGCCGAGGTAGACGACGGCCATGATGCCGAGGCAGACGATGAGCGCGGCGATCAGGTTGCGGAAGGTCTTGCTGGAGCGGTAGCGCTGCGACGACGCGGCCTTGCGGGCTGCGGTCTCGTCCGGTGTCTCGGGTCGGCCGAGCTCGGCGACGACGCGGGGTTTGGCCATCAGGACGCGGTCCCGCCGTCGGGACGCGCCTCGTCGAGCCGCCGCTTGGCGCCCAGCAGCCATTCCTCGCAGCGCGCCGCGAGGGCCTCGCCGCGCGTCCACAGGCTGAGCGACTCCTCGAGCGTGGGCGACCCCTGCTCGAGTTTCGCGACGACCTGGACGAGCTCGTCGCGGGCCTGCTCGAAAGTGAGGCTCGAGACATCACCCGCGTCGCTCGTCATGGCTCCCATCCTAGATCGCGGAGGGAGCGGCATCCGCCCCCGTCTCGGCGATCTCGCCCGCCGAGCGCGCCGCGAACGAGCCGCGCCCCACCGTCACGACGACGTCGGTCCCCGCGGGCGCCTGCTCCGCGTCGCGGACGATGCCGCCGCCGGGGAGGTGCGCGATCGCGTAGCCGCGGTCGAGGGTGGCGCCGGGGGAGAGGGCGCGGAGGGATGCCCGGAGCTCAGCGGTCGAGCGGGCCGCGGCATCCCATCTGCGGGTCATCACGTCGCGACCGCGGGACGCCAGCGCGACGATCTCCTGCGCGCGGCCGGTCAGCAGGGACTCCGGATCCCGCAGGACCGGGCGCGAGCGCAGCTGGGCGAGCGCGGCGATGTCGTGGCCGACACGCTGGGTCAGCCGGGTGCGAGCGCGGCTCCGCAACTGCTGCACGAGGGCCCGCTGCTCGGACACGTCCGGCACGACCCGCTTGGCGGCGTCCGTCGGCGTGGAGGCCCGGAGATCGGCGACCTCGTCGAGAAGGGGGTGGTCGTTCTCGTGTCCGATGGCGGAGACGACGGGGGTGGATGCCGCGGCCACCGCGCGGACGAGCCTCTCGTCGCTGAAGCCGAGCAGGGTCTGCGGATCGCCGCCGCCGCGGGCGATGATGATGACGTCGACCTCGGGATCGGCGTCCAGCTCGCGGAGAGCGGCAAGCGTCTCGGGGACGCAGCGGTCGCCCTGTACGGCCGCATGGATCGTCCGGAACCGGACGTGCGGCCAGCGCAGCTCCGCGTTGCGGTGGACGTCCTTCTCCGCGTCGCTGCGCTCACCCGTGATCAACCCGATGACGTGGGGCAGGAACGGAAGCGGCTGCTTGCGTGCCGGGTCGAAGAGACCCTCTGCGCGGAGCGTCGCGCGCAGTCGCTCGAGCCGCTCGAGCTGATCCCCGAGACCGGTGTGACGCATGGCGGAGACGGTGAAGCTGAAATCGCCCGTCTTCACGAAGTAGTCGGCCTTGACGCACGCGACCACACGGTCGCCGATCTTCAGGTCGCCGGGGGTGCGCTGCAGCGTGGAGGACCACATGCGGAACGAGAGCATGCCGTCGCCCGAGGCATCCTTCAATCGCCCGAAGACGTGACCACCGCGGAGGTTCCACGCGGTGATCTCGCCCTCGACCCAGACCGCGCCCCACTTCTGCACGAAGTCGCGGATGGTCTCGTTCAGACGGGAGACCGAAGTCGGGGTGTCGGGGGAGGAGTCCCGCGGGTGCACCGCATCCGGCGGCGGGACGGCACCCGCCTCGGTCTGGAAAGTCGTCACGGTGACCCATCTTGGCGCACACGTCCCCCACCCAGCCCGGGGTTCGTACAATCAAGGGGTGACCTCACCTGCCGTTTCGCTGCCGATGCCCCGGATCCCGGGAGCCCGCGGGCGGCTCGTCGATCTTCCCGTCCAGGGCGCCAAGCGCGTCCTCCTCGCCGCACCCCGCGGGTACTGCGCGGGTGTCGACCGTGCCGTCATCGCCGTCGAGAAGGCGCTGGAGCGGTACGGCGCCCCCGTCTACGTCCGCAAGCAGATCGTCCACAACATCCACGTCGTGACCGAGCTCGAGTCGATGGGCGCGGTCTTCGTCGACGAGGTCGACGAAGTCCCCGAGGGGGCGCACGTCGTCTTCAGCGCGCACGGGGTGTCGCCCGCCGTCGTCAACGCCGCCGCGGACCGCGGACTGCAGGCGATCGACGCCACCTGCCCTCTCGTGACGAAGGTCCACCGTGAGGCCGTGCGCTTCGCCCGCGACGACTTCGAGATCCTCCTCATCGGACACGACGGCCACGAAGAGGTCGAAGGGACCGCGGGGGAGGCGCCGGATCACGTCACCGTCGTGAACTCGCCCGACGAGGCGGACCGCGTCGTCGTGAAGGACCCCGACAAGGTCGTCTGGCTCTCGCAGACGACGCTGTCGGTCGACGAGACGATGGACACCGTCCGCCGGCTGCGCGAACGGTTCCCGAACCTGCAGGACCCGCCGTCGGACGACATCTGCTACGCGACGCAGAACCGCCAGGTCGCGATCAAGAAGGTCGCTCAGGATGCCGACCTGGTGATCGTCGTCGGCTCGGCGAACTCCTCGAACAGCGTCCGTCTCGTCGAGGTCGCCCTCGAGTACGGCGCGAAGGCGGCCTACCGCGTCGACTACTCGCACGAGATCAAGCAGGAGTGGCTCGACGGTGTCGAGACGGTCGGCGTCACGTCCGGCGCATCCGTTCCCGAGGTCCTCGTGACCGAGGTGCTCGAGGATCTCGCCGGAGCGGGCTATCGCGACGTCGCCGAGGTGAAGACCGCAGAGGAGGACCTCATGTTCTCGCTCCCGAAGGAACTGCGTCAGGACCTCGAAGGTCGCCGTGACGAGCGCGCTCTCGGGGGACGGAACCGCTCGTGAGCGAGGAACCCCGACCGCGACCGCAGTACGGGGAGTACGCGACGCCCGAGCAGCAGCGGGCGGCGATCCGTCAGCCCGAGCCGGCAGCGCCGGCACCCGTCGACGCCCCGCATCCGCCGACGGCTCCCGCCACCACTGTCGCGGCGCGCCCGACCCGGACGGCGGACCGCATCATCACCGTCGCGCTCCTGGTGTACGGGCTCGTCACCGTCGTGAGCGCGATCCCGCAACTCGTCGACTTCACCGCGTTCGCGAAGACGTGGATGGAGGTCGCGGGCGTCGAGGGCGAGTTCACCAATACGGCGCAGGGCGCGCTGTGGGGCGGCGTCGGCGCGACGGTGTTCGCCGTCGGGTGGGTGCTCACCGCCGTTCTGTCGTGGTGGTCGCTCGCACGCGGCCGAGTGAGCTGGTGGATCCCGCTCGTGGGAGCGATCGTGACGTTCGTCATCGTCAGCGTCTGCCTCGTCGTGCCGCTGTTCGGCGACCCGGGGCTCGTCCGCGGACTGGCGCTCACCTCCTGAGGCCGGCGGCCCCGACCGCCGCTCCGGACGGTTGGAGAACGCCTTCCCTGCCTGATACTTTTACGGCTGCTGCGGGTTCTCCCTCGCGCGCTCATCTCGGGAGGGGAACTGTGACCGGCACACACCGGAGGTTCGCCTCCACCGCCATCGCCGTGGCCTGCACCGTCGGGATGCTGCTCGCCTCGCCGTCGGCGGCGGCGACGGCGGCGACGCCGGCCCCGATCGCCACCCCCGCAGCGACAGCCGCCGCGCTGACGCCCGGCACCGTGGCCGTGACGGGTGCTCCCGCCGTCGGCCGCACGCTGACCGCCGCGGTCGCCGGTTTCGGGCCCGCCCCGGTCGTCCTGACCTATCAGTGGTTGCGCGGCACGGCGGCGATCCCGGGAGCCACGGCGTCGACCTACGCACTCGTCTCCGCGGATGCCGGGGCCTCGGTCTCCGTCCGCGTGACCGTGTCGAAGGCGGGATACACGTCGCTCGTCCGCTCGAGCAGCGGCGTCACGGTCGAGCGCGTCCTCGGCGCGCCGTCGGGCGTCACCATCTCGGGGGCCGGAACGGTCGGGGGAACCTTGACGGCGAACCCGGGGACGTGGACGCCCGCGGGCGTGACCGTCGGGTATCAGTGGTTGCGCAACGGCGGCGTGATCCCGGGAGCGACGGCTCGCACCTACCGGATGGTGGCCGCCGATGCGGGCACGACCGTGTCCGTCCGCGTGACGGGCGTGAAGTCCGGGTACACGACCGCGTCCCGGACGTCAGGCGGGGTCGCTGTCCTCGCCTCCTTCACGACGACGCCGACGCCGACGATCTCCGGTTCCGCGACCGCGGGCGGTGTGCTCCGGGTGAACACCGGCACCTGGCAGCCTGCGCCGACGCAGTTCGGCGTCCAGTGGCGCGTCGACGGCAACCCCGTCGACGGTGCGACGGGCACGAGCTGGGAAGTGCCGACCGGGGTCGCCGGGCGGTCGGTGTCCGTCTCGGTGACGGCGTACCGCGCGAACCATCGGCCGGTCACGAAGACGTCCGCAGCGCGGTCCGTGTCGTGGTCGCTCGGGACATCCATGACCCCGGGGACGATGCTCCGGCCCGGAGTGAAGCTGACCTCTCCCGACGGTCGCTCCGCTTTCGGCATCCTCGGCGACGGCAACGTCGGCCTCACCCGCGGATACGCACTGACGAGGACCGCGAGGACCACGTTCGCCTTCGACGGCCGGCTCTCGTTCACCAAGGACGGCGAACTCCTCCTGCTGAACCAGTACGACGTCGTGCTCTGGAGCTCGCGGACGGCCGGCCTCGGAGCCACGGGCGCCGTGCTCGGCAACGACGGTGTCCTGCGCCTGGTCGACGGCAACGGCGACGATGTGTGGACGAGCGAGAAGATGGCGGCGCTGCCGGACGCGACGGGAGCCGCGGCATCCGTCCCGGGGCGCTACGGCTGGGCGTACCCGCTGCGCCCGAACGGGAAGTTCACCACCTACGCCGGCCACAGCGGCGACGACATCGCCGCTCCCACGGGGACGCCGATCTACGCAATGCGCGGCGGCACGGTCTCGGTGCGCGAGGTGTGGATCACGAGCGGATGCCCCTCGTGGGCTCCGAACAAGACGAAGCAGAAGGAGGTCGTCGTCACCTCGACCGTCGACGGCCACCGCTTCGAGCAGGTGTACGCCCACCTCAGCGCGTTCTCGGTGAAGACCGGCCAGTCCGTGGCGGCCGGGCAGCGGATCGGTTCGGTCGGCTCGACGGGCTGCTCCACCGGGCCGCACCTCCACACGGCGTTCGCCGTGGACGGGGTGCGCTACGAGCTCTACCCGCGCGACGTCCTGGGCACCGCCTCCTACTGACGCTCCGCACGACGAAGCCCCGGTCCGCAGAGAACCGGGGCTTCGTCGTACGAGGGAGGTCAGACGCCGAGCGACTTGCCCGCCGAGCCGAGCTGCTGCGTGGCGGCGACGACGCGCTGCGCCATCGCCGACTCGGCGACCTTGCCCCACGCGCGCGGGTCGTACTGCTTCTTGTTGCCGACCTCGCCGTCGAGCTTCAGGACGCCCTCGTAGTTGGCGAGCATGAAGCCGGCGACCGAGCGGGTGAAGGCGTACTGCGTGTCGGTGTCGATGTTCATCTTCACGACGCCGTTGGCGACCGCGGTGGCGATCTCATCGTCCGACGAGCCGCTGCCGCCGTGGAAGACGAGGTCGAGGGGCTTCGGGCCGGTACCGAAGTGCGCGGCGATGCCTTCCTGGATCTCACCGAGGAGCTCGGGGCGGAGCTTCACGCCGCCCGGCTTGTAGACACCGTGCACGTTGCCGAAGGTGAGGGCCGAGATGTAACGGCCGTTCTCGCCGAGACCGAGGGCCTCGACGGCCTTGGTCACGTCGGCGACGGTCGTGTAGAGCGCGTCGTTCGAGCCCTCGTGCTGGACGCCGTCCTCTTCGCCGCCGACGACGCCGACCTCGATCTCGAGGATCGCGTTGATGTTCTTCATCCGGGGGAGCAGGTCCCGTGCGATCTCGATGTTCTCGTCGAGGGGAACCGCCGAGCCGTCCCACATGTGCGACTGGAAGATCGGGTTGCGGCCCGCCTTGACCTCGGCCTCGGAGGCCTCGATGAGCGGCAGCACGAAGCCGGGGAGGGCGTCCTTCGGGCAGTGGTCGGTGTGGAGGGCGACCGTGATCGGGTAGTTCTTGGCGACCTCGGTGACGTACTTGGCGAACGCCAGGGCGCCGGTCGCACGACCCTTGACCGTGTGGCCGGCGAAGTAGTCCGCGCCGCCGGTGGTGACCTGGAGGATGCCGTCGGAGCCGGCTTCGGTCAGGCCCTGGAGGACGGCGTTGATGGTCTGCGAGCTCGAGACGTTGATCGCGGGGTAGGCGAAGCCGCCTGCCTTCGCGCGGTCCAGCATGTCGGCGTACTGGTCGGGTGTGGCGACGGGCATGTCAGCTCCTCGGGAAAGTCAGTGATTCCCCGCAACTCTATCGAAGGGATGCCGCTCCCTCCCGAGCCGGCACGCTCGCCCAGAAGACAGCCTCCCTTCCGGATCGGAAAGATTCCGCATTCCTTCATCAGGCGAGGCCGGGAAACACGTGGTCGGCGGCGGCAACGGTCCTAGGCTGAGCCCATGGTGAGCCTGACTGCCGACATGAGTCCGCTGCATCCCGACCGCAACCTCGCGCTGGAGCTCGTTCGCGCGACCGAGGCAGCCGCGATCCGATCCGTTCCGTTCATCGGACGAGGGAAGAAGGAGCTCGCCGACGGCGCCGCCGTCGACGCCATGCGGGCGTTCCTCACCACGGTGAACTTCGACGGTGTCATCGTGATCGGCGAAGGGGAGAAGGACAACGCCCCGATGCTCTTCAACGGCGAGCGTGTCGGCACGGGGCGGGGGCCGCAGTGCGACATCGCGGTCGATCCGATCGACGGCACGACACTCACCGCGGAAGGACGCAACAACGCCCTCTCGGTGATCGCCGTGGCCGATCGCGGCGCGATGCTCGACGCTTCGACCGTCTTCTACATGGACAAGATCGTGACGGGTCCCGAGGGTGTCGGAGTGGTCGACATCCGCCTGCCGATCGCGGAGAACATCCGCCGCCTGGCGCAGGCGCTCGACAAGCCCGTCGACGAGCTCGTCGTCTCGGTTCTGAACCGTCCCCGGCACGCCCGGCTGATCGAGGAGATCCGGGATGCCGGTGCCGGCACGCGCCTCATGAGCGACGGCGACGTCGCGGGCGGCATCAACGCCGCGCGCCATAACGCCCGCACCGACATGTGCGTGGGTGTCGGCGGCAGCCCCGAGGGCATCGTCACCGCGTGCGCCATCAAGGCGCTCGGCGGCCACATCCAAGGTCGCCTGTGGGCGCGCGACGACGACGAGAAGCAGCGCGGGATCGACGCGGGCCTGAAGCTCGACGACCACGTCTACGAAGCTGATGACCTCGTCCGCGGCAACAACACGCTCTTCGTCGCGACGGGCGTCACCAACGGCGAACTCGTGGCGGGGGTGCGTCGCGCGGGTGACTTCGTCTACACCGAGAGCGTCGTGCTCCGCGGGGCATCCGGGACGCTTCGCCGCATCTCGTCGGAGCACCTCACCTCGAAGTGGCTCTGAGTCGGATCGCTCGCCGGGCGACCGGATAGCAGACACGCGCCGGGCGTCAACCCAGGATCACGGACGAGGCCTCTGGCACAATGGGCCGTGGTGTCAGAGATCCCCGGCACTCGCCACCGCCCCTCAGGAGTCCACATGTCCACCGCATCCAGCGATCCGCGCACGGGTCAGCTCTCGCTCACCGGTCACCTGCCCGTCACGCCGACGGGACAGATCCCGGTCGTGGGGCAGACGACAGCGGGGCCGCGTCCGGTGACGGCTCAGATCCCGGTGATCGACGACCCCGCACGTCGTCCGGATGTGCTGTTGCGTCGACGGATGCCTCCCGGGCACGAGATCAGCGCATGGTGGATGATCGGCGCGTTCGTGGCGGTGTCGCTGGGCGTCGTCGGCCTCATGACGTTCTTCCCCTCCTGAGCTCACCCTCGTCGGTCAGCCGGTCGCGGATAGCTCCGAGGTCGGCAGCCGTGTGCTCGGAACCGTCACCGCGCTCGACTCCGTCGAGGAGTTCGGGAGCGGTCAGTCGTCTCGTCGTGGATTCGATGGGACGCGGTGTCGACAGCGTGTCGAGTTGGGTGTCGTCGATGCCGGGGAACCGCCGTGCGCTGACGAGCACCCGCGTCTCGAGGGAGCCTGCGAAGCGGTTGTAGCTGTCGACGGTCCGTTCGATGGCGCGGCGGAGATCGTCGGCGTGGCCGGCGAGCGAGCCGAGCCGGTGGTACAGCTCGTTGCCCAGATCGAACAGCCGGCGCGCTTCGGTCGAAACGTCCTGCTGCGTCCACGTGTAAGCCACCGTCTTGAGGACCGCCCAGAGGTTCACGGGGGACGCGAGCGCGACCCTCCGTCCGAACGCGTACTCCAGCAGGGCGGGATCCTCTTCGAGGGCCGCCGCGAGGAGGGACTCGCTCGGGATGAAGCAGACGACGAACTCGGGGCTCGACGGCATCCCCGCCCAATAGCGCTTCTTCGCGAGAGCGTCGATGTGGGCGCGGACCGCGGCGACGTGCTTCGCGAGCAGGCGGCTGCGCCGTGCACCCTCTTCGCCCACCGCCGTGACGGGGATCGCGCTGGCTTCGAGATAGGCGTCGAACGGCGCCTTCGCATCGACGGCCAGGGCCTTCTCGCCGGGGAGGCGCACGATGAGGTCGGGGCGACCGCTGCCGGCGTCGGAGGAGATCGAGGCCTGCGTGTCGAAATCGACGTAGCGGGTGAGGCCGGCCGACTCGACGATGCGGCGCAGCTGCGTTTCGCCCCAGACACCGCGCGTCCCATTGGAGCGGAGGGCGCCCGCCAGCGACTCCGTCGTGGCTCGCAGCGCCTCGTCCGACTCCTGCGACCGCCGCAGCTGCTCGGCGAGCGAGCCGAACTGCTCCTGCCGGTCGCGTTCGAGGTGATCCACCTTCTGCTGCATCGCCGTCAGGGTCTCCTGCACAGGGGCGAGGGCGCGGAGCACCGTCTGCTCGCGACGCTCCCGCTCGTCCCGAGCCGCCTGCTCGGCGTGCACGCGGCTCGTGACCTCGCGATGAAGAGCCCGCTGCTGGTCCAGTTGGGTCTGCAACGCGTCACGGGCCGCCTCGGCGGCCGAGGCGCGCGCCTGCAGGTCCGTGCGGCGGTTGGCTTCACGAGCGGCGACGAACGCGCCGGCGGCCAGGGCGCCGGCGATCAGGCAGATCACGGCGAGCACGGTGGCGAAAGCGGCATCCATGACGTTCATCGTGCCCGAGGGGTCGGACATCGCCCCGTCGCCGCGCGGCGGCAGGGCCTCAGGACGCGGAGGCGGGAACCGGCTGCGGGATCTGCGGGATGCGGACACCGAGCAGCATCGCGAGCTCGACGATGTCGCCTGCGCCGGCCCGCGCGCCCGCATCGATGACGATCTGCGCGCACGCCAGGGCATCGGCGGTCGCGTCGTGGTGGGCGAAGTCGAGGTGACCGGCGGCCGCCGCGACGAACGGCAGGCGATAGGACGGCAGGTCGTAGGTCTTCCGTGCGACGTGCAGGCTGCACAGGTAGCGCGCGGGCGGGGCGACGTGTCCCGTCACCTCGCAGGCGCTGCGCAGCACCCGCATGTCGAACCCGGCGTTGTGGGCGACGAGGATGTCCTCGCCGACGAAGTCGAGGAGGCGCGGCAACTGCTCGACCCACGTCTCGGCTGATGCGACGTCGCTCTCTCGGATGCCGTGGATGCCGACGTTGATCTCGAAGAACCGGTCGTGACCCGCGGGAGGGCGGATGAGCCAGCCCTCGGAGGCGACGACGCGGCCGTCGCGGACCCGGGCGAGCCCCACCGCGCAGGCCGAGGCGTTCGAGGAGTTCGCCGTCTCGAAGTCGATCGCGGTGAAGTCCAGGCCCATGGGATCCACCTTCACCGGCGATCCCGACGAGGAAGCGGAGGCGCGCCGCCGCCGGTCCGGACCGGCGGACCGCACAGCGGCGGCCCGCCCGCCGCGTAGAGTGGATGCCCGTGGCTCTCACCATCGGAATCGTCGGACTGCCCAACGTCGGCAAGTCCACCCTCTTTAACGCTCTCACCAAGAACGACGTGCTCGCGGCGAACTACCCGTTCGCGACGATCGAGCCGAACGTCGGCGTGGTGAACCTTCCGGACCCGCGTCTGGACGTGCTCGCCGGGATCTTCTCCTCGGAGCGCATCCTCCCCGCGACGGTCTCGTTCGTCGACATCGCCGGTATCGTCCGCGGTGCGAGCGAGGGGGAGGGCCTCGGCAACAAGTTCCTCGCCAACATCCGCGAGGCCGACGCCATCGCGCAGGTGGTCCGCGGTTTCGCCGACGACGACGTCGTCCACGTCGACGGGGCCGTGAACCCGAAGAACGACATGGAGACGATCAACGCGGAGCTCCAGCTGGCCGACCTCGAGACGCTCGAGAAGGCGATCACGCGGTACGAGAAGGAGGTCCGCGGCAAGAAGCTCGACCCCTCGGTGCTCGAGACCGCGAAGGCCGCGCAGGACGCCCTCCAGCGCGGCGAACTCCTCGCCGCATCCGGCATCGACCTCGCCCCCATCCGCGAGCTCGGCCTGCTCAGCGCCAAGCCGTTCATCTTCGTCTTCAACGTGGACGAGGCCGTCCTGATGGATGCCGCCCGCAAGGCGGAACTCGCCGCCCTGGTCGCGCCCGCTCAGGCCGTCTTCCTCGACGCGAAGATCGAGTCGGAGCTCGCCGAGCTCGACCCGGAGGACGCCGCGGAGATGCTCGCGTCGACCGGTCAGGAGGAGTCGGGTCTCGACCAGCTCGCCCGTGTCGGGTTCGACACCCTGGGCCTGCAGACGTATCTGACCGCTGGCCCCAAGGAAGCGCGAGCCTGGACCATCGGCAAGGGCTGGAAGGCGCCGCAGGCTGCTGGCGTGATCCACACCGATTTCGAGAAGGGCTTCATCAAGGCGGAGGTCATCTCGTTCGAGGACCTCGTCGCGACCGGCTCGGTCCAAGAGGCCCGCGCCAAGGGCAAGGCGCGCCTCGAGGGCAAGGACTACGTCATGCAGGACGGCGACGTCGTCGAGTTCCGTTTCAACAACTGAGGATTCTCCCATGACACAGATTCAGCGCCAGGTGTTCGACGCCGAGGCTCGTGCCATCCCGTTCATCGACGAGGGAGAGGGCCCCGCCCTCGTCCTCATCCCCGCGCAGGGTCTCGACGTCGCCTACCTCGGCGGCCTCGCGAGCATCCTCGAGGAGGAGGGGTTCCGGATCGTCCGCATCGGCTCGCGCCGCCCCGGCGGCGCCGCGGCATCCATGCACGATCTCGCGCAGGATGTCGTCGACGTCCTCGACCACCTCGGGGTCGGCTCCGCGTGGATCGGCGGTCATGCCTTCGGCGGCGCCGTCGCGCGCACCGTGGCGCTCGACCACCCCGGTCGCGCCAGCGGCGTGCTCCTGCTCGGCGTCGAAGCGGCCCGCGCCCTCGATGACGACGCGGCCCGTGCCCTGCACAGCGCCTTCTCCGCCCCCGTGGACGCGCCGGACACCGACGCCGTCCGCGCCCTGGTTGGGCCCGGGATCTCCATCCCGGTGGCCTGGGATGTCTTCGCGCGGTCGCGCGACCTCGACGTCGAGGAACTCCAGAGCGCCGCGCTCGCCTCGACGCCGGTCGCCGAATGGGCGAGCCTCGCGTCGTCGTTGCCGATCCTCATCATCCAGGGCGCCGTAGACCCGATCACGCCGCCCGCGAACGGCGATGACCTCCAGGCGACCGCAGCAGACCGGACGAGCGTCGTCCGTCTGCCGGATGCGGGACACCTGTTCCCGATGACGCATCCCGGTGAGACGGCGTTCCAGATCGAGGACTACCTCGGCTGGGATTGACGCCCGCGGCGCCGGTCAGCGGCGAAGCGTCTCGTGGGGGAGTTCCCCGAACTCCGCCCGGTAATGCTGAGCGAACCTCGGGAGGTGGGCGAACCCCCACCGTCGGGCGATCTCTGCGACGGTGATCGCCTCGGCATCCGCTGACGTCAGGTCGCGGTTCACTGCCACGAGCCGAGCCGCACGGACGTACGACGCGGGCGTCACGCCCAGCGTCCGCTGGAAGGCGCTTTGGAGGCCCCTGACGCTGAGACGGGCCGCGGCGGCGATGTCGGCAACGCTGAGCGGCTCGCCGAGGTGGTCGTCGATGAAGTCCGTCGCACGGGTGACGGCCGCGGAGCCGCCAGTCGACTCGCCCGTCTCGGCGTCGATGCCGAAGGTGCTGACCGTCGCGGCGAAGACCGCGTCGACGGCGGCCTGTCGGATGAGGTCGTTGCGAAGGAGGGTCTCGTCGTCGAAGATGCGACTCACATGAGCGATCGTCGCCTCCCAGTGGTCCTGCAGGTCCGATGTGAGGGCGCCCCGATGCGGGAAGCGTCCGGCGGAGCTGAGGTCACGGCCCGAGAACGCTCCGAGCGCCGCGAGATCGAGGCCGATGGCCTCCGCATCGGCCGTCGAGGACCATGTCTCGGCTGAGCCGGGCGTCAGGAGGAAGGGGGCGCTGACGTCCAGAGGCGAGTCGTTGCTCACGGCGCGGACCCCGCCGCTGGCGACGCGACCGACGGCGACGTATCCCGACACGTCGACGTGCGCGTGGAGGAAGCCCGTGGTGCGGAGCCGAGTGAGCCTGAGCCTGTCGTCCCCGAGGGTCCGCTGATGCAGGGAGAAAGCCGAATCCGCCTCGCGGATGGTTACGCCCGAGGCGACATGACGGAGCGCCTCTCCGGCGGACTTGATGTCGAACGCCTCGCGCGTCGTGTCGAGGACGCGGGAGGCGCCGTCAGCTGGCATGCCTCATCTTCTCGACCTCATCAGATGGATCCGCTGGATGCCGGCACCGAGGCGCCCTGCGGCTCGGGCACGACGTACAGGCCCGTCGGGGAGTTCGCGACGTGGCTCAGCGCGTCGAGCCAGGCGGGGTTGAGCGAAGGCTGTCGGCTGCCGAAGTACTGCCAGTGCAGGTCTGCACCAGGATGCAGCCACACGACCTGACGCCCGTCGCCGAGGCTCTGATCGTTCCGCCACATGAAGGTGAACGCTTCGCCGCGGCGCAGCTTCGTGGTGATGACCAGCTGCAGGTGCGCCAGCAGGCGATCCTCGAAGTCGGCTCGGATGCGGTCGTTGTAGATGAACTTGCCCACGGGGTCCTTTCGGCGTTCTTGATATCCATTATGCGCACATCATCCGTAATACGCAGTATCAGAGTCGTCCCGAGAGGCACCGCGGGACGTACCCTGGGAACGAGGGTCCCGTCGGACCGCAGTCGACAGGGAGAGAAGGACAGCGTGCCCGCGCTCCGTGAGCATTTCCGCTCCGCCGATCTCGGTGAGGCGGAGGCCTACATCACCCGCAGTTACGGGAGCGTCGATCTCGACGCACAAGACCTCACGTTCGAGGAATCGAGCGTCGGGGACGAGCGATTCGCGCTGCGGCGGCTGAACATCGGCGGCGGGTACAGCGCGGAGTGCGACCTCGACGCGATCATCGTGGTGCACAGCGACGCACGGTACGAGTGGGAGATCGACGGCGAACGCGGCGACGCGGCGGATCCCGTCCTCTTCCAACCCGGATCGACCCTCGCCTGCCGCCTCCAGGACACTCGCGTGCAGGTGGTCGCGTTGCCGATGGACGCGTTGACGGACCTCGCCCGGACCGTCTACAACGATGACACCCTCACGGTACGTTTCGACGGCACGCGTCCCGCCGACCCGACGCTCCTGCGTGCCTGGCGATCGGCGTCCGCTCTGGCGTTCTCCACTGAGGCGACTCTCGACAACGATCTCGCGCGCGCCTCCATGTTCCGCTCGATCGCGGTGTCGACGCTCGAAGCGTTCCCGCTCATCGGCGATCGCGCCCAGCGCGTGGAGAGCGTCGCCCAGCAGCAGCGGGCCTACCGCGCTGCGGTGTCGTTCTTCGAGCAGAACGCCTCACTCCCGATCACGGTCGACGACGCGGCGGCGGCGGCCGGTGTCGGAAGCGGTGCGCTCCGACGCGCATTCCGGGCGCACTCTGTCGCGGGGCGCTCTCCGCTGGAACACCTCACGGCCGTCCGACTGGACGCCGCCCGCGCAGACATCGTCGGAACCGCGATCGGGTCGGTCGGCGATCTGAGTGAGATCGCGTCGCGGTGGGGGTTCACGGAGGAAGGGCTCCGTCGGCATCACCTGGCCGCGTACGGCACCCGCCCCGAGGATCTGCTCGGCGTCTGACGCTCCAGCCCTACTCCGCGTCGGCTTCGGGCTGCCCCTGTCCGGGTCCCGGACGGAACGCGGCATCGTCGGCGATGTCGACCCGGGTGACGCCATCGTGCTCCGTCACCACGTAATGCGCTTCGGCGGAGGGGGCGCCCCGGTCCTCGGGACCCTCCACGTCGGGGGCGAGGTCTGCGGGTCCGCTGTCGGTCGTGTCCATCTCGGTGTCCTTCCGGTGGGTTCGGTCGTCACGATAGATGCCGCGCCGAGGCGGTGCTCGGGGCTTGCTCCGGACCGGGACCCCGGGTAAGCCGCCGCGAGGCAGGCGACGCACAGGCGGGGATGGCAGGCTGGACGCATGCCCGTCGCCTCGCCGCCTCCGACGTCCGTTCGATCCGCGTGGTCCCGTATCGCCGCGTTCTCGGCCGGTCTCGCGGCACTCCTCATCCTCACGGTTGCCGGCCCCGCGTCCGCGCATGACGAACTCCTCGGCAGCACGCCCTCGCCGAACGAGCAGCTGAGCACGGCCCCCACATCCGTCGTGCTCACCTACTCCGCCGCGATCCTGCACGAGGGGGCCGAGATCGTCGTGGTGGATGCCTCCGGCAAGGACTGGACCGACGGGGACCCCGTCATCGACACGAACACGCTCACCGTCCCCGTCGCCTCGGGCCTGCCCGAGGCGGGGTACCTCGTGGAGTGGCGGGTCGTCTCCAGCGACGGTCACCCGATCAGCGGGACGATCCCCTTCGCGGTCGGCGACGCGACGCCCCTGCAGTCCTCGCAGGCGACCCCGGATGCCGGTGGTGACGGCATCTCTGTGGTGCCGTTCGTCGTGGGCGGCATCGTGGTCGTGGTCGTCGTCGCGGTGGTCGTCGCGATCGCGGTGGCCCGTCGACGCACGACGCCCCCGTCGCGCGACTGAGTCGCGGCCGGGGGCGTCGAGCGCGGGGGATCAGACGGTCTGCGCCGCGTGACGTCCTTCGGCGATCTCCTCGACCAGCTTGGCGTTGAAGGCCGGCAGGTCGTCGGGCGTGCGGCTCGAGACGAGCCCGGCGTCGACGACGACCTCTTCGTCGTGCCAGGTGGCCCCGGCGTTGACGAGGTCGGTGTGCAGGCTCGGGTAGCTCGTGAGCGTGCGACCCCCGAGGACGTCCGCCTCGACGAGCAGCCACGCCGCGTGGCAGATCGCCCCGACCGGCTTGTGCTGGGCGAAGAAGTCGCGGGCGAAGCGCACGGCCGAGGCATCCAGGCGGAGGTCGTCGGCGTTCACGACGCCTCCGGGGAGGACGAGCGCGTCGTACTCGGCTGCGTCGGCGTCGTCGGAGGTGACGTCGACGCGCTGCTCGTGCCCGTTCTTGCCGGTGATGCTGCCCGAGTCGGGAGCGATCATGATCGCTGCGGCCCCGGCATCCGTCACGGCCTGCCAGGGGGAGGTCAGTTCGCTGTCTTCGAATCCATCGGTCGCGAGGAAGGCGACGCGCTTTCCGGTGAGGGTGCTCATGCCCTCGACGCTAAGCGGTGCGGCGCGGGAGGTTCAGGCCCTTGACCCCTGAGCCGGTGCCGGTTACGCGGCGTAGCATGGACGGCATGGCCACCTCGAACCTGCCGACCCCGTCCCTGCAGCCGATCTCGACGCTGTCGAACGCGACGGAGGACACGGACGCCCTCGAACTCCTGGACGAGGGCGCATCGTGCTGCGGCGGGGGCTGCTGCAGCACCAACTGACCCGCGCTGCCTCAGCCTGAGGCGGCCTGAGGCGTCGCTTCGCCGCGGTCAGTGCGCGAGCGCAGGGGCTCCGTCCGCGTCGGTCTCGGCGGGCTTGCGGACGAACAGGGCGAGCCCGACCGCTGCGGTCGCGACGATGGCCCCGACCACGAACGCCGCGTGGACGCCGTCCGCCTTCGCGAGCACCTCATCGGTCCCGTCCGCCATCCGCGCGGCGGTGGTCACGGTCATGATCGTCACGAAGAGCGCGGTCCCGGCAGCGCCGGCGACCTGCTGGAGCGTCCCCACGGTCGCCGACCCGTACGGGTAGAACCGGCGGGGAAGTGAGCCGAGCGCCGAGGTCAGCAGTGGCGTGAACGTCAGGCCGAGTCCGAGGTTCAGGGCGAGGTGCACCGCGATGACGAAGGGCACCCCGGTGTTCACGTCGAACAGCGTCATGCCCCACAGGGCGGCGGCCGCGATGATCATGCCCGGGATCACGAGGGGCGTGGGGCCGAAACGGTCGAAGGCGTTGCCGACGAACGGCGCCATGACACCCATCAGGATGCCGCCGGGAAGCAGCATGAGCCCGATGCCGAGGACGTCGAGGCCGAGCACCTGCTGCAGGTAGATCGGCAGCAGGACGATGGAGCCGAACAGCGCCGCGAAGACCACGACCACCAGTAAGACCGCCAGCGAGAAGGTCCGGGTCTGGAACGTGCGGAGGTCGAGGAGTGCACTGTCGGTCTTCTGCAGGTGAAGCTGACGCAGCACGAACAGGACGAGGGCCACGGCGCCGACCGCGAGGGGGATCGCGACGGGGATGGGAGCGTGCCCCGACGCGGACTCGCCGATCGCGCTGAAGGCGTAGATGAGCCCGCCGAAGCCGAGTGCGGACAGCGGAACGGAGAGGACGTCGAAGCGGGCGTCGGCGCGTGTCTCGGTGACGTTCTTCACCCAGACCGCGCCGACGGCGATCGCGATGAGGGCGATGGGGAGCATCACCCAGAAGATCGCGTGCCAGGTCAGCGTCGACAGGATCAGACCCGAGACCGTGGGTCCGATCGCGGGGGCGACGGCGATGACGACGGTGATGGTGCCCATCATCCGGCCGCGGTGAGACGGCGGGACGATGTTGAGGACCGTCGTGAACAGCAGCGGCATCATGATCGCGGTGCCGCTCGCCTGCACGATGCGCCCCGCGAGGAGGAACCCGAAGTCGGGGGCGAGGGCGGCGATCAGAGTGCCCGCCGCGAACAGGCTCATGGCTGTGAAGAAGACCGTGCGGAGGGGGAAGCGCTCGAGCAGGAAACCGGTCAGCGGGATGACGACCGCCATCGTCAGGAGGAAGCCCGTCGTGAGCCACTGGCCGGTGGCGACGGTGATCCCGAGGTCGGCGACGATGTCGGTCAGGGCGACGCTCATGGTCGTCTCGTTCAGGATGACGACGAAGGCGGCGACGACGAGCAGGGCGATGACCGGCCCGGTCCGGCGCGGAGCCGACTCGGACGAGAGGGTGGGCGTGGAGGCGGTGTCCGACAGGGGCACGTGAGTCCTTCGACAGAGGGGCGGGGCAGCTGGCGCGAGAGAGCGCATGCGACGCGGGTCGTTCAGCCTAACCGGCGCGCACCGCCGCGCATTCCCGCGCGGCCGGTGGTGTCGCGGCGGGGCTAGGGTGACGGGATGAGCATGGGCGGACCCGGAGGCGGTCGCGGCGGGTTCCG
Organism: Microbacterium sp. 77mftsu3.1; assembly: GCF_900100525.1. Taxonomy (NCBI): domain Bacteria; kingdom Bacillati; phylum Actinomycetota; class Actinomycetes; order Micrococcales; family Microbacteriaceae; genus Microbacterium; species Microbacterium sp. 77mftsu3.1. Next base: position 322,945 of record NZ_FNCR01000001.1, on the reverse strand, counting down.
CGCTGTCGACGAGGCGGCGCAGCGAGAGCGCAACGCGTCGGCTCCCCGCATCCCGGATCTCGGTCGACGCGTGGTCGCCCTCTTCCGTCCCTACCGTCGCCGGTTGGTCGTCACGGCGATCCTCGTGGTCCTCGGTGCGGCGGTCGGGGTGATCCCGCCGCTGCTCGTCCAGCGCATCTTCGACGACGCGCTCTTCCCCGTCGACGGGTCCGCGCCGCAGCTTGGGCTCCTGGGCGTCCTCGTCCTCTCGATGATCGGGCTGTTCGTCCTCGGCGCGGCGCTCGGGATCGCGCAGACCTGGCTCACCTCGACCGTCGGCAACCAGGTGACGGGAGACCTGCGGGTGCGCATGTTCGCCCACCTGCAGGCGATGGACCTCGGCTTCTTCACACGGACGAAGACGGGCGTCATCCAGTCGCGGCTGCAGAACGACGTGGGCGGGGTGTCCGGCGTCCTCACCAACACGGTCACGAGCATCCTCGGCAACACGGTCACGGTGATCTCCGCGCTCGTCGCGATGCTCCTCATCGACGTCCGGCTGACCCTCATCGCCGTCGTCATGATGCCCGTGCTGATCCTCGTGCAGCGACGCGTCGGGCAGGTGCGCGCCCGCATCGCCGGACAGACGCAGGAGTCCCTGTCGGAGCTCAGCGCCATCACGCAGGAGACCCTGAGCGTCTCCGGCATCCTGCTGTCGAAGTCCTTCAACCGCCAGCGGGCCGAGTCCGACCGCTACGCCGCCGAGAACCGCACGCAGATCGGACTGCAGGTGCGGCAGGCGATGAGCGGGCAGGGCTTCTTCGCCGTCGTGCAGATCATCATGTCGTCGGTCCCGGCGATCATCTACCTCGTCGCGGGCTTCTTCATCACTGGGGACGCCGTGCCCATCACCGCGGGCGCGGTCGTCGCCTTCACGACGGTGCAGGCGCGCCTGCTCATGCCGCTCATGGGGCTCATGCGCGTCGCGCTGGACGTGCAGACCTCGCGCGCGCTGTTCGCCCGCATCTTCGAGTACCTCGACCTGCGGCCGGCGATCGCCGACACCGCGGCCGCGGTCGACGTCGCGGACGCCCCCGGTCCGGTCGGCCGGATCGAGTTCCGGGGCGTCTCGTTCCGGTATCCGGATGCCGGGCCCGACAGCCCGGCAACGCTCGACGGCGTGTCCTTCGTCGCCGATCCGGGGCAGCACGTCGCGTTCGTGGGGCCGTCCGGTGCCGGCAAGACGACGATCCTGTACCTGGCGCCGCGGCTCTACGAGCCCACCGCGGGGACGGTCCTGTTCGCCGGCGCCGACCTGCGCTCGCTCGCACAGGCGTCGGTGATCGACCGCATCGGGATCGTGTCGCAGGAGACCTACCTCTTCCATGCGACGATCCGCGACAACCTGCGGTACGCGAGGCCTGACGCCACGGATGCCGAGATCGAGGCGGCGTGCATCGCCGCCAACATCCACCACGTCATCGCCGGCTTCGAGGACGGGTACGACACCGTCGTGGGCGAGCGCGGATACCGCCTGTCGGGCGGCGAGAAGCAGCGGATCGCGATCGCCCGCGTGCTGCTGAAGGACCCGCCGGTGCTGCTGCTCGACGAGGCGACCTCCGCGCTCGACACCGTCTCGGAGCGGGTCGTCCAAGAGGCGATCGACGAAGCGGCGCGGGGCCGGACGACACTGTCGATCGCGCATCGACTGTCCACCGTGATCGCCGCCGACGTCATCCACGTCGTCGAGGCGGGGCGCATCGTCGAATCCGGTACCCACGCCGAGCTGCTGGCCGCCGGCGGTCTCTACGCAGAGCTGGCCGCGCAGCAGGTCGCCGCGGGCAGGATCGAAGGCGCGGGCTAGAGCGCGCTCACCACCCGCTCGCGGCGGTCACGAGCGGAGCGGATGCCTCGTCGAGCGTCACGCCCTCGCGCGCGGCGCGATCGGCGAGATCGCGAGTGAAGGCGCCGAGCAGCTGCCGGTACGCGTCGTCGGGGTGATGCTCGGCGACCCGGACGAGGCCCGGGACGTCCATGTCGAGGATGAGGCGGACGCGAGCGCGAGCGGCGCCCGGGTGGCCGGCGGTGTCGAGGACGTCGATCCCGCCGCGCATCCCGTCGAGGTAGTCCCGCAGCACCGACACGGCGTGACGGCGCTGCGTGATCGAGGTGCCGTCGGCGCGCTCGCGCCAATGGACGACGACGTCGGGGATCACGTCGATCGCTGAGGCGGCGACGTACATCTGCTGCGCGACCACCTGGTCCTCGTAGGCGCGCTCCTCGGTGAAGCGGAGTCCCGCGCGACGCCAGAGGTCGGTGCGGCTCACCTTCGACCAGGCGACGATGTTCCCCGACACGTCGGGGTGGTCTGCGAGGGTCGTGCGTCGCCGGCCGGGGGAGGTGGATGCTGCGACCCACGGCTGGACGACACCGGGGGAGTAGTGACCGGCGGCATCCGCGCGCAACCGCACGTAGGCGCCGACGGCGATGTCGCTGCTGGAGTCCTCGAGGCTGCCGACGAGCAGGTCCAGCGCCCCGGGGGTCATGACGTCGTCGGCGTCGAAGAACCCGACGTAGGGGGTGTCGACGAGCGCGAGCGCCTCGTTGCGCGAGGCGCCGAGTCCCTGCGCGACCTCGTGGCGCACGAGCGTGAAGCGCGGGTCGTCGGCGGCGGTGGCGGCGAAGATCTCCGCCGTCGCGTCGCGGGAGGCATCGTCGACGAGGAGGGCGCGGAAATCCGTACGCGTCTGTGCGCGCAGGGAGGCGAGGGCTTCCTCGGCGAACGCGCCGACGTCGCGTCCGGGCACGATCACGGTGACGGTCGGGGTGCTCATCATCGCGATCGTACCGCCGCGATCGATGCGGCGATCGCGTCGGCGAGGGGCCCCGGATCGATCTCGGCGCGGTGCCCGAAGCTGAACCGGACCGACGCCTGCGCGACCTCGGGAGCGACGCCGAGAGCGAGGAGGACGTGCGACGGCTCGTCGCTGCCGGCCGCGCACGCGGATCCGCTCGAAGAGACGACACCGCGACGCTCGAGCTCGAGGAGGACCGCCTCTCCGCTGACCCCGGCGAAGGTGAAGCTGGCCGTCCCGGGGAGCCGGCGCGACGGATGCCCCGTGAGACGGGCCTCGGGGACGAGGGCGAGCACGCGCTCGGTGACAGCCTGTCGGAGCGCCGAGACCCGCTCCGACGACGTTCCGCGTTCCCGTTCGGCGAGCTCGAGGGCGACCGCCAGTCCCACGGCGCCCGCGACGTTCTGCGTGCCGCTGCGGCGATCGCGCTCCTGGCCGCCCCCGTGGAGGAGCGGTTCCAGGGGGATGCGGCCGCGGATCGCGAGTGCTCCGATGCCCTGCGGTGCGCCGATCTTGTGGCCGGCGATCGACAGGGCGTCGGCGCCGGTTCCCGCGAGGGGGAGCCAACCGGCGGCCTGAACGGCGTCGAGGTGGAAGGGGACGTGTGCGTTCGCCGTGACGGCGGCGAGGCCGGCGGCATCCTGCACCGTCCCGATCTCGTTGTTCGCGTAGCCGAGCGACACGAGCGCCGTGTCGTCGCGCAGCGCGTCGGCGAGGACCTCGGGGGAGACGAGGCCGTCCGCATCGACCGGGAGTCGCGTGACCGCCGTGCCGTGGACCCGTTCGAGGTAGTCGACGGAGGCGAGGATCGATTCGTGCTCCACAGCGCTCGTCACGACGTGCCCGGCGCGACCGTGACGGAGGAGTCCCGCGAGGACGACACCCTTGATCGCGAGGTTGTTCGCCTCCGTCGCGCCCGAGGTGAAGATCACATCGCCCGGTCGCATCCCGAGGACGGACGCGACGCGACGTCGCGCATCGGCGAGGACGGCGGCGGCGTCCTCGCCGACCGTGTGGTGGCTCGACGGGTTGCCGTAGCGCTCGCCGAGGAAGGGCAGCATCGCCTCCCGCACCTCGGGACGGACGGGGCCCGTCGCCGCGTGATCGAGGTAGAGCACCTCAGGCCTCGTCGATGCGGACGTCGAGTCCCAGGTCGAGAGCCCGCGCGGAATGTGTCAGCGCACCGACCGAGATGACGTCGACCCCGGTCTCGGCGATCGCACGTACGGTGTCGAGCGTGACCCCGCCGGACGCCTCGACGGTGGCCCGCCCCGCCACCTGGAGGACTCCCGTCCGGAGGCCCTCGAGCGTAAAGTTGTCGAGCATGATCGTGCCGATGCCGGCGGCGAGCACCGCCTCGATCTGGTCGAGACGGTCGACCTCGACCTCGATGTGGGCGGTGTGGGGCAGGCGGGTCTTGGCGTCGAGGATCGCCTCGGTGACCGACAGCCCCGAGCGGGTGAGGACGGCGAGGTGGTTGTCCTTGGCCATCACGGCGTCCGACAGCGAATGGCGGTGGTTGGCGCCGCCGCCGCTGCGGACCGCGTGGCGTTCGAAGGCGCGCAGGCCCGGTGTCGTCTTCCGGGTGTCGGCGATGCGCACGCCCGTCCCGGCCACCGCGTCCGCATAGGCGGCGGTCACGGTCGCGATGCCCGACATGCGCTGGACGAAGTTCAGGCCGATCCGCTCCGCGGTCAGGATCGCGCGGGCGGGGCCGGTAACGACCGCGAGGACGTCGCCCCGCGCGAAGCGGGCGCCGTCCGTCACACGCACGTCCACCTCGACCCGGTCGTCCGTGAGGGTGAACGCGGCGGAGAAGACGGCGCCCCCGCTGAACACGCCGGCTTCGCGCGCGACGAGTTCGGCCGTCGCGGTGGCGGATGCCGGAATCAGCGCCTCGCTCGTGATGTCACCCCACGGGGCGTCCTCGAGGAGGGCTGCGCGGACGGTGGTCTCGATGACGGCGGGTGAGAGCATCACGCAGCCCCTTCCAGGTCGGGTCGGACGCGCGCATCGGCGGAGGCCGGGTCGTCCGTGCGCTGGTGGGAACCCACCGAGCCGGTCCGCGCGAGCGCGGCGGCGACCATGAGCTCCGCGACGAGCAGGAGGTTGGCGTCCTCGTGCTCCGCCAGGGACACCGGCGGGGTGGCGGAGGTGCGCCAGGCCGCGAGGGTGCGGGCCGCGCGGCGGAGGCCGTCGCCGTCACGCGTCACCCCGGCATCCGCCCACATGAGCTCCTGAAGCGCGCGCCGGGTGAAGGGCGGGTGCGGGATGCCGTCGGGTGCCGACACGACGACGGCGGGGGTGCCGGCGGGCACCGGCCACGCCGCGCCCGCCGTGGCCGCGGCATCACCGGCGCGGGCGCCGAACACGGCGCCCTCGAGGAGGGAGTTCGAGGCGAGACGGTTCGCCCCGTGGACGCCGGTCCGCGCGACCTCTCCGACCGCGTACAGGCCCGGGACGTCGGTGCGGCCGTCGAGGTCGGTGACCACGCCGCCCATCAGGTAGTGCGCGGCCGGCGTCACGGGGATCGGCTCGCGCGCCCAGTCGAGCCCGCGCGAGCGGACGGCGGCGTCGATGGTCGGGAACCGGGCGGCGAGGAACCGTGATCGCTCGTCGGGGTCGGAGCTGTGCACCGCGATGGCGTCGAGGAGGACGGGACGCCCGCCCTGGCGCGCCATCGCGGCGGTGATCGCACGGGCGACGACGTCGCGGGGCGCCAGCTCGCCGTCCGGGTGGACGTCGAGGGCGAACCGGCGTCCGCTCTCGTCGCGGAGGACAGCGCCCTCGCCGCGCACGGCCTCCGAGACGAGGAAGGCGTCGCCCGTGGCGAGCACCGTGGGGTGGAACTGCACGAACTCGAGATCTCGGACGGCAGCGCCCGCCCGGGCGGCGAGGGCGATCCCGTCACCGGTCGCCACAGCAGGGTTGGTGGAGTGGGCGAACAGCCGGCCTGCGCCACCGGTCGCGAGGATCACGGCGTCCGCCTCGATGCGCCCGCCGCCCAGGGTCTCCACACCGGCGACGCGACCCTCCCGGCGGACCAGGTCGGTCACGTACGTGTGCTCGAGGACGCGGATGCCGCTCCGACGGATCTGCTCGACGAGGGCGCGCTCGATCTCCGCCCCGGTCGCGTCGCCCCCGGCGTGCAGGATGCGGGGGAACGAGTGCGCTCCCTCGAGGCCCGCGCGGAGCGTCCCGTCGGCGTCCCGGTCGAACCGGACGCCGGCGGCGATCAGGTCCCGGATGCGATCGGGGCCTTCCGTGACCAGGACGTCGACGGCGCCCGGATCGGCGAGTCCCGCCCCGGCGACGAGGGTGTCGTGCGCGTGGTCGATCGTCCGGTCGCCGGGGGAGAGCGCGCCCGCGATGCCGCCCTGCGCGTACCGTGTGTTGGCTTCGGCGAGCTCGCTCTTGGTGACGATCGTGACCGTCGAGCCACCGGCATCCGCGTGGAGTGCGGCGGTCAACCCGGCGATGCCCGAGCCGACCACGACGACGGTGGTCACGGCTTGGCCGCCAGCATCCGCTCGAGGGCGACGCGCGCCGGCTGGGCGACATCGGCTGGCACGGTGATCCGGTTGCGGACCTCTCCGGCGACGAGCCCCTCGAGGATCCAGGCGAGGTAGCCCGGGTGGATCCGGTACATCGTCGAGCACGGGCAGACGACCGGGTCCAGGCAGAAGATCTCGTGCTGCGGGAACTGCGCCGCCAAGCGTTGGACGAGGTTGATCTCGGTGCCGATCGCGAACGTCGTGGGCTCGGTGGCGGCGGCGATGGCCTTGCGGATGTAGTCCGTCGATCCCGCTTCGTCCGCCGCGTCCACGACGTCCATCGGGCATTCGGGGTGCACGATCACCCGGACGCCGGGGTGCTCCGCCCGCGCGGCGGCGATCTGGTCGACCGTGAACCGGCGGTGGACCGAGCAGAAGCCGTGCCAGAGGATGACCCGGGCGGCGGCGAGCTCCGCCTCGCTCGATCCGCCGAGCGCTTTCCGCGGATTCCACATCGGCATCTGCTCGAGGGGGACGCCCATGGCCTTCGCCGTGTTGCGGCCGAGGTGCTGGTCGGGGAAGAAGAGCACGCGACGTCCGCGGGCGAACGCCCACTCGAGGACCGTCCGCGCGTTGGACGAGGTGCAGACGATCCCGCCGTGTCGGCCCACGAAGCCCTTGATCGCGGCGGAGGAGTTCATGTACGTCACGGGGATGACGGGGAGCAGCCCCTCGGCATCCGGAGCATCCATGTCGCCGTAGACGTCGGAGAGCTGCTCCCAGCACTCCTCGACCTGGTCGATGTCGGCCATGTCGGCCATCGAGCACCCGGCGGCGAGATTGGGGAGGATGACGGCCTGCTCGGGGCGGGAGAGGAGGTCGGCGGTCTCGGCCATGAAGTGCACACCGCAGAAGACGATCGCCTCGGCGTCGGGGTGCTCGAGGGCGGCGTTGGCGAGCTGGAAGCTGTCGCCGACGTAGTCCGCATGGGTGACGACCTCCTCGCGCTGGTAGAAGTGGCCCAGCACGACGACGCGCTCGCCGAGGGTGTGCTTCGCGGCGACGATGCGGGCCGCGAGCTCGGCCTCATCCGCCTCGCGGTACTCGGCCGGGAGCTGCCCCTGTCGCGGAGCACCGGTCGGGATGACGTCGCCCATCGACGAGCCGGGTCCGTAACCGGGGCGGGTGTCGAAGGTCCACGGGCCGGCCGCGAGGTCGGTGTTGCAGGTCTCGGCGGTGGTCTCGCCGGCGACGATCGCCTGGATCTCGTGATCGACGCTGGGATCGATCGGTCGGGTATCGATCGGTCGCGGCTGCAGGGTGACGGGGGTTGCGCTCATGTCGGTTCGGGTCCTTCACTGCGGGAGCGGGCCGCGGTCGGCCAACTCGACGTCCTGGTTGTAGCGGTAGAGGCGGGCGGGCCGGTGGCTTCCGGTGCGGAAGTCGTCGGTGGGGATGAGGGTGTCGGATCCCTCCACCTGGCGGCGGAAGTTGGCGGGGTCGAGGCGCCTGCCGAGGATCGCCTCGTACACCTCGCGCAGCTCGGCGAGGGTGAAGCGGTCCGGGAGGAAGCCGTGGGCGATGCGGCTGTAGCCGACCTTGTTGCGCAGTCGCCACAGGGCGTAGTCGACGATGTGGTTGTGATCGAAGGCGAGCGCGGGGAGGGCCGTCGCATCGAACCAGGCGACATTGTGCTGTTCGGTCGCTTGGGTGACGTCCTCGCGCACGAGCGCCCAGTACACGATGGAGACGACCCGACCGGGGGAGCGGCCGAGGTCGCCGAACGCGTAGAGCTGTTCGAGATAGCTCGGTGAGAGCCCGGTCGTCTCTGCGAGGGTGCGGGATGCCGTGGCCTCGAGGTTCTCCGCGGGGTCCACCCACCCGCCGGGCAGAGCCCACTGACCCTCGTACGGGTCGCGCGTCCGGCGCACGAGCGGCAGCTCGATGCGGGCGTCGTCGGCCTCGCGGCGCAGGCGGAAGATGACCGTCGACACGGCGACGCCGATGGAAGCGGGGGGAGTTGTTCTTGTCATGGTGACCTTAAGTACGGGACCGATCTTAAGGTCACTTCGACACGAACCGCAACATGGACGATGACACGAACCGATTTCCCAGCAGCCGCGTCCTACGCTGATCACGAGTGACCGCCGGCTCTCCCGGGCGGACTCGTCAAGGGAGGCCGCCGTGCTCGTCGTCGACATCATCGTCGTGCTCGTGCTCATCGCCGCACTGTTCGGCGGACTCCTGCGCGGTCTCGTCGCGACGGCGGGCACGCTGATCGGCGTCGTGCTCGGCGCCGTCCTCGCTGTCTGGCTGACGCCCGTCATCGCTCCGACCTTCGCGGGGTGGGAGTACCGCAGCCTCGTGCTCGCGATCATCGCGCTGGCCATCGTGGTCCTCCTCGCCTCCCTCGGCACGGCGGTGGGCGCTCGCGTGCGCCGACGGGTCGATCGGGTCAAACTCGCCCCGATCGACCGCATCCTGGGCGGTCTCGTCAACACCGCCGCAGCCGCCCTCGTCCTCCTCCTCGCGAGCGGGGCGATCGTCGGATCCGGGATGCCGGTGGTCGCCCCCGCCGTCGCCTCCTCGCGCGTGCTCGGCGCCATCGACGCTCTCACTCCGCCGGCGGTCGATTCGGCGCTCGCCGAGTTCCGCGGGTTCATCGTGGACGAGGGCATCCCGCGCGTCGGCGAACTGCTCGCCCCCGAAGTCGAGCCGACGGCGCCCCCGGTCGCGCTCGACGATCCGCAGCTCGAGCGGGCCGGGGCATCCGTCGCCCGCATCAGCGGCAACGCGTACGCGTGCGGCGCGTCCCTGACGGGATCCGGTTTCGTGGTGGCGACCGACCTCGTCGTCACGAACGCCCACGTCGTGGCCGGTGTCGATACCCCGCTCGTGGAGCTTCCCGGTCGCGATGCCGAGGAGGGGCGCATCGTCTACTTCGACCCGATCGACGACCTCGCGGTCATCAGCGTCTCGGGGCTCGACGCCCGCCCGCTCCCGATCGTGGGCGACGTGGCGGCCGGCACACCGGTCGCCGTGCAGGGGTACCCCCTCGGCGGTCCGTTCACCAGCAGTGCGGCATACGTGCTGTCGGTGGGCGACGCGATCGTCTCGGACATCTACGAGAAGAGCTCGCAGCCCCGCGAGATCTACGCGCTCCAGGCGGACGTCCGGCCCGGCAACTCGGGCGGACCGCTGCTCACCGAAGCGGGCGAAGTGACCGGTGTGGTCTTCGCCCGAGGGCAGGACGACGCGTCGCGCGGCTACGCGATGACGACCGACGAGCTCCGCCCTGCGCTGGAGGTCTCACCCGACGCGGCGACGGTCTCGTCGGGGGAGTGCACGAGCGACTGACGCCGTATCGGCGCAGCGGGCCCCGATGATAGGCTCGCGCTCACAATCGCACACCGGACCATCGCGTCTGCTCGGGAGAAGCCCTCGTGGCTGCCGAAGGAGCAATCCCTCCCCGGAATCTCTCAGGCCCCCGTACCGAGCCGACATGGTCACTCTGAAAAGCGGCATCCTCGGATGCCCGCCGACGGGGCAAGCGGGCATCGCCCGTGAAATCTCTCAGGCCGATGACAGAGGGGGAGGAACTCACCCGCATCCCGCTGCGCCGTCAGGAGTTCCGTTGTTCCCACCGTCACACCCACCCGCTCGATCATCGCGATGACTCCGGGCATCGGCGTCTTCGATCTCTTCACCGTCGGTATCGGGCCGTCCAGCTCGCACACGGTGGGACCGATGCGAGCCGCCGCGGACTTCGTCTCCCGTATCGATGCCGACGCGGCGACCCGCGTGCAGGTCGATCTCTACGGCTCCCTCGCGGCGACCGGTCGCGGACACGGCACGCTGACCGCCGTCCTGCTCGGGCTCGAGGGCCTCGAGCCCGACGTGGTCCTGCCCGCCCAGGTCGAGGAACGGACGGCCGCGATCGCCGACGAGCGTCGGGTGCGGGTGGGCGGCACGGGCGCCGTCCCGCTGTGCGAGGACGACGTCATCCTCCACCCCCTCACGATCCTCCCGGGGCACACCAACGGGCTGCGGCTGCGGGCCTGGGATGCCGCGGATGTCCTCCTCGACGACGCCGTCTACTACTCGACCGGCGGCGGTTTCATCGTGCGCGACGGCGAGCAGGCGCAGGCGGCGGCGACGGCATCCGTCCCGTTCCCCTTCGAGACCGCGGCGGAGCTCCTCGCCCACTGCGACCGCGAGGACCTGTCGATGGCCGAGATCCAGCGCCGCAACGAACTCGTCTCCCGCACCGGCGACGAGATCGACGGCGGCATCCTGCATCTCGCCGATGTCATGAGCGAGAGCGTCGTCTCAGGTGCCTCGCGCGAGGGGATGCTGCCGGGCGGCCTGCGGGTCCCGCGCCGCGCGCCCGCCTGGCGCAACAGGCTGCGCCTCGACGACCCGACGGGCGACGATCCCGCCCTCTGGCAGGAGTGGGTGAACTTCGTCGCCCTCGCGGTCAACGAGGAGAACGCGTCCGGCGGGCGGATCGTGACCGCACCGACGAACGGCGCCGCGGGGATCATCCCCGCCGTCCTGCACTACGCGACCCATTACGCGGCGAAGGGGCGGTCTCGCGACGAGGTCGTCATCCCCTTCCTGCTCACCGCGGCCGCGATCGGCGTCCTCTACAAGGCGCGTGCCTCGATCTCGGGTGCCGAGGTCGGTTGCCAGGGCGAGGTCGGTTCCGCGTCGTCGATGGCGGCCGCGGGACTCGCGGAGGTCCTGGGAGGGACGCCTCGGCAGGTCGAGAACGCCGCCGAGATCGCGATGGAGCACAATCTCGGCCTCACGTGCGACCCGATCGGCGGTCTCGTGCAGATCCCGTGCATCGAACGTAACGCGATCGCCGCGGCGAAGGCGATCAACGCCGCCAAGATGGCGCTGTGGGGCGACGGCACCCATCGCGTCTCGCTCGATGAGGTCATCGTGACCATGCGCGAGACGGGGCGGGACATGAGCAGCAAGTACAAGGAGACGGCGCTCGGCGGCCTCGCGGTCAGCGTCGTGGAATGTTGAGCGGAGACGGCATGACCGAGACCACGACCGAGCCGCGGCGATCGCCGCTGCATGAGCTGCACGAGCGGCTCGGCGCATCCTTCACCGATTTCGGCGGCTGGCTGATGCCCGTCCGCTACACGTCGGACCTCGCGGAGCACCATGCCGTGCGGGGGAGCGCGGGACTATTCGACATCTCGCACATGGCGGAGTTCCGCATCGAGGGTGCGGGGGCGGCGGACTTCCTCGACCGTGCCCTCGCGGGTCGGCTCTCGACGATGAAGGTGGGAAAGGCCAAGTACTCCCTCGTCCTTGCGGACGACGGCGGCATCGTCGACGACGTCATCGTGTACCGCATCACCGAGGACGAGTTCCTCGTCATCTCCAACGCGGGCAACCGTGCCGAGGTCGCGGCCGCCTTCGCCGCCGTCGAGGCCGGTGACGCGCGCATCGAGGAGATCACCGACCGGATGTCGCTCATCGCCGTGCAGGGCCCGGCGGCCCGCGGCATCCTCGAAGCCACCGCGGGGATCGAGGACGTCGATCCCGCGTTCGCGGACATGACCTACTACTCCTGGGCGCTCGGGTCGTTCCAGGGTCGGAGCCTGTTCGTCGCCCGCACCGGGTACACCGGCGAGGACGGCTTCGAACTCATGGTGCCGAACGAGACCGCCGAGGGCCTCTGGCAAGCCGTCTCCGAGGCGGGCGCCGCGCACGGGCTCGTGCCCGCGGGCCTCGCCGCCCGCGACACGCTCCGCCTGGAGGCGGGGATGCCGCTCTACGGCCACGAGCTCTCGCGGGACATCGCCCCCGCGCAGGCCGGGCTCGGCCGCGTCGTCGCCCTCGACAAGGAGGAGTTCGTCGGCAAGGACGGTCTCGCCACCCGCGACCTCGACGGCGCTTCCGTCCTCGTCGGTCTCGCCGCCGAGGGCCGCCGCGCCGGTCGTGCCGGCTACGCCGTGCTCTCCGGCGACGAGACCGTCGGCGAGATCACCTCGGGAGCCCTCAGCCCGACCCTCGGCCATCCCGTCGCGATGGCCCTCGTCCACCCCTCGGCATCCGCTGAGGGCACCGTCCTGACCATCGACGTCCGGGGGACCCGCATCCCCGCGACCGTCACCGCCCTCCCCTTCTACCGGAGACAGAAATGACCGACCTCACCGCCCTGTCCTACACCGCCGAGCACGAGTGGATCGCCTTCGACGGCGACGTCGCGACCGTCGGCATCACCGACTACGCCGCCGAGAAGCTCGGTGACGTCGTCTTCGTCGAGCTCCCCGCCGTCGGCACCGCCGTCACCGCGGGCGACACCTGCGGCGAGATCGAGTCGACCAAGTCCGTCGGCGAGCTCTACGCGCCGCTGACCGGAGAGGTCGTCGAGGTCAACGACGCCGTCGTGGACGACCCGTCCTCCGTCAACGCCGGTGCCTTCGACGCGTGGCTCGTCAAGATCAAGGTCGACGGGGCGCCCTCGGGCGACCTCCTCGATCGCGACGCCTACGTCGCACTGACGGGCGGCGACGCGTGAGCTCGACCTTCCGCGACCGCCACATCGGCACCGACTCGGCCGCGCAGGCCGAGATGCTCCGCGTCCTCGGCCGCGACTCGGTCGAGGGTCTCGTCGACACGGCTGTGCCCGATGCGATCCACGTCGCCGAGCGCGACAGCATCATCCCGCCCGCGGCGACCGAGGCGGAGGCACTCGCGGAGCTCCGCGAACTCGCGTCGCAGAACCGCTCCGCGCGCGCGATGATCGGCCTCGGCTACTACGACTCGCTGACCCCGTCGGTCATCCAGCGGAACGTCCTCGAGAACCCGTCCTGGTACACGGCGTACACGCCGTACCAGCCCGAGATCTCGCAGGGCCGCCTCGAGGCGCTCATCAACTTCCAGACGATGGTGACCGACCTCACGGGACTCGCGACCGCCAATGCGTCGATGCTCGACGAGTCGACGGCCGTCGTCGAGGGGATGCTGGTCGCCCGCCGCGCCTCGAAGTCCGCGTCGAACGTGTTCCTCGTCGACGCCGACGCGATGCCGCAGACGAAAGCGCTGCTGCACCACCGCGCCGCCGCCGTCGGCGTCGAGATCCTCGAGACCGATTTCTCCGAGGTCCCCGAGGCGTTCGGCGCCTTCGTGCAGTACCCCGGCGCGACCGGTCGGGTCTGGGACCCGTCCGACGTCATCGCCGCCGTGCAGGCGCAGAGGGGACTCGTCGTCGTTGCGGCCGACCTCCTCGCGCTCACGCTCCTGCGCTCCCCGGGATCGATGGGCGCGGACGTCGCCGTCGGGACGACGCAGCGCTTCGGCGTGCCCATGGGCTTCGGCGGACCGCACGCCGGCTACATGGCCGTCCGCGCCGGTCTCGAGCGTCAGCTGCCGGGGCGCCTGGTCGGCGTGTCGATGGATGCCGCGGGCCAGCCCGCCTACCGTCTGTCGCTGCAGACCCGGGAGCAGCACATCCGCCGCGAGAAGGCGACGTCGAACATCTGCACCGCCCAGGTGCTGCTGGCCGTCATGGCCGCGATGTACGCCGTCTACCACGGCCCCGACGGGCTCAAGCGGATCGCCGAGGAGACCACCGCCAAGGCGTCGCTCCTGCGCGACTGGCTGGTCGGGTCGGGCGCCGAGGTCCTGCACGAGGCGTACTTCGACACGCTCGTGGTCCGCACTCCGGGACGCGCGGAGGACGTCATCGCCGATGCGCGCCGCCGCGGCTACCAGCTGTGGTTCCGCGACAGCGACTCGGTCGGGATCTCGGTTGACGAGACGACGACCGTCGCGGACCTGCAGGCCGTGGCATCCGTCTTCGGCGTCGACTCGTCGAAGGTCTTCGTTCCCCTCCGGGACCGGAACGCCCACCTGCCGGCGGCTCTCCGTCGCGTGGACGAGTACCTGACGCATCCGGTGTTCAACACGCACCGCTCCGAGACCGCCATGATGCGGTACCTGAAGCAGCTCGCCGACCGCGACTACGCGCTCGACCGCGGCATGATCCCGCTCGGCTCGTGCACGATGAAGCTCAACGCGGCGACCGAGATGGCGGCGGTGTCGTGGCCCGAGTTCGCGCGGGTCCACCCGTTCGCGCCGGCCGACGACGTCGCGGGCTACCTCGTCATGATCGAGCAGCTCGAGGCGTGGCTCGCCGAGGTCACCGGGTACGACGCGGTCTCGCTGCAGCCGAACGCCGGGTCGCAGGGCGAGCTCGCGGGGCTCCTCGCCATCCGCGGCTATCACCACTCGCGCGGCGACCTGCACCGGGACGTCTGCCTCATCCCGTCGTCCGCGCACGGCACCAACGCGGCATCCGCCGTCCTCGCGGGGATGCGGGTCGTCGTCGTCGCGTGCGACGAGGCCGGCAACGTCGACCTGGCGGATCTACGAGCCAAGGTCGAGACGCACGCCAACAGCCTCGCGGCGCTCATGATCACGTACCCGTCGACGCACGGCGTCTACGAGCACGACGTCATGGACATCACCGGCGCCGTCCACGCCGCCGGCGGTCAGGTGTACGTCGACGGTGCGAACCTCAACGCGCTGCTCGGGTTCGCCCGCTTCGGCGACCTGGGCGGCGACGTGTCGCACCTGAACCTGCACAAGACGTTCGCGATCCCGCACGGCGGCGGCGGACCCGGTGTGGGCCCCGTCGCGGCGAAGGCGCACCTCGCCCCGTTCCTGCCCTCCCACCCGATGGCGCAGCGAGCCGAGCACGCCGGCGGTCACGTGTTCGACGGCGGTCCGGTCTCGGCCGCGCCGTACGGCTCGGCATCCATCCTGCCGATCTCGTGGGCGTACGTGCGGATGATGGGCGCCGACGGACTCCGGCAGGCGACCGCCGCCGCGGTGCTCGCGGCGAACTACGTCGCGCGTCGCCTGGAGGGCCACTACCCGGTGCTGTACGCGGGTGAGGGCGGGCTCGTCGCGCACGAGTGCATCCTCGACCTGCGTCCGCTCAAGGAGGCCACGGGCATCACGGTCGACGACGTCGCCAAGCGGCTCATCGACTACGGCTTCCACGCCCCGACGATGTCGTTCCCGGTCGCGGGGACGCTCATGGTGGAGCCGACGGAGTCCGAGGACCTCGCCGAGCTCGACCGCTTCGTCGAGGCGATGATCGCGATCAGGGCCGAAGCGGATGCCGTGGCCGCGGGGGAGTGGCCGGCGAACGACAACCCGCTGGTGAACGCGCCGCACTCCGCGGCATCCGTCATCACCAGCGAGTGGGCGCATCCGTACCCCCGCGAGATCGCCGTGTACCCCGTACCCGGCATCGTGCGCACGAAGTACTGGCCGCCCGTCCGCCGCATCGACAACGCCTACGGCGACCGCAACCTCGTCTGCGCCTGCCCCCCGATCGAGGCCTTCGCCTGAGGCGGCCGGGCGCCGGGCCCCTTTTCGCGAGACTGCACGCTGACGCCGAGACCGTGGGTTAACCCCTCGGTCTCGACGCGTCCGTGCAGTCTCGCGGCGAGGGATGCTGCCGCCCCCGCGGACCCCGGAGCGTCGCCGCACGAGCCCGGCCCGCCCCCGAGACTGCACGCAGCGCACGAGACCTCGGGTTCAGGCCCCGGTCTCGGCGCGTGCGTGCAGTCTCGCGGCGGGGAGACGCGGCGCGAGCGCGGCGCGAGCCGTCGCGAGACGGTACGGGTCGGGGAGCGCGATGCGCGGAAGACCCGCGCCGCGGAGGATCCCGTCCAGCGCATCGGGGTCGACGAGGTCCGACCAGCCCCAGTGCAGGACCGAACGGATGCCGCGTGACCGGAGTCTGTGGTCCCGCTCACGGCGCGCGCGCAACAACGACGCTGGGTCACCGAACCGGCCGTCGTATTTGAGGTCGCCGTCCGCCTCACCGACGATCTCCGATCCGGGCCACCAGAAGTCGGAGCGATCGGTCGCGCCCGGTCCGCTCCACTCCGTCTGCAGCTCGGGTTCCTCGTAGCCGAGCAGCTCGATGATCGCCCGGCTCGCGGACTCGAGCGTGGACTCCGCCTCCGCCCGGGCACGATGCAAGGGCCACCGGGCGATGCGGCGCCCCCGCGAACTCGGTCGCTGCTCGTTCTGCTCGACGAGCGACTCCACGGATGCCGCCGGATCCAGTCGTAGTGCGGCGTCGGCTGCGATGAGCCCCACCACGACGTGCCGAGCTCGCGCGAGATCGACGGCGCAGTCCGACGGCGAGATGGCGGCGAACCCGCCGAGGTCCACGACGTCCCGCGCGCCCGTCGTCGTGTGCATGCGGAGGCCCGCGTGCAGGCGCGAGGTTCGGGTCGGATCGCCCAGGGCGTGGACGACGCCGGGATCGCCGAGGATCGGCATCCCCCAGATCGCCGCGGCCGACTCATGGCTCAGGACGAGCCCCGGGTGCACGAGGATCGTGGCGTGGATGCGGGCCACGTATCGGTGCCACGGGGCCAGCGGTCGCCACTCCGTGGTCGGCGCGTAGACGCCGCGCACGACGGACACGAGCTCGCCGCGTGCCGCGATGCGGGCGGCGTGGGGCACGTCCCGCGCCCGCAGGAGCGGAACGGGGCACGCGACGGGAGCGCGACGGACGACGGGCAGGGGATCGGCGATCACGGGCATGGCCCCGATGGTCCCGAGCCGTCACCGTCCTGACCGCCACAGCAGCACGCCCCGTGGACACCCCGCCCGCCGCCCTCGCGGTGGAGGAACCGCCCGCCGCCCCCGGTCCCCTCCGCGAGACTGCACGCGGCCCACGAGACCGCGGCCCCACGCCGCAGTCTCGGCGCGACCGTGCAGTCTCGGCGCGCGCCTGCAGTCTCGGCGCGAGCGTGCAGTCTCCCGGAACCCGGAACCCGACCCCGGAACCCTACGCCGGCGGTCCGAACACCCCGGGCCACCACGCGGCGGCGAGGGGGTACCCGACGAACGCCACGATGTCGATCAGCACGTGCGCGACGACGAGGGGCATGACCCGACCCCACCGCGAGTAGACCCAGCCGAACACGACCCCCATCGCCATGTTCCCGATGAGCGGACCGAAGCCCTGGTACGCGTGGTACGAGCCCCGCAGCGCGGCGGTCGACAGAATGATCGCCCACGTGTTCCAGCCCAGCTGACGCAGCCGGTCGAACAGGTATCCCACCATGATGACCTCTTCGAGAAGGCCGGCTCGGAGCGCGGCGAGAAGCAGGAGCGGCACCGTCCACCAGGAGGAATCGATCGGCGAGGCATCCACTTGGACGGTGATGCCCATGACGCGGCCGAGCGCATAGAGACCGAGACCCGGCACGCCGATCACGAGGACGAGGAGCGCGCCACCACCGAGGTTGCGTCCGAACCGCTCGAAGGTCAGGCCGATCTTGGCGAAGCCGGAACGGGCCGGCTCCCAGAGCAGATAGATCGCCAGCGCCACGGGCGCGAAGGCGAAGAACGCGTCGAGGAACTGGCCGATGACGTCCCACACCGCGGACGGCGCCGCACCCGGATTGAGCGAGGTCTGCTGATCGCCGAGGGGCGCGCGGGTCAGCGCCTCGATGAGTGCGAGCACCGAATACACCGCCGACCGGCCCAGCGAAAGGGCGAGAACGATCCCGATCTCCCACCACAGACGCGCGCGTGACGGCGTGGACGTGGCGGCGGGGGAGTCCGTGAAAGCGGCCATCCGGTCAGGATGCCACGTCCGCACGAGTGCGGGATGCTGCGGGGCCCCACCGATCAGACTGCTTTATCCAGAGGTTCCCAAGTAAAGGCTGTGTAACGGTCTTGTGAGGGATTTGTCGCATTGCGCTCAGCCTGCTTAGTGTGCTTCTCATCACGCCTGGGTCGCTAAGCCTCGACCCGGGCTTTCATTAGGTCTCATGGAGGACACTTTGAAGCGCAACAAGATCGGCGTGGCGGGCCTCGCCCTGCTCGGCGCCACCAGCCTGGTTCTCGCAGGCTGCGCGAGCAGCGGTGGCGACACCAACACGGACGACAACTCGTCCGGCGGCACCACGACCGAGGTCATCACGACCAACGGCTCGGAGCCCCAGAACCCGCTCATCCCCACCAACACGAACGAGACCGGGGGCGGCAAGGTCGTCGACTCGATCTTCGCCGGCCTCATCTCGTACAAGGCCGACGGCTCGGTCGAGAACGACGCCGCAGAGTCCATCACCACCGACTCGCCCACCCAGCTGACGGTCAAGATCCGCGATGGCCTGAAGTTCACCAACGGCGAAGCCGTCACCGCTGACAGCTTCATCAAGGCGTGGAACTACGGTGCACTGGCATCCAACAAGCAGAACTCCTCCTACTTCTTCGAGGACATCGAGGGCTTCAGCTATGAGAAGGACTCCGAGCTCACCGGTCTGAAGAAGGTCGACGACCTGACCTTCACCATCACGCTGAACAAGCCGGCATCCGACTTCGCACAGCGTCTGGGCTACTCGGCCTACGCACCGCTTCCGTCCGTCGCGTTCGACGACATGAAGGCCTTCGGTGAGAACCCGATCGGCAACGGCCCGTACAAGCTGGCCAAGGACGGCGCGTGGCAGCACAACGTCCGCATCGACCTGGTCGTCAACGAGGACTACGACGGACCGCGCAAGCCGAAGAACGGCGGCCTGGACATCGTCTTCTACGCCAACCCGGACGGTGCCTACACCGACCTGCTCGGCGGCAACCTCGACGTGCTCGACTCCATCCCGGACAGCGCTCTCGAGAACTACAAGACCGACCTCGACGGTCGCTCGGTCAACCAGCCGGCCGCCATCTTCCAGTCGCTGACGATCCCCGAGTGGCTCGACGGCTTCCAGACCGACGAAGAGGGCAAGCTCCGCCGCGCCGCGATCTCGCACTCCATCAACCGCGATCAGATCACCGACGTGATCTTCAAGGGCACCCGTACGCCCGCGAAGGACTTCACGTCGCCGGTCATCGACGGCTGGAGCGACTCGGTCCCCGGCAACGACGTCCTCGACTACGACCCGGAGCTCGCCAAGGAGCTGTGGGACCAGGCGAACGCGATCAAGCCGTACAGCGGCAAGGAGTTCACGATCTCCTACAACGCTGACGGTCCGCACCAGGCCTGGGTCGACGCTGTATCGAACTCGGTCTCGAAGGTCCTCGGCATCAAGGCCGTCGGCAAGCCGTTCCCGGACTTCGCGACCTACCTCGACGCCCGCGACAACGAGAAGGTCGATGCCTTCCGCTCCGGCTGGCAGGCGGACTACCCCGGTCTGTACAACTTCCTCGGCCCGCTCTACGCGACCGGTGCAGGCTCCAACGACGGCAAGTACTCGGACAAGAAGTTCGACGACCTGCTCGCCAAGGGCATCAGCGAGACGGATGAGGCTGCGCGCAACTCCACCCTCCTCGAGGCCCAGTCGGTCCTCTTCGAGGACCTCCCCGCCATTCCGCTCTGGTACTCCAACGTCAACGGCGGTTGGGCCGACGGCGTGAAGAACGTGGAGTTCGGCTGGAACTCGGTGCCGCTGTACTACGAGATCACCAAGTAATCTGCTCTCAGCATCACCTCACACGAGGCGGTGACGGTCACCCGTCACCGCCTCGTGGCGTGACCCGTCCATCTCACCTTTCTCTCAGGAAACGAGGTTGAGGATGGGACACTCAGGGGCGCCGCGTTGCGGGGCCCTTCTTCGTGCGTGAGCACTGATCACGTCTTTTCCCTGAAAGGGGGCCGAGGGTGGCCTATTACATCCTCCGACGGATCCTGCAGGTGATTCCCGTGTTCCTCGGGTCCACACTGCTGATCTATTTCATGGTCTTCGGACTGCCAGGAGACCCGGTCGCGTCGCTGTTCGGCGACAAGCAGCCGCCGCAGGCCGTCATCGATGCGCTCCGCGAGCAGTACAAGCTCAACGAGCCGTTCATCGTCCAGTACGCGAACTACCTCGGCGGCATCTTCCGCCTCGACTTCGGGACGACGTTCTCGGGCCAGAGCGTGAACGACGTGCTCGCCCGCACGGTCCCCGTCACGATGCGCCTGGCGGTCATGTCCGTCGCGATCGCCTTCGTGCTCGCCCTGATCATCGGCGCGCTGTCGGCGATCTGGAAGGGGTCGATCTTCGACAACGGCGCGCTCGTGACGGCGCTCATCTTCATCGCGATCCCGATCTTCGTCCTCTGCTTCCTCGCGCAGTACTTCCTCGGCGTGCAGCTGGGATGGTTCCGGCCGACGGTGGGTGGACGCAACGACTGGGGCGATCTGTGGCTTCCCGCGATCGTGCTGGGTCTCAGCATCTACGCGTCCAGCATGCGACTGACGCGTGCCTCCATGATCGAGACGCTCGGTCAGGACTGGGTCCGCACTGCCTACTCGAAGGGCCTCTCGCGCCGTCGTGTCATCCCCGTGCACGTCCTGCGCAACTCGATGATCCCGATGGTCACCGACACGGCCACCCAGTTCGGCATCCTCATGGTCGGAGCCACGGTCACCGAGGGCATCTTCAATGTGCCGGGTGTGGGCAACACGCTCTTCACGGCTATCACGCAGCGCGAGACGCCGACGGTGGTCTCCTTCGTCACGATCTTCGTCGTGATCTACGTTCTGGTGAACCTGGTCGTCGACCTTCTCTACGGCCTGCTCGACCCGAGGATCCGCTATGTCAAGTAACTCCGCACACTACGTCGCACCGACGAACACGGAATCGGTCCCGGTCGACCAGCTCCGCCTCAGCGAGAAGAAGAGCAATCTCTGGATCGACGCGTGGCGCGACCTGCGCCGCCGTCCGACGTTCTGGATCTCGGTCGTGCTGTGCGCGATCATCGTCGCCATGGCGGTCGCACCGACACTCTTCACCTCGGTGGCGCCGTCCGGCGGTGTCTGCACCCTCGACAACAGCAACGGCGATCCGACGGCGGGACACCCGCTCGGCTTCGATCGACAGGGCTGCGACATCTGGTCGCGCGTCGTCCACGGAACGCGCACGTCGATGATCGTCGGTGTGATGGCCACGCTGATCTCCACGGTCATCGGTGTCATCATGGGCGCTCTCGCCGGCTTCTACGGCGGATTCCTCGACACGGTGCTCTCCCGCGTGGGCGACGTCTTCTTCACGATCCCCTACATCATCGCGGCCGTCGTCGTCATGTCCGTCCTGGCGGACTACCGGAACGAATTCGTCCTCGCCCTCGCGATCGGTGGATTCTCGTGGGCCAGCACGGCGCGCATCGCCCGTGCCGAGGTCCTTCGGGTCAAGCAGTCCGACTACGTGACCGCGTCGATCTCGATCGGGCTGTCGCGGTTCCGCACCATGGTGACGCACGTCCTGCCGAATGCGATGGCACCCGTCATCGTCGTCACCACCTTGAGCCTCGGCACGGCGATCGTCGCCGAATCGACGCTGTCCTTCCTGGGCGTCGGTCTCGGGGGCTCGACGGTCTCCTGGGGCCTCGACATCAGCCAGGCGCAGAACCAGATCAGGTCGGCGCCGATGGCGCTGTTCTGGCCGTCTCTCGCGCTCACGATCTCGGTGCTCGCGTTCATCACCCTCGGTGAGCTCCTCCGCGACGCCGTCGACCCGAAGTCGAGGGCCCAGCGATGAGCGATATCGAGAACCCCACCAGCCGCGCGCGTCTGCGCAGCAGCACCAAGGAGAGCGTCGTGTCGCAGCCCCTTCTGCAGATCCGTGACCTCACCGTGTCGTTCGGCACGGGCAAGAAGGCGCGCGAGGTCCTGCACGGTGTCGACCTCGATGTCTTCCCGGGCGAGACCGTCGCCATCGTCGGGGAGTCCGGATCGGGCAAGTCGACGACGGCAGCGGCCGTCATCAACCTGCTCCCCGGCACGGGAGCGGTCACGGGCGGATCCGTCACGCTCGACGGCGTGGACCTCCTCGGTGCCAGCCGCCGTGAGATGGAGTCCATCCGCGGCCGCGACATCGGCTACGTCCCGCAGGACCCGATGTCCAACCTGAACCCGGTCTGGTCGATCGGATTCCAGGTCGAGGAGGCGGTCCGCGCCAACGGCCTGGCATCCAACCGCAAGGAGGCCCGCGCCCGCGCGATCGAGGTCCTGAAGCAGGCGGGGCTGGCCGATGCCGAGCGTCGCATGCACCAGTTCCCGCACCAGTTCTCCGGCGGGATGCGTCAGCGGGCGCTCATCGGCATCGGCCTCGCAGCCGACCCGAAGCTCCTGATCGCGGACGAGCCGACGAGTGCGCTCGACGTCACCGTGCAGCGCGTCATCCTCGACCACCTGGCCTCGCTGACCCGCGAGAAGGGGACGGCCGTCCTGTTCATCACGCACGACCTCGGCCTCGCCGCAGAGCGTGCCGATCGCATCATCGTCATGAACCAGGGCGAGATCGTCGAGTCCGGTCCGAGCCGAGCGATCCTCGAGGCTCCGCAGCATCCGTACACGCAGCGCCTCGTCGCGGCCGCCCCGAGCATCGCCTCGCAGCGCATCCAGGCGGTCGCCGAGCGTCGCGGTGTCGAGCACCTCGAGGAGGTCGTAGACGCCAAGCCCGTCGTCGAGGTCCGCGATCTCGTCAAGGAGTACAAGATCCGTTCAGGCGGGTTCCGCAGCGAAACGTTCCGTGCGGTCGACGGTGTGTCCTTCCAGATCCCGCGCGGCAAGACCCTCGCACTGGTGGGGGAGTCCGGTTCGGGCAAGTCGACCGTCGCCAAGATGGTCTTGCAGCTCGAGAAGCCGACGAGCGGCTCCGTGCTCGTCGACGGCGCGGACACGTCGGGCATGAGCCGCAAGGAGGTCTTCGGACTGCGCAGCCGTATGCAGCCCGTCTTCCAGGACCCCTACGGCTCGCTCGACCCCCTGCGCAGCATCGGCGCCCTCATCGCCGAGCCGCTGCGCGTGCACGGCGTGGGCGACGAGAAGTCGCGTCGCGAGAGGGTGTTCGAGCTGCTCGACCAGGTGTCGCTCCCGCGTGAGGTCGCCTGGCGCTACCCGAACGAGCTCTCCGGTGGCCAGCGTCAGCGCATCGCCATCGCGCGCGCCCTCGCGCTCAAGCCGTCGATCGTCGTCCTCGACGAAGCAGTCTCGGCGCTCGACGTGCTCGTGCAGGACCAGATCCTGCGCCTGCTCGCCGAGCTGCAGTCCGAGCTCGACCTGACCTACCTCTTCATCACGCACGACCTCGCCGTCGTGCGTGTGGCCGCCGACCTCGTCTGCGTCATGGAGCAGGGTCGCGTCGTCGAGCAGGGCACCGTCGACGAGATCTTCGCGTCGCCGGCGGAGGATTACACGAAGCGGCTCCTCGCCGCCATCCCGGGTGCGGAGATCCCGCTCGGCGGAAACCTGTGAGCAACACCCCTCGACACGGCGAGGCGGGCTCGGGATCATCCCCGGCCGCCTCGCCGCGGGTGTTCCGCGCCGCGTCGGGGGTGGCCGCGCTCATCCTGGCGTCGATCGCCGCGTTCCTGCTCCTGGGCGACGCGGTCGTGCGCGCGGGCTGGGCCGAGATGCTCCTGCTGGCCCCCTGGCTCCTGCTGGTGGTCTGGTTCATCTACGTCGCGACGTTCGCGTCACATGTCTCCATCGACGCTGACGGCGCGACCGTGCAGAATCTCCTGCGCATCGTGCGCATCCCGTGGGCCCGGGTGAGCGACGTCGGCGTCCGTTACCAGGTCAGGTTCACCCTGGATGACGGGCGGATCGTCAATGCGTTCGGCGGCCCGGTGGCGGGTCGCCCGGCCCGCCCGGGCGTCCGGGCCGCGGACAACCCCCGCGCGCGCATCCCTCCCGCGCTCCGTGACCTCGAGCTGATCCGCGAACAGTGGCTGGCGGCCGCCGAAACCGGTTCCACCACACAGGTCTCGCGCAGGTGGGATCTCCCCACTCTCGGCGTGTTGCTGTTACTGGCGCTCTGGGCACTGGGCGCCGTGATCATCAGCGGCGCTGCGGGCTGAGCGTACTGGCGGTTTTGCGGCGCGTTCACAGGCATTTTGCGAGCAGGTCACGCAATGTTACGTTCATACAAACAGTTCTCCAGACGGTCTTGTCAGCGTTGATGAGCGAGTTAGGGTCGTTGAGGCCGGACCCGGTTCCGGCACTTCGAACGCAACGCAAGAGCGCGTAAGCCCGAGAAAGAGCACCACCATGTCTGTGCCAGCGACCCGAATCACCGGGATCTCCCGGTGACGCTGTACGTCCTCCGCCGGTTCGTCAACTACGCGATCCTGAGCCTGATCGCCACGTGTATGGCCTACGTCCTGGCCAGCGCGATCTTCAGGCCCGGCGACGCCTTCTACGGACGTAACCCTCGCCCCCCGCAGGCGTCCATCGATGCCTCGCTCGCGCAACTCGGGCAGAGCCCGGACATGCCCGTGGTCGTCCGACTCTGGCACTGGCTCGTCGGCCTGTTCACGCAGGGATCTCTCGGCATCACGATCGGCAAGCAGCCGGTCGTCGAGGAGATCATCGCGCGCTCGGGTGCGAGCCTTCGGCTCCTGCTCATCGGATCGATCATCGGCGCGATCGTCGGCGTCCTCCTCGGCGTCTGGGGCGCCGTCCGGCAGTACCGGGCGAGCGATCAGATCGTCACCTACTCGTCCTTCCTGATCTTCGCGACGCCGACCTTCGTCATCGGCGTCCTGCTGATGATCGGAGCGACTGCTCTGAACAACGCAGTCGGCGTGCAGCTCATCACCTTCACAGGCGAGTACAGCGCCGGCATCAACGGAAGCTGGTGGGACCTGACCCTCGACCGAGCGGTCCACCTCCTTCTGCCGACGCTGGCGCTCATCCTCACCAGCGCCGCGAGCTATTCGCGTTACCAGCGCAGCGTCATGCTGGACGTCCTTGGCGCCGACTACATCCGAACGGCCCGGTCCAAGGGCCTGGAGCGCGGGCCGGCCCTCTTCCGACACGGCGTGCGCATCGCGCTGATCCCGATGTCGACCTTCTTCGCGTACAACTTCGGCACACTCGTCGCCGGGTCCGCCATGCTCGAGATCGTCTTCAGCTGGCGCGGCATGGGGCAGTTCCTGCTTCAGGCCGTGAACACGAACGACGTCAACGCGGCCGCGGGAAGCACCCTGTTCGTCGCCATCCTCGTGCTGCTCTCCTCGACGTTCTCGGAGATCATCTACGCCGCCCTCGATCCCCGTGTGAGGAGCTGACATGGTCATCGCTCAACAAGAAGCCGTCGAAGCGGGCCTCGACGAGGAGAAGACAATCACCCGTCAGCGGCGACCGCTCTCCCGCAACGGGCTCGTCTGGCAGCGGCTGCGCGGAATGCCGCGGTTCTGGGTCGGTGCCATCGCCTTCGGCCTGATCGTCGTCCTGTCGATCGTCGGGCCGTTCCTCACGCCGTGGTCCATCACCGATCGCGACGTGTACAACATGGGGATGGGGCCGACGCTCCGCCACTGGTTCGGCACCAACAGCATCGGACAGGACATCTTCGCCCAGACGATGGCGGGCCTGCAGAAGTCCCTCATCATCGGTCTCGTCGCCGGCATCCTCGGGACGTTGCTCGCTGCCGTCATCGGCTCCGTCGCCGGCTACGTCGGAGGCGTGACCGACAAGGTCATCAGCTGGTTCACCCACCTGCTGCTCGTCGTTCCATCGTTCTTCATCCTCATCCTGCTCAGCCCGCTGTTCAAAAGCCTGTCGTGGATCGCGCTGACGTTCTTCCTGGCGATCTTCAGCTGGATGATCATGGCGCAGGTCGTGCGCAATCAGACGCGCTCCCTGCGCAACCGCGACTTCGTGCGCGCCGCGCGCTATATGGGGCTCCCCACCCGGAAGATCCTGAGCCGCCACATCCTCCCGAACATCGCGTCGCTCCTGATCATCGACGTGACCCTCGGAATCGTCTCGATGATCATGTCGGAGACGTCGCTCAGCTACTTCGGCTTCGGCGTGCAGAAGCCGGATGTCTCGCTCGGCACCCTGCTCGCGGACGGCACGTCGGCTGCGCTGACCCGCCCGTGGCTGTTCGTCTTCCCGGCCGGCGTCCTCGTCGTCCTTCTTTTCGCCATCAGTCTCATCGGCGACGCCCTGCGCGATGCGATCGACCCGACCTCGGGGGCCAACCGTGCCTGAATCCCTCCCCACTCCGACGCAGTCCCGTCGCACGCCTCTCCTGTCGGTCCGCGACCTCAGCGTCACCTTCCCGCAGCGCGGTTCGGGCGACGTGCAGGCCGTCCGCGGCATCTCGTACGACGTCCACCCGGGAGAGTTCCTCGGCATCGTCGGCGAGTCCGGCTCGGGCAAGTCCGTGTCCTCGCTCGCCGTCATGGGTCTCCTGCCCAGCAACGCGCAGGTGACCGGCGCGATCGAATTCGAAGGCAAGTCGCTTCTGGGCATGGATGACAAGAAGCTGTCCCGCATCCGCGGCAAGCAGCTGTCCATGGTCTTCCAGGATCCGCTGTCGGCACTGACTCCCGTCTACACCGTCGGCGACCAGATCGCCGAGGCGCTCCGCCTCCACGACTCGAAGCTGTCGTCCCAGGCTGCGGCCGCGCGGGCCGTCGAGCTGCTCAAGACCGTCGGCATCCCCGATCCCGATCGGCGCGCCAAAGCGTTCCCGCACGAGTTCTCCGGTGGGATGCGCCAGCGCGCGATGATCGCGATGGCGATCGCGAACGACCCGAAGGTGATCATCGCCGACGAGCCCACGACGGCACTCGACGTCACCATCCAGGCGCAGATCCTCGAGGTCCTCGAGAAGGCCAAGGAGATCACCGGCGCCGCCGTCGTCCTCATCACTCACGACCTCGGTGTCGTCGCGGGTCACGCCGACCGGGTGGGCGTCATGTACGCCGGCAAGCTCGTCGAGCTCGGCACCACCGATCAGGTCTTCCACGAGCCGCAGATGCCTTACTCCATCGGGCTGCTGCGGTCCGTGCCGAACATGCTCACCGCCGGTACGCAGCGGCTCGTTCCTCTCGAGGGGCGCCCGCCGTCCCTCGCGGCCTTGCCGAAGGGATGCCCCTTCGCGGCCCGCTGCCCGATCGCCGTGGACGCGTGCCGCGAGGTCGAGCCCGACCTGATCGCCCACGATCCGGCATCCGGTCCCGATCACGTCGCCGCCTGCATCCGCGGTGGGGAGATCGCCCGGGGCGAGATCTCGCGAGGTGAGGTCTTCACGGTGGCGGACCCGATCATCGACGGCGAGCTCGTCGATTCCGGTGCCGAGCCGGTCGTCGAGGTCACCGACCTGCGTCGGCACTTCCCGCTGATGAAGGGCGCGGTCTTCCCTCGCCGGGTGGGCACTGTCCGCGCCGTCGACGGCGTCTCGTTCTCCTTGAAGCCGGGTCGGACGATGGGCCTGGTCGGGGAGTCGGGCTGCGGCAAGACGACGACGATCCTAGAGATCATGGAGATGACCGCACCGCAGTCCGGATCCATCAAGATCAACGGCAAGGATGTCGGCACGCTCAGCCCGCGCGAACGCCACGCGCTCCGTCGCGATGTGCAGATCGTCTTCCAGGACCCCATGGGCGCGATCGACCCGCGCCTGCCCATCAGCGAGGTCATCACCGAGCCCCTCTGGGCGATCGGTGCCAAGAAGTCGGACCGCGACGAGCGCGCTCTCGAGCTGCTCGATCTCGTCGGCCTGGATCCCTCCATGGCCGACCGCTATCCGCACGAGTTCTCGGGCGGACAGCGCCAGCGCATCGGCATCGCAAGGGCCCTCGCGACGAACCCTTCGGTCATCGTGCTCGACGAGCCGGTCTCGGCGCTCGACGTGTCGATCCAAGCGGGTGTCATCAACCTGCTCGAGGACCTCAAGGCGCAGCTGGGGCTGTCGTACCTCTTCGTCGCTCATGATCTGGCCGTCGTCCGGCAGATCGCCGACGATGTGGCCGTGATGTACCTCGGCTCCGTCGTGGAACAGGGGCCGGTGTCGACGGTCTTCGACAACCCGCAGCACCCCTACACGAAGGCGCTCATCTCGGCGGCTCCCATCCCCGACCCGCGCATCGAGCGCGGTCGTGCCCGGGTGCTCCTGCAGGGAGACCTGCCGAGCCCGACGCAGGAGATCAGCGGATGCCGGTTCCGCACCCGCTGCCCCCTGTACAAGCTCCTCGACGAGACGCGCCAGGAGCTGTGCCGTTCCGCCGAGCCGGAACTGATCGCCCACGGTCGTGCGCGCGTCGCCTGCCACCACGTCGAGGACTCGACGCTGGTCGACGAGGTCGCGCTGTCGACCGCATCCTGAACCCCCTCCGGCGGGCGCACCATTCCGCCGGTGGTCACCAAAAGGTAAACGAGAGGAACAATCACATGAAGATTCGAGGTGCAAAGCCGTTCGGGTCTTTGGCGCTGCTCGGCGTCGCCGCACTCGTGATCTCTGGTTGTGCTGCCGGAAACACCGGTGCGCCCACCCAGAGCGAGTCAGCAGCCCCGGAGCTCCCCGCCACGGCGTGGACTCGCGCTGACGCGGCCAAGGTCAAGGACGGCGGCACGCTGACCCTCGCGGTCGGATCGCTGCCCGTGCAGTTCAACACGAGCCAGGTCGACGGCAACGAGTCGGACACCAACAGCATCATGGCGCCGACCACCGGTGGTCCCTTCAAGATCAAGGAAGACGGCACGCCCGTCGTCGACGAGAACTACGCCGCCTCGGCCGAGGTCACGAGCAACGACCCGCAGGTCGTCGAGATCAAGCTGAACCCCGAGGCGAAGTGGGAAGACGGCTCGCCCATCACGGTCAAGGACTACGTCGCCTACTGGAAGGCTCAGAACGGCACGAACAAGGCCTACACCCCGGCATCCACGGCGGGCTGGGAAGACGTCTCGTCGGTCGAGCAGGGTACGGACGAGTTCGACGTCAAGATCACCTTCTCGAAGGTCTACGCCGACTGGCAGGCCATGTTCACGGGCGGACTGCTGCCCGAGTCCATCTCGAGCGACCCGGCCGCCTACAACGACGGCTACCGCACGAAGGCCGTCCCGTCCTCGGGTCCGTTCAAGATCTCGAAGATCGACACGACCGGTCAGGTCGTCACCCTCGAGCGCAACCCGCAGTGGTGGGGCGAGGCCCCCAAGCTCGAGACGGTCTTGTTCCGCGCGGTCAGCCAGGACCAGCAGGGCGCGTCGTTCGCGAACTCGGAGCTCGATGCGCTGTACATCTCGGCGAACGCCGACCTGTACCAGACGGCCAAGACGCGCTCCGACGCCAAGATCGAGACCTCCGGTGGCACGACCTGGACGCACGTCACGATGAACGCGAAGAAGGGCCCGCTCGCGGACGTCAACGTCCGCAAGGCCGTCGAGGCGATCGTGAACCGCGAGCAGATCGCCGCGTCGGCGAACACGCCCGTGGACGCGCCGGCCATCACCCAGGGCGACTACATCTTCATGCCTGGGCAGAACGGGTACGAGGACAAGGCTCCCAAGACGGACACCAAGAAGGCGGCGGAGTACCTCAAGGAGGCCGGCTACGAGGGCACCGAAGGCAAGAGCTGGACGAAGGACGGCACGCCTCTCAAGCTGAGCGTCACCGTCCCCGCCGACACGGCGACGAACATCCAGCGCTCCGAGCAGGTCCAGGCCGACCTGAACGCGTTCGGCATTCCGGTGACGCTCGACACGGTCCCCGCCGCGACGTACTTCAGTGACTACGTCATCCCCGGCAACTTCGAGATGGTGTCGTTCTCGTGGGTCGGCACGCCGTTCCCGATCTCGTCGTCGGAGGCGCTGTACTACCCGATCGACTCCGAGTCGAACTTCACGGGCACGACGGACGAGAAGCTGGGCGACCTGTACGACAAGTCGAACTCCGAGCTCGACCCCGCCAAGCGCATCGAGATCGCCAAGGAGATCAACGATGTGATCTGGAACTACATGCCGATGTTCCCGATCGCGCCGCTCCCGAACGTCTACGCGGTCAAGGACGGCCTCGTCAACTGGGGTGCCACCCAGTTCGAGACCATCGACTGGACGATCGTCGGCTGGGCTGCCGAGTAAGCAGCAAGACGCACAGCAGCGGCGGGGCGGGGACCGAAAGGTCCTCGCCCCGTCGGCGTGTCGACACCTGCGGTAAAGTGGACTGCCGGCATCCCGGCATCACCCTCTCTGCAAGGAACCCCCTTCATGGCGCACGCCCTTCGTCCTGACCTCCGTAACGTCGCGATCGTCGCGCACGTCGACCACGGCAAGACGACGCTCGTCGATGCCATGCTCCGCCAGACCGGTTCGTTCGGCTCGCACGAGCACATGGAAGAACGTGCCATGGACTCGAACGACCTCGAGCGCGAAAAGGGCATCACGATCCTCGCGAAGAACACGACGATCACGTACTCCGGCGCCCACTCGTCCGAGCCCGTCACGATCAACGTGATCGACACCCCCGGCCACGCCGACTTCGGTGGCGAGGTCGAGCGCGGTCTGTCGATGGTCGACGGTGTCGTCCTGCTGGTGGATGCCTCCGAGGGCCCGCTCCCGCAGACCCGCTTCGTCCTCCGCAAGGCGCTCGAGGCCAAGCTCCCCGTCATCCTCCTGGTCAACAAGACCGACCGCCCCGATGCGCGCATCGCCGAGGTCGAGGAGGAGGCCCACGACCTGCTCCTGGGTCTCGCCTCGGACCTCCAGGACGACGTGCCCGACCTCGATGTCGACGCACTCCTCGACGTCCCCGTCGTCTACGCGTCCGGTCGCGCCGGTGCCGCCTCGCGGAACCGCCCCGAGAACGGCTCGCTCCCCGACAACGACGACCTCGAGCCGCTCTTCGGCGCGATCCTCGAGCACGTCCCGGCTCCGTCGTACGACGACGAGGCGCCCCTCCAGGCCTGGGTCACGAACCTCGACTCGTCGCCGTTCCTCGGCCGTCTCGCACTCCTGCGCGTCTTCAACGGCACGCTGAAGAAGGGCCAGACGGTCGCGTGGGTCCGCGCCGACGGCTCGACCAGCAACGCCCGCATCACGGAGCTCCTGAAGACCCGCGCCCTCGAGCGCTACCCGGCGGAGTCCGCCGGCCCCGGCGACATCGTCGCCATCGCGGGCTTCGAGAACATCACGATCGGCGAGACGATCGCCGACCCCGAGGACATCCGTCCGCTCCCGGCCATCACGGTCGACGACCCGGCCATCTCGATGACGATCGGCACCAACACCTCGCCCCTCATGGGCAAGGTCAAGGGCCACAAGCTCACCGCGCGCATGGTCAAGGACCGCCTCGACCGCGAGCTCATCGGCAACGTGTCGCTCAAGGTCGTCGACATCGGCCAGCCCGACGCGTGGGAGGTCCAGGGCCGCGGCGAGCTCGCGCTGGCGATCCTCGTCGAGAACATGCGCCGCGAGGGCTTCGAGCTCACGGTCGGCAAGCCGCAGGTCGTCACGCGCCGCGACGAGAAGGGCAAGCTCACCGAGCCCTTCGAGCACCTCACGATCGACGCCCCCGAGGAGCACCTCGGTGCGATCACGCAGCTGATGGCGAGCCGCAAGGGCCGCATGGAGACGATGACGAACCACGGCACCGGCTGGGTGCGCATGGAGTTCATCGTCCCGTCGCGCGGTCTCATCGGCTTCCGCAGCGAGTTCCTCACGATCACGCGCGGCACGGGCATCGCGAACGCGATCTCGCACGGCTACGACGAGTGGGCCGGCGCGATCTCGACGCGTCAGAACGGCTCGATCGTCGCCGACCGCTCGGGTGTCGTGACGCCGTTCGCGATGATCGCCCTGCAGGAGCGCATGAGCTTCTTCGTGCAGCCGACCGAAGAGGTCTACGAGGGCATGGTCATCGGCGAGAACTCGCGCGCCGACGACATGGACGTCAACATCACGAAGGAGAAGAAGCTCACGAACATGCGTTCGTCGACCTCCGACTCCTTCGAGTCCATGACGCCGCCGCGTGTGCTGACGCTGGAAGAGAGCCTCGAGTTCGCCCGCGACGACGAATGCGTCGAGGTCACGCCCGAGAAGGTGCGCATCCGCAAGGTCGTGCTCGACGCGACCGAGCGCGGCCGCGCGGCATCGCGGCTGAAGCGCCAGGACGCCGGCTCCTGACGGTGACGGGGGAGCAGCCGCCGATTCGTCGGGCCTGGCGCGACTCCCTCGGTGTCGTGCTCGCGACGAGTGCCTACGGCATCTCGTTCGGCGCGCTCTCGGTGACCTCGGGTCTGGACGTCTGGCAGACCTGCGTCCTCAGCCTCCTGATGTTCACCGGCGGATCGCAGTTCGCGTTCGTCGGTGTCATCGGGGGCGGAGGCCTGCCGGGTGCCGCCATCGCCTCGGCGGGGCTCCTCGGCATCCGCAACGTGGCCTACGGTCTGCGGATGTCGTCCGTCGTCGGCGACGGGTTCTGGCGGCGGGCCGCGGCATCCCATTTCACGATCGACGAATCGACGGCCGTCGCCCTCGCGCAGACGGATGCCGCGGCTCGCCGCATCGGCTTCTGGGTGACAGGCGTCGGCATCTACGTCGGCTGGAACCTGACGACGCTGGCGGGCGCGCTGCTCGGCGACGTTCTCGGCGATGTGAAGGCCTACGGATTGGATGCCGCTGCCGCCGCCGCGTTCCTCGCGCTGCTGTGGCCGCGGCTGCGGAACCGTCAGGCGATCGCGGTGGGTGCCGCCGCCGCGGTCGTCGCGGCCGTCCTCACGCCGGCGCTCATGCCGGGTCTCCCCGTCCTCGTCGCGGCGCTGGTGGCGATCGTCGTGGGCTGGACGAACTGGCTGGGCTCCCGGCCGACGACGTCGACAGGGGACCCCGCATGACGCTGTGGCACACGATCCTGCTCGCGGCCATCGTGTGCGTGGCGCTCAAGACGGCCGGCTACCTCGTGCCACCGGCATGGTTCGAGGCGCCTCGCCCCTCTCGGACGATCGACCTCCTCACCGTCGCGCTCCTCTCGGCGCTGGTCGTCGTGCAGACGCTCGGCGTGGGCCAGGCGATCGTGCTCGACGCACGCGTTCCCGGTCTCCTCGTCGCGGCGGGTCTCCTCGTCGTCAGAGCGCCGTTCCTCGTCGTGGTCGCGGCAGCCGCCGCGGTCGCGGCACTCCTGCGTCTGTGGGGCTGGGCGACCTGATCGGTCAAGGAGTGCCCGCCTAGACTGTGCAGGTGAATGCCCTCTTCGCCCGCATCGCCACCTGGGTGCTGGCCGCCGTCATCGGCGTCGTCTACGGCGTCGCCGGCACGATCGGCCAGGCGGCGACCTGGGGTGTCGTCCCCGTCGGTCTGATCGTCGCTTCGGTCGGCTTCGTCGCCCTGCTGATCGCGGTGCGGACGCTGACTGGGGAGCGCGCCTCCGCGCTCGCCTGCGGGCTCGGCGCCCTCGTGGCCACGCTCCTGTTCGCCAACGAAGGTCCCGGCGGGTCCGTCGTGGTGCCGGCGCCCCCGGAGGGGACCGTCGTCACGCCCGGGCTCATCTGGACGTTCGTCGTCCCGCTGGCCGTCGCACTCGTCGTCGCGTGGCCGACGGCATCCCGCGTCCGATCCACGAACTAGACTCGTCCTGTGACGTATGTGATCGCTCTCCCGTGCGTGGATGTCAAGGACCGAGCCTGCATCGACGAATGTCCCGTCGACTGCATCTACGAAGGCGAACGCTCTCTCTACATCCACCCCGATGAGTGCGTCGACTGCGGCGCCTGCGAGCCGGTGTGCCCCGTCGAGGCCATCTACTACGAAGACGACCTCCCCGCCGAGTGGCAGGACTACTACACGGCGAACGTGGAGTTCTTCGAGGATCTCGGTTCGCCGGGCGGCGCCGCGAAGGTCGGCGTCATCGCCAAGGATCACCCCGTCATCGCGGGTCTTCCTCCGCAGGCCCACTGAGACTCGCTGAGCCGACATGAGCGTCCACGACCTCGCGGACTACCCCTGGGACGCCGTCGCCCCCTACGCTGCGCGAGCACGGCAGCATCCCGGCGGGCTGGTCGACCTCTCGATCGGTTCCCCCGTCGATCCGACGCCCGGTGTCGTCGCCGAGGCGCTCCGACGTGCCACGGACGCTCACGCCTACCCGCAGACCGTCGGCACTCCGGCGCTGCGCGAGGCGATCGCGGCCTGGTACGGCCGCCGGCGCGGGGTGCAGGGCCTCACGCCCTCCCAGGTCATCCCGACCGTGGGCTCGAAGGAGCTCGTCGCCCTCCTGCCGCTCCTTCTCGGCCTCGGCACCGGCGACACGGTCGTTCACCCGCGCGCGGCCTACCCGTCCTACGAGGTGGGAGCACGTCTCGTGGATGCGCAGGCCTTCGCGTCGGATGATCCCGACGAGTGGCCCACGACCACGCGGCTCGTGTGGCTGAACACGCCCGGCAACCCCGACGGTCGGGTCCTCGACGTCGCCGAGCTCCGACACGCCGTGGAGCGCGCTCGCGAGCTGGGTGCCGTCCTGGCCTCGGACGAGTGCTACGCCGAGCTGGGCTGGGAAGGGCCGTGGGCGGATGCCCCGGTGCCCAGCATCCTCGATCCCCGGGTCGCGAGCGGCGACCTCACCGGCCTCCTGTCGGTCTACTCGCTCAGCAAGCAGTCGAACCTCGCGGGCTACCGCGCGGCGTTCGTCGCCGGCGAAGCGGACCTGATCGAGCGCCTCGTGACCGCCCGCAAGCACCTCGGGCTGATGGTGCCCGGGCCCGTGCAGGCCGCCATGATCGCCGCGCTCGAGGACGATGCGCACGTGGAGCACCAGCGCGAGCTCTACCGTGCCCGCCGCGACATCCTGAAGCCGGCCGTCGAAGCCGCCGGTTTCCGGATCGACCGCAGCGAGGGCGGCCTCTACCTCTGGGCGACGGCGGGGGAGGACGCGTGGGAGTCCCTCGCGCGCCTCGCCGACCTCGGCATCCTCGCCGGGCCCGGACACTTCTACGGATCCCATTTCCCCCAGCATGTGCGGTTCTCGCTCACGGCGACCGACGAGCGCATCGCCGAAGCCGCGCGGAGGCTCGCGGCATCCGTCGAGGCCTGACCCTTCGTAGGCTTCCTCCTACGAATTCCGCTATCCATTGAGCGCGACAGCACATGTGCTCACTGCCCAGTAGGCTGTAAAGACCGCTCCGACGACCGCAAGGAGGCTTCGTGACCAACGCGGACACCCCTCAGATCGCCACCGTGACCATCGGTGACACGAAGGCAGAACTCCCGCTCATCTCGGGAAGTGAAGGGGTGCCGAGCGTCGACTTCTCCACCTTCACGAAGCAGACCGGGCACACGTCCCTCGACTACGGGTTCGTGAACACCGCGTCGACGAAGTCGTCGATCACGTACATCGACGGCGACCAGGGCATCCTGCGCTACCGCGGGTACCCGATCGAGCAGCTCGCGCAGCACAGCACGTATCTCGAGGTGGCCTGGCTCCTTCTGTACGGCGAACTGCCGACGGAGGACGAACTCGCCGGGTGGGACGAGAAGATCCGTCGCCACACGCTGCTGCACGAAGACCTCAAGCACTTCTTCTCGGCGCTGCCGCACACCGCGCACCCCATGTCGGTGCTGTCTGCGGCCACGGCGGCCCTCTCGACCTACTACGAGGGGCAGAGCGACCCGCACAACCCCGAGCACGTCGAGCTCAACACGATCCGCATGCTCGCGAAGCTGCCGGTCATCGCCGCGTACGCGCACAAGAAGAGCATCGGGCACGCCTTCCTGTACCCCGACAACTCGCTGAGCTTCGTCGACAACTTCCTCAAGCTGAACTTCGGCAACAACGCCGAGCCGTACGAGATCAACCCCGTCATGTCGCGGGCGCTCGAGCGCCTGCTGATCCTCCACGCCGACCACGAGCAGAACGCGTCGACCTCGACGGTCCGCCTCGTCGGTTCGACCGGGGCGAACCAGTTCTCCTCTATCTCCGCCGGCATCAACGCCCTGTACGGGCCGCTTCACGGCGGCGCGAACGAAGCCGTCCTCGACATGCTGGGCCGCATCCGCGACTCCGGCGAGAGCGTGCAGCGCTTCGTCGAGCGGGTCAAGAACAAGGAAGACGGCGTGAAGCTCATGGGCTTCGGGCACCGCGTCTACAAGAACTACGACCCGCGCGCGAAGCTCGTCAAGGAGTCGGCTGACGAAGTCCTGCGCGAGCTCGGCGTCGTCGACCCGCTTCTGGCGCTCGCCAACGAGCTCGAGGAGATCGCGCTCAGCGACGACTACTTCAAAGAGCGTCGCCTGTACCCGAATGTCGACTTCTACACGGGCGTCATCTACAAGGCGATGGGCTTCCCCACGCGCATGTTCACGCCGTTGTTCGCAATCGGTCGCCTGCCCGGCTGGCTCGCTCACTGGCGCGAGATGCAGAACGATCCGCAGACGAAGATCGGCCGTCCGCAGCAGCTCTACACGGGTGCCACCGAACGGGATTACCCGACCTCCCACTGACGCGGTCATCGCCCGCTAAAGTGTGCCCATGATGGTCCACGGGGGAGTTGTCGCGCACGTTCTGTCGGCACCGGTGATGCCGATCCCGGATGACGGGGACAGCGGTTTCTTCGGCCCGGGGATGCCGGGGCCCGACATGGGCGGTGCCGGAGACGCGTTCTCTGCGTTCTTCGGACTGGCCGTCGTCCTGGTGATCGCCGGAGCGGTGTTCTCCGTCGTGGTCGCGGCGCGGAAGCGTCGGATCCTCCGGGATGCCGGCATCGATCCGTTCACGGTGGATGCGGCGATCGCCGCCAAGGTCCTCCGCAGCGACCTGCTCGCTCCCTCGACACCGGCAGCGCAGGTCGCGCCGTCGATCGAGAAGCGCCTCGCGGAGCTCGACGACCTCCGCGCCCGCGGCGTCATCAGCGAGGACGAACACCGAGAGGCGCGCGCGGCGGTCCTGAAGGGCTGAACCTCAGGCGTGGAGGTCGGCGTTCAGCGTCGCGCCGACGCCCTCGCGCCGAACCGCCTCGACCGTCCCGGTGAGCGAATTGCGCCGGAAGAGGATGCCGTTCTGCCCGGAGAGCTCGGCGGCCTTGACCGTCGGGCGCGTGCCGTCGTGGCGCGGCGGCTCGCCTGCCAGGGCGACCTTGGTCCCAGCGGTCACGTACAGGCCCGCTTCGACGATGCAGTCGTCACCGAGCGAGATGCCGATGCCCGCGTTCGCGCCGAGGAGTGTGCGCCGGCCGATGGAGACCCGGTGTTCACCGCCACCCGAGAGGGTGCCCATGATCGAGGCGCCTCCGCCGACGTCGCTGCCGTCGCCGACGACGACGCCCTGCGAGATGCGGCCCTCCACCATCGACGCGCCGAGCGTACCGGCGTTGAAGTTGACGAAACCTTCGTGCATCACCGTCGTACCGGGCGCGAGGTGAGCGCCCAGGCGCACGCGCGAGGCGTCCGCGATCCGGACGCCGGCGGGCACGACGTAGTCGGTCAGGCGGGGGAACTTGTCCAGGCCGTTCACCTGGATGCCTGCCCGCTGCAGTCCGGCGCGGAGGCGGGTGAGGTCGTCGGGGTGTACGGGGCCGGCGCTCGTCCACGCGACGTTCGGCAGGTGACCGAAGATGCCGGTGAGATCCAGTTCGTTCGGGGCCACGAGGAGGTGCGAGAGGGCCTGAAGGCGCAGGTACGCATCGGGGGTGCTCGCCGGTGGGGCGTCGAGGTCTACCTCGACGACGATCACATCGACCGTGACGGCGCGGCGCGGGTCGGGTCCGGCGAAGGCGGCGAGCTCGCTCGTGTCGACGTCGGCAGGGGCGCGGCCTGTGGCGGGAGCCGGGAACCAGGCGTCGAGCACCGTGCCGTTCTCACTCGTCGTGGCCAGACCGATACCCCATACCCACCGCGCGTCACTCATGGTTCCAGGCTATCGGGCCGTCGTTAGACTCGACGTCATGCCCCGGCTCGACCTCCGCTCCAGCGCCGTCGACCTGACGCGCACCATCTGCGACATCCCCAGCGTCTCCGACGACGAGACCGTCCTCGCCGACGCGATCTTCGAGGCGGTGTCCGCGTTGCCGCACCTCGACGTCCACCGCGACGGCGACACGATCGTGGCCCGCACGTCCCTCGGACGCGCGCAGCGCGTCGCGATCGCCGGGCACATCGACACGGTCCCCATCAACGACAACGTACCGACGCGGAACGTCGACATCGACGGCGAGCGGTACCTGTGGGGCCGCGGCACGGTCGACATGAAGGCGGGCGTCGCGGTGCAGCTGAAGCTCGCCGCCGAGCTCACCGACCCCCGGGTCGACATCACCTGGATGTGGTACGACCACGAGGAGGTCGCTGCCGACCTCAACGGGCTGACCCGACTCGCGGCATCCCGTCCCGATCTCTTCGAGGCGGACTTCGCGATCCTGGGGGAGCCCTCGAACGGTCAGGTCGAGGGCGGGTGCAACGGCACGCTCCGCGCGGTCATCCGCACGACGGGCGTGCGCGCGCACAGCGCCCGCGCCTGGATCGGCGAGAACGCGATCCACAAGGCCGCGCCCGTCCTCGCTCGGCTGGCGGAGTACCGGTCCCGCGAGATCGAGGTCGACGGGCTGCTCTACCGCGAGGGGCTCAACGCGGTCGCCGTCCGCGGGGGCATCGCGGGCAACGTCATCCCCGACGCCTGCGAGATCGATGTCAACTACCGCTTCGCCCCGAACAAGGATGCCGCGGCCGCCGCGGCGCACGTGCGGGACGTGTTCGCCGGCTTCGAGGTCGAGATCGTCGACCTCTCCGAGGGCGCCCGCCCGGGGCTCGATGCGCCGCTCGCCCAGGAATTCGTCGCCGCGGTCGGGGCAGTGCCCAAGCCCAAGTACGGCTGGACGGATGTCGCCCGGTTCTCCGCGATGGGTGTGCCCGCCGTCAACTACGGCCCGGGCGACCCGTCCCTCGCCCACCACGACGAGGAGCGGGTGCCGCTCTCGCAGATCGAGGACGTCGAGCGGGGCCTGCGGGCATGGCTGAGCGGCGACTGAGGACCGCAGCCTCCGTCGCCGGCACCGTCGCCGCCGTCTACGTCTCGGCCCGCCTCCTCACTACGCTGTTCTTCTGGATCGCCGCGGAGCTGTCGGGCCCGACCTCGCGGTTCGGGGCGGACGCCTCCATCCCCTCCCTCGCGATGGGCTGGGACTCCCAGTGGTACTGGGTCATCGCCGACCAGGGCTACCCGTCGACCCTTCCGGTGACGGATGCCGGTCAGGTCACCGAGAACGCGTGGGCGTTCCTGCCGCTGTATCCCTGGCTGGCTCGGGCGCTCGGGACGGTACTGGGCGGCTACCCCGCCGGTGCGATCGTGCTGGCGCTCGTCGCGGGGTACGCGGCATCCGTCGTGCTCTTCCTGCTGCTTCGCGGCCGGATCGGCGAGACGGCGGCGCTGTGGGCCGTCGTGTTCTTCGCGAACGGTCCGCTGGCGGCGCTCTTCCAGATGGGGTACGCGGAATCGCTCGGACTGCTCTGGCTCTTCCTCGCGCTGTGGGCGCTCGTGCAGAGGCGGTTCGGGTGGCTGTACCTGCTCGTCGTCCTCATGGGCTTCACGCGACCGGGCGTCCTCGCGTTCGCCCTGCTGCTCGGGCTCTACGGCATCTTCCGCTGGTTCCGACGACGTGACGATCCGCTCCCGGTGTGCCACATCGTCCACATCGTCGCCCTCGGCGCCCTCGCCGTGATCGTCGGCTTCGCCTGGCAGGTCATCGCCGGGATCGCGACGGGCGACCCGTCGGCGTACCTCGAGACCGAGCTCGCCTGGCGGCGGAGCTGGGTGGGGTCCGAGGAGCAGTTCGTGCCGTTCATCGCCTTCTTCCAGGCGGCGGCGATCTGGTTCGGACTGTGGGGGCTGCCGTCGGCGCTCGGACCGGTCCTCCTCGTCGTACTGATCGTGGGCGCCGGTGTCCTTCTCGCCCGGTCGCCGCAGGTCCGCCGGCTCGGGCCGGAGATCCGGCTGTGGGGCGCGAGCTACCTCGTCTACCTCCTGGCGGTGTTCTTCCCGCAGTCGAGCATCTTCCGACTCCTCCTCCCGCTCACCCCCGTTGCGGCGGGCGTTGCGGTCCCGAGCTCGCGGTGGTGGCGGATCGGAATCCTGGTCCTCTGCGTGGCCGGACAGTGGGTCTGGATCCACGAGATGCTCGCGCTCGGGGACACGTTCTTCCGGATTCCATGACGATATGCGTGCGCTGAGACTCGCGCGCGCCATCGGCGATCACCCCATTGGGTAGACTAATGGGGTAGGCCGAAGACGAAAAGGAGCCCCACAATGGCAGCCATGAAGCCGCGCACCGGAGACGGACCTATGGAGGCCGTCAAGGAGGGCCGTCTCATCATCGTGCGTGTCCCGCTCGAGGGGGGCGGTCGACTTGTCGTCTCGGTGAACGATGACGAGGCGAAGGAACTCCACAGCGTTCTCAGTGGGGTCGTCGGCGCCGCCTGACCCCGGATCGATACGAAAGGCCGGCCCCTCGGGGCCGGCCTTTCGGCGTTCTCGGATGCCGCGGCAGAGCGATCAGCTCTGGTCGGCGACCGTCGTCAACTGGAGCAGGCCCTCCCCGACGATGGACAGCGCGCCGAGGACGGCGGGGGAGTCCTGCGTCTCCTGGATCAACGACCGGTAGGCGCTCTCGAGGGGGCCGCGCTTGACGGGATCGGCGACGGCGCCGCCGGCGAGCACCCGAGGCACGAGCACCGTGCCGCCGGCGCGAGCCAGACGCAGCCCGTGCTCGACGTACTCGATGACCCCCTCGGGGTCGGCATCGATGAGGACGATGTCGTAGGACGCCTCGTTCATCCGCGGCAGGACGTCCGCGGCGCGGCCGGTGATGAACCGCACCCGAGCCGGCGGGATGCGGGAATCCGTGAACGCCTTCCGGGCCACGGCGAGGTGCTCGGGTTCCTTGTCGATCGTCGTCAGTGTCGCGCGCGGCGACCCGTGCATGAGCCAGAGGCCGGAGACCCCGCCGCCCGTGCCGATCTCGACGATGTTGAGCGCGCGGCCGGCCGCCGCGATGACGGCGCACTGGGCGCCGACCTCGGGGCTGATCGGGTTCGCGCCGATCTCGAGGGCGTGAGCGCGGGCGCGGGCGATGGCCTCGGGCTCGACCGTCGCCTCGGCGGCGAATCGGCGTACCGCTTCGTGATCTCCCATGTCGTGAACCTCCACGCGTCAGCCTAGGCGGGTCGGCACCCCGCAACCCCCAGGCGCACGGGTAACCTGGGAACCATGTCATTCGGGCTCGATCTGGAGAAGATCCTCCTCATCGGACTCATCGCCGCCCTCCTGCTCGGCCCCGAGCGCCTGCCCGGTTACGCCGCGTCCCTCGCGAGACTCACTCGCCGGGTTCGTCAGTGGCTCGATGGCGCACGCACCCGGGTCAAGGAGGAGATGGGCGATGACTTCGACGAGATCGAGTGGCGCAAGCTCGACCCGCGACAGTACGACCCGCGGCGCATCATCCGCGAGGCGCTGATCGACGACGCCCCGGTGAAGCCCGTCGCGACGACTCCGGCAGCGGCGGTCGCGCTGGCCGAGCCGCCCGCCGTCGAGGCGAGCGCGGACGAGACCCCGGCGGACCTGCGTACGGTGCCGTTCGACTCCGAGGCGACCTGACGGGCGGCATCCGCCGTCTGTCGTCGGATCAGGAGCGCGAGACGGGCAGCGACCGCCCGGCCAGCGAGCGCCGCGTCGTGGCGATCGCATCGGCGATCGCGGAGATCGCCCGCGCCGCGGTGTCCTCGGGCTCGCCGATCACGACGGGGACGCCCACGTCGCCACCCCGCCGGAGCGCGGCGCTCAGCGGGACGGACCCGAGGAGCGGCACCGTGAGTCCGCCGACTGAGAGGGCGGCCGCGACGGCCTCGCCGCCGCCCTGACCGAACAGGTCGAGGACGCTGCCGTCGGGAAGCATGAACGCCGTCATGTTCTCGATGACCCCGATGACCGACTGGCCCGTCTGACGGGCGACGACACCGCTGCGCACAGCGACATCGGCCGCCGCCGCCTGCGGAGTGGTCACGACGAGGACCTCCGCGTGGGGGAGCAGCTGGCCCACCGAGATGGCGACGTCCCCCGTTCCCGGCGGCATGTCGATCAGGAGCACGTCGAGGTCGCCGAAGTGCACATCGGTGAGGAACTGCTGCACCGTGCGATGGAGCATGGGACCGCGCCAGGCGACAGCGGGGGACGCATCCGGGGGCAGGAACATGCCGATCGAGATCGTCTTCACGCCGTGTGCCACGGGAGGCAGCATGAGGTCGTTCAGACGGGTCGGCTGCGGGGGCCGGCCATCCTCGTCGACGAGGCCCAGGAGCCCGGGGATCGAGAACCCGTGGACGTCCGCGTCGATGAGCCCCACGGCGAGTCCGCGGGAGGCCAAGGCGGCCGCGAGATTCGCGGTGACGGTGGACTTGCCCACACCGCCCTTGCCGCTCGTGACGGCGATCACCCGGGTCAGCGAGTCCGCGGTGAAGGGCATGCGCTTGGTGCCGCGGATCCGTTCCACGAGGGCGGAGCGCTCCGCCGCGGTCATGACGCCGACGTCGACCGCGACGTCGGCGATGCCCGGGACGGATGCCGCGGCATCCCGCACGTCGCGTTCGATGCGGTCCGCCGCGGGGCAGCCGACGATCGTCAGGGCGATGCCCACACGAGTGATGTCGCCGTCGACGGCCACATCGCGCACCATGTCGAGTTC
This sequence comes from Microbacterium sp. 77mftsu3.1, assembly GCF_900100525.1. Lineage (NCBI taxonomy): Bacteria > Bacillati > Actinomycetota > Actinomycetes > Micrococcales > Microbacteriaceae > Microbacterium > Microbacterium sp. 77mftsu3.1. The sequence continues at coordinate 280,185 of NZ_FNCR01000001.1, read as the reverse complement.
GCCGAGCGGGCGGCGCAGTTCGGGGTCGATGACGGCCGACACCGCGGCGCGGACCTGCTCGGCGGTCGCGTGCGTACTCACGACGTCGAGTGCTCGTCGCCGGGGCGATCGTGGTCGCGCTCGTCGAGACGATCCAGCAGCGACCTCAGCTCCTGGCGGAGGACGTCGCGGCTCACCACCTCGCTCTGCATGTCGGTGAGCGCCATCCGCAAGGCCACGACCTCACGGGCGAGGTACTCGGTGTCGGCGAGATTCCGCTCGGCCCGCTGACGGTCCTGCTCGATCTGCACCCGGTCGCGGTCGTCCTGGCGGTTCTGCGCGAGGAGGATGAGCGGAGCCGCGTACGAGGCCTGCAGCGAGAGCACGAGGGTGAGGGCGGTGTAGCCGAGCGCCGCGTCGTCGAAGCGGAGCGACTCGGGGCCGATCGTGTTCCAGGTGATCCACGCGACGCAGAAGAGGGACAGGATCAGCAGGAAGACGGGGGTGCCCATCGCCCGGGCGATCCACTCGGTGAAGCGTCCGAACCGATCACGCGACGGCTGCGGCGTGCGGCTGAGGACGCTCGCCCGGCGACCGCGCGGTGCTTCGAACCCCGACTTCGGTGCGCGCGCCATCATCGCCGCACCCCCGGGGTCTGCCGCGGGGCATCCTGCGAACGCCAGTCATCGGGCAGGAGGTAGTCGATGACGTCGTCGACGGTGACGGTGCCGACGAGGTGCCGAGCCGAGTCGACGACGGGGAGCGAGACGAGGTTGTAGCTCGCGAGCAGACGAGCCACCTCGGCGGCGCTGGCCGAGACGGTGACCGGCTCCACGCTGTCGTCGATGATGGCGCCGAGTCGCTCGTGCGGCGGGTAACGCAGCATCCGCTGGAAATGCACGACGCCGAGGAGACGCCCCGTCGGGGTCTCGTACGGGGGCAGCGTGACGAACACCGCCGCGGCCAGCGCGGGGTGCAGTTCGTGACGACGGATGAGGGCGAGGGCTTCGGCGACGGTCGCGTCGGCGGACAGCACGATGGGCTCGCTCGTCATGAGACCGCCGGCCGTGTCGGGCCCGTGCTCGAGGAGGGCCCGGACGTCCTCCGCCTCCTCGGGCTCCATCAGGTCGAGAAGCTGGCCGGCGCGGGCGTCGGAGAGCTGCCCCAGCACGTCGGCCGCGTCATCGGGCTCCATCGCGTCGAGGACGTCGGCGGCGCGCTCGTCGCCGAGGGCCTCGAGGATGTGCACCTGATCGTCCTCGGGCATTTCTTCGAGCGCGTCGGCGAGTCGATCGTCGGGGAGCTCCTCGGCGACCTCGAGGAGGCGGTCCTCGGGGAGATCGAGAAGGGTGTTGGCGAGGTCGGCAGGCTTCAGCTCGGAGTACGAGGCCACCAGCAGCTCGGCGGACTGCGTCTGGCCGGCCACCTGCTCGTCGCGGACGTCGTTCCACTGCGCGAACGTCGTCGGCCCCTTGGCAAAGGGCGAGGCGCTCGTCTTGGGGCGCCGGAGGAACAACTGACCGACGTGCCATTCGCCGAGGCGGTCGCGTTCGATCGCCACGTCCTCGATGACGGCGGAGCCCGACCCGTCCGTGAGGTGGACGCTGCGGCCGATGAGCTCGGTCATGACGCGCACCTCACCGCCTCGCTGCTCGAAGCGGCGCACGTTGATGAGGCCCGTCGTGATGACCTGACCGCTGGCGATCGAGGTCACGCGGCCGATGGAGAGGAAGACGTTCCTCCTGCCGGGGATCTCGACCACGAGTCCGACGACCCGCGGAGGGTCGTCCTTCCGGTAGATGACAACCACGTCGCGGACCCGCCCGAGCCGGTCGCCCGACGGGTCGAAGACGGCGCACCCGGTCAGGCGCGCGACGAAGACCCGCTGCGTACTCACCCGACCAGCGTAGTCGGCGGATACCTCACGGTTCCTGCGCCGACGCAAAGGGGCTCGTGGGAGACTGACACCATGAGCATGATGGGCGGGGCCCCGAAAGAGCACGGTGCGACGGTCGCGGAGTACACGTCGTACGAAGCGGCGCAGAAAGCCGTGTCGACGTTGATCGCCTCGGACGTGCCCGCCCCGGACATCGCCATCGTCGGGCGCGGACTGCGATCGGTCGAGCGCGTGACGGGGCGTCTGGGGTACGCGACGGCCGCCCGCTCCGGTGCGATCAACGGCGTCCTGCTCGGCCTGCTGTTCGCCGCCATCTTCGTGCTCGGGAGCCCGGGAGCCGTCCTGCAGCTCTTCGTCGGCGTCATGCTCGTCGGCATCGCGATCGGCATGCTCCTGAGCATCATCAGCTACTCGATCCTCCGTCGGCGACGCGACTTCACCTCGGTCACGCAGGTGATCGCCGACCACTACGACGTCACCGTGCTGTCGCGGAGCTTCGGTCGGGCCACCGAGCTGCTCGGCGGGTCGCGGACGTCGGCACCGCGTCCCGCGCCGCCCGTGGATCTGACCGACCCGCCGCGGTACGGCGAACGGATCGAGCCCGGCGCTGCCGCTCCGCAGTCCGGGGAACGCGTCGATCCGGCGCCGTCCCCCGCCGCGGGCGAACGCGTCGACCCGGCCGCGCCACCGCAGTACGGCGAGCGTGTCGATCCTGCGCCGGCGCCTCCCGCGACGCCGCCCCAGACCGCTCCCGGTCAGGGAACTCCCGGCCAGCCGACCGGGCAGGCCGCCCCCGACGCTCCGCGATGATCGTCGTCGCCCTGCCCTCGGGCGGGGTCGAGCTCGACGCCTGGATGGACGAGGCGGACGATCCGAGAGCCGTCATCGCTCTCGCTCACGGCGCGGGCGCGGGTCACGAGCATCCGTTCCTGGTGGGTGCCGCGCGGGTGTGGGCGGACGCCGGCTTCACGACGGTCCGCTTCGACTTCCCCTACCGGCACGCCGGGCGACGGATGCCGGGCCCCGCCGCACACGCCATTGAGACGTGGGCCGCGGTCGAGATGTTCTGCCGCGAGGCGGCACCGGGCCGCCCGTTCGTCGCGGCGGGCAAGTCGTACGGCGGTCGCATGGCGTCGATGGCCGCGGCCGAGGCACGGATCGGGGCTGACGCGCTGGTGTACCTCGGGTATCCGCTGCACCCGCCCGGTCGACCCGAGAACGCGCGCACGGCCCATCTGCCCGCGGTGACCGCGCCGCAGCTTTTCCTGGCCGGCACCAAGGATCCGTTCCTGCAGCCGCTCGTCGACCTCGAAGCCGCCGTCGCCGCATGCCACGATGCGGAGATCCGCTGGTTCGAGGGCGGCGGCCACTCGTTCGAGGTCGCGGGTCGGAAACTCCCCGCAGACGAGGTGGGTGCCGCGACGGCGCGGTCGGCCGTCCCGTGGCTGACCGCCCGGCTTCAGCGCCCCGCCGCGTAGCCCTGCATACCCCGGGGGTTGGCGGCGCCCCACAGGATGCCGGTGCCCCGGTCGATCCCGACCGCAGAGAGCCGGCCGAGCGACCATTCGCCCGCCCTCGTGACGCGGTGGCCCCGCTCGGCGAGTCCGGTCAGGACGGCGTCATCCAACCGCTCCTCGGCGACGAGGCCGATCGGGTCCCTCGTGCGCGGCCAGAACGAGTCGACCATCGCCGCCGTGTGCAGCGTCGGAGCCTCGATGGCCTGCTGCGCGGTGTACCCGCCGACGAGCATCCGCAGCAGCATCGGCAACTGCCACTGGTCCTGCTGGTCGCCGCCGGGTGTGCCCATCGCGATGCGGGTGGTCCCGTCGTGGACGAGCGTCGGGGACAGGGTCGTCCGCGGGCGATCGCCCGGCCGGAGCGCGGCGGGGGAGGCGTCGTCGAGCCAGCACATCTGCAGTCGCGTCCCGAGGCAGAAACCCAGTGAGGGGATCGTGGGGGAGGACTGCAGCCAACCGCCGGACGGGGTGACGGACACGATGTTGCCCCACCGGTCCACGACGTCGATGTGGCACGTGTCGCCGCGGGTGGCGCCGGTGCGGTCGACCGTAGGCTCGCCCGTCCCTGCGGCGGACGCACCCTCCTGCCGGAGCGGTGGCTCCCACGGTCCCGCTCCGGGGAGTGTGGCGGGCCGCCACCGCGACGACGCGCGGTCGCCGATCTCCGCGCGCCGGGAGGCGATGACGGCGTCCGAGAGGAGGGGGCCGGCGTCCGCACCCTCGCCGAAGTACGCGTCGCGGTCGGCGAGGACGAGCTTCAGGACCTCGATGACCGTATGCGCACCCGTGAGGGTCGAGGGGTCCAGGTCGGCCTCCGGAAGGGGCTCGAGGATGCGCAACGCCTCGAGCAGGGCGGGTCCCTGGGACCAGGCATCCGCCTTGAACACCGTCCGACCGCGGAACGGCACCGACATCGGCGTCTCGTAGCGCGCCGGTGCGTCGATGAGGTCGTCGGGGGTCAGGACGGCGACATGATCGGTGCCGCTGGAGTGGCGATGCGGGCGCGAGAGGAAGGCGCAGGCGTCGGTGAGCAGGCGCCGCCATTCGGCTCGCGCCGCGTCGATGCCGACCGTCCGGTCCTCCGCCTGTCCGGCCGCGGCGGCGACGCGGCGGAGGACGTCCGCGTACGCGGCGTTGCGATGAAGGTCGCCTGCCGCCGGGACGCGGCCGTCCACGAGCCACAGCTCGGCCGATGACGTCCAGTGGTCCCGGAACAGGTCGGCGACCCGGCCGATGGTGGCTGCGGCCGCCGGCAGCAGCGGATGCCCGTTGTCGGCGTAGTCGATCGCGTACGCCACGACGTCGGCCACCGACCACGTGCCGTGGTCGCGGAGGACGAGGAGCCACGCGTCCACGGCGGCCGGGATCGCCGCCGCGAGGCCGCCGGCACCGGGGACGAGATCGAGTCCCTCACCTCGGAAATGGCTGATCGTCGCACCGGCGGGTGCCGCGCCCTGACCCATGAGGACCGTGGGGGCCGCGGCATCCGCCGGTTGGAAGAGTCCGACGAGATCGCCGCCGGGACCGTTGAGGTGCGGCTCGACGATGTGCAGCACGAACCCACCCGCGCAGGCGGCGTCGAACGCGTTGCCGCCGCGCTCGAGCACGGCTTGAGCGACCGCGGTCGCCGTCGCATGGGTCGACGCGGCCATGCCGAACGTCCCTGTCAGCTGGGGTCGCGTCGTGAAAGCGGGCGGCGGTGTGTAGGCGGACGCGGTCATCGATTCAGGCGCGGGCGCGGGCGATCCAGGCCTCGATGTCGTCGGCGGTGCGCGGGATGTGGGCGGAGAGGTTCACCGGCCCGTTCTCGGTCATGAGGATGTCGTCTTCGATGCGCACGCCGATCCCGCGGTACTCCTCGGGCACGGTGAGGTCGTCGATCTGGAAGTACAGGCCCGGCTCGATCGTGAAGACCATGCCCGCCTCGAGCACGCCGTCGTAATACATCTCCCGTCGCGCTTCTGCGCAGTCGTGCACGTCGATCCCGAGGTGGTGGCTCGTCCCGTGGACCATGTAGCGGCGGTGCTGGCCGCCGCGGTCGGCGTCGAGCGCCTCCTCTGCGGTGACCGGGAGCAAGCCCCACTCGGCGGTCCGCGCGGCGATGACCTCCATCGCGGCCTCGTGGATCGCGCGGAACTTCACGCCCGGGCGGGCTGCCGCGAACGCCGCGTCCGCTGCTTCCCGCACGGTCTCGTGGATGCGGCGCTGCACGGGCGAGAACGTGCCCGACACGGGGAGGGTCCGCGTGATGTCGGCGGTGTAGAGGCTGTCGACCTCGACGCCGGCGTCGATGAGGACCAGATCGCCGGGGACCACGGCGCCGTCGTTGCGCGTCCAGTGCAGGTAGCAGGCATGAGGACCGGATGCCGCGATCGTGTCGTACCCCTCGCCGTTGCCGTCCGTGCGGGCGCGCAGGTGGAACACGCCCTCGATGGCACGCTCGCCGCGAGGGGTGTCGATGATGCGGGGGAGTTCGGCGACGATGTCGTCGAAGCCGCGACCGGTGGCCTCGACGGCGAGGCGGAGCTGGGCGATCTCGTACGGGTCCTTCACCAGGCGCAGCTCGGAAACGAAGCGCGTGAGCTCGTCATCGGCCTCGAGGGTGAGGTCGTCGTCGGTGCTCGTGAACGCATCGACGTGGGCCGTCGCGAGTCCGAGGTCGGCGGCGACCGCTTCGAGGGAGGGGCGCGGACCGATCCAGAACTCGCCGATGGATGCGTCGGCGTAGAACTCGGTCGTCGTGCGATCGGCGCGCTCGCGCAGGTACAGGGTCACGTCGTGACCGCCCTCGACGGGTTCGAAGACCAGGACGGAGTCGGGCACGGCGTCGGCGCCCCAGCCGGTCAGGTGCGAGAAGGCGGAGTGGGCACGGAACGGGTAGTCGGTGTCGTTCGAGCGCTGCTTGAAGGAGCCGGCGGGGATGACCAGGCGCGACCCCGGGAACGCGGCCGAGACGGCGGCTCGACGTGCGGCGGCGTAGGGGGCTTCGGCTCGCTGCGGCGGCAGGGAGGCGGGCCGCTCGGCCCATCCGGTCGAGATCGACTCGAGGAAGCCCGCGGGGAAGGGCTGCTTGCGGTTCGTGGTCGCTGCCGCCGGGGTCTCGGTGGTCTCCTGGGCGATGGTGTCGCGCTCGTCGGTGGTCATCTTCCCAGTCTCGCACCGACCGTCGACCTCGTCAGCCCAACGGCTCCAGTTGCACGATGACAGGGCGGTGGTCTCCGCCGGACCCGTCGAGGGAGGTCACCACGACCGAGCCGGTGGCGCGCCAGGCATCCGTCGTCATCACGTGGTCGATGGGCGCACCCAGCAGAGCCGGCCAGGCCGTGTCCCAGGTCCCGACCGCGCCGTTGCCCGTCGTCGAAGCGGCGTCCTGGCAGCGTCCGAGGGTGCCGCCGTGGGTGCCGAGCCGGCTCATGTGGTCGATCGTCGCGTTGAAGTCGCCCGCCAGGATGACGTTCGCACTCGCGCACTGGTCCGCGATCCAGCGGAGGTCGCTGCGCCAGTGCGCCATGTCGTTCTGCCTCGGCGCGACGGCGTGGACGGCGACGACGGTGGGGCCCTCCCCGTTGACGGGCATCGCGACCACGCTCGGCACGACGGACGTGTTCTTCGTCCCGGAGGAGTCCGACTCGACCACGGCGTAGTCGCCGAGGTCGGGGGAGATCAGGAGCGTCGTGTAGGTGGCATCCCACCCCTGGTAGTTCTCCTCGTGCACCCACATGGGGTTGCCGCGCTCGCGCATGGCCACGGCGATCGCCTTGCCGGTCTCGTCGGTGGTCTCGGGGAGAGCGACGATGTCGACGTCCATCGCGATGGCCGTCGTCACGATCGCGTCGACGTCCGTGGCCTCGCCGGCGGTGTTCCACGTCATGACGCGGACGCTGTCGGAGGTCGGCTCGGGGAGCCCGGACGTCCCGAGGCCGCGGAAGGCGAGGATCCCGACGTTCGCCGCGCAGGCGAGGATGCCGATCATCGCGAGACCTGCTCCGAAGCCGCGTGTGCGGCGCCCGAGGCACACCAGCAGACCGATGAGCGCGAGGACGGCGAAACCGACGGCGACGACGGGTCGCAGCGACACGAGCTGCGCGATCGGGAAGGTCTGCTCGAGGCGGAAGAACTGAGGCCACGTCAGGATCGCTGCGCCGACGGCGGCGGCGATCGTGAAGAGAATCCCCGTCAGTCGCAGCACATCACGACACTAAGCGGGCAGGCTGGGGACTTTCTGCGCGCGGTACGCTCGTGACCATGTCCGCAGGGTCCTCCGCTCCATCGGCCCCGCACGGGCCCGGCGATCTCCACCTGCACTCGGACCACTCCGACGGCACCGAGCCGCCCGCGGTCGTCATGGCCGCCGCTCACCGCCACGGCATCCGGACGGCCGCCCTCACCGATCACGACACCACGTCGGGGTGGGCGGAGGCAGCCGATGCCGCCGTCTCTCTCGGGATGTCGTTCCTGCCGGGGATGGAGCTGTCGGCGCGGCACGAGTGGCGGAGCGTCCACGTGCTCGCCTATCTCATCGACCCCGAGGACGCGGGCCTGCGAGCCCTCACCGATCGCATCCGGCGGTCGCGGCTCACCCGTGCGCGGACGATGGCCGAGCGCATCGGACGCGACTACGACCTCACGTGGGAGGACATCGAGGCGCAGACGGCGGAGGGAGCGACCGTGGGGCGTCCCCACATCGCCGACGCCCTCGTCGCCCGGGGGCACGTCCGCGATCGCGGCGAAGCGTTCGGCGGCATCCTCTCGCCGGCCAGCGGGTACTACGTGGCCTTGTACGCGCCCGATCCGGTCACCGCTGTCGCGGCCGTGGCCGGCGCGGGGGGTGTCCCCGTGATCGCGCACCCCGCCGGGCGGGCGGGACTCCTGCCGAACCGCGTCGTCCGCGGGATGCTCGACGCCGGCCTCGCCGGGTTCGAGCTCGGCCACCGCGAGAACGTCGAGCCCGCGCTCGGGGAGCTGCGGCGCCTGGTCGCGGAGCGGGACCTCATCGCGACCGGGTCGAGCGATTACCACGGTCGCGGCAAGCCGAACGTGCCGGGGGAGAACACCACGTCCGAGGACGCGATCGCGCGGATCGTCGCCCTCGGGACGGGGAGTGCGGTCGTCACGCCGTAGCGCGACGACCCGGCTCAGGCGCCGGCGATCGGTGCTGCGCCGCCGGATCCGCCACGGCGGCGGCGACGGCGCCGCGCGGGGGCGGGCTTGCCGTCGTGGTGCTCCTTGCCGGCCCCGTCATGCGTGCCGGCGCCGTCCACGGCACGGTCCGCCGAATCCGACGTCGAGTTCGCCGAGGCGGATGCCGCGGCGCCGGGCTCCTGCTCGAACGTCGAACCGACCCTGACGTCGTCCCCGCGGCGGCGACGGCGACGACGGCTGATGCCGGCATCCGCTGACTGGTCCGCGGCGGCGTCTGCAGCCCGGGCGGGCGCCGCGGACGAGCGCGCGGGAGCGGCCTTGGGGGCGGCGGTGATGCGACCCTTGGTGCCGACGGGGATGTCGAGCTCCTCGAACAGGTGAGGGCTCGACGAGTAGGTCTCGAGGGGTTCGGGCTGGCCGAAGTCGAGCGCCCGGTTGATGAGCGCCCACTTGTGCAGGTCGTCCCAGTCGACGAAGGTCACCGCGATGCCCGTCTTGCCGGCACGGCCGGTGCGGCCGGCGCGGTGGAGGTACGTCTGCTCGTCATCGGGGATCGTGTGGTTGATGACGTGGGTCACGTCGTCCACGTCGATGCCGCGCGCGGCGACGTCGGTCGCGATGAGGACGTCGCGCTTGCCCGCCTTGAAGGCGGCCATCGAGCGCTCGCGGGCCTCCTGGCTCATGTCGCCGTGGACGGCGCCGGCGCTGAAGCCGCGGTCGCTGAGCTCGTCGACGAGGCGCTGGGCGGCGCGCTTGGTGCGCGTGAAGATGACGGTCTTGCCGCGACCCTCGGCCTGCAGGATGCGTGCGATGACCTCGTCCTTGTCGAGCGAGTGCGCCCGGTAGACGAGGTGCTTGATGTTGGCCTGCGTGAGGCCCTCGTCGGGGTCGCTCGCGCGGATGTGGATCGGGTTCGACATGAAGCGGCGGGCGAGCGCGACGATCGGTCCGGGCATGGTCGCCGAGTAGAGCATCGTGTGACGGACGGGCGCGACCTTCTGGAAGATCTTCTCGATGTCGGGGAGGAAGCCGAGGTCGAGCATCTTGTCTGCTTCGTCGAGCACGACCTCGGTCGCGTGCGACAGGTCGAGCAGACGCTGGTTGTTGAGGTCGATGAGTCGGCCCGGTGTGCCGACGACGATCTGCGCGCCGGCCTTGAGCTGGTCGATCTGACCCTCGTACGCCTTGCCGCCGTAGATGGCGACCACGCTCGTGGCGCGGCCCGAGGTCAGCATGTCCATGTCCTCGTAGACCTGGACGGCGAGCTCGCGCGTCGGGACCACGATGAGGGCCTTGACGCCGGGCTCGGGGTTCAGGCCGAGGCGCTGGACGACGGGGATGCCGAAGCCGAAGGTCTTGCCGGTACCGGTCTTCGCCTGGCCGATGATGTCCTGGCCGGGAAGGCCCAGCGGAATCGTCTGCTCCTGGATGGGGAACGTGTCGACGATCCCCTTGGCGGCGAGGGTGTCGACGATGTCCTGGTCGACGCCGAGCTCTGCGAACGTGGTCATGCTTTTCCGTGCCTGTCTGGCGGTGAGATGCCGCCGTGATGTGGGTCCACGCCCTTCACTCAGCCCCAGGCGCGGGGTCCCGATCCGACGCCGGGACGGATCCACCCTACCGGAGGGGTGCCTCCCGCCCCGTAGGCTGGCCCCGTGGTGAGGTGGTTCTGGCAGCGACGACGGCCCCCCGGGCGCATCCTTCGACTGCGTTCGCGCGATGAGGCGAGCGACGTTCGCCGTGTCGACTTCCAGCAGCTCGCCCCCGACGTCGCGACGTACCTCGGTCAGGCCGCCTATCTGCAGCTCGGCTACGTCGAGACGCTGAGCTCGGTCATCGAACGCAGTCCCGAGCTCGCGCACAAGGAGTCGCTCTCCCGTGCCGCCGGCGCGGCGCTGTTCAAGCATCAGGCCCTCGTGGCGCTCATCCGCGACCGCGGTGAGGATCCGCTCGAGCTCATGCTGCCGTTCCGCGAACCGCTCGACGCGTTCCGTCGGGCGACCCACGGCATCCGTCCCCTCGAGACCATGCTGACGGTGCACGTCACCGCGGGCCTGCTCGACGACTTCTACCTGTCGCTGTCGGGGAGCTACGGCGACACGGGCCGCCGCGCCGCCGCCATCCTCCGAGCGGATGCCGACCGGTCACCGCTCGTCGGCATCATCACCGACGCCATTGCGGCCGACGACGAACTGCGGTCGCTTCTCAGCATGTGGGGGCGCCGACTCGTGGGCGACACGCTCCTGGTCGCCCGGGGTGCACTCCGCTCGGGCGCCGCAGAGCGCCCGGGTGCGCTCGATCGGGACGACGAGAAGCAGGTCGAGCCCGTGTTCACGCAACTGCTCGGCGCGCACTCGCGACGGATGACCGGCATCGGCCTCGACGCCTGAGAGGGCGCGGGCCCCCCGAGAAGGCGCGGGCTAGGCGATGCCGAGTTCGGTGCGCGTCCGCGCGTCGTGTGCGGCGCGCAGCCGCGACAGCGCGAGCAGAGCGGTGGGCGTCACCACGACGGGGACGGCGATGCTCACGAGCCAGATCCATCCCTGATCCGGACCGACCCCGGCCCACGTCATGGCCGTCCAGGTGCCGGCACCCAACAGGCTCCCCAGCAGGGGGCCGAGGGCCACGCCGCGCAGGGAGCGCAGCGGCAGCGCGTAGTGCGCGGCCGCCCCGGCGATCGCCCCGAAGACCAGTGCCAGGACGACGAGCATGTCAGGCGACGAAGCCGACGCGCCGGGACTGGTCGGTGCCGACCTCGACGAACGTGATGCCCGCCGTGGGGATGAGGTAGGTCGCGCCCTTCGCGTCGGCGAGGGTCACGTAGCTCGCACCGCTGTCGAGGGCGGTGATGATCGTCTGCTTCACGGCGTCGGCCGTCTCGTTCGAGTCGAAGCCGAGCTCGCGCGAGTTCGCGATGCCGATGCGGATCTCCACGGTGATGCCTGCCTTTCCCGGCCCGGGTCTCCGGGCGCTTCTCGAGCCTACGACACCCGCTCCCGCCGTGGCCGCGGGCCCGCGCTCGCTGTCGGCGAACGCGGCTGCGGCCGGCGCGCGGGAGGGGTGGTGCACCGGTGTCGGCGACGCCGATTAGCGTGGAGCGCATGCCCGCCGCGCCCCTCCGTTCCGACCCGGCGCAGGATGCGGTGACCTCCCTCCCCTCCGACGCGTCCGGTGTCGTGATCGGAGCTCCCGGCACCGGCAAGACATCGACCCTGGTCCGTCGCGTCGTCGCGCTCGTCGACGGCGGGATGCCGCCCGAGCAGATCCTCGTGCTCACCCCCACGCGCACGGCGGCCACAGCGCTCCGCGACCGGCTCGCCGTCGGCGTGGGCGTGGCGACGAGCGGCCCGCTGGCCCGCTCCGTCGCCGCCTTCGCCTATCAGGTCGTCCGCGCGCACGCCGTCCACCGCGGGGACGAGCCGCCGCAGCTGCTCACCGGCCCCGACGAGGACCGAATCATCGGCGACCTCCTCGCCGGCGACGCGGAGGACGAGCAGAGCGGGCCCTCGCGATGGCCGGAATGGCTGCCCGCCGACATCCGCTCCGGCGCGGGTCTGCGCGCGGAGATCCGCGCCTTCCTCGCCGAGATGACCACCCTCGGCATCGAACCCGAGCAGCTCGCGGCGCGCGCCGCGGCGACCGACCGCCCCGTCTGGGCATCGCTCGCATCCTTCGCGCACGAGTACCGCGCCGTCCGCGCCCGCATGCGCGGCGCGCACCGTGACGCGGCGGGTCTCGTGCGCGAAGCGGTCGGGCTCCTCCGCGACGCTCCCGCGGGCTCGCCCGCTCTCGGCGCGGTCGCGGGACTGCGCGCGATCCTCGTCGACGATGCGCAGGAGGTCACCCTGGGCGGCGTCGAACTGCTGGAGGCGTGCCGGATGCGGGGCGTCGCGGTGCTGGCGTTCGGCGACCCGGACGTCGGATCGGGATCCTTCCGCGGCGCCCGCCCCGAGAACTTCGCCCGTCTCGCCACGAGCACGTACGTCCTGGGCAGCGTGCACCGGGGGACCGCCGCCCAGCGCGACCTCACCGCCCAGGTCACGTCCCGCATCGGCGCGGCGGGATTGGTGGCGCACCGGCATCCGCCCGTCGGCCTCGAGGCAGACGACAGCGTGCGCGCCTTCGCGCTTCGCTCGGGGGCGGAGGAGTTCGATCTGATCGCCCGGCTCCTGCGCGAGCGGCACGTGCATGACGGCGTCCCGTGGGAGCAGTGCGCGGTCATCGCCCACGATTCGCGTCAGGTGACGGCGCTCGAGGCGGAGCTGTCTGCGCGCGACGTCCCGACCGCCGCCGTCGGCCCCGCGCGAGCCCTCGCCGAGACGCCGATCGTGCGCGACCTCCTGCGCGCGGTCGACCTGGCCGCCGTCGCCACCGAGCTCCGCACCGACGACGACGTGCTCGACGTGCTCGTCGGCGGGGGACTCGATCCCGTCGAGCTGCGGAGGCTGCGCGCCGCCCTCCGCCACGCCGAGCTGCGGTCGGGTGGGGAGAGGTCGGCTCGCGAACTGCTGGCGGCGGGGGCGCGGCATCCGATCGAGTTCGACATCATCGACACGCCCGAGGCGCGACGCGCGGCTCGGCTCGCGCGGACGCTCGCCGAGGTGGGCGAGCAGCTCCAGTCGGGTGCGACCGCGCACGAGCTGCTGTGGACGGTGTGGGAGCAGCGGGGGCTCGAGCGCCAGCTGCGCACGCTCGCCGACGGCCAGGGTCCGCTCGCCGATCAGGCGCGGCGCGACCTCGACGCCGTCGTCGCCCTCTTCGAAGCCGCGAAGCGTCACGGCGAGCGGGAGGACGGCACGGCACCGATCGATCACCTCCGCGCGCTGCTGTCGTCCGAGGTCGCCGAGGACCGCCTGCGGACCGGGACGGTGGCCAGCGGCGTCCAGATCTCCACGCCGGCGGCCGCGCTCGGGCTCGAGTTCGACACCGTCGTCGTCGCCGGTGTCCAGGACGGCGTCTGGCCGAACCTGCGCCTGCGGGGGAGTCTGCTCGAGACGGCGCGGCTCGCCGAGCAGGACGCCGACGTCGACACCGCCGACCGCCGACGGGGCGTGCTGCACGACGAGCTGCGGCTGTTCGCGCGCGCCGTCTCGCGGGCCCGGTCGCGTCTCGTCGTGACCGCGGTCGACGACGACGATTCCGGCCCGAGCGTGCTGTTCGAGCTCCTGCCTCCCGCGGCGCCGGCTCCGCGTGCTGCGGAGCACCCCCTGACCCTCCGAGGGCTGGTCGCGAGCCACCGACGCCGTCTGACCGACCCGCGCACCACCGAATCCGATCGGACGGATGCCGCCGGGCAGCTCGCATTGCTCGCGGCGGCGGGCGTGCCGGGTGCCGACCCGGCCCAGTGGTACGGCCTCGCCGAGCCGACCTCGACAGCCCCGATCCGCGACCTCGACGCCGAACCCCTGCGCATCTCGCCCTCCCGCATCCACGCACTGGAGCAGTGTCAGCTCGATTGGGTGATCGGTGATCTCGGCGGCGATCCGGGCGGCGCCGTGGCGGGTCTCGGGACCCTCCTGCATGCCGCGCTCGAGCATGCCGACGCGGCGGACCCCGAGGCGCTGTGGGCGTTCGTCGAGGAAGGCTGGTCGCAGCTCGAGTTCGAGGCGGCCTGGATCGACGAGGCCGAACGCCGCCGCGCCCGCGACCTCGTGACGCGCCTCGCCGCCTACCTCCGCGACACCGAGCGAGCCGGCACGACCCTCGTCGGCGCCGAGCCCCACTTCGAGGTGCCGCTGCCGGTGGCGGATGCCGCGCATCCCGCGATCCTCTCGGGCTACATCGACCGGGTCGAAAGGACGAGGGACGGACGCGTCGTCATCGTGGACCTCAAGACCGGCCGGAGCGAGGCGACGAGCGACCGCGCCGCGGTCGACAATCCGCAGCTCGCCGCCTACCAGCTCGCGTTCGAGCGGGGTGCGATCCCCGAGGTGGCAGGCGCCGCGCCGGGCGGAGCGAAGCTGCTCGTCCTGAAAGGCACCCGGAACGCGCCGTACGCAGAACCCCGCCAGGAACCTTTCGACGACGAGACGCGCGCCGCGTTCCTCGGCCGCGTCGACGAGGCCGTCCGCGTGATGCGGGGGACCTCGTTCGTCGCCCCGTTCGAGGAGCACTGCCGTGACGACCACACCCGTGGCCTCTGCCGCATCCACACGATCGGTCCGGTGAGTTCCGCGTGAGCACCGCACTCCTCAGTCCCGAGACCGTCGCGGCGGCCCTCGGACAGTTCCCGCCGACGCCCGAGCAGTCGGCCGTCATCTCCGCCCCCCTGGCCCCGGCTCTCGTCGTCGCCGGTGCCGGCAGCGGCAAGACCGAGACGATGGCGGGGCGCGTCGTGTGGTTGGTCGCGAACGGCCTGGTCCGCCGGGACGAGGTGCTCGGCCTGACCTTCACGCGCAAGGCCGCGGGCGAGCTCGCGGAGCGGATCGGCTCGCGCCTGCGCCGCCTGGCCGAGTTCGAGCGGCGCGGTCTGCTTCCGCACCTCGAGCGGCTCAACGACGAGGGTCGCCTGGCCGTGTTCGGCGAGCTGGAGCGAGCCGGCGCGCCCGAATCGGCGCGCCGCGCGGCGCTCGACGCGCTGGCTCCCGAGCCGACCACTCCCGAAGCGGGCGATGCGATGCTGGAGCGCCCCGCCGTGTCGACCTACAACAGCTTCGCCGACGCCATCGTGCGCGAGAACGCGGTCCGCATCGGGCGCGACGCCGAGGCGGTCGTGCTCAGCGAGTCCGCCGCGTGGCTGCTCATGCGTCAGGTGGTGCTCTCCTCCGACGACACGCGCCTGCCCGATCGCATCGAGCGGCCGTCGACGATCATCGATGCGGCGCTGCGGATCGCACGCGACAGCGTCGACAACCTCGCCGACCTCGATGACCTCGACGCCTTCGCGGAGGAGTTCCAGGGCGTCCTCGAGCGGCCCAGTCAGCGAGCCGCCACCACCGTGTACGCCGACGTGCGGACGGCGGCCGAGAAAGTGTCCGGGCTCGCCGTCCTCACCTCGCTCGCCCGCACCTACGAAGCCGAGAAGCGGCGGCGTGGCCTCATCGACTTCTCCGACCAGGTGGCCGGCGCCCTCCAGGTCGTCCGCGCCCACCCGTCGGTCGCCGAGGAGCTCCGCCAGCGTTACCGGGTCGTGCTCCTCGACGAGTACCAGGACACGTCCGTCGTGCAGACCGACCTGCTGGCCACCCTCTTCCGCGACACGGCGGTGATGGCCGTCGGCGACCCGCACCAGTCCATCTACGGCTGGCGCGGCGCGAGCGCAGGCAACCTCGGCGACTTCGCGCGCTCGTTCGACCCGGATGCCGGGGCCCGCACCTACTCGCTCCTGACGAGCTGGCGAAACGGCGTCGACGTCCTCCGCGCGGCGGGCGCCGTGCTCGCGCCGCTGGAGGCACCCGTCGAGGTGGGGACTCTGAGACCTCGCGAGGGCGCGCCGACGGGTCGCGTCGACATCGTGGTCGAGACGGACGTCGATGCGGAAGCGGATGCCGTCGCCGAATGGTTCCGAGCGGTACGGGACGAGCGGCACCGCGGTGGACGGTCGACGACGGCAGCCGTCCTCGTCCGCAGCAAGAAGCACATGCTCCGATTCGCGGACGCGCTGGGGCGACGCGGCATCCCGCATCGGATCCTCGGACTGGGAGGACTCCTCTCGACGCCCGAGGTGGTCGACGTCGTCTCGGCCCTCCGCGTGATCAGCGACCCGCGGGCCGGGTCCGCTCTCATCCGCTTGCTCTCGGGGCCGCGCTGGGCGATCGGTCTCGCCGACCTGCGGGAGCTGGCCCAGGTCGCCGCGCGTCTCGTCCGTCACGACACCGCCCTGCAGCCCCTGCCTCCGGAGCTCGCCGAGACGATCCGCTCGTCGGCGGGGGACGAAGGCGGCTCGCTCGTCGCCGCTCTCGACTTCGTGGCCCGTCAGAAGCCGGACCACGGCTGGCTCGCCGGGTTCACCCCCGCGGCGCGGGAACGCCTCCGCGATGCCGGAGCGGTGTTCGCCGGGCTCCGGCGAGCCGCGGGTCTGCCGATCCCCGAACTCGTGCGTCTCATCGAGAACGAGCTGCGCCTCGACATCGAGCTCGCCGCGAACGAATCGCGCGGTCCGGCACGGACGGCATCCGATCAGCTCCGGGCGTTCATCGACGAGCTCCACGGCTTCCTGCAGACGGACGAGCGAGGTTCGCTCCCGAGCCTGCTGGCCTGGCTCGATAGGGCGGAGCGAATCGACGAGTTCGCCCCGCGCACCGAGCCGCCCGAGGACGACGTGGTCCAGCTGCTCACGATCCACGGGTCGAAGGGCCTCGAGTGGGATGCCGTGGCCGTCGTCCGAGGCGTCGAGGAGGAGCTGCCTGCCCGCTTGCAGGATTCGAAGGGATGGCTCGGATTCGGTGTGCTGCCGTACTCCTTCCGCGGCGACCGGGAGTGGCTGCCCGATCTGCGGTGGCGCGCACCCGACGCCCCCTCCCAGCAGGACCTCAAGACGGCGTTCGGGTCGTTCACCGACGGCATCCGGGAGCGCCACCTCGCTGAGGAGCGTCGTCTCGCCTACGTCGCGGTCACGCGCGCCCGCGAGCACCTGCTGATCTCCGCCTCGCCGTGGGCCGGCACCAAGAAGCCCCGTGAGGTCAGCCGGTTCGTCCGCGAGATCGCGGAGGAACTCGGGATCGCGCTTCCCGACGCGGACGTCGCCGAGAACCCGTACGAGGGTGCCCGGGCGACGCTCGACTGGCCGATCGACCCCCTCGGATCGCGCGCACCCCGGGTGCGGGAGGCCGCGGCCCGGGTCGAGGCGGCGATGAACGCCCCGGCGGCGACCCCGACACGCGACCTCGACCTGCTCCTCGCCGAGCGTGCGGCGCGCGCGGCCGGCCGCGAGAGGGTCGCGCCCACCCGCATCCCCGCATCCCGGTTCAAGGACTTCGTCGCCGACTACGACGCGGCGGCGACGGCGGTCGCCCGCCCCCTGCCCGAACGGCCCTACCGGCAGACGCGACTCGGCACGCTGTTCCACGCGTGGGTCGAGCAGCGGTCCGGTCTCGTCGGTCGGTCGCGCTCGGTCGACGACGTCCTCTGGGACGACGACGAATCGGTCTCGATGTCACCGGCCGACGCGGATGCGCTCGACCGGCTGCGCGACGCGTTCCTGGCGTCGGAGTGGGGTCCCCTTCAACCGATCGAGGTCGAGACGGAGATCGATTTCGTCGATCCCGACGCGCTGGGCGACGGCCGTCCCCACATCGTCATCTGCAAGCTGGATGCGGTGTACCGCCGGGGCGACCGGATCGAGATCGTGGACTGGAAGACGGGTCGCCCGCCGCGCACCCCGGCCGAGCGCACCGAGCGGATGCTGCAGCTCGAGCTGTACCGCAGGGCCTACCACGCCAAGCACGGGGTTCCGATGGACCGGATCGACGTCGTGCTGTTCTACGTCGCCGACGGTCTGATCCTCCGCGGCTGACGAAGCGACGGCGGGTCAGGCGGTCCCCGTCCAGCGACGGAGCGCGTTCTTCGCGGCGTCGTCGGGGTCGCTCTCCTCGGCGGGGGTCTCCGCCTGTGCACCCGCCCAGTCGCCGAACTCGAGGGCCTCGGTCTCCTGGTCGACGACGGATGCCGCCGGCGCCGCATCGTCGTCCTCGTACCCGTCGAGCATGCCGGGGTCGTAGGCATCGGTCTGCATGGAGGTGTCGATGGCCCCCGTGGTGCTGGCCGGCACGCGCCCCAGTGCGGCCAGGGCGTCGTCGATGCTGACGGTCCCCGATCCGATCGGCGCCTCGTCGCGGACGCTCTCGTCGAGGGACTCGAGGAGGGCCACGGCATCCGTCATGACCGACTCCGACGCCGTGTCGTGACCGTGCACGAGCCACTTGGCGAACTCGAGCTCGGCGTGCAGCCGGGCGCGCTCGGCGAGCATCGCGTCGGGGGCGCGCCCGCTCGCCGCGGCGTAGGCCACGACGACGTCCGCGGCGGCGTCGGGTGCGCTGGCGACCCAGCGCAGATCCTCCGCGGGGTCGCCGACGCTCAGCCCGCCCCAGTGGAGCAGCCCGGCGACGGTGGGAACCCCCTCGACGTCGGTCAGGGTGAAGGATGCCGGATCGACGCCGCCGAGGATGACGGTGGGTTCGAGGTTCCACAGCGCATCCAGCGCGACAGCCCGGCTCCACCGTCGCAGGAGGCCGAAGGGCAGTCGTCCGGTCGACTCGGCGCGGTCCAGGAGACGCTCGGTGTCCGCCCGCACCTGCGCGGCCGTGCGGGCGGGCAGGCCCGCGCCGTGGACGATGGAGGTGGGGAGCTCGTGGATGCCGGCGATGGCGGCCGCGATGGCGGTTGCGACGCCGCGCCCCGGCGGGACGTGGGCGGCGTCCACCCGATAACCGGCGAGGTAGGTCTGCACGCGCGCCGTGCGGCCGCCGACGCGGGAGGTCCCGAGGGTCTCGGGGGCTCGGAAGGGCAACATGGCCCGGACTCCGGGCGTGAGGGCGCCGAGCGCCGTCGTCTCGCGGACGGCGTCCGCCTCGGCCTCGTCGCTCTCGGGAACGCGGACGACGAGCCGGGTGCCGTCGTCGAGGTGGAGGAGCGCGCTGTCGTAACGGTGGCCGACGTCTTCGCTGAGTGCAGCCGCACCCGTGATGCTCGTGCGCACACCCGACGCCTGCGAGAGAGCCGCCGTGGCGGCCGCGGCTAGAGTGAGAGGAGAGCGTGCCATGCCCCCCAGGGTAGGCGGGGCACGGCCCCGCGCCCCCACGCCACGCCCGCAAGAGAGGTCCTCGATGACGACGAAGGACGTCCCGCCGCCCCTGGCGCGAGCGGTCATCGACCGCGCAGCCGAAGAGCGGCTCGACGAAGGTCTGCTCACCCGCATCCGAGCGGATCGCAACACGCGCGTGCTGCTGCTTCACGGCGACCGCGCGCCGCTCGACGAGAACTCGGCGCTGCGCTGGCTCACCCCCGAGGCCGTTCCCGGTGACGCCGTCTGGGCGTTCCTCGGCCGCGATTCCCAGCACCGCGCGGTCGCCGTGGCGGCCGTGTCGCCGAAAGCCGACGAGCCGACGGTGGATGCCGCGGGGTGGGGGAGTCTGCGCGTCGTCGGAGGCGATCTCGACGCCGACGAGGCGGGCCGCTTCGTGCAGGGGCTGAGCCTCGGTCGCTGGCTGCTCGACGCCCCGTTCTGCCCGGCCTGCGGCGGGGCGACCGAGATCCGGCAGGCGGGCTGGTCCCGACGGTGCGTCGTCTGCGGTCGCCAGCACTTCCCCCGGACCGACCCCGCCGTGATCGTCGCCGTCGCGAGCTCGGACGGGGAGCGTCTGTTGCTCGGGCGGAACGCCGCGTGGGGCGACATCCCGACCTATTCCACGTTCGCGGGGTTCGTCGAGGCCGGCGAGTCGCTCGAGACCACCGTCGAGCGCGAGGTCGCCGAGGAGGCGGGCGTCCGCCTCGACCGCATCGTCTACCGCGGATCGCAGGCGTGGCCGTACCCGCGCTCGCTCATGCTCGGCTTCACCGCCTTCGCCGTCGCCGACGATGAAGCCCGCCCCGACGGCGAGGAGATCCTCGACGTGCGATGGTTCACCCGGGCGGAGATCCGCGAGGCTCTGGCGGGCGGCGGCGACATCCGTCTCCCCGGGCCGGCTTCCATCGCCCGGAGCCTCATCGTCCGATGGGTCGGGGAGTGAGCGCGGACCCGCTCGCCGACCTCGACGACCGCCAGCGCGAGGCGGCGAGCACCCTCCGCGGTCAGGTGTGCGTCCTCGCCGGCGCCGGCACGGGGAAGACGCGCGTCATCACCCACCGGATCGCGCACGGCGTCGACACCGGCGCCTATTCGCCGCAGCGCGTCATGGCGGTCACCTTCACGACGAAGGCAGCCGGCGAACTGCGGGGCCGGCTCCGGGCACTCGGCGTCGAGGGCGTCGCGGCCCGCACCTTCCACGCCGCGGCCCTCGCCCAGCTGAACTTCTTCTGGCCCCAGGTGGCGCGCGACACCGCGCCGGCGATCGTCGACAGCAAGGTGAAGCTCCTCTCGCACGCGGCGGACGGGATCGGTCTGCGACTGGATGCCTCCACGCTGCGCGATGTGGCCTCCCAGATCGAGTGGCGGAAGGTCACGATGCGCTCGATCGAGGACTACGCCGACGTCCGGGCCGGCGGCATCCCCGGTCTGTCGATCGACCCCCTCGTGGGCCTCCAGCGCGCCTACGAGAAGCTGAAGGACGAACGACGCCAGCTCGATTTCGAGGACGTCCTGCTCGCCTGCGCCGGGATGATCGAATCCGAGCCGCGCGTCGCCGCGGCTGTGCACGAGCAGTACCGCCACTTCACCGTCGACGAGTACCAGGACGTCTCGCCCGTGCAGCACCGCCTGCTGCAGCTGTGGCTGGGCGATCGCAAGGATCTGTGCGTCGTCGGCGACGCGAGCCAGACCATCTACTCGTTCGCCGGCGCCGACCCCCGCTACCTGCTCGAGTTCGCCGAGCGCGACGACGACGTCACCGTGGTGCGCCTCGAACGCAACTACCGATCGGATGCCGCGGTCCTCGCCGTCGCGAACGAGCTCATGCGCGGGCGACCCGGCGCCCTGCAGCTCGTGACACCGGCGCCCGCCGGCCCCTCTCCCGAGGTGACGTCCTACGAGGACGACGCGGCCGAGGCGAACGGCATCGCGGATCGGATCGCCGCGCAGCTCCGAGAAGGTGTCGACCCGCACGACGTCGCCGTGCTCTACCGGCTGAACGCGCAGTCGGCCCCGCTCCTGGCGGCCCTCTCGAGCCGCGGCATCCCGGCGACGGTCCTCGGGGGCAAGCGGTTCTGGGACCTGCCCGAGGTGCGCCAGGCGCTCATGGCCCTCCGCGGTGCCTCCGTCGCGCCGCTGTCGGGGTCGTTCATCGCCACGGTGCGCGACGTCCTGCGATCGCTCGGACTGACCGACGAGGCGCCCCCCGCCGGCGGCGCGCTGCGCGAGGCCTGGGAAGCGCGGGCGGCGGTGCTCCGCCTCGCCGAGGAAGCCCCGGAGGGGACCACTCTGCGCGGCTTCACCGACGAGCTCACCGCCCGCGCCAAGGCGCAGCACGAACCCGCGATGCGCACCGTGACCCTGGCGACGCTCCACGCCGCAAAGGGCCTCGAATGGCCCCACGTCCACCTCATGGGTCTCAGCGAAGGGCTCCTCCCGATCTCGTACGCGACGACGTTCGAGCAGATCGACGAGGAGCGGCGTCTCGCCTACGTGGGCGTCACGCGGGCCGCGCGAACGCTGTCGCTGTCGTGGGCGCAGCGGTCGGGGAACCGGGAGCGTCAGCGCTCCAGATTCCTTCAGGAGATCGGCAGAGGCACCCTGCGTGAGGGCGGTGTTCGCGGCTCTCGCCCACCCCGTCCGCGGCGCTGAGGACGACGGAGCGTCCTACCGCGCCGCTGCGCAGCATCCGGGCCGCGAGGGTCGCCGCCTCGACCAGCAGGAGCGGGTCGGTGGGGACCGACGGTCGCGCGAGCAGCTGCGCCGCCACGAGCGGCCAATCGGGGTCGCGATCGCGCCGATACGCGTGGACGCAGGCGATGCAGGCGCTCTCTCCGGGGACGACGAACGGCCCCACGACGACACGGTCGCCCGAGAGCTCGATCGGAAGATGGGGGATGTCTTTCGCGGTGAGCCGCGCCGCGCGATGCGGATCGACCAGGCGCGACGCGACCACGACGATCGGTTCGGGCGCCGTTGGCAGGGGCCATCGCGCGGTGTCGACGACGTCCAGTCCCGCGGCCTGCATCCCGCCGACGAGCGTGGTCTCGTCCTCGTGGCGCAGATCGGCCGGCAGCTCGACCCGGACGGCCGGTGCCGGCGCCACCTCGGGAGCGAGGGCCTTCTCGATGCGACGCAGGAACGCATCCGCTTCGTCGTCGGTCGCACCGAGCTCCCGCGCCAGCGGGGCGAGGCGTGCATCCGGGATGCCGCTCACGAGGGCATCGAGCAGACGCTCCTGCCACGGCGTCAGACCGGTCAGCGGTCGCTCGTCGTCCATCCCGAGCTGGACGCTGGTCGGGGTCCGCCACAGCGGGGGATGAGAGGGGGCGAGACGCAGCATGCCGCGATTCTGACGTCGCGTCCCCGCCTCCGCCGGGGCCGTCCACAGGCGAACGCTGAGGACAGGCCTCAGAGCCGCTGTGGAGGAGGCTCGGGGATCAGACGGGCCGCGGTCCCGTCGGGCCGTCCTCGCCGGGCGCATCCGGCTCGTCTGGCTCGTCGTCGGCAGGAGCCGCATCCGTCGGATGCTCCGCGGCTGCCTCCTCGTCCAAGAGGGCCGCGAGGGCGTCGTCGAACGCATCGCGTTCGGGCTCCTCGCCGCGCTCGCTCGCCTGCAGCCGTGCCACCAGCGCGGCCGGATCGTCGATGTCCTCAGCCGTCGGGATCAGGTCGGGGTAATCCCAGAGGCGGTCGCGGACCGTCGGACCGACGGCATCCGTCACCGCGCGCCACATGGCGGCGGCTTCGCGCAGTCGACGGGGACGCAGTTCGAGGCCGACGAGGGAGGCCATCGCCTGTTCGCCGGGCCCGCCGACCGCGCGGCGGCGGCGGACGGCCTCGGCGATGCGGTCGGCGGAGGGCACGCGCGCGGTCGCGTCGGCGGTGACGACGTCGACCCAGCCCTCGATGGTCGCGAGGAGGTTCTCGAGCCTCGTCAGGGCGGCGACCTGAGCCTCAGAGCGCTGGGGGAGGAGGGCGCCGCTCTCGATGGCCGCCTTCAGCTCTTCGGGGGCCGACGGATCGAACCGCGAGGCGAGGTCCTCGAGGGCGTCCGTGTCGACGTGGACGCCGCGCGCGAAGTCGGTCACCTGCGAGATGACATGCAGGCGCAGCCACTTCGCGTGACGGAACAGTCGCGCGTGGGCGAGTTCGCGGGTGGCCAGCACGAGCGCGAGCTGGTCCTCCTCGATCTCGAGGTCGCGGCCGAAGTCCGCGAAGTTCTGCGGCAGGATCGCCGCGTCCCCCGTGGGCATAAGAGGGATGCCGACGTCGCCACCGCTCACGACCTCGAGCGACAGGCGTCCGATCACCGCACCCAGCTGCGACGCGAACAGGGCGCCGCCCACGCGGCGCATGAGGCGTCCCGCGCCCTGGATGGCCGAACGCATCTCCTCGGGCGTCTGCGACTCGAGCGCTGCCATGAGCGCGTCGCTGATCGAGGTCGCCATCGGCTCGGCGAGCTCCTGCCACACCGGGAGGGTCGCCTCCACCCACTGGCCGCGGGTGATCGGCTGCGGAGCTTGCGCGAGCTCGGCGATCGCCGTCACCTCGCTGAGCCACAGCGCGGCGAGGGCGAAGGCCTGATCGAACTCGGTCCGCGACCCTGCCGTGATCCCCAGCCCGTCCTGATTCGCGATGTGCAGGGCCTGGGTCTTCGCGGCGGACCAGTCGAGGCCGTCGTCGTCCCCGTCACCGGCCATCGCCGCCTGGAACTGGCGCATGATGTTCTGCATCATCGCGGGGTCGATGCCCATGCCCGACAGCTGGCGGAGCTGCTCGGGGTCGATTCCGCCCTGACCGCTCAGCATGCGTCGGAGCATCTCGGCGAGGTCGTCGTCGCCGGGCAGATCGTCGTCCGAGGGATCGGTCATGTCAGGCGCCTTTCAGCAGGGGGGAGACGTCTCGTTCTACGCTAGTGGCAGGTTTTCTCCGCCCGGTCCGAGCGGGAGACGTCCCGTGTACGCCGGCCGCGAACGAGCGCCGGAGGAAGGACCCGCGTGTCGCTCTTCGACAACGCCGCCGAGCCGGCTGCCGCCCCGCCGTCCCGCCGTTCCCGTCGCTTCTCCGCGGGGGTCTGGGCTCTCGTCGTGGCGCTCGTCGCCCTGCTCATCCTGAGCTTCCTCCCCACCGGTTTCGTGATCCAGCGGCAGGGACCGGTCGTCAACACCTTGGGGTCGGCCGAGAACGCGTCCGGCGACGACGTCCCCCTCATCTCTGTGAGCGGTGCGAAGACGTACCCCACCGCGGGCGCCCTCGACCTCACCACCGTGCAGGTCGTCGGCAACCGCGAGACCACGCCGTCCTGGTTCGAGCTCGCGAAGGCGTGGCTCGATCCCGGCGAAGCCGTCCTCCCGATCGACGACGTGTTCCCGGCGGGGACGACGACCGAGCAGCGCAACGAGGAGAACGCCGCGCTGATGGTCGACTCCCAGAAGGAGGCCACGGCCGCCGCGCTCACCGAACTGGGGTACGAGGTCCGGGCCCACGTCGGCGTCGGCGCACTGAGCGACGACTCCGCCGCGAAGGGCATCCTCGAGGTCGGCGACGAGATCGTCTCGGCGAGCGGCACGCCGATCGAGGACACCGCGCAGCTGCGATCCCTGATCAACGAGCGGGGAGGTCAGCCCGTCGAACTGGTCATCCGCCGGAACGGTGCCGAGCGCACGGTCACCGTGACGCCCTCGCGCACCACCACGAAGGACGGCACGGTCTGGATCATCGGGATCACGACCTCGCGGGACTTCGATTTCCCCATCGACGTGAAGATCCAGCTCGACCGGATCGGCGGGCCCAGCGCCGGCCAGATGTTCGCGCTCGGGATCATCGACACCCTGACTCCCGGCGAGCTCAACGGAGGCAAGCAGGTCGCCGGAACGGGCACGATCGACGCCACCGGCACGATCGGGCCGATCGGCGGCATCCGTCAGAAGCTCTACGGCGCGAAGGATGCCGGGGCCACCTACTTCCTCGCCCCGGAGAAGAACTGCAACGAGGTCGTCGGCCACGTCCCGGACGGCCTGCGCGTCGTCCCCGTCTCGACCCTCGACGACTCGCTCACAGCCCTCGACGCGATCCGTACCGGCACGGGCGTGGACAAGCTCCCCGTGTGCGCCGCCGGTTGAGTCCGCAGCGCCCCTGCGATTCCGCCCAGAGCGCATCCCGCCGCCGCCGTCCGCGAGTCGGCCCCGCCTAGGATGAGAGGGTGACCTCGACACCTGCCGGACCGGCCACGTCCACCCCTCCGAACCCCGTTCGCCGCACGATCGCCATCACGGTCGGAGTCCTCGTGGTGCTGGTGATCGCGTTCTTCGCGTTCGCCAGCCTGTACACGGACTGGCAGTGGTACAAGCAGCTCGGCTACGACAGTGTGCTGGTGACGCAGTGGACGGCCCGTGTCGTCATGTTCGTCATCGGGTTCGTCGCGATGGCGGCCCCCGTCTTCGCAGCCATCCAGCTCGCGTACCGACTTCGGCCGGTCTACGCCCGACTGAGCTCCCAGCTCGATCACTACCAGGAGGTCGTCGAGCCTCTCCGACGCCTGGCCATGTGGGGCATCCCCGTCTTCTTCGGCTTCTTCGCGGGCTTCGCCGCCTCGGCGCAGTGGGAGACCGCCTGGCTGTGGGCCAACGGTGTCACCACCGGTCAGAAGGATCCGCAGTTCGGCCTCGACACCGGCTTCTACCTGTTCCAGATGCCGTTCTACAGCGTCGTGCTCGGCTTCACGTCCGCAGTGCTGCTGATCTGCCTTCTCGTGACCGTCGTCGTCGCCTACCTCTACGGCTCGGTGCGCGTCGGTCAGCGCGAACTCCGCATCTCCAAGGCCGCCCGCATCCAGCTCGCCATCGTCGCTGCGCTCTATCTCGCCGTACAGGCGGTCAGCCTCTGGTTCGACCGGTTCAAGACGCTCACGACGCAGGGCGACCGGTTCACCGGCGCCAGCTACGTCGACGTCAACGCGGTCATCCCGGGTCTCGCGATCCTGTCCATCGCCGCGGCGATCGTCGCCGCGCTGTTCGTCGTGACGGCCATCATCGGCCGGTGGCGCTTCCCGCTCATCGGAACCGCGCTGCTCATCGTCTCCTCCCTCGTCGTCGGCGTCGCCTACCCGTGGGCCGTCAGCCAATTCCAGGTCGCGCCGAACCTCGAGACCTACGAGGCGCCCTACGTCGACCGCAACCTCGCGGCGACGAAGTTCGCCTACGGCATCAACGGGCTCGAGAAGACCGAGTACGAGGCGGTCACCACGGCCGAGAAGGGGCAGCTCCGGGCTGACGCCGAGACCACCGCGTCGCTGCGCATCATGGACCCCGCCATCATCGGACCGACCGTGCGCCAGCTCGAGCAGTACCGCTCGTACTACCAATTCCAGAACCCGCTCGACGTCGACCGGTACGAGATCGACGGCAAGATGCAGGATGCCGTCGTGTCGGTGCGCGAGCTGAACCTCGACCAGCTGGGCAACGCCCAGTCCTGGTACAACAACACGCTCGTCTACACGCACGGCTACGGCGTCGTGGCGGCGAAGGGCAACGACCGCACCGCGGACGGTGACCCCGTCTTCCTCGAGCGCGGCATCCCGACCTCCGGCGACCTCACCAACGAGTCGAAGTACGAGCCCCGCATCTACTTCGGCGAGTCGTCGCCGCCCTACTCGATCGTCGGCGCCCCGAAGGGCAGCGACCCGGTCGAACTCGACTACCCGCGCGGCGAGGACGGCGCCGGTCAGACCCGGACGACGTTCACCGGCAACGGCGGCCCGAACATCGGCAACCCGTTCAACCGGTTGCTGTACGCGCTGAAGTTCCAGTCGACCGACATCCTGTTCTCCGACGGGATCAACGACGACTCGCAGATCCTCTACGATCGCAACCCGCGCGATCGCGTCCAGAAGGTGGCCCCCTACCTCGAGCTCGACAGCGATCCGTACCCGAGCGTCGTGGACGGCCGCGTCGTCTGGATCATCGACGGCTACACGCTGAGCAACAACTACCCGTACTCGTCGATCGTGAGCCTGCGGGACGCGATCTCCGACACCACGAACCGCGCCCCGAGCGTCGCGCTCGACGACGTGAACTACATCCGCAACTCGGTCAAGGCGACCGTCGATGCGTACGACGGCTCGGTCAAGCTCTACGCCTGGGACGACCAGGACCCGATGCTGAAGGCCTGGCAGAAGATCTACCCGTCGACCCTCCGCCCCATCAGCGAGATGTCCGGCGACCTGATGAGCCACGTGCGCTACCCGACGGACCTGTTCAAGGTGCAGCGCGCCATGCTCGGGACCTACCACGTCGACGACGCGCAGTCCTTCATCCGCCGCGACAACGCGTGGCGGACGCCGCAGGACCCGGTGACCCAGTCGAACCTGCAGCCGCCGTACTACCTGACGATGCAGATGCCGGGCCAGCAGGACCCGACCTACTCGATGTTCACGTCCTTCATTCCGGCGGCAGAGGGCGACCAAGAGCGCAACGTGCTCATGGGCTACCTCGCGGTCGACGCCAACGCCGGCAGCACGAAGGGCGAGAAGAACCCCGATTACGGCAAGCTCCGCATGCTGGAGATCAGCGCGGATGTCTCGGTCCCCGGCCCGGGTCAGGTGCAGAACACCTTCAGCTCGAACGAGACCATCGCGCAGCAGGTGAACCTCCTGCGACAGGGTCAGTCCGAGGTCCGCAACGGCAACCTGCTGACGCTCCCCGTCGGTGGCGGTCTGCTGTACGTGCAGCCGATCTTCGTGCAGGCGTCGAGCGGAACCCAGCTGCCCGCGCTCCGCAAGATCCTCGTCGCGTTCGGTGACGAGGTCGCCTTCGAGGACACCCTGCAGGAAGCGCTCGACAAGCTGTTCGGCGGTGACTCCGGCGCGACGACCGGCGATGAGGGAACGACGCCGTCGCCTTCGCCGAGCGGGTCGCCGAGCCCCAGCGCGACGCCCGGCGGCGGACAGAACGAGACGCCCCCAGCGGGTGTCGGCGACGAGATCGCGCGTCTCCTGCAGCAGGCCCGTCAGGTCATGATGGCGCGTGACGACGCCATGCAGAAGGGTGACTGGGCCGCCTACGGCGAGCAGGACAAGGCGCTCACCGACATCATCAACAGGCTCATCCAGCTCGACGGGGAGTGATCCCGCTGATCTGGTGGGGGCGGTTCACGACAGGAACAGCCCCCACCAGATCACCAGCAGTGTCACCACGAATCCGGCGAACTGGTTGAGCCAGAGGAACCGGTCCCAGCCGCGGGTGGCGGAGGCGGCATCCGCGTCGGTCACCGAGCGGTAGGGCCACACGGTGGCGAGGTACGGTAGCGCGACGATCGCGGCGAGCGGTCCCGGCCACGCGGTCCCGAGGATAGCGACGCCCGACGCCGCGTAGGCGACGAGCGAGAACCGCACCGTCCACGCCGCGCCGCGCGCGGTGGCGATCGATGAGATCCCCGCCTCGCGGTCGGCGACGACATCCTGCACGGCGCCGAATGCGTGCGACGCGACACCCCACAGCGCGAACGCCACGATGATGAGCACGAGCTGCGGCGTCCACGTCGCGCCGGTCAGGACGAGGGCGTACACGGCGGGCGAGAAGAAATGGATGCTGCTCGTCACCGAATCCGCGAAGGGGCGCTCCTTGAGGCGCAGGGGCGGCGCGCTGTAGAAGACGACCGCGAGCAGACTGAGCCCCAGGACGAGCCACGACAACGGTGGGCCCGACAGCACGAGGAAGACGACGAAAGGGAGACCCAGCAGACCCGACGCCCACAGGGTGGGGGCGTGCAGGCTCTTCTCGAGGATCGCTCCGTGCGCTCCGCCCTTGCGCGGGTTCCGCAGGTCGGACTCGTAGTCGAACACGTCGTTGATGCCGTACATCGCGACGTTGTACGGGATCAGGAAGAAGATGGTCCCGATGACCAGGACGAGGTCGATCTCGCGTGCGGCCAGCAGATACGCCGCCGCGAACGGATATGCCGTGTTGATCCAGCTCACGGGGCGGGAGGACACGAAGAGCTGGCGGGCGAAGCGGAGGGGCGTCACGCGGCATCCCTCCTCTCGGGCAGCAGCGCACCGATCGCCGGGAGGAGGAAGGCGACGCACAGCGGGTAGGCGAAGTCCTCTATCGGGGCGAGGCCGATGCGGATGCCGCTGATGTGCTCCTCGGGGTAGGTGAAGAGGTCGGCGGCGATCATCACGTTGTCGAACACCGCCGTCAGGAGGACGAGGATGCCGGCGGTCCACAGCGACGCGACCAGGCGCTCTCGTCGCTGCGGGCGGCGGAGCGAGAAGAGGGTCACGACGACGGTGACGACGACGAACGGGAGGACGATCAGCGGGTAGGTCATGCGGCGTCCCGGCTTCGTGCTCGCGTGCGTCTCCGCGTGACGAGAGCGTGGACGACCAGCGTCAGGTGGCAGAGGAACGCCAGGAAGACGGGCTCCTCGAGAGGCAGGTGGGGGGCGAGATCGATGCCGACGAGCAGAGGGCTGTCGCCGCGGACGAAGACGCCGGTCGCGATGCCCACCAGGTCCCATACGAGAAGGAAGGCCGTACCGCACGCGATGAGCAACAGGCTGCGACCGGGGTCGGCGGCCACTGCGAGGCGGTGCCTCAGGTCGATCGCGATCACACCGAGCGCCGAGAGGATCAGGGCGCCCAGGTACAGCCCGGGCACCGCCGTCAGCGTTCCGAGGCGCGCGACTCGGGAAGCCGTCCGGTGGACACGTCCCCGTCGAGGAGCTTCACGACGAGCTCGGCCGAGATGAGGCACATCGGGAGGCCGACGCCGGGGAGCACGGTCTGACCGGCGTAGAGAAGGCCGTCGACCTTCGAGCGCAGCCCCGGGCGGAACATCGCCGACTGCCCGAGGGTGTGAGCGAGGCCGAGCGCGCCGCCCCGGAAGGAACCGAAGTCGGCGGCGAAGTCGCCGGGCGAGATGGTGCGGCGCACACGGACGCGATCGGCGAGATCGGCGACACCGGTCCACGACGCGATCTGAGCGATGACGGCATCCGCAGCGGCTTCGATCGCCGGGTCGCCGGCGCCGTCGACTCCGCCGTGTCCGAGCTCGGGAGCGGCGGGCATGGGGACGAGGACGAAGAGGTTCTCGTGGCCGGCGGGCGCCACGTCGTCATCGGTGGCGCTCGGCCGGCAGACGTACAACGAGGCGGGGTCGGGGATCGCACCGGCGTGCTCCGCGCCGAAGATCGCGTCGAAGTTCGCCTTCCAGTCCTTCGTGAACAGCAGGGTGTGGTGTTCGAGCTCGGGAAGCTCGCCTTCGACGCCCAGGAGGATCAGGAGAGCTCCGAAGGACGGCACGCGCTTGTCCCACCACGCGTCGCTGCGAGACCGCAGCTCCGGCGGGAGCAGCGCGGTCTCGGTGTGATGCATGTCGGCGGTCGAGATGACGTGGTCCGCCTCGATGCGGGTGCCGTCGGCGAGACGGATGCCGGTGGCCACATCGCCGACGGTGATGATCCGCTCGACGCGGCTGCCGGTGCGGATGACCGCGCCGCGCTCTTCGGCGAGGCGGGCGATCGCCCGGATGATCTGCACGAAGCCGCCGCGGGGGTAGAGCACGCCGTCGTCGAGGTCGAGGTGGCTCATCAGGTGGTACAGGCTCGGCGCGTCGTACGGCGAGCCCCCGAGGAAGACCGCCGGATAGCCGAGGACCTGTCGCAGGATCGGGTCGGCGAACCGCTTCTCGACGTGCGTCGACAGGGGGCGCAGGAGGAGCGGCAGCAGCGTGCCGAGCTTGCTCAGCACGTCGGGGTGGGTCAGCCCCTTCAGCGAGACGTAGGGGTCGTACAGGAAGCGCGAGACCGCGAGGTCGTAGATCTCGCCGGCGGAGTCGAGGTACGTCGCGAGCTTCTCGCCGGCGCCGCTCTCGCGGGCCTCGAACGCGGCGACGGCGGCATCCCGTCCCGAGACGACGTCGAAGGGCTCGCTCTCGCCCTCGTGGTACACGCGGTAGGCGGGATCCAGCCGCACGAGGTCGAGCTGCTCGGCGGCCGTGGTGCCGAGCAGAGCGAAGAAGTGATCGAAGACCTCGGGCATGAGGTACCAGCTGGGGCCGGTGTCGAAGCGGAAGCCGTCCTTCTCCCAGCTGCCGGCGCGCCCGCCGACGTCGTCGAGCGCCTCAAAGACGGTGACCTCGTCGCCTCGGTCGGCGAGGAGCGCAGCGGTGGCGAGACCGGTGATGCCTCCTCCGATGATCGCGATGCGGCGGGTCATGCGGGGGACCTCCGGGAGGGTCGTCGGGCGGGGAGGACGGTGCGGTGGGCGACGGCCGCGCGGACCGCGATCGCCGCCTTCACGGGGTTCGGGACGCGGACCCTCGTGTCCAGATCGGCGGTGCGGTGCAGGCGGTCGGCGAGCGAGGCGAACAGGCCGTGCGCGGTCGCGACCGCGACGCGGCAGTCCGCGGGCAGGAGCGGGATCGTCGCGGCCGCGGCATCCAGGTCGGCATCGATGCGTGCGAGGACCTGCTCGCGTCGCGCGGCGCCCCCGTCGACGCCGAGGTAGTCCCGGCCCAGGCGGCCGGCGTCGTCGGCGTGGTCGCGCAGGAAGTTGATGTCCTGGAAGGCGGCCCCGAGGCGGCGCGCGCCGGACACCAGGGCCGGGTCCGGGTCGCGCGGCGCGGCGGATCCCGCGTTGACGAAGACCTGGAGGCACATGAGCCCGACGACTTCGGCGGAACCGTAGACGTAGTCGTCGTGCGAGGCGTCGTCGTGCTGGGCCTGCTCAAGGTCGGTGCGCATCGAGGTGAAGAACGGCTCGATGTGCACGCGGGCGATCCCGCACTGGCGGGCGGTCCGCGCGAAGGCGTGGACGACGAGGTTGGCGCTGAACCCCCGCGCGATCGCGGCGTAGGTCTCGGCCTCGAGTGCGTCGAGGACGTTCCGCTGCTCGTCGAGCGGGACGCCGGCCGCCTCGGCCGCTCCGTCGACGATCTCGTCGGCAACGCGCACCAGGGCGTACACGTTCCGCACGTGCGGGCGCACGCGTCCGCCGAGGAGATTCGTCGCGAGCCCGAACGAGGTCGAGTAGGCACGGATGACGGATGCCGCCGCCACCGTCGCGGTCTCGTCGTAGAGCGTGTCGGTCATCGGGGGATGCGGTCCTCGACGGCGGCGGCCAGTGCGGCGAGGAGGACGACGGCGTCGCGGGGGAGCGAGGCGTCCGCCGCACGGCCGCGCGCCGAACGGAGGGTGTCGGCGATCAATTCGACCGCTCGCTCGCGCGCGCCGCTGGCGGCCAGTTCGCGCTGTGCCTCGGCGATCGCGATCGGCCCGGTCGGCGCCATCGCGAGGGCGGAGGCGATGCGAGGCCAGGCCTCGGTCTCGGCCGCCATGGCGATGAGCGGGGTGCGCTTGGACGCACGGAGGTCCGCCCCCGGTTCGCGTCCCGCCTCGGCGCGCGACCCGAAGGTGCCGATGAGGTCGTCGGCGAGCTGGAAGGCGACCCCGATCGCGGAGCCGGCCGATTCGAGGGCGGCCCGCTCGTCGTCGCTCGCCCCCGCCAGCAGTGCGCCTGCGGCGAGGGGAGCCTGGAAGGAGTAGAACGCCGTCTTGTCGCGTGCCGTGCGGATGAGCGAGTCGGCCGGGGGGAGGTCGGCACCGATGGTCTGCTCGACGTCGGCGAGTTCGCCCGCCGCGGAGACGAGGAGAGCGTCGTCGAGGAGGACGAAGAGGGCAGCCCGATGGGGGGCGGTGACGGGCGCGGTCGCGATGAGCCTCGTCGCCTCGAACAGCAGCAGGTCGCCGGCGAGGACGGCCGCGGCTGCGCCGAGCAGGTTCGCATCGTCGTGGTCGCCGCCGAGGGCGTGTGCGCGTTCACGGAACCGTCCGACGACGTTCGGGATGCCGCGCCGTTCGACGTCGCCGTCGATCAGGTCGTCGTGGACCACGAACGCCGCGTGGAGCAGCTCGAAGGCCGCGGCGACGCGCCAGAGCCCGGGGGAGTGTCGGATGTCGCCGCCGAACGCCTCGAACGCGGCGACCACGAGCGCGGGCCGCAGGCGCTTGCCACCGGTGGCCGATGCCGCGGTCGCCTCGCCGAGCGCCGCGGAGGCTTCGCCGAGGGCGGCCGATCGGATGCGCAGGCGGTCGAGTGCGACCGCGAGAGCGTCATCGATCTCGCGTCGGGCGATCGATGACAGGGCGATCACGAGGCTCTCCTGCGGGCGTCTGGCACCAGCTCGAGCTGCTGCGCCTGGAGGACGAGCCACGGGCTGAAGGCCCAGGGGGCGGCACTGATCGACGTGTCCAGGTCGGCGGGGTCGACCCAGCGCGCCTCCGCGACTTCGTCGGGGTTGAGGCGGGGTTCGTCGTCCGTGTAGGCGACGTACACCGGGCAGATCTCGTTCTCGACGATTCCCGACGCGTCGACGGCGCGGTAGCGGAACTGCGGCAGCGTGAGGGTGACGTCGCGGAGGGTGAGTCCCACTTCGTGGGCCGCGCGGCGGTGGACGGCATCCACCATCGACTCCGAAGGGCCCGGGTGCCCGCAGAACGAGTTCGTCCACACGCCCGGCCAGGCGGCTTTGCTCAGGGCGCGGCGGGTGACGAGGAGCTCGCCGCGCGAGTTGTAGACGTGGCAGGAGAACGCCAGATGGAGGTGCGTGTCGGTACCGTGGACCGTTGCCTTCGGAGCGGTGCCGATGTCGCGTCCGTCGTCGTCCAGCAGGATGACGTACTCGATGTCTGACACAGGTCCTCCGTACTTTGCTAGATTATCTAGCAATCAATCGTCATGCTACCTATCGAGCGAGGAGGTGTCCAATGGTGGCCAATCCATGGGTTCCGGGCAGTGAGCGCGATGCCATCGTGATGAGCGCCCTCGAAGCGATCCGCGCGTTCTCCGACTCCTTGGATCGAATGTACGCGGGTATGCGCGGTGACATGGACATGAACACGACCGACCTCGCCGCGCTCCGGATGCTCATCATCCGCGAGCAGCACGGGGAGGTGGTCAAGCCGAACGATCTCGCCACCCACCTCGCCATCTCGACGGCGTCGACCACGAAGCTGCTCGACCGTTTGACGGCCGCCGGTTACCTCGTCCGCAAGCCGCATCCGCATGACCGCCGCGCCCGCATCGTGGCGCTCACGGATGAAGCGCGAGTCACCTTCCGTCGCCACTTCGGCGAGCGGCTCCAGCGGATGCGTGACGCTGCAGACGCCTACACCGACGACGAATTGCGCGCGATCGTGCGCTTCCTCGCCGACATCGAGCGCGCGATGCTGCCGGCCTGACCGAGCCGTACAACGAAGAAGGCGCCCCCTCCGGAGAGGGGACGCCTTCTTCTTTTCGTTGCGGGGACAGGATTTGAACCTGCGACCTCTGGGTTATGAGCCCAGCGAGCTACCGAACTGCTCCACCCCGCGGCACAAGAGAAAACACTAGCACGCGTTTCAGGCGGACGCGAATCGGTGCCGGAAAGCCCCGAGTTCGGCAGGATGAGGACATGCTTCCGCGTGAGATCGACGCCGCCGCCGACGCACAGACGGACGGGCGCGACGAGACGCGAGACGAGCGGGCCGACCGCAACTGGAACGAGGTTCTCCAGGAGCTCCGCGTGCTGCAGACCGGGACTCAGATCCTCACGGGCTTCCTCCTCGCGCTCGCGTTCCAGCCGTCGTTCGGGGATCTCGCCGGGGCGCAGCGCATCGGCTATCTCGTCCTCGTCCTCCTGTCTGCCCTCAGCGCCGTCGTCGCCCTTGCGCCCGTCTCGGTGCACCGCATCCTGTTCGCACGCCGTGCGAAGTCCACGATCGTCCGCTTCGGCCACGGCTGCATGCTCGCCGCCCTCGGTCTCGTCTCCGCGCTCCTGGTGGGGGTCGTCGCGTTCGTCTTCGACGTGGTGGTGGGGGGTGCGGCATCCTGGATCGCAGGCGTCGCTCTGGGGATCGTCATCGTCGCCCTCTGGCTCGTCGTCCCTGTCATCACCCGCCTGCGGTCGGAAAGGACCCCATGACCGACTCGCCCCTCGGCGTCGCAGTGGCGCAGTTCGCGCCGTCCGCCGACGAGACCGCCAACCTCGAGGCCATCTCGGAACTGGTCGCCCGCGCCCGCGGCCGAGGTGCGCGGGTCGTTTTGTTCCCCGAGTACTCCAGTTACTTCGTCGACCCGTTCGACGCGTCGCTCGCCGCGCACGCGCAGGACCTTGACGGCGCGTTCGTGACCGCCCTCACGGCACTGGCGCGTGACCACGACGTCGTGATCGTCGCGGGGCTCGTCGAACGTTCCGACACGGACGGGCTCGTGCGCAACACCGTCGTCGCGGTGGATGCCGGTGGGCTCATCGCGCGCTACCGCAAACTCCACCTCTACGACGCGTTCGGACAGCGCGAGTCGGACTGGGTGGAGCCGGGAGCGCTGGAGGAACCCGAGACGTTCGAGGCCGGCGGCATCCGCTTCGCCCTCATGACCTGCTACGACCTGCGGTTCCCCGAGGTCTCCCGCGTGCTCGCCGACACGGGAGCGCACGTCCTCCTCGTCGCCGCGGAGTGGGTGCGCGGGCCTCTGAAGGAGGATCACTGGCGAACGCTCCTCCAGGCTCGGGCCATCGAGAACACGCTCTACGTCGCGGGTGCCGATCACCCGCCGCCGTTGGGCGTGGGGCACTCGGTCGTCATCGACCCGCAGGGAGTGCCCGTCGTGACGATCGGCACGGGCACGGATGTCGCCGTCGCCCACGTCGACGCGGCGACCGTCGCCCGCGTCCGCCGTGTCAATCCTGCGCTGGCCCTTCGGCGGTACACGGTCGCTCCGCGCGAGTGAGCCGCCTCCGGAGGGTCACGACGCGGATGCCGCCAGCCGCCGCGCCGCCTCGGCGATGACGTCCGTCCGCTTGCAGGCCGCGAATCGGACCAGGGTCTCGTACCGCTCCCGGTGCTCCGGCGTCGCGAACGCGGTGAGCGGGATCGCGGCGACACCGACGCGTTCGGGGAGGGCGCGACAGAACGCGGCGGCATCCTCGCCGGGGGCGAGCATCGAACGCACATCGGCGACCGTGAAGTACGACCCTGCGGGCGTGGACACCTCGAACCCGGCGGCGCGCAGGCCCGCGCCGAGCAGGTCGCGGCGCTCACGCTGGGTCGCGGCGAGGTCGTCGAAGAAGGTGTCGGGCAGGCCGAGACCGACGGCGATGGCGGGTTGGAAGGGTGCTCCGTTGACGTACGTCAGGTACTGCTTGACGGCCAGCACCGCGTCGACGAGGTCTGCCGGCCCGCTCACCCAGCCGACCTTCCACCCCGTGGTTCGGAACGTCTTGCCGCCCGACGAGATGGTGAGGGTCCGCTCGGCGGCGCCGGGCAGCGTCGCGAGGGGGACGTGGTCGGCGTCCATGACGAGGTGCTCGTACACCTCGTCCGTGACGATCAGCGCGTTGTGACGCTCGGCGAGTCGGACGATCTCGTCGCGGACCTCGTTCGAGAACACCGTTCCGGTCGGGTTGTGGGGGTCGTTGACGAGGATGATCCGGGTTCGGTCGCGGACGGCGGCACGCAACTCGTCGAGGTCGGGTTCGAGCGACGGCCAGCGCAGCGGCACGGGCACGAGGCGTGCACCGGCCAGGGCGACGGCGGCCGCATACGAGTCGTAGTACGGCTCGAAGACCACGACCTCGTCGTCCGGCCCATCGAGCAGGGCGAGGAGGGCGGCGGTCAACGCCTCGGTGGCGCCGGCCGTGACGAGGATCTCGCGCTCGGGGTCGACGTCGATGCCGTAGAAGCGGTGCTGATGATCGGAGACCGCCTCCCGGAGGACCGGCATCCCTCGTCCGGGCGGGTACTGATTCACTCCGTCCCGGATGGCGACGATCGCGGCATCCAGCACCTCGGGCGGTCCGTCCTCGTCGGGGAACCCCTGGCCGAGGTTGACGGCATCGTGGCGGACGGCGGCGGCGGTGATCTCGGCGAAGATCGTCGGGGCGAGTTCGCCGGCGGGGGAGAGGAGGCCTGCGCCGCGCGCCGCGCGTTGCCAGGCGCCGGGGATGTGCAGCACGGGGCCAGCGTAACGCTCCGCCTCGCGGGACGCCCTCGTGGGCGACCCGCGGCGGCGTCTGCTCCCATAGGCTGATCGGAGGGTCGGCATAGCTGGTCCACAGACTCCGGGAGCACTCTGAAGACGCCTCGGAAAAGGAGCAGTCCCATGAGCGATTCGAACACCCCCGACCCCCACACGCCTGACGCAGCGGTGCCGCCGCGTCCGCCGATGCCCGACTCCGGCGCGCCCTCGCAGCCCACCGCACCGACGACGCCCCTCGCGCAGCCGGCCGGTCAGGGCTGGTACGCGCAGCCGCACGGCCAGCACCCCCAGGGCGCGGATTCGCGCGGACAGCACGCCCCGGGCGCGGCGTTCTCGTCGCAGCCGGCTGGCGCGGTCGCCGACGACGGCCACGCGCGTCCGCACGACGCGAAGATCGGCTCCGGCAAGATCGTCGCCGTCCTCGTGGCCGCCGCGATCGTCGGCGCCGTCTCGGGCCTGGGCGGCGCGGCGATCGGCAGCGACGTGTTCCACCAGAACGGCACGGTCGCGTCCTCGAACGGCACGACCCAGGTCACCGTCAACGACCCCGACAACGTCAACCAGACCACCGGAATCGCGGCGAAGACCCTGCCGAGCGTCGTCACCATCAGTGCGACATCGTCGAACGGCGGCGGCACCGGCTCCGGCGTGATCCTCAGCGAGGACGGCTACGTCGTGACCAACACGCACGTCGTCACCCTCGACGGTGCGAGCTCGGACGTCGCCCTGCGGGTGACGACCTCCGACGGTCGCGTCTACGACGCGAAGGTCGTCGGCACCGACCCGATCTACGACCTCGCCGTCATCAAGCTGACGGGCGCGACCGGACTGACCCCGATCGACTTCGCGGACTCGACCAAGCTGAACGTCGGCGACACGACCGTCGCGGTCGGCGCGCCGCTCGGCCTGTCCAACACCGTCACGACCGGAATCGTCAGTGCGCTCAACCGCTCGATCCAGATCGCCTCGTCGGCGGTGCCCGATTCGGGCGAGCAGCAGGAGGATCAGGGGCAGAACGGACAGTCCCCGTTCCAGTTCGACTTCGGTCAGGGCCAGCAGCAGGGTTCGGGATCGGCCGGGACCATCTCCATCGCCGTGATCCAGACGGATGCCGCGATCAACCCGGGCAACTCCGGCGGCGCGCTCGTCGACGACGAGGGCAAGCTGATCGGCATCAACGTCGCCATCGCCACCGCCGGCGGCGGGTCGTCGTCCTCCAGCGAAGCCGGGTCCATCGGCGTGGGCTTCTCGATTCCCTCGAGCGTCGTCAAGCGCGTGACCGACGAGATCATCAAGGACGGTTCCGCCACGCACGGTCTGCTCGGCGCCATGGTCGGCAACTCGGCGGACCAGAAGGACAGCACCGTGGCCGGTGCCCTCGTCAGCGATGTGACCTCGGGTGGGGCAGCGGCGAAGGCGGGATTGAAGGCCGGCGACATCGTCACCGAGTTCAACGGCGTGCCGGTCCGCGACGCGACCGACCTGACCGCTCAGGTGCGCGCCCTGGCCGCCGGTTCCGACGCGAGCGTCGTCTACGTCCGCGGCGGGAAGTCCTTCACCGCCGACGTGACGCTCGGCAAGCTCACCGACTGACCGCTCCGACGCGACCTTCCGAGTCACGACCCCACCCCGCGATAGGCTCGCGGGATGGGGTCGTTCTCGTTCTCGTCGGGCAACGGCGCGCAGGTGGCCCGGCTCCCGCTCCATGTGCTGGGCCTCGTGGCGACGCGGATCATCCCGAGGTCGACCGACCTGTGGGTGTTCGGTTCGGCTGCCGGCGTCGGCGAGGGTGCGTGGGCGCTCTGGCAGGTCGCCGCGGAGCAGGGTGAGCGAGCCGTCTGGCTGACCGGGTCGGCGCGTGACGACGAGATGGCTCGGCGTGCCGGCATCCCCTCGGCCCGCAAGCAGGGCTTCCGCGGCTTCTGGCTCACGGCGCGCGCACGAGTGGTCGTCGTCACGCACGGCGCCGGTGACGTCAACCGATACGCGACGGCGGGATCCTTCCTCGTGCAGCTCTGGCACGGCATCCCGCTGAAGCGGCTCGGTCTGGATTCCCCGGTGACCGCGCGCGCTCCGCTCCCGATCCCGGGCTTGGCGCGGCTCCTCCGGGTCGCCTACGAGCGGACCCAGCGCCGCATCCGGCTCCTGCCCGCCGCGTCGCACCTCGTCCGCGGCCGCCTCGAGTCCGCGTTCGGGCTCGGGTACGACCGGATCGTGGTCACGGGCGAACCGCGCGTCGACGTGCTCTCGACGGGCCCTTCGGCAGCGGAGGCCCGGAGCACAGTCGAGTCCCTCGTCGGCTCCGTGGGGTCCTCCCGCCTCGTGCTGTACGCCCCGACGTGGCGCGACGGCGCACCCGACCCCGCCGTCCCCACGGCGGAGGAGAGGCACGCGATCACAGCGTCCCTGGCCGCGCAGGATGCCGTGCTGGTGATCCGCTCGCACCCACTGGGCGCGGGCGAATACTCGCCGCCGGACGCGGACGGACGGGTACGCCTCCTCGGGGCGGATCTGCTCCCCGACGTGACCCCCGTCCTCCGCGCGTTCGATGCGCTCATCACCGACTACTCCTCGCTCGTGTTCGACACCGCGCTGATCCCGCTGCCGGTCGTCTTCTTCGCCCCGGACGAGGCGCAGTACGCCGCGGAGCGCGGTTTCTACGGCCGGTACCGCGATGTCGCCGGGGAGGACGTCGCGACGAGCTGGGCCGAGGTGATGCGCCACCTCGACGGCGTGCTGCACGACGACTCCGAACGAGCCCGGCGCCTCTCCCGCGCCGAGGAGCTGAGCCGCCGCGTGCACGCCTACCGGGACGGCCGAAGTGCCGAGCGCGTGTATCGTGCCATCCGGCGCGCGCTCGCGTCGGCGCATCCGTCGAGGGGGAACGAATGATCCACGCCGCCCTGCAGGCGGGCGACGGCCTCGTCCTGAACGCATCCGGGGCCGCTCCCTCGGACATCCGCGCCATCGGTCCCCGTGCGACGGTGACAGCCGTGATCTCGACGACGGATGCCGGGTGGCGGGCTGTCCTGCCCCTTCGGGTCGCTCGGTGGGGCGGGCCGGTCCTCGCTCTTCCCCGCGGTCGGTACCGCCTCGAGGTCGACGGTCGGGTCCAGAGCCGGGGCGACGTCGTGGACCTCGGGCGGTCGACGGGGGAGTCGCTGGCGGTGGAGCTCGCCGATGGTGCGGTGGTCGTCTCGCCGCCGCTGCGGGACGCAGACACGTCGCCGGCGGGCCAAGCGGCGCTCGAGCGTGACTATGCGACCGTTCGCGGACCGCTCGAGAACGCGGTGTTCTTCGAGAGCTTCTACGGGCGCAACGCCAGCTGCAACCCGCGGGCGATCGACGCGGAGATCTCCCGCGTCGCGCCTGCCGTCACGAGGTACTGGAGCGTCGTCGACCTCTCGGTGGAGGTTCCCGAGGGTGCCGTCGCCGTCGTCGAAGGCTCGCCGGAGTGGTGGCACGCCCGGGGGGTCTCCCGTCTCCTTGTCGTCAACGACTGGCTGCGGCGCCGCTTCGTCCGCCGCCCCGGCCAGCGCATCCTGCAGACCTGGCATGGAACGCCGCTCAAGCGTCTGGCCCTCGATCGGCCTGGCTTCGACCCGCGCCGCGCGCTCGCGGTGATCCGTGAGAGCCGGCGCTGGGACGTTCTCCTCGCACAGAATCCGTACGCGGCCCGCATCCTGTCGAAGGCGTACGGATTCTGGCGCCGTCCGGTGTGGGTGGAGGGCTACCCGCGGAACGACGTGCTCGCCTCAGGCGACCGGGACGCGGTTCGCCGGGGTCTGGGGCTCGAGCCCGATGACCGGGTGCTCCTGTACGCGCCGACCTGGCGGGACGATCGCGAGCAGATGGTCGACTACCTCGACCTCGAGCGGCTGGCAGCGGATGCCGGTGCCGTGATCCTCGTGCGCGGGCACTCCCGTACGCTCCTGCCCGGCGCCGACACGGGCGGGTCGCGCGTCATCGATGTGACGGCGTATCCCGACATCTCGGCGCTGCTGCTGGCCGCCGACGCCCTGATCACCGACTACTCGTCCGTCATGTTCGACTTCACGGCGACCGGCAAGCCGATCTACTTCTTCGTCCCCGACCTCGCGCATTATCGGGGCAAGCTCCGTGGGTTCTACTTCGATCTCATCGAGCGGGCGCCCGGCCCGCTCACCTCGACGCAGGACGAGCTCACCGCGGCGCTGGCGGATCCCGGGGCGACGAAGGGTCACGCGGAGCGGTACGCGTCGTGGGTCGCGCGGTTCAACGCGCGTGACGATGGCCGAGCGGCCGAGCGGGTCGTCGCCCGTCTGCTCGATCAGGGGATGATCGCCCGCGACTGAGGCCGCGGCATCCGCTCGTCACGGGAGCGGCGTGTTGCGGTCCAACCGGGAGGTGTCGACGGTGTCCTTCGCCCCGCGGA
Source organism: Microbacterium sp. 77mftsu3.1 (assembly GCF_900100525.1). NCBI lineage: Bacteria > Bacillati > Actinomycetota > Actinomycetes > Micrococcales > Microbacteriaceae > Microbacterium > Microbacterium sp. 77mftsu3.1. The sequence continues at coordinate 238,494 of NZ_FNCR01000001.1, read as the reverse complement.
GCAGGCCGCTGAGGAACCCGCCGCCCCAGGACAGGTGCATCGTCGGAAGCACGAGGGCGAGCCACGCGCGCTCCCGCACGCTGCGGCCGGCCGTCACGCTGAAGCCGAGGATGCCGAGGACGTAGAGCGCCAGTGGCAGGTGGACGACGGACAGGATCGCGGACGCGACGCCCGTGAGGAGGCCCGTCACCTGCAGGATCCCGAGGACGATGCTCGCGGCGACGGCGACGACGAGAGCCGGCGGGGCGAAGAAGCGGAGCGAGTTCTGCCGTCCGAGGCGCCGGACGAGCTCTCCGCGCCACGTCCCCGTGGCGACGAACTGACGCGCCAAGCGAGCCCAGCTCTCGCGCGGCCAGTACGTGACGGACAGGCGCGGATCGAACCACACGCGATATCCCGCGTGGCGGATCCGGAGGTTGAGCTCCCAGTCCTCGCCGCGTCGGATGGTCTCGTCAAAGAGTCCGACCTCCTCCAGGACCGCGCGGCGCATCACCCCGAGGTAGGCCGACTCTGCGGGTCCTTCGGGCGCGCCGCCGTGGTACGCCCCTCCGCCGAGCCCGATGGGGGAGTTGTAGGCGATGGCGACGGCGCGTTGGAAGGGCGTCCGGCCGTCCGCCCGCATGACGCCTCCGACGTTGGCGGCGCGGACCCGATCGAGGGTCGCGAGAGCCTGGCGGGTGTATCCCGGCGCGAGTTCGGAGTGCGCATCGACGCGGACGATCGTCGGATGCCGGGCGCTGCGGATCGCCAGGTTCAAGGCCACGGGGATATCGGCGCGGGGGTTGTCGACCAGGCGGATCCGCGGGTCGGCGTCGGCCAGGCGATGGGCGAGCTCGGTCGTGCCGTCGGTGGAGGGTCCGAGGGCGAGGACGAGCTCGGCCGGGCCGTCGACGTCCTGCTGGAGGACCGTCTCCACGGCCCGCTCCAGGTAGTCCCGTTCATTGAGCACGGGCATCACGAACGTGACCCCCGCACCGGGAGCGGGCACCGGCGCGTCGAGAGTCACCGTGCTCCGGGCGATCGTCGGGCAGGCTGGGCCGGCGCCGTCCGCGGGACGAGCGCGTCGAACTGGGCGAGGACCTCCGCCGTATAGGCGTCGACGTCGAGGGATGCGGGGGTCACACGGCCCTCGAGGAACGCCCGCATCCCGTCGGCGAGGGCGTCATCGTCTCGGTCGACGATGTGCATGTCGTCGCCCGGGAGCGCGCCCCGGGCCGAGCCGAAGGCCGTCGACACGATCGGCAGAGCCAGCTGAGCCGCCTCGATCAGCACCATGGGCTGCCCCTCGTAATCGCTCGAGAGGACGAAGCAGTCGCAGCGCTGCATGACCGAGACCGGGTCGCGCAACGGCCCGGTCAGGAACACCCGTCCGGTGAGGTCGGCGTCGCGCACCTGCTGCTCCAGGGTGTTCCGGAGCGGCCCGCCGCCCACGATGAACAGTTGCGTGTCGGGGGCTGTGTCCGCCAGGCGCGCGAACGCCCGGATCAACCGCGCGTGGTTCTTCTCCGTTGAGAGGCGTCCGACGGTGACGAATCGGCGGATGCCGGGCACGGCGAGCGCGGTGTCGACGGCCTCGCCCAGTCCGGCATCCTCGCTCTCCGGGCCGCTGTCCGCTGTCGGTGCCGTCGAGACCACGTCGGGCAGGTTCCGGAGCGTGACGAACCGGTCGGTGGAGGCGAACTCCGCGAGTTCGGCGCGGTTGAGGTCAGTGAGGGCGGGGGAGACCGAGACGAGCTGGTCGTAGGCCCGGTACATCGCGAAGACGCGTCCGAGCGAGCGGCGGAAGGCCTGCTTGCCGTGAACCGTCCGATCCCGGTCGGCGGCCATCTCGTTGTGCAGCCAGATCGCACGGGTCGCCCGCGGCGAGTGGAGCAGCAGGTGTGCCCAGAACGGGCTGTAGCCGCTGAAGTCGGCGACCCAGTCGAACTTCGCGGACCCGAAGATCCTCGTCCACTCGTCGTGCCACAGGGACTTGTGGCCGAGTCGCCGGTGCGCCCGGAGCGGATCGGTGCTCACGTCCGCCACGCGGCGCAGGACCTGGCGCACCTTGAGCCCGTTCATGCCGCCGACCCGGAAGACCTGTCGGATGCCGGAGTCGAGCCGGGACTGGTTGTGCTGCGTCGTCGCGCCGCGCGGGTAGGCCATGAGAGCGGTGACGTCGTACCGCTGGGTGTCGAGCGAGTTGAGGAGGTTGACCGCGGCGGTCGTGATGCCGTTCAGCCGCATCCCGCCGAGGTAGAACAGCAACCGAGGTCGGTCGTCGCGGCGGACCGGCCGCACGCGGCGACCGTCCGTCAGTCCGCGGAAGACGATGTCGATCACCCGTGAGGTCGCCCGACCGTCGTCGAAGGGGACGAAGCGCTCGGCCCACTCCGCGTAGCGGGGGTGCGGCGTCGCGTCGTCCGCCATCAGTCCGGCGAGGTCGCGGCCGAGCTCGACGGGGTCGGTGCGGACGGGGCCTGGCAGCTCGTCGAGCGGCATGTAGGTGCCGCGGACAGCCGAGTAGTCGTCGCCGTCCGGGACGAGGAAGCCCACGGGACGGCCCGTGGCGAGGTAGTCGAAGAAGATCGACGAATAGTCCGTGACGAGGGCGTCCGCGAGTCCGAGCAGGACATTCGTCGCCGTGGTGTTGGGGACGAGGAGACGCTTCAGAGCGGGGATCCGCGTCGCCGCGCGGTGCACCACCTGGTGCGTCTTGAGGAGGACGGCCGTGTCGTCGCCCAGCTCTCGCTGCATGCCGGCGACCTGCTCGGCGAGGTGCGCGAGGTCGGCGTCCGGCGCCTGGAAAGACGATCCGCGCCAGGTGGGCGCGAACAGGACGATCCGCTTCCCGGTCAGGTCCGTCCCGAGCGCGGAGCCCAGTTCGGCGACTCGCTGTGCGCGTTCAACGTCCGACATCCATTGCCGGTCGATGCGCGGGTAGCCCTCCTCGATGATCGATCCGCGATAGACGTTCCGCAGCTGGTAGGCGTCTTCGTACATGGTCTCGGCCATGAAGGGGTTGGCAGCGAGCAGGTAGTCGGCGTTCAGCAGGTTGCGAAGCGTGTTCGCCGACTCGCGCGCGCCGCCGGGCATGTCGAACCCCATCAGCTTCAACGGTGTGCCGTGCCAGGTGTTCAGGTAGACCTGACCCGTGCGCTTGCTGAACGCCGGCGGGAACGTGGCGTTGTTGACGAGGTAGCCCGCGGTCGAGAGGGCCCGCCAATAGGCGCCGCTGCCGCGGCGGACGACCACGACGTTCGACGAACCGGCGAACTCGGCACGCACGGCGGCTGCAGCATCCGTGTCACTGATCGCCCAGATGTGCGTCAGGTCGGCGAACTCCGGGTCCGCCAGGAGCGCACGGAAGATCGCCTCGGGGTTGCAGAGGGCGCCGTTGCCGGCGAACGACTCGTAGACGACGGTGCGGCGACGGATCGGGAGCGAGCGAGCCCACGCGATCTGCTCGGACGTCGGGATGCGCTTCGCGCGGGTGAGGGCCCAGCGGACGGCGCGGGTGACGGCAGGCGGAAGGGGCGAACGCATGTAGGTGTGCTGTGCTCTCGTCGACGGCAGATCAGGGCGCGACTTCACCCGCCCGGCGACGCGCTCGCGCCGCGACAGCTCGGTGGACGCGTCGCGCCAACGTATGCATTCTAGCTTCGACTCCCTCGTAGAACCCCCAGGCGACTAGGAGGCTGATCGGGATCCCGAGCACTCCGACGAGCAGCCAGGCCTCCGAACCGAAGGCGAATGCGAGGGTCGCGAGCACCGGCACGTGCACGAGGTAGAGACTGAACGAGATCTTCCCGAGCCATTGGATGGGTCGCGTCTCGAACAGTCGGATGGCCGGGCCCCAGGCGAGCGCCACCAGGACGATGCCCGCGGCACCCGGAGCCGCGAAGGCCCAAAGCACGGTGCTGAGGTCTGTCCCGCTGGGCACGATCGGCCGGGCCAGCCAGCTCGCGATGAGCATCGCGACGCTCACCAGCGTGAACAGGGGCATGAACCATCGGGGCCGCGGACGCTCCACCCACGCCAGCAGATCCGGCATCCGCGCCGCCATGATCGTGCCGACGATGAAAACCGGGAAGTAGAGCAGCTCGCTCTGCTCGAAGATGCGACCAGCGACGCTCAGGCCGCAGCAGACGATCACCGCTGCGAGCGCGTGACGCCGCACGAGGAGGGCGAGCGCCGTCGCCAGGGGCAGGACGATCGAGTACAGCAGTTCCCAGTGCAACGACCACAGGGGATTGTTGAGCGGGTACTGGCGCGGCACGAGCGATGCCTGCGCGAGGAAGGAACCGACCGATACCGACTCGGCGTGCGTCTCGGCCATCCATGATCCGGCCGGCATCGCGGAGCGATCGCGGGGGACGAGGAAGATGAGGAGGGCACTCAGCGCCAGCGAGGCGATCACCGGCCCGTAGAGGCGGACGACGCGAGCCGAGAGGAAGCCCATCCAGGAGAAGTTCTCTCGGAACACCGGGAGGACGACGACGAGACCCGACAGCACGAAGAAGACGAGGACCGCCTCATTGCCGGCGGTGAGGAGCTTCACCGGGGACTCGGAGATGACCGCCCAGCTGACGGTTCCCTCGAGGAGGGGTTCCGCGATCAGCAGCCAGTGGTGCAGAAGGACGACCAGCGCGGCGACCCCGCGCAGCCCGTCGAGGCTCTGGATTCGGCCTGTCGGCTGCTTCGGGGGAGTCGTGACCACTCGACAACGGTAGTCACTGTCGAACAGAGCCCCACACCACTTGCGCCGGGGCGGGGCCGTGTGCAGGACCGGACGTCGTCAGTTCCCCGTGCCGGTCGCCGCGACGATGGCGGCGACGAGGGATGCCGCCGCGAGCAGCAGCGCCGCTCCGATGAGGATCGCATGGACGGTGAGGAACCTCGTGGGACGGCCGTTCGCGTCACGTGCCCGCGGATCGCGGGAGACACGGCGGTAGAACGTCGGCCAGACGATCACGTTGAAGGCGGCGTTCAGGATCAACAACGTGACGAGAAGGGGGAGCACGCGGCCACGCTACTCGTTGTCCGGGGCCCCGGCGCCGCCGTCTCCACGCCGACGTCGGCCGCGGAGACCGCGTCGGACCGACGGCGGGCGCACGGCGTCGCGAGGACGGGGGGCGAGTTCGCTCGGGAAGGCGAGGGGCGGCGGGCCGAAGGCGCGTCGGGCGCCCACGACGACGCGGCGGCCGAGGATGTGGTTGCCGCTGCCCCCCACGACCGCCCCGACGCCGAACGGGAGCGCCCGTCCGATGAGCGACGCACCGCCCTGCGCGGCGAACCGTCGGATGAAGGAGGCTTTGAGCCGATCGATGAGGGGGCCGACCATGGCCTTCGGCAGCGAGGTGGTCACCAGCTTGCCCCAGTAGGCGTCGCGTCCTGGGCCGACGCCCTGCACCTGGCCGGCAAACTGGCTGACGAGATCGACGCCCTCCTTGCCCGCCATCAGCGTGAGCACGAGAGCGCGGGCGCGGTCGGGATCGGTGACGCGGAAGCCGTGCACCTCCGCCAGGGACTGTGCGAACAGCGCGGTCGTCTCGAGGAACCCGACGGTCTCGGCTCCGCTCAGCGCCAGGGTGACCGCCGTGCCGATACCGGGGACGACGGCAGTCGCTCCGACAGCGGCCCCACCGGTGGTCACGGCTGCCAGGTAGCGCCGTTCCAGTATCCGGATGACGTCGGCGGGAGTCGCCTCCGGATGACGTGACCGGATCGCGTGGAGGTGCGCTCCGACCGCCGGTTGCTGGACAGCGAGCACCCGATCGAGGACGCGGATGAGCCAGGGGTGCTCCGGCGAGCCGACCGGCGGGAGACCCCCCACCCAGGCGGCGTCTTCGGGGAGCGAGTGGATGCGGGGAACGTCGGTCATGTGTGTGCTCGCGGCCCTCGGCCGCTCGCGCGGCGCGTCAGACGTAGAAGTTGGCCCGCTCGAGGTCTTCGGCGAAGTCCACCTCGACGGCGTAGAGGTCGGAGATGTCGAGAGGGCGCAGCTTCAGGCCGTTCTCGGCCACGGCGAGCTCGAGTCCACGCTCGAAGTAGTCCTGGTTGTCGACGTTGCCGAGCTGCGCGATGAGCGCAGGCTTGTCGGCACGGGAGATGTAGTTGATCCCGACGGCTTCGCCGAGGCCGCCGACGACCGTCTTCGACAGTTCGGCGATGTTGCCTTCCGCGTCGACGGTGTACTTGACCTCTTCGTCGCTCACCTTCGAGGTGTTGACGGTCACGAAGGACTGCTCGGCCTCGACCAGGGCGAGCGCGCGCCCGAGTACGCGGGGGTCGAAAACGACGTCGCCGTTCATCCACAGCACGCCCGACTTGCCGGTGGCCTTGAGTGCGCGAAGAAGGCTCTTCGACGTGTTCGTCTGGTCGTACCGGTCGTTGTAGACGTAGTCGACGTCCGGGAACGCCTCGACGATGGTCTCGGCGCGGTAGCCGACGACCGTCGTGATGGGGGCGGCAGGTCCGAATGCAGCGTGGATGTTGTCGTGCTGCTGCCCCATGATGCTGCGGCCGTCGTTCAGGGTCGTCAGCGGCTTGGGCAGGCTGCGGCCGAGCCGCGAGCCCATGCCGGCTGCGAGAATGACGATCTTGGTCACGTGGTGCTCCTGACGATGTGGTCAATGTCCGTTCATCGGAAAGACACATCTTCGTGCCGGGTCAATGCTATCCGGGGTGCCTGAAAAGGGCCCGTATCCAGGTCCGACGTTGCGCATTCGTGATAACTCACGCAGCGTGACACTCCCTCAGGAGCGGCGCATGTCGGCTTGATAGGTTTATCCGGTGACGCCTCCCAAGACACGACCGCCCCGCAAAAAGGCGCCCGTGTCCGGCGCCGGCACCGCCGTCCCGCCGCCGCCCGAGGTTCCCGCCGCCGTGGCCGCCGCCGAGCTGCCGGGGACGCCTGTGGATGCCGACGCTCCCGGGGTTCCGCCGAAGCCCGAGATCCCGGCATCCGTTGCGGCGGCACGCTTCGAAGAGCCGATCGTCCCCGACGAGGAGCCGCAGGACCTCGATGAGGGAACGGATGTCGCTAACGGCGACTCGGACCCGATCCCCGAGACAGAGTCGGTCGCCGAGGCAGAGCCCGAGCCGGTGAGGGAAGCCGAGCCCGAGCCGATGCCCGAACCCGAGCCGGAGGGCGAGCCCGAGCCCGTCATCGAGCCTGAGCCCGAGTCGCCCGCGGATACGCATCCGGAGGTGATCGAGGTCCCCCAGGAGACCGAGGACATCGAGGTTTCGAATGTCGCTGGTGTCTCCGTGCCTGCGGATGCCGCAGAGGTCGAAGAGCCGTCGGACGTGACGGTCGACCCCCAGGAAGGTCCCGGCCCGACGGACGCGGACGCTCCCACCGTCGCGTTCGAGGTCGAGGAGGCGGAGGAGCTCGCTCCGGAAGCGCCCGCGACCGCCGTTATGCCGCAGATGGAGGCGGAGGTCGAGACCGAGGCCTCCGAAGAGACGACGCGGCCGACGCCCGCCCTGCGGATGACGAATGTCTCGAAGTCGTTCGGCCGCACGCGCGCGGTGGATGCGGTGGACCTCGAGATCCCCGCGGGGAGCTTCTACGGGATCGTGGGGCCCAACGGTGCGGGTAAGACGACGACCCTTTCGATGATCGCGGGCCTCCTGCGTCCCGATGGGGGGACCATCGAGGTCGGCGGGATCGATCTGCGACGCGACCCCCGGGGCGCCAAGGCGCTCATGGGGGTCCTGCCCGATCGACTCCGCACCTTCGAGCGGCTCACGGGGCGACAGCTCCTCCACTACTACGGGGTCCTCCGCGGTCTTCGCGGAGCCGTCGTCGCCGAGCGCACGGAAGACCTCGGCCGGGCGTTCGACCTCACGGCCGCCCTCGCCCGTCCCGTCTCCGACTACTCCGCCGGCATGACGAAGAAGATCATGCTCGCGGGGGCGATGATCCACGCCCCCCGTCTGCTGGTGCTCGACGAGCCCTTCGAAGCGGTCGATCCGGTCTCGAGCGAGGTCATCCTCGACATCCTCTCCGCCTATGTCGCCCGAGGCGGCACGGTCGTCCTCTCGAGTCACGGCATGGAGCTCGTCGAGCGCGTCTGCGACGGGGTGGCGGTCATCGTCTCGGGTCAGGTGCTGGCGCAGGGCACCGTCGACGAGGTGCGCGGGGATCACACCCTCGCGGAGCGCTTCATGCAGCTCTCCGGCGGCCTCAGCGACGTGGAGGGGCTGGAGTGGTTGCACACGTACTCCGACTGAGGCTCGCGCTGCTGGTCGGCGCGCTCAACGCGCGGCCTCTGGTCCTGCTGCGACGGCTCGCGGGCTTCGCCGTCCTCGCCCTCGCGGTGGCGGCCGTCTGCGTGGCCCTCATCCGACTCGACCGTGTTCCCGACGGCGAGGCGGCGACGCTCACGGTGGTGGGAAGCTCCCTCCTGGTCGCGGGCTTCTTCCTGATTCCGCTGTTCAGCGGCGTCGAGGACCCGCTCGATCCGCGTCGGTTCGTGGTCACGGGTGAAGAGCCGGGACGGGTGGCCTGGTCGGTCGCGCTCGCATCGCCGCTCGGCATCCCGGGTCTGGTCGTCGTCGCGATCGCGGCGGCGATGATCGCGGCGTGGACCGGCCACGGCTCTCCGGCCGGTCTCGCCGTTCTGGCAGCGCTCCTGCTCGTCGGAACCTCTGTGCTCGCGGCCCGGTGCGCGATGGCGGTGTCGGCCGTGGCCCTTCGCGACCGGCGGTCGCCTCAGCTCACCGGCCTGATGGTGACGGCGGCTGGTGTCGTCGCGATCCCCGTCGCCGCCTTCGCATTCTCACTGGAGTGGTCCGGCGGACTGCCGTCCCAACTGACGGAGGCGGCGCAGGTGCTCGCCGTCACCCCGTTCGGTGCGGCATCCGCCATCGCGGTCCGTAGCGGGGGCGAACTCGTCGCATCGATGCTCGTCGCGGTCGGCACACTCCTCGCCCTGGCGGCGCTGTGGCAGGTGCTCGTCCGGACTCTCATGACCTCGACCGAGCGCGTCGTGCCGGTCGGGGAACGTCGCGGACTCGGCTGGTTCGCCGTCATGCCCGGCACGCCGGGCGGAGCCATCGCCGCCCGCAGCATCGTCTACTGGTTCTCCGATCCTCGCTACCTCGCGAATGTCATCGTCGTCCCGGTCGCCTCGGTCCTCATCGTGACACCCCTCCTGGTAGTGGGCGTCCCTCTGCAGACCGTCGCGCTGATCCCACCCCCGATCCTCGCCTTGTTCCTGGGCTGGCTCGTGCACAACGACCTCGCCTACGACTCGACGGGCGTCTGGCTGCACATCTCGGCCGGAGTCCGCGGCGTCGCCGATCGCCTCGGACGCCTCGTCCCCATCGTCCTGGTGGGTGTCCCGCTCCTGGCGCTGGCGATCACCGCGTCGATCTGGATCCACGGGCGATGGGCCGTGCTGCCGGCGCTCGTCGGAGTGTGCGTGAGCCTGTTCGCCACCGGTTTGGGTCTGAGCTCCATCTCATCGGTGGCCGCCCCGTACGCGGTCTCACGACCGGGGGAGGGACCGTTCGAGCAGCCTCAGCGCACGGGCGGCTCGATGACGCAGGCGCTCGTCCTGCTCGGTGCGATCCTGCTCTCCGCGCCGGCGCTCTGGTGGGGGTGGCTGTCCCTCACCGGCGACGAGGATGAGGCGTGGACGTCCTTCTGGAGCGGTGTCGGCGTCGGGACGACGGTCCTCGTCGTGGGCGTGGGCGTCGGAGGCGCCCTTTTCGAGCGTCGCACCAGCCGCACCATGGAATTCGCCGAGACGCTCTGACCCGACCACGCGGCGCCGCGTCGCAGTACACTCGGGGGAATGAGCACGCCGATCGACAGCCCGGATCAGGGCGGCCTCGCCACACTCGACCGTGAGCTCGAGGAGCTCATCCGCGAGGAGGCGATCGAGCCGGGCGACCATGAGCGGTTCTCGCACTACGTCAAGAAGGACAAGATCCTCGAGTCGGCCATCACGGGCAAGCCCGTGCGCGCACTCTGCGGCAAGAAGTGGACGCCGGGTCGCGACCCGGAGAAGTTCCCGGTCTGCCCGACGTGCAAGGAGATCTACGCCTCGCTGACCTCGTAAACGGTCGGCAGGGCGGGGTCGGCGCGACTGAGCGCCAGCGCCGTGACCGGGAGTTCTTCCCGCACGCGCAGGTGGTGGGCCCGAGCAGCGGCGACACCGTCGGCACCCAGGTGGGCGGCATCCGCGTCACCGTGATCGACGAGCACGGTCTGCAGCGGCCGGGCGTCGGGGTGCGCGGAAGGTGCGTCCACCTCGTCGAACCCATCGGCGACGGCGACGACCTCCGCCGTCGCCACACCGTCCGCCCGTCGCCGGAACGCGGCCTTCCGGCCTCCGATGGACGCCTTCGACGTGGAGGCCTTCGCGACCGGGACCCAGCCGCCGTCGACACCCTGGCGGGCGACCAACTTGTAGACCATGCCGGCCGTCGGCGTACCCGACCCGGTGACGACGGAGGTACCGACGCCGTAGGCGTCGACGGGGGATGCCGCCAGTGCCGCGATCGCGAACTCGTCGAGATCGCTCGTCACGGTGATCTTGGTCTCGGTCGCCCCGAGTTCGTCGAGCTGCCGGCGCACGGAGGCGGCGACGGTAGGAAGGTCGCCGGAGTCCAGTCGGACGCCGCCGAGCCCGGTGCCGGCGACGCGGATCGCGGTCTCTACGCCCTGGCGGATGTCGTACGTGTCCACGAGCAGGGTGGTGTCGGTTCCGAGCGCGTCGATCTGGCTGCGGAATGCGTCCTCCTCGCTGTCGTGCAGCAGGGTCCACGCGTGGGCGGCGGTTCCCATGGTCGGGATGCCCCAGGAGCGGCCGGCCTCGAGGTTGCTCGTGGCGGAGAACCCCGCGATGTAGGCGGCGCGGGCCGCCGCGACGGCGGAGCGCTCGGCGGCGCGGCGCGAGCCCATCTCTGCGAGGGGGCGGTCACCGGCGGCGATGCTCATGCGGGCCGCGGCCGTGGCGACGGCCGAGTCGTGGTTGAGGATGCTGAGGGCCAGGGTCTCGAGGATCACGGCTTCGGCGAACGTGCCCTCGACCGTGAGGATGGGGGAGCCGGGGAAGTACAGCTCACCTTCGCGATAGCCGCTGATGGTTCCGCCGAACCGGTACCCCTCGAGGTAGCGGACCGTGGCCGGGCTCACGATGTCGTTGTCGCGGAGGTAGGCGAGCTCGGCATCGTCGAAACGGAAGTCGGCGATCTCCGACAGCAGCCGGCCCGTGCCGGCGACGACGCCGAAACGACGGCCGCCGGGCAGGCGTCTCCCGAACAGTTCGAAGACGCAGCGCCTGCTCGCGGTGCCGTCGCGCAGGGCGGCATCCAGCATCGTGAGCTCGTAGCGGTCGGTCAGCAATGCTGTGGACATGCCCATGCGGTCACTCTATCCAGGCGCGGACGAGGGCCTGACCGAGACTAGGCTGGTCGATCGTGACGGACGCACCGATCGGGATCTTCGACTCCGGAGTGGGCGGGCTCACGGTCGCCCGTGCCGTCTCGCAGCTCCTGCCGCGGGAGTCGATCCTCTACATCGGCGACACGGCGCATTCGCCCTACGGGCCGAAGCCCATCGCGGACGTCCGCCGGTACGGTCTCGAGGTGCTCGACACCCTCGTCGACCAGGGCGTGAAGATGCTGGTCATCGCCTGCAACACCGCATCCGCCGCGCTCCTGCGCGATGCCCGCGAACGGTACGACGTGCCCGTCGTCGAGGTCATCGGTCCTGCTGTCCGCACCGCGATCTCCACCACCCGCAACGGCCGCGTCGGCGTGATCGGGACGGCGGGGACGATCGGATCCGGCGTCTACCAGGACATGCTCGGCGTCAACGAGCGCCTCAGCGTGTTCGCTCAGGCGTGCCCGCGGTTCGTCGACTTCGTGGAGGCGGGGGTGACCGACTCCCCGGATGTCCTCCGGGTCGCGGAGGAGTACCTCGCGCCCCTTCGCCATGCCGGCGTCGACACCGTCGTGCTCGGATGCACGCACTACCCGTTCCTTGAGGGCGCGATCAGTTACGTCATGGGTCCCGATGTGTCGCTCGTCTCGAGCGACACCGAGACCGCCAAGGACGTCTACCGCCAGCTCGTCTCGCGCGACCTGCTCGCCGGGCACGACGCGACCGCGACCCACGTCTACGAGGCCACCGGCGATTCCGCCGACGACTTCCTCCGACTCGCCGACCGGCTGATGGGACGCGGCGTCAGCGCCGTGCGTCTCGTCCAGACCGGTGCCATCGACCTACCGAAGGGGACCCCATGACCGAGACCACCCGCGCCGACGGCCGTGCCGTCGACCAGCTCCGCCCCATCACGATCGAGCGCGGCTGGAGTGCGCACGCCGAAGGGTCTGCGCTGATCTCCTTCGGCGGCACGAAGGTGCTGTGCACGGCATCCTTCACCAACGGCGTCCCGCGATGGCTGACCGGCAAGGGCAAGGGGTGGGTCACCGCCGAGTACGCGATGCTCCCGCGCGCGACCAACTCCCGCAACGACCGCGAGTCGATCAAGGGCAAGGTCGGCGGTCGCACCCACGAGATCTCGCGCCTCATCGGCCGTGCGCTCCGGGCGGTCGTCGACACGAAGGCCCTCGGCGAGAACACGATCGTCATCGACTGCGACGTCCTGCAGGCCGATGGCGGCACCCGCACCGCCGCGATCACGGGCGCGTATGTGGCCCTGGCAGACGCGATCGAGTGGGGTCGCGCGAAAGGCTTCGTCGGCAAGAACGCCAAGGCCCTCCACGACTCCGTCGCAGCAGTGTCGGTGGGCATCATCGACGGCGAGCCGATGCTCGACCTCGCCTACGTCGAGGACGTCCGCGCCGAGACCGACATGAACGTCGTCGTGACCGGTCGCGGGCTGTTCGTCGAGGTCCAGGGCACCGCCGAGGGTGCGCCCTTCGACAAGCGCGAGCTCGACGCCCTCCTCGAGCTCGGCGTGAACGGCTGCGGCGACCTCCGCGAGGCGCAGCTCGCCGCGCTGGCGCAGGAACTCGCGTGACGACGCGCCGCATCGTCCTCGCCACGCACAACGCGCACAAGGTCGAGGAGTTCGGAGCGATCGTCGCGTCGACCCGTCCCGATCTCGAGGTCGTCGGATACGACGGCCCAGAGCCCGTCGAGGACGGTGTGACGTTCGCGCAGAACGCTCTGATCAAGGCGCGCGCCGCGGCCGCCCACACCGGCCTCCCGGCGATGGCGGACGACTCCGGGATCGCCGTCGATGTGCTGGGCGGGTCCCCCGGGGTGTTCTCCGCGTACTGGGCGGGGCACAAGAAGGACGGCGTCGCGAACTACGAGCTCCTGCTCGATCAGCTCGCCGACATCGCCGATCCGCACCGGACGGCGCAGTTCGTCTCGACGATCGCGCTCGTCGTCCCCGGTGGCGAGGAGCACGTCGTGACCGGAGTCTGGCCCGGTCGTCTCGCGACCGCACCGACGGGAGAAAACGGCTTCGGCTACGACCCCGTGTTCCTGCCGGACGACGCCGCAGGCCGTTCCGCGGCGGAGCTCACGCCGGCGGAGAAGAACGCGTCGTCACACCGAGCGCGGGCGTTCGACGCGCTCGGCCCCCTGCTGACGGCACTGTGACGCCGCGCGGGCTCTTCCGCTGAGGCTGAGAATCGGACTCATTCCCGAGTTGCGGGATGAGGCCGCCCGCCCCGGCGTGCCGTCCTAACCTCGTAGGTATGCACGATCACGCACCCACCGGCATCCGGGGAGGACACCCGCGGCGTCTGCTCGCGGTCTCCCTGGGGATCACCGCGACGGTGCTCGTCGTCCAGCTCGTCGGTGCGATCCTCACCGGGTCGCTGGCCCTCCTCGCCGACGCCGGCCACATGTTCACCGACAGCTCGGGACTTGTGATCGCGCTCATCGCCGCGTCGGTCGCGGCGCGCCCCGCGGACGAACGGCAGACCTACGGCTACCAGCGCGCCGAGGTGTTCGGCGCGTTGCTGAACGCCGTGATCCTCATCGCCCTCGGAGCGTGGATCGCGGTCGAAGCCGTCGGCCGACTGATGCGACCCGCGGACGCCGAGGTGCAGGGCCTGCCGATGCTCGTCGTCGCCGTCATCGGCCTCATCGCCAACGGCGTCTCGCTCTACGTCCTGAGCGTCGCGCAGCGCACGAGCATCAACGTGCGCGGCGCCTACCTCGAGGTCCTCGGCGACCTGCTCGGGTCGGTGGTCGTGATCATCGCGGCCGGCGTCATCTGGGTGACGGGATGGATGCCGGCTGACGCCGTGGCCTCGCTGGTCATCGCCGCCCTGATCGTGCCGCGCGCCATCACCCTGTTGAAAGAGGTGTTCGCCGTGTTGGGGGAGCGCGCACCGGCGGGGACGAAGGTCACCGACATCCGCGACCACATCCTCGGCACCGAGGGGGTCGTGGACGTGCACGACGTCCACGTCTGGCAGCTCACGCGCGGCGCGCCGGTCTTCACGGCGCACGTCGTCGTCGCGACGGACTACTTCGCGGATGATCGCGCCGGTGCGCTTCTGTCCCAGCTGCAGTCCTGCCTCGCACGCCACTTCGACGTGGAGCACTCGACGTTCCAGCTCGAACCGGCGGGGCACGTCGAGCACGAAGCCCACGCCTGAGTCGAGAACCGGTGACGGTGGTCGTCAGCCCTCGGCGCGGACTTCCGTCGGAGCCTTGTCTGGGCGGAGCCCTCGCCAACGGGCATGACGGAGGGTCCCACTCGGCGTCGCCTCGGCGTACTCCACCTCGCCGACGACCTCGGGCCTGACCCACAGCGCATCGGATGCCTCGGCACGACCGATGTCGACGAAAGGGTTCTCGGCGGTGCGGAGGGGTGAGAGCTCGGCATCCAGACGTGCGAGCGTCGCTTCGCTGAAACCGGACCCGACGCGACCGATGTAGCGCAGCCCGCCGTCGGTGGGGATTCCCATGAGCAGCGAACCGATCTCGCCGGTGCGGCCGCCTTTGCCCGGTCGGATGCCTCCGATCACGACCTCCTGCATCAGGGTCAGTTTGACCTTGAGCCACTGCTCGCTGCGCACCCCCCGGCGGTAGGTGGACGCGGGGTCCTTCACGACGACGCCCTCGAGTCCGAGCTGCTGCGCCGTCGCGAGGGCATCGTCCACGTCGCTCGCGACGGGAGGTACGACGATGGGATCGATCGTGCCCTTGGCGACGCCCTCCAGCAGCTCTCGTCGTTGCGACAGAGGGAGTGGAGCGGCATCCGTCCCGTCGACCTCGAGGACGTCGAACAGCAGGAATTGCACGGGGATCCGGGCCGACTCGCGGTCGATCTCGCCGGCCTTCGTGAGGTGCATGCGGTGCTGGAGCAGCGAGAAGCTCGGCCGGTTCCGATCGTCGAGCGCGACGATCTCGCCGTCGACGACGCAGGGGGCGGCGCCGAACCCGGGGTCGCCGCCGGTCAGTTCGGGATACCGCGCGGTGATGTCGGCGCCGCTTCGCGCGCGGAGCTTCAGTCGTTGGCCGTCCCAGATGCCGAGGGCGCGGACGCCGTCCCATTTGAATTCGACCCACGGACCCCAGCGGGTGGCCGCATGCCGGGCGAGCGCCGCGTTCGACGACGTCGCGAGCATCGGTGCAGGTGCGGGTGCGGGTGCGGATGACGGCGGGGTGGCGGCAGGCCCCGGGGCCTTCGCCTTCATGCGGTGCAGCAGCCATTGCGACTTCTCACCGTCGCCGCTCGTGCGGATGAGGGCGAGCCTCGCTGTTCCGAGCGGCCCGTCGCCGCGCCCGGTGGCGGTGAAGATCACCTCGTCGGCGCGCCATTTCTCGAGCTCGAACGTGCCCGAGTCCCAGATCGACATCGAGCCCGCACCGTATTCCCCGGCGGGAATGACGCCCGAGAACTCGAGGTATTCCATCGGATGCGGCTCGGTCATGACGGCGAGGTGGTTGGTCGAGGGTGACTCCGGGATGCCGCGCGGCACGGCCCAGCTGACGAGAACGCCGTCGTGCTCGAGTCGCAGGTCGTAGTGCAGCCGCCGAGCGTGGTGCTCCTGGATCACGAACCGGGAGCCCGCGGGGACGGCGGAGCCCGCGGGCGACGGGGGGACCGGCTCCGGCGTCTTCGCAGCCGTCCGCTTCGCGATGTAGGAGCGCAGGGGACCGGCATCCGTCGGTGCGAGTGCGGCGAGGAGGTCGCCGTCCGCCGCGACCCGATCGAGCACCTCGTCGACGAGCAGCTGCCGCAGGTCGGGGTCGCCGAGTTCTGCCCACGTGCGGGGAGCAGCGACCGTGGGCCGCTCGCGTCCACGGAGCGAGTAGGGCGCGATGGTCGTCTTCTTGCCGTTGTTCTGGCTCCAGTCGAGGAACACCTTGCCGGGCCGGGCCGCCTTCGACATCTGGCTCACGACGAGGTCGGGATGGTCGGTCTCGAGCACTCGGGCGAGTTCCTTCGCGAAGGCGCTGATCTCGTCGCTGGTCCGGCTGCCGTCGAGCGGGGAGTAGAGGTGGATGCCCTTGCTGCCGCTCGTCACGGGAAGCGGCTCCATCCCCAGATCGGTGAGGATCGCGCGCGCCCATCGCGCGACCTCGGCGCACTCGGCGAGGCCGATGCCGGGGCCAGGATCGAGGTCGAGCACGAGACGGTCGGGGTTCCGTCTCGCCCCGTCCGCGTCGAAGCGCCACTGCGGCACGTGCAGCTCGATCGACGCGACCTGTGCGAGGTACACCAGGGTCGGGACCCCGTCGACGAGCGGATAGTCCTTCGCCCCGGTCGAATGCTCGATGGGCCTCCGAGCGACCCACGACGGCGCGCCCGCCTCGAGGTGCTTCGCGAAGAACGAGCCTTCGCCGGTGCCGTCTGGCCAGCGGATGCGGGTGACCGGGCGACCATCGAGGTGCGGCAGCATCGCCGGAGCGATCCGCGTCAGGTAGTCGATGACCTCGCCTTTGGTGGTCCCCGTCTCGGGGTACATCACCTTCTCGAGGTTGGTCAACCGCAGCCTGCGGCCGTCGACGACGACCTCCTGCGGTGCGGCTGGCATGGGGCCAGATTAGTGTGCAACCCCTATGACGCCACCGCAGCGCGGGTGTCTACTGGGGGCATGAGATCGATCTGGAAAGGCGCGCTGACCTTCGGGCTCGTCAATGTGCCCGTCAAGGTGTACTCGGCGACGGAGGACCACGACGTGTCCCTCCACCAGGTGCACGCGGCCGACGGCGGCCGCATCCGGTATCAGCGCATCTGCGAGATCGACGGCGAGGTCGTGCCGTACTCCGACATCGACAAGGCCTACGACGACGGCGAGCGCACCGTCGTCCTCACCTCCGATGACTTCGCGGCGCTGCCCAGCGAGCGCAGTCGCGAGATCGAGGTCGTCGAGTTCGTCCCCACCGAGCAGATCGATCTGCTCACCCTCGACAAGGCCTACTACCTCGAACCCGACTCGAAGAGTCCGAAGGCGTACGTCCTCCTGCGTCAGACGCTCGAGCAGACCGATCGCACGGCGATCGTGCGGTTCGCGCTGCGGCAGAAGACGCGCCTCGCGGCACTCCGCGTGCGCGGCGACGTCCTCGTGCTGCAGACGCTCCTGTGGGCGGACGAGGTGCGCGAGGCATCCTTCCCCGTGCTCGACGAGCCGGTGAAGATCTCGAGCAAGGAGCTTGAGCTCTCGGCATCCCTCGTCGACAGCTTCTCGAGCGACTTCGATCCGACCGAGTTCACCGACGACTATCAGAAGGAACTGCGCACCCTCATCGAGGCGAAGCTCGACAAGGGTGAGGCGTTCGACACCACCGAGACCTTCGGGGAGAAGGCGGATGCCGAGGGCGGCGAGGTCATCGACCTGATGGCGGCCCTCCGCGCCAGCGTCGAGAAGAGCCGTGCCGCGCGGTCGGGGTCGGACCCCGCGAAAAAGGACGCCGGCGCCGACACGGGGTCGGCGCCGGCGAAGAAGAAGCCCGCGAAGAAGAAGGCGTCCTGATCAGAGCCGGGGAGCGTCCCCGCGGGAGCCGTCCTGCTTCTCGTCGAACGCCTCGGGCTCGAGGACGAGGTCGCGTGCTTCCTTCGGGTCGATGACGCCGTCCGAGCCCGCTGCCATCTCTCGCTTGACCTTGCGCTTCTCGGCGAAGTAGTGCCACACGATGAAGACGAGGGTCCCGGCGACGGCCGCGAGGAGGATCACGTCGATGTACGAGGCGACGAACTCGCCGACGCCGGGGATGAGGCTGACGAGGTAACCGATGACGGTGAGGCCGAAGCCCCAGATGACCGCACCGATCAGGTTGTAGAGCGAGTACTTGTGCCACGCCATCTTGCCGACGCCTGCAGCGACCGGCGCGAAGGTGCGGACGATCGGCACGAAGCGAGCGAGGATGACGGTGACGCCGCCGTAGCGCTCGAAGAAGGCGTTCGTGCGATCGACGTTGCTCCGGCTGAAGAGTCCGGATTCCTTGCGTTCGAAGACCGCGGGGCCGCCCTTGCGCCCGATGAGGTACCCGACTTCGCCGCCGAGGAAGGCCGAGAGGCCGATGAGCAGGCCCACGATCCACACGTTGATGCCGAAGACGCCGTTGGGGGCGTGCGTCACCGGGTTGGACAGGAGCCCCGCCATGATCAGGAGGGTGTCGCCCGGGAGGAGGAACCCGACGAGCAGGCCGGTCTCGGCGAAGATGATGAAGCAGACCACGACGAGCGCCCACGGACCTGCGGCGTTGATGATGGTCTCGGGATCCAGCCAGGGGATCAGTGCGAAGGGGTGCACGTAGGTCCTTCAGGTCGCGACGGCTGGCCGGCCGGCGGAATGGGCGCAAGGTGTGAGACACGACGGTGCCTCGTGCGGAAGGGGGGACTTGAACCCCCACGCCCGAAGGCACAGGAACCTAAATCCTGCGTGTCTGCCGATTTCACCACTCCCGCTGGTGGGTTCAGTCTAGGGCGCCGGGTGGGAGGGACCTGGGAGGGATAACCCCCGAATCGGTAACCTCTGTCGCGTGACTGCGCCTCGATCTCTCATCCCCGTGATCCCGCTCCTCGCCCTCGCCGGCTTCCTCGCCGGATGCGCGCCCGCCGCCCCCGCCGTCTCCGGCGAGGGATCCGCAAGGCCGACCGCACCCGCCGCTGCGGGCGACGGCGGGACGGCGGCCGTCCGGGATCTTCCCGGCATCTCGAGCTGCGATCAGGTCGCCGCCGTCGTCGGCGACTACATCGACGGCATCCCGCTCGACCAGGAGAACTCCTACGTCCAGCCGGATGCCATCGGTTGCGCCTGGGTGACCCCTGCGGACGCGGTCAGCGAGCTCTCCGACATCCAATCCTTCACCGTGGACATCTCGGAGGGCATGGACGAGGTGCCCGATGCGGATGAGGCTGCCGGCCTCGGCATGGACATGTACTTCGACGACCCGCGTCTCGAGAAGGTCGGCGGCGTGGGGCTCTGGATGGATGCCGATTCCGCCGCCGTCGGCGGGGGAACGGGCTCTGTCCTGGTGCCCGGCGTCGACATCGTCATCAGCGACTCGCGCTGGGGGCAGGACGGCCGGCTCACGAAGGACAGTCTCGTCAGCGTCGCGCTCGCTTTCCTCGATCTCTGAGGACTGCCGGCGATGTGGATAACTCCCACGCCGAGGTGCGGGGGATTGCGATGATCCCAGGCCATGAGCATCGCGTCCCCCCTTGCGCCGACCCGCGGTCTCGCCGCGGTCGCGGAGCGGGTGCGGGAACGCTTGCGCAGCGAGGACGTTGATCCTTCCCGAGACCCCGACCGCGCGGCCCGGATCGCCCGGGCCGAGGTGCGCCGTCACAACGACTTCGCCCTCGCGCGGGGAGTCGACGTCATCGAGGACGAAGCGGCATCCGTCCGCGACATCCTCTCGACCGTCGCCGGGTACGGCCCCCTCCAGGCGCTGTTGGACGACCCCGACATCGAAGAGATCTGGATCAACGCCCCCGACAAGGTCTTCATCGCGCGAGAAGGGCGGAGTGAGCGGGCGCCGATCGTGCTCAGCGACACGGCGGTGCGTGACCTCGTCGAACGGATGCTGCACGCGACCGGCCGACGCGTCGACCTCAGCCAGCCGTTCGTCGACGCGTCGCTGCCCGACGGCTCGCGTCTGCACATGCGTGTGCGTCAACCGATAGGAGCCGCCCACGACGGGATGATCTGCACGCGTTCGCGCCAGACCCCTGTGCCTGGCCGGGTGGGTTTCACGATCCGTACCTGGTGGATGAGCGCGCGCAGGAGGTTGCGTCGCTCGATGACAGTGAGGGCTTCCCAGTCGCCCGCGAGGTCGGCGGCGACTCGCTGCGGGTTGATCTCGATCCGGGGGATGGGCGCGGCCCGTCGGCGACGTTCTCTCAGCGCGGCGAGGTCAGCGTCGAGGAGAGCGATCGACGACGTGTACGCGGCGTCTGGGAGGTCACCTGAGGACCAGCGGACGGTGATACGACCCATCCGGTCAGTGAGGTCCGCGATCTTCCGATCGACGGTGCCAGCGTTGTCGAGCTGCACGACTCGTCTCTCTCGTTGCTTCGCACGGCGTTCCATCTCACCGTCGACATCGGCAGCGATCTCTTCCACCCACTCGCGGACCCGTTGCTCGACGAGCGCTCGTGTCATGTACATGCCTGAGACATCGCGGACTTGCGCCGCTCGTGAGCACTTGTAGTCCTTGAGTCCCTGATTCCCGACGTGCATCGGTGCGCCGCAGTCGCCGCAGACGATCAGCCCGGTGAGTGCGTACTTCGGTTCGACGACGGTCGCGGGTTTCGGGGCGTCGAGTCGGAGCGCGACGTATTCGTCCCATTCGGCGGGCGTGATGACGGGCGTCTGCGCTCCGGGGTGGAAGGTCGCTTCGCTGATGCGCCAGTCCCGTCGATCCTTCGTCGTCGGCCGTTGGATGATCTTGCCTGCGCCGAAGCCAGCGTCGAGGAGATGGGTGAGCGTGACGCGCGACCATGTCCCACCGCGGCGGGTCGTATGCCCTGACTCGTTGAGCCACTTCACGATGCGGGTGAATCCCTCGCCGCGGAGGTACCGCCGGTACATCTCAGCGAGGAGTGGTGCTTGCACGGGGTGGGGGTGGTACCAGCCGTCACGCTTCTCGTAGCCGAAACGATCTGCGCCGTCGGAGGGCAGCCCGAGACGTCGGCGCCGGTCGTGGGTTTCTTTCCACTGCTCGCCGATGCGTTCGGACTCGAACGCTGCGAGCTCGGTCATCACGCCTCGAGCGAACCGACCCGCGGCCGTCGCGTCATTCGGCTCCGTCGCGGACTCGATGCTGCCGCCTGCGAGGTCGGCGCGGTCTGCCGCGAGCGCCCAGTCCTTCCGTGAGCGGGATAGGCGCGACCATCGCCACAGCACGACGACGTCGGCTGAACCGTCGTCGATCATGCCCATGACGCGCTGCACTGCTGGACGCTGCCAGGTTCGCCCGGAGATGCCCGGGTCGGCTTCGACCGCGATGACGTCATAGCCCTGCCGTGCGCAGTAGTCCCGCCCGGCGGCCTCTTGCAGCTCGAGCGAGATGGACTCTTCCCGGTAGGTCGACTGCCGAAGGTAGAGAACCGCTCGGCGGCGGTTGAGGCGCGCGACGGGCCGGGGGCTCATCGTGACACCTGTCGGGCGAGAGCGGTCGCGAGCGAGGCGCACGCAGTCGGAGAAAGGGTCATGCGACCCACTCCCGGTGCCTCCACATGCCCATTCCGAGTCGGGAGCCGACGTACGTGACGCCCCGGAGCTTCACGATGCAGTGCTGCATGAACACGTTCACCAGGTCGAGCGTGACGCCGAGCTCGTCGGCGATGTCGTGGGGGAGCAGACCGCTCCGCTCTAGCTGCGCGTAGGCGGCAGGGTCGATGAGAAGCCGAGCGGCGAAGACGTCTGCCTGTTCCTCGGCGCGTGGGTCGTCTTCGCAGGCGTGGCCCAAGTGCGCGTGGCCGAGCTCATGGGCGATCGTGGTGTCGCGCTCCGATGGGCACAGCTTGAGGTCGAAGTAGATCTCTCGCTCGTCCTCGTACCACTCGCCGAACACCCCCGGCTCGAGGTGGGCACCGTGGACGGAGATTCCCATCCGGGCGGCCAGCTTCAGCAGTTCCTTCACGATCCCCCCATCCTCAGTTCAGTCGGCGTGCGGCGCAGCGTCTCCCTTGCGGGTGCCCTTTTTCGCCGCCGTGCGCTGCTTAGCCGGGGGCTGCTTGATCGAAGGCTCATCCTCGTCGGAGGCACCGACACCGAACGGCCCCTGAACGACATTGGAGGTCGCGATAGCTCTGGTGATCGGTAGGTCGAGGAGGATCGAGCCGCTCAGCCCAAGCCGGCGTCCGACCTCTGCCACAAGGTCCTCTTCGCGAGCCGCCCGAAGCGCCGTGGTGGCGTCGCTCGCACCCAGGTCACTCGGGTCGAGGTGTCCGAGTCGGACGAGGTCGGCGAGCACGGGACGTTCGTAGACGCGAGCGATCGCTCGGACGATCTCGAAGGACATCGCATCCTCGGCCGCCTGTCGATTCAAGGTGGCGTGGGTAGTGCCCACCTTGCGCGCCACTTCGCGGATCGAGTCTTTCCCGCGCACGTCGTCAAGCCACTTCGTCGAGTCGTTCATGGCTCAACTATGAACCATTTCCGGAACGCACGCAAACCAATTTGAACGCAGGCTTGACAGATTGGAACGCTGGGGTGACATTTGGTGCATGCAGATTCCAAGTGGTGAGCAGGCGATCCAGACGGCGATGATTCGCCCGGGTCTGATCGACCGTCTCCGTCTCCAGTCCGGTGTGAAGAGCGATGAGGCATTCGCCCGTCTGATCGGCGTAAGCCGCCCGACTCTCCAGCGACTTCGTGCGGGGGAGGAGCCGACGCTTCGATCGGTTATCGGCATCGCGACGGCGTTCGGTCTGGGCCTCGGAGAGGTCGTTCAGGTCATCGAGGCTGCGGAGTCCGAGGCCGGCGAGAAGGCGCTCGCATCATGAGCACTCAGCCCACTCGCGGGGAAGCCATCGGCGCCGCCGCGGAGATCTACCTCGAGGCAAAGATCCGCATCGAGACGGAACGCGCGATCGCCGAAGCGACCGAGCACGCAGAACACGAGGCCGCCGCATGAGCGCGCGCCGTGCCGTCGCTGCCGTCGCAGTCGCCGCCGCCACCGTCCTCTGCGTCCCACCGATGCTCACGCCTGGCATCAACGCCGCCGACCTGATCGTCATGTTCGGCCCCATCACTTTCGTCGCGCTGCTCTGGCCGCGACACACACCTCCCGCCGGGGACACCGTTCCCCCCAACGCTGCGACGACCTCCCCCCTCGTCGCTCACCCGGCGGGTCTCTCACCCGAGGAGACGAACCGATGACCACCACGCAGGCCGCAACGAAGCCGCGCACGCGGATCTCGTTCAAGGTCGTCCAGCACGCGCTCTACTTCTTCGGCGACTCGAACCTCGGCGTCCAGCCGGACCACTTCGAGCGTCGTCTCTTCCAGCTGCTCTCCGCGGCGACGCAGGACGAGCTCGACCGCCTGGCCACGATCTACCCCGAGCACGTCGCCGCGTTCGAGCTAGGCCGCAACTCGTGGGGCGTTGAAGCGCTGCGTCAGCGAGCGAAAGGCGACCTAAACGCCATACCGAACCAGCTCGACCTCCCCGCATCGGGTGAGATCCCCGCGGGGCACGCGCTGCATGACGGCAAGGTCGTTCCCCTCTCGGGCACGTACGTGATCACACGGTGCCAGTCGGTCAACGCTCACCAGCAGGCGTGCATCTTCCCGCCCGCTCACCCCGGCCTGCACCGCGCCGACACCGGACGGGCGTGGTCCGCATGACCCGCAACGACCAGACCCTCGCCATCGTCACCGGCATCCTCTGCGTCATCACCCTGGTGTTCGCTGCCGTCGGAATCGCGGTGATGTCGTGAGCGTCGTCATGGGGTTCGACACCAGCCTCACCATCACGGGCGTCGCGCAGATCGACCTCGGCGTCGGCGCGGACGGTCAGATCGAGCCGGTCCAGTGGCTGTGGGCACGTCCCCGCACGACTGTCGTCGAGGACGGCACGGTCCTGACGACTCGTCGTCGGCAGCGGCAGATGCTCCGCGAGATCCTCGCGCTCGTCCCCGAGACATTCGACCTCGCCGTCGTCGAGGGCGCGGCGATGTCGTACGGGAAGCACTCGGGACTCGCTGACGAGCGCGCCGGCCTCCGGTGGATGCTCATCGATCAGCTGCTGCCGCGCGGTCCCGTGGTCCTCGCCTCACCGAAGACGCGCACGATCCTCGCCACCGACAACGGCAACGCCGACAAGGCATCCGTGCACGCCGCTGCGCTGCAGCTCTTCCCCGCCGCCGAGATCCCCGCGACCGGCGCTGGACGCTACGACGTCGCCGACGCCGCGGTCCTCGCCGCGGCCGGCGCCCACCGGCTCGGGATGCCGTGGCCGGTCCCCATGTCCAAGAAGCAGACCCTCGCGCACTCGAAGGTGCCGTGGCCCACCGAGACCGCCGCCTGAGCGGTCCAGAAACGGAGAACAGCATGACCGAAATCAAGCCCACCGCGTTCCAGCGCGGAGTGCCCGCCGAACAGGCCAACGGCTTCTACGGCATCGAGGAGGAGCTGATCGCTCGTCCCAGCGGCGAGCAGATCGTCGCCATCGTCACCTACTCGGTCGAAGAGGTGATGGAGAAGCGCAACGCGGGGGAGACCTGGCCCGTCGTGAAGGCGCTGCACATCGAACCCCTCCACGACGCGAAGGCGATCGCCACCGCGCTACAGCTCCGCGACGAGCAGTACAAGTCGCGCACCTCGCAGGACGCGCTGGACCTCGGCGACGAGGACGGCGAGTGATGGCTACCGAGATCATCGAACCCGCGATCAAGGTCGGGCAGCGCTTCGAGCAGTTCGCCCGCTTCCAGGATGGCTCGAGCAAGGTGCGCGTCATCGAGTTCATCGGCCGCCCGACCCTGTCGTCGCCGGTGAACTACCTCATCATCCGGAACGACGCACACCCGCACCGTGCCGGCAAGACGGCGTCGATCCGCCGCGCTGATCTCCACCGGAAGTACCGGGCGGTCAGCCGATGAGCGCCCTGACGACGTCGCCGGTTCTCGCAGACCTCGAGTCCCGTGCCGGCGCCTCCGACGAGGACCGTGAGCAGTGGCTCGCCGAACGCCGCAGCGGTGTCACCGCGACGGAGGTCCGCGACCTGTACCTGCGCACGATCACCGTGCAGGACCTCGTCGATCTGAAGCTCGGCCGGAAGGTCGACACGTTCTCCGGCAACCGGTACACGGACTGGGGAAACGCTCGGGAGCCGATCGTCGCCGCCGTGCTCGCTGGTGAGGGGTTCGTCGCCGAGTCGCGAGTCATCCACGCCGCCAGCAACTCGCGGTACCTCGCGTCACCCGACGGCATCCGCCTCTCGTTCGACGAGGAGGTCGAGATCGCTGAGATCAAGACCGCCGCGTACGACCTTCCCCCGGGCTCGCCGCGTCTGGCGAAGAAGGGGTACGTCGCCCAGATGCAGTGGGTGATGTTCGTCCTCGGCGGTGTCCGCGGTCGCCTCGCGGTCGAGGAGCGGATCGAGATGCCGGATGGCTCGTTCGAGCCGGGCACCCTGCACCGTCACTGGATCGAACGGGATGACGCCCTTATCGCTGAGCTCGTCGCGATCGCTGACGAGTTCCTGGCCGAGCTCGACCGGCAGCGTGACGGCGACGGCCCGGTGATCGATGAGGACGTGGACACGCACGCCATCAACTACCTCCGTGGCCTCGCTGCCGAGAAGGAGGGCAAGGCGCTCAAGGAGTCCGCGTACCGGGCGCTCGTCGCCGCGGGGGTATCGCAGGAGTCGCCGCTGGCGCGGGTGACGTTCACGCCGGGCGCGCCCGCGGGGGAGTTCAAGGACGAGGTGATCGACCTCGAGGCGGCGGCTGCCGCTCACCCGAAGGAGACCGCCGCGCTCGAGCGGGCGAAGGCGCGCGTAGTGAAACTGCAGGCCGACTGGGATGCGCTCGCGTCCGCGCACAAGAAGACGGTCATCGCGACCAGCAAGGGAACACCGGCACGGGTGACCGTGACGGCCGGGAAGGGGACGAAGAAGTGAGCAACGTCGTCGCGACGCTGCCGAAGAGCAGCGATGTCAGCCTCTGGACCGAGGAGGAGAAGGCGCTCGTCGAGGCCGCGGGTCTCGTGCACACGGACGCACGGTCGGGGACGAAGACGCTCGCGGAGCGCGCCACGGTCGCGGCGTTCCTGCAGCACTGCGCCCGCACCGGGCTGGACCCGATCGCACGACAGATCTACTCGATCGCTCGCAAGTCGAAGGGGCAGCTGAAGTGGCAGATCCAGATCAGCATCGACGGCGCCCGCCTCGTCGCTGAGCGGACCGGTCAGTACGAGGGACAGACGACCCCGGAGTTCACCGCTGACGGCATCACGTGGACGCAGGTGTGGCTGAGCTCGGAGCCGCCGAAGGCAGCCCGTGTCGGCGTCTACCGTCGCGGGTTCCGGGAGGCCCTGTACGCGGTGGCCCTGTGGGACGCGTACGTGCAGACCAAGGACGAGTGGGAGAACGGTTCCCGCACGGGCAAGGTCATCGTCTCCGACATGTGGCAGAAGATGGGCCCGCTGATGCTGGCGAAGTGCGCCGAAATGCTCGCGCTCCGCAAGGCATTCCCGCAGGACCTGTCGGGTCTGTACTCGTCCGAGGAGATGGCGCAGGCGACACCGCCCGCTGCGCAGGAGCAGCCGGTCTCGTCGGACGCCCGTGGTGCTGCTGCGGTGAATCCGCCGTCGGCTGACGCGCCGGCTCCGGAGGCACGCGCCCCGCAGAAGGACTGGCTGAAGCTCGCGAACGCGGCGAAGTCGAAGGACGAACTGCGGCCGATCTTCCAGGAGGCGCAGGCGGCGGGCGACCTGAACGTCGCACTCGGTGACGGCCGCGAGCTCGGTGCCTACCTGTGGGAGCTGCGCGACAGCCTGCCCGACCACACCCCGTCGGAGGACGTTGTCGACGCTGTCGTGGTCGACGACGACACCCCGGTGACGGAGTGGACGACGGCGAAGATCCCGAACGGGGACGACGCCTGATGGTCACCGAGATCCCCACGCCCGTCCGCGCGGTGCTGCGTCAGATGATCGGCCTCGAGGTCGACCCGTCGGATGCGCTGCACCTGAAGCTCGCGGAGACGATCACGAACCTCGGCCCTGCGGCGTCGTACGGGCAGCGGATCGTGGCGCTCCGGTTCGACTTCGCGTGGGAGCTGCGTGACGCCGGCCGTGTGTACGGCGAGGCGAAGGCGAACTACGAGCACGCTGTCGCGGTGCGGGTCGTGGAGATCTCGGAGACCGCGGTCGCGCAGGAGAAGCGGGTGTCGCTCGGTCTCGCTCAGGCGATGGCGGAGAAGGACGCGTACGAGCAGAAGCTCACCTACCTGGTGGCGGAGCAGCGTGAACGGGCGATGAGGAAGTTCCTCGACGCGCTCGACGCGGCGCTCGAGAACCACCGGACAGACCGTGCGGACGCGCGCGCGGTGGACCGTGCCGCGTCGCAAGGCTTCGGCGGGGGTGCCTGATGGGTGCCGAGTACACGCCGAAGCAGGTCCGTTACCTGTTCTTCGACCGGGAGGGGCAGTGCTGCTTCTACTGCGGACGGTCCCTGTCCTGGTCGCTGCGGGGATCGATGCTCGCGGGCGGATGGTCCCTGCACCACAGGAAGGGACGCCGTGCGGGTGACACCTCGTACCCGAACGCGCTGATCCTGTGCGGCACCGGGACGACCGGATGCCACGGGTGGGTGACGGAGCACCCGGAGGAGGCGTTCGAGCTGGGCCTCGCGATCCGCCGGCTGGCGACGACTGAGGAGTACGAGCCGGCCCGGGTGCGGGTGCGGCGGGAGGACAAAACCTGGTGGTTGCTCACGGAGCGCGGCCAGGCACGAGAAGTGGAGGCGTCCTGGTGAGCAGGGCAGAAGGTTTCGCAGCGGTGCCGACGTGGATGATCCGCGACACCCGGGTGAGTGTGCACGCGATCGCAGTGTTCGCGTCGCTGGCGTCGAGGGCAGGGTTCGAGGAGATCCACCCGTCGCAGACGACGCTCGCGACTGAGGCGCGGTGCTCGGAGCGGAAGGTCCGGGATGCGCTGAACGAGCTCGAGCAGCTCGGTGTGATCCGTCGTGAGCGCCGGACGAGCAGTGTCGGGCGGGCGTCGAACGGGTACACGTTGCACCCGAATGGTCGCCCTCCTGGGGTTCCGGCATCTCCTGCCGGTACCTATTCGGTTCCGGCACGCACGACCGAGGTTCCGGCACGTGGTGCCGCCGGTTCCGGCACCAGCGAGCAGATCACTCCTCTTATAGAGGTAGAGAACCTAGAGGTAGATAACTCTCAGGTAGATAGAGCGTTCGAGGCGCTGTGGAACCTGTGGCCGACACCTCGACGCTCGACGAGGAAGGTCGTCGAGAAGAGCCTGCGTGCGGCGCTGAAGGCTGCCTCATGGTCGACCATCGAGTCTGCTGCGCGGGATCACGTTTTGGTCTGGCAGACGTGGCCGGCGGGTGACATCAACTTCGTCCCTCTGCTGAGCACGTGGCTGAACCAGGAGCGATGGAGCGGCGCTCGTCCCCTTCCTCGAAGCGGCGGTCGTCTGTCCGTGGTCGACGCTGGGCGCGCGGCAGACATGCTTCTCGCGCAGCACGAGCAGCGGGCGGTCGGCGCATGAGCCCCCGCGAAGTGAACGTGCTGTTGACGAACGCGGCACTCTTGGACGCCCGGCTCCGTCGTGAGCCGGAGGAGCGCGCGCAGATGGCGACGGCGTGGGCTCAGATCCTCAGCGACGTTCCTCTGCAGGTCGGGATGGCTGCGCTGCAGCAGCACTACCGGGATGAGACCCGCCCCGTCATGCCCGCCGACATCGTCGCTGTCGCGGATGCGGTCACGCCCGACCGTGTGCGCCTCACAGACGGCCCCGAATGGCTCCGGCGTAACGGTGTCGACCCGGAGCAGTTTCAGGCCCGTATCGAGGCGGGGGAGCGTCCGGCCCGTGTGCTGCGCGAGCTGGGGGTGACGAGCGATGTCTGAGGTTCTGGTGCCGTTCGACCTGGAAGCGGAGCAGGCGGTCCTCGGCGCGATCATGACCGACCTCGACGTGCTCGACCAGGTGCTCGCGATCGTCGAACCCGACGACATGTACGACCCGAAGCACCGCACCATCTACTCCGCCGTGCGGCGCCTCCACGACCAGAATGCCCCGACCGATGTCGTCGCTGTCGGTGACGAGCTTGCCGCGGCCGGCGAGCTGCGGGGCGCGATCGACCCGGCGTACCTGCACGGGCTGACATCGATGGTCGCGACGGCGGCGAACGGCGCCTACCACGGCACCATCGTCCACGAGCACGCGGTCCGCCGGCAGCTTCTCGAAGCGTCGACAGCGATCGCGCAGATCGCATCGAACACCGCGGTCGCACCCCTAGAAGCGGTCGAGATGGCACGGGAGCGGGTCGACGGGATCGGCGCGACCACGGCACCCGCGATCGAAACGTTCGGGCGCGCAGCGTTCACCTCGTTCGTCGAAGGCCTCGAGCACAAACCGAAGTACGTGCCGACCCCGTGGTGGGACATCAACAACCACCTAGGTGGGTTCCGTGCCGGCGGGCTCTACGTCGTCGGCGCGCGTCCCGGACAGGGCAAGTCAATCGTCGGCTTGCAGGCGGCGATGCGCCTCGCGAAGGAAGGTCCGGTCGCGTTCATCTCGCTCGAGATGTCGCGGGACGACCTGATGGCGCGCATGGTCGCGCAACTCGGGCAGGTGTCACTGCACTCACTCGTGAACCACGAGGTGACCAAGGCGGGCTGGCAGAACATCGCGATGGTCCGGCAGCAGATCGAGCAGATGCCGATCTACGTGTCCACGTCGGACCAGGTGTCGACGATCACGCAGGTGCGGGCGTTCGCCCGGTCGGTGGCACGGAAGGCTCCGAAGGGGCAACGGCTCGCTGGGGTGGTCGTCGACTACCTGCAGCTCCTGTCGTCGGGGGAGCGGGTCGAGTCCCGCCAGGTGGAGGTGTCGGGGTTCTCCCGGTCGCTGAAGCTCCTCGCACAGTCCCTCGGGACTCCGGTGATCGCTCTGTCGCAGCTCAACCGCGGGTCGACGACGAGGAAGTCGAACCGGCCGACGCTCGCGGATCTGCGCGAGTCGGGCGCGATCGAACAGGACGCGGACTCGGTGCTGCTGCTGCACCGGGACGAGAAGAACGCACCGAACCGGCTCGACGTGGACATCGCGAAGAACCGGCAAGGGCAGCAAGGGCGTGTGTCGCTGCAGTGGGAGGGCACCTTCTCCCGCGTGGTGTCACGCACATGGTCACCAAC
The DNA here is from genome assembly GCF_900100525.1 of Microbacterium sp. 77mftsu3.1. Classification (NCBI taxonomy): domain Bacteria; kingdom Bacillati; phylum Actinomycetota; class Actinomycetes; order Micrococcales; family Microbacteriaceae; genus Microbacterium; species Microbacterium sp. 77mftsu3.1. Next base: position 208,217 of record NZ_FNCR01000001.1, on the reverse strand, counting down.
GACCTTGATCGACGACAACGGAGGAGTACAGCAATGACCAGCAAGACAGTGGTGGGCCGGCTCGGGCAGGTCCCGGAGGTTCGCGCGGCGGGCGACAAGCACGTCGTGAACTTCAGCGTCGCGGAGACGAAGCGGAAGTTCGACCGCGACTCGAACCAGTGGGTCGACGACTTCACGATCTGGCACAACGTCGAGTCGTGGCAGAACGCGGACGCGATCGCGCAGCTCGCTCAGGGGACGCTCGTGATCGTCGAGGGCGAGGAGCGCGACGGCTCGTACGAGGACCGGCAGACGGGCAAGAAGGTCAGCCGCATCATCCTCCGGGCGCGCACCGTCGGCACCGTGGTCCGGGATGCGCCGCGGCAGCAGCAGTCCGCGGGCCAGCCGTGGTCGACGGGCGGTGACTTCTGATGGCCGCGGCGACGCCGAGGCGGCGCACGCAGGTCGAGGCGCTCGACGATCTCGCCGCTGCGATGCGTGAGGTGGCGTACGAGCAGCGCACAGCGAACCTCCTCGCTGCGGTCGCGATGGGTGTGAGCGCCCTCGAGCACGACGACCGTACGCCTGCGAAGACGCCGGCCGCGATCGAACGGAAGGACCGCCGGAACGCGGTCCGCGCGGAGATCCGCGACCGCCTCAACCTGGAAGGGGGTGCCTGATGGGCACCATCGAACAGACCCACACGACCACGGTCGCGGAGGTCGACTGGACGGACGACTTCAAGGTCGTCGTGAAGCTGACGGACCCGAACACGCACGCGTCGGTCGAGGTGGGTTTCAGCCTCGCGGACAGCGCGGAGCTCGCTGACCAGATCTCGAAGGCGCAGAAGGCGGCGTTGGACGCGCTGAGCGAGTCGGTGGGAGGTCGGGTGAGCCCGATGCGTCGGCACGGGTTCGACTCGGACGGGCCGGTGGCGTCATGACCGACTTCGTCGCCAGCAACGGCATCCCTGTCCACATCCACGAGGAAGAAAGCGGCGCGATCCGCCTGTTCACGTCGATGCCTGACGGCACGTACCCGACGCAGGCAGCAGCGGGCGACGACGTTCAGGCCCTTCGTGAGTTCTTCCGGGCTGAGGAGGACGAACGCCTCGGACGGTGGCGGTGGCCCTATGAGGGCAATCGGCACATCGTCGTCTATCCGATCCAGCAGAACCCCGATCGCGTCCTGGTCATCGACGAAGCTGCGGGAACCGCGTCGTACCGAGACCGCGGTGAGCAAGATGACCGCTTCAAGACCGCTGAGACGGAGGCCGCCGCGGCCTACTTCGATGCTCACCCGGAGTCGAAGCCGTGGCACGACGCGAAGATCGGCGAGGTCTGGATCCTGACCATCGATGGCGACGAGAGCCCGGTCGCATTCCGTCCCGGTCTCGCCTCGCACATGGACGGACGACGAGCCGACGTGGACCATGCGACTGCGGGTCGTCGCATCTGGCCGGAGGACGCATCGTGAGCGTCGGTCTGTCGCCGGCTGAGCAGCAGGAGGTTACCCGGTTCGGCATCCACGACGAGGAAGCGTTCCGGGAGATCTCGGAGCACGCCGACGCCGAGGTGACGTGCCAGGGCTGCGAGCAGCCGGCGGTAGCGATTGCGACTACTCGCTGCTGCAAGACGTCGCGGCCGATCTGCCAGCACCACATCGAGGTATCGCAGAGGTTCCTCGCACGGCACGCGCTCGTCGTGTGCGGCTTCTGCAAGGCGGACATCAGCGGCTGGTCGTTCGACGAGGCCGTGGAACTGAGGCCCCTCTGATGGCCGCCGCTGACATCGTCCACGCCACGGGTAAGGCGCTGAACGAGACCACGGGCCGCGCGTACTGCGGCCGGAAGACCACGAACACGACCGAGGCCCCGGACCGGGTCACGTGTCAGGACTGCGCTGCGGCGCTACGAGCAGACCAGGAGCAGCGATGAGACGCGACTACCCCCTCACCTCATCCGACCTCCGCCACATCGCGGACAAGGTCGACGAGGTCCTCGCCTTCGTCAACCCGGAGGACGGCGAACTGCCCGATGGTGATTGGCGCTGGGGCCTGAGGGTCACCATCTGGAACCAGGACGGCGACATCGACGACGTAGCCGGAGAGCTCGCCCCGCACGGCGATGGGTACCTCGGGTTCTACCCGAAGGGGATCGAGGCCCGACCATGAGCGGCGCTGACCGTCTTGAGGACGGCTTCCCCCACGGCACCACGCAGGGCTACGAGCAGGGATGCCGTGGCGGCTGGTGCCCCGAGGGCAACGCGCACGGCCTGTCCTGCAAGCGGGCGAAGCAGCTCGCGGCCGGCGACTACCGGTACCAGCGGCTCGTGAAGCAGGACCTCACCCCGGGGCAGATCGCCGACCAGCTCGGCCTGGCCCCCGAAACCCATCAACCCCCGAAGAGGAAGCCCGCCGTCCAGGAGGACGACACGGATGACGTCGTGGACGTCGAACCGGAGGAACCGACCATGAGCACCATCACGCAGAAGCCGACGCCCGCGGAGAAGCCGAAGGCGAAGAAGCCAGCACCGAAGCCCGCCCCGCCGAAGAAGCCCGCCCAGCAGCGGGACACGGTCGAGACGACGGCGCAGTACGAGAAGCGTCGCCGCGACGAGGCACGCGCATGGGCCCGCGAGAACGGCGTCAACATCGGCTCCCGCGGCCGACTGCCCGACCAGGTGGCATACGCGTTCCTGAAGCAAGACGCGAGCCTCCTTCCGGGAGGCCGCCAGGAGACGCCCGCTGAGGCACCCGAGCCCGCCGAGTTGACCGATGAGCCGCAGGAGACAGGAACGCCTGAGGACGAGGCGCACGCGGTCGGAGAGGACGGCTTGGCGTCGGTCTTCGTGGGCGAGGTTGCCATTGACTGGACGCAGGTCGGCTTGACCGCGGTAGGTGCAGACATCTCGATCCAGGCTGACCCTCAGCAGGCCGTCGACATCATGGCGCTGATCCGGGAACGCGACACCGCCGAAGCTGCGCTCGCACTCACGCTGCGGAAGTGGGACGAGTCGGTCCGGGAATTGCGTGGCGAGAGAGTGGCCACCCGGGTGATGAGGGCATCCCTCAACATGCACACCCGACTGCTCGAGAGCGCGAGTGCCCGGGAGGAGACGAACGAGCAGATCCTCGACGACTACGCCAATGAGATCCGCCGCAACCACGACGAGATCCGCCGGCTCCGCACGGAGAACGAGCAACTCAAGGCACAGCAGCCGTGGTGGAAGCGAGTCGCATCGTGAGCGCGGGGGAGAGGGTCGTCGCCGTCAGCGCATCACCCGCCAGCACCCGGTGGACCGGGATCGCCAGTCTCATCACCCCCGAACCGTGGGTGGCCGACGCACGCTGCGCCGAGACCGATCCCGAACTCTTCCACCCACCGGTCGGCGGGTCCAGCCAGGAAGCGAAGAAGATCTGCGCCGACTGCCCCGTCCAGGCCGAGTGCCTCGCATACGCACTCCGCACGAACCAGACGGAGTCCATCTGGGGCGGGAAGTCCGCCCGTGAACGCCGAACCATGAGGAGCGCAGCAGCATGACCCCCGCACTGCTCGACCGTCCCGCCGTCGGATACCAGCACCCCGCCGTCCCCTGGAACGGGCTGACCGTCACGGACCTGTTCTGCGGTGCCGGCGGATCCTCCTCCGGCCTCGTCGAAGCTGGCTACCGGGTCGTGATCGCGGCCAACCACTGGGCGAAGGCGATCGAGTCACACCAGATCAACCACCCTGACACCGACCACTCGCAGGCCGACATCTCGCAGGTCGACCCGCGATACTTCCCCCGCACCCACGTCCTCTGGGGCAGCCCGGAGTGCACGAACCACTCGATCGCGAAGGGCGTCAAGCGGCACCAGGCGCGCGAGCTCGCACTGTTCGAGCTCGACGGCACCCGCCCGCAGGACGACGAGGCCGCGAATCGATCCCGCGCGACGATGTGGGACATCCCCCGCTTCGCAGAGCACCACCGGTACATGGCGATCATCCTCGAGAACGTCGTGGACGCGGCCCGGTGGGACCAGTTCCCCGCCTGGCAGCTCGCCATGGAGTCCCTCGGCTACCACCTGCGCATCGTGTGGCTCAACTCGATGCACGCTCAGGTCGGCGGTCTCCCGGCGCCGCAGTCACGCGACCGCATGTACATCGTCATGTGGCGGAAGGACCTCGCCACGAAGGAGAACCCGGCGCCCGACGTTGCGAAGTGGACCCGCCCGATGGCGCTCTGCCTCGAGCACGGCGAGATCCAGGCCGTGCAGGCGTTCAAGAAGCGCGAGGAATGGGGCCGGTACCGGGCGCAGTACCTCTACCGGTGCCCCCAGTGCTGGTCCGTCGTCGAGCCTGGCTGGCTCCCGGCGTCGAGCATCATCGACTGGTCGATCCCGGCGCAGCGTATCGGAGACCGTGCGAAGCCCCTCGCGGAGAAGACGCGCGAGCGGATCCGCCGCGGTATCGAGCGTCACTGGGCGCCGATCATCGCGAAGGCTGCGGGGAACACCTACGACGGCATCACGACCGGATCCAACTACCTCCGTGTGAACGGGGTCGACGAGCCGATGCCAGTGCAGACCGGTTCCGCCGAGCACGGCCTCGCGATCCCGCCGCTCATCGTCAACCATGTCAGCGGCGCAGACGACTCCCGATCGCAGCCCATCTCGCGAGAGCTACCGTCCCTCGTCGCTGGCGGCACGCACGCGTCGCTCCTCATCCCCGTCGAGGGACGCGACGGTAAGAGCGCGGCATCCACCGCTGAGCCGCTGCGCACCCAGTCGACGCGCAACGAGACCGGCCTGCTTGTCCCGGCGGGCGGAACGTGGCGTTCCGAGGCATCGCCTCTTGCGGCGCCGATGTCGGCCCTCACGACGCGCGAGGCAGACGGGCTCGTCGTCCCGCTCCGCAACCACGGTGTCGCGAAGCCGACCTCACACCCGATCGACACGGTAAGCGCGGAGGGCAACCACCACGCGCTCGTCATGCGGAACAACCAAGGCGGCGCCGAGATGACGACGCCCATCACCGAGCCGATCCGCACCCTCACGACCGGCGGGCACCAGTCGCTGCTCGAACCGTCCGCCCCGATCTCGCTCGACGTCGATGACGCCGGCTTCCGGATGCTCGAACCCCACGAGATCCAGATGGGCATGGGCTTCGCCGCCGACTACCATCTCGTCGGATCGAAGCGGGACAAGGTCAAGCAGGCAGGCAACGCCGTCACGCCGCCCGCCGCGCGCGACCTCGGCCACGCGGTCGCCGAGTTCCTCCTGGCGGTGGCGTCATGAGGTCACACGAGACCGTGGATCATCGCTTCCCGCCATGTACCCCACTCGCTTTCGACCTTGGCCTTGCCGGTGGTCGTCAGGACGGAGAAGCCGTTCTCGGTCCGTCGCACTTCCGACTGGACGCCGCCCACGGTGTCAGTCGTCCACCAGTCGTCGTCCTGGGCGGTGAGGGTCCGGCGCGGGCCGTCGGGGTGAATCGCGAACGCAGCGGTCTCGCCGGAGCGCGGGGGATCAAGCGGATACACGGTAGCCATGCGCCGGAGTCTACGAGCAAGGAGACGAGACGATGACTATCCCTCTCGACGCGATCCACCCGGAGATCAACTTCCACGCCTGGGAGCGTTCGTTCGAACACCACCTCGGCCAGATCCCCGACGTGCTCAGCATGCTCGTCACCCTCGCCCAACCCCGCATCGGTGTATCCCGCGGCGGGTCCGCGTTCGACCGACTGCAGATCACGGGCGGCAACGACCACCGCGACCTGTCCGACACGATCGACGACGCGATGAGCCGAGACGCGGAGCACCTGTGGGGCCTCCTCGCGGGATACGCGGCGACCGTCTGGGAGCAGGCGGAGCAGACCCGGGAGGACGCGCCCACGCTCCCCACGGGCGCCCTGTCGACGGCCACGACCGCCAGGGACACGGCGCTCGTCACCGTCGGATGGCTCATCGGTCACGCCGCCACGATCTACACGCTCGACGAGTTCGAGCTCGACGTCGAAGAGCTCTTCCGCACCGTCCGCCGGCTGAAGACCGTCCACGGCATCCACCCGCACCCGCGCCGGGAACGGTGCGACACGTGCGGGAAATGGAAGGTCGAGAACGATTACACCGACCTCGCAGACGGGACCGTTGCCCGGGTGGGTGTGTGCCGCGGCTGTGGGCAGACCTACCTCAACGGCGAACCCACCGACACCTGACCACCACCCAACTTGCAAGGAGACAACACCATGACCAGCCCAGACCGACGCCGCCGTGGGCGTGCAATCCGCAAGAAGCGGCGCCAGATGCGCACGCTCTCGCAGAAGTTTTCCGCGATCGGAGCAGCGGCCGCTGTTGCTGTCACAGGAATGCATCAAGCGATGAGCGTTGGTCTAGCCCGCGCCGTCGCCAAGGAAGCCGCAGAAGCGAAGGAGGTTCAGCGATGACCGGACAGGAAGCACGAGACGACGAACGCGAGGCACGCGCGATCTTCGAGGCTCTGGCGGATCGGCTCGGTGAACATCCCCGTGCCCGCAACCACGAGACCGCGGACAGCGGCGAGTACGAGACGTTCATGCACGAGGTCCAGGTCGAGACGCTGGCCGAATGGCTGGTGCCCACCGTGCTCGACGTGCTCGCCCGGAAGCACTCGGAACCCGAGATGGAGTACGAAGTCACCTACTCCTCGGCGAACGCATCGAGCGTGGACGGGTACGCGCTACGACGCACCTCCGGCGTGATGACCGACCTGGCCAAGGCGCGCGAGTTCGCCGCCGTGGCGCGGAACCCGTTGCTCCGGGCGCGAACGAAGGGCGTACCCGCTGGCCCGTGGATGCCTGTCGGAGAGGGGGAGCAGCCGTGACCGCCGAAGCCGACGTGTACGCCACGTACTCATGGGAATGCCCGGAGTGCGGTGCCTTGTACGACGGGATCGAACTGGACCCGGACGGCAATGTCGTGAGGTGCGAGTGCGGGACCGAAGTCACGTTGCGGACGGTGACCTGATGAGCGTCGACCGGTCTGTGGTCCTCCACTGCGACGCGCCCCCGCCCATCTGTCGGGGATCGTTCGGATACGGAACCACCAACCTGAGGACCACGCGCGAGGCCGCGGCCGCAGAGGGATGGGTTACCGGATTGAAGCCGGACGAGCCCGATTACTGCCCGCGCCACGTGCCTGTCGGAGAGGGGGAGCAGTGAGCCTGCGCATCGTCCCTGTCGACCTGAAGGCCGCACGGGCATTCGTGGCCGCGCACCACCGCCACAACGAGCCGCCCATCGGGCACAAGTTCTCCGTGGGCGTCGCCGATGGCGACAGTTTGGTCGGCGTCGCGATCGTCGGTCGTCCCGTGTCGCGCGTGATCCAGTCGGAGGGAGCAACCCTCGAGGTGATCCGAACCGCCACGGACGGGACACGCAACGCGAACAGCATGCTCTACGGCGCTGCTCGGCGGGCGGCATTCGCTCTTGGCTACGACCGCCTCATCACCTACACACAGGCCGATGAGACGGGCGCCAGCCTCAGAGCGGCCGGGTTCCGCGTCGTGGCCCAGCGCCCACCGCGGCCCGGATGGGACACGCCTAGCCGCAGACGCGCCAACAAGGCCGACAACGTGCCACGCACCCTCTGGGACACTGCCACGGGGTACGCCGGAGAGGGGGAGCAGTGAGCGCACAAGGTTGGACCCGGGCAGATCACACTCGTCTCGGCACGATCGCCATGCAATCCGGGTTCGCGAGCGTTGAGGACGCGGAGCCGGCGCTCATGGTCGGAGCCCGGATGATCGCGCACGGCTTCACAGACGAGGACATCGACCGGATGATCCAGAACCACTACGCCAACAGGATCCCTCGATGAGCGGCCGTGCTGACCCACCCTTCGAGCCCCATCCCTCGCGGACGGCATCTATCCCGGTGCCCATCCGCGCCGAGCTGGATCAGACGCCCGCCTGGTGGGAACGCGAGTATCGGTCGCTGGTCGCCCGCACGTTCGAGCACGCCCCGTTCGTCGAGGCTGAGCACGTCGGCCACCTGGTCGCTACCCTCCAGGACTTCATGGGCCCGACGACAACCATCTGCACCCAGTGCCCGGCCCGTCTCATCCCGATCAGGAAGGACACCTGATGCCTGAACGCATTCAGCAGCGCCGCACCGCTGGGTGGCGGAAGCCGGAGAACACCGTCAGCGTCGCCCGCCCGGGCCCGTGGGGGAACCCGTGGCGAGTCGGCCAGTCAGCGCTCATTGAGTGGCCCTACGCCGCGCCGACGGGAACCCCCGTCCAGGTGCGAGAGGTGCCCGTCACGGCAGTGCTCGCGGTCGAGCTCTACCGCATAGCCATCGGCCCGGCCGCGGATGAAGTTCGTGCCGAGCTCGCCGGGAAGAACCTCATGTGCTTCTGCCCTCTGGACCAGCCCTGCCACGCCGACGTGCTTCTCGAGATCGCGAACGGCTGAACGGTGCCCACTCTCACCTACAGGGAAGCGGCGAAGCTCGTTCACCGCACCCCCAGAGCTGTGCGCTACTGGCGGCAGCACGGGATGCCGATGGGGTGGGAGATCCGCGACGGTCAACGATGCCGCGTCGTCGAGAAAAGCGTCCTCCTGAAGTGGTGGCGCGAGCGCATGAAGAACGACCCCGCCCACCAGTACCGGCTACGGGCGCAGCGGAATGCCGAGGCCGCTCAGGGCGATCTGAGGAGGGGCTCCGCGGATCGGGCACCCTGACTCCCGGGACCGCTCATGTTCGCATTCACGAGGCTCAGAGGGCGCGACACGCCCGGTTTCTCGCGAATGTCTTCGACAGAGTGGTTTCCAGCCCTAACTTCAAGATCAGACAGTTCTCCGAACAGCGAAGGCCCCTCCACCTCCCAGTGGTCAGGGGCCTTCGGCATGACCGGCCGGACGCGAACACACCCCGACTCCTGGCGGGGGAGTAGCAGTCCGGCCGCACCTCGTCCCGGTCGGGAGTCGAGACGCCGCGCACACACCACCCATGCGACGCGCGAGACGACATCTCCTCCCGACCGGGACGCACACCTCGAGATGGGACACGGTCATGGGCAACGCAGCTCGCAAGGCCCGCAAGCGCGCCGGCGTCCCGTTCTACAAGGCGCCGAAGCGGCCGACCTACCCCCGGTGGACGGACAGTCCCCATGGCCTCGGCCTCACCACGGGCCCGGAGATCCTGGCCGCCCTCGTCACGAGAGCGCTCGTGTAGTCATGGCGTACGGCATCACCCGAGCCGTGGTCCTCGACGGTGCGCTCGACCACATCAGCGCGCAGAACACGTGCATGGAGAACGCGCTCGACGAGATCGGCGCGTTCCTCCTCGAGCATCCCGAGTTCGACCAGGACGAGCACCTCACGACCGCACGGATCGCGCTGCTGTGATGTTCCTTCTCGGACTGCTCACCGGCCTCGCGATCGCGCTCCTCTTGGCCGCGATCACCCGGACCCACACGTACCGTCGGTTCGTCCGCTGGATCTGGCTCGCCGACGTCCGCCGGTCAGACCCGCAACTGTACGGACGGAAGCGCACATGAGCGATGGTCAGGCCTCACTGAGCGTCCGCATCGTGATCGGGGAACCGTTCCTCACTGGCGAGACGTGCCCAAGCTGCGGCTTCGACTCCATGATCGCGGCGCTCGTCATCTACCAGGCGCATCCCTCGTTTCTGGAACGGTGCGCCAGGACGAGCGTCTGCCACTACCGCCGGAGCGAACCTTGAGCGTCGTCACCTGCCCCGTCTGCGGGACGCAGTACACGTGGAGCTTGCTCCTCGGCATCTGCTGCGACACCACGGCGAACGGCGACGCCGATTAGACCGGGCTGGGAGTTTCGAGCATCAGCAGCACCCCGCGGGGAGCCAAGTGCTGCGCCGCTCCTCCCAGCCCCCCACTCGTCGTCAGGCGGCTGCGGTATCCGCTGCGAGCAGGATGATCCCGGCAACGGCGCCGCCGATGAGGACGAGCTGCCGCACGATCTCCGCGACAGGAAGCGCACGCCCCAACTCCGCATCGATCTGGTGGTCCCGGATGCTGAGCCCGGCGGGCAGTCCAGCTTCCCGGCGCAGTCGGTTCTGCTCCTCGGCGAGATCCTTCATCCGCTGGTCCATGTTGAGGTTCGGGTCATTGCGACGGCGCGACGCCGCGGACGCCTCCTCGAGCTTCTCGCTGAGCTCGTACCGCCGCCGACGCAACGCCCGATGTGAGATCGCATCAGTGAGGTACCAGACGGCAACACCGAGTGAGGTGATCGTCGGGACGAGGGCAGCCAGGAACGCGAGCACTATCCGAGAGTAGAGGTGCCAGGCGATGGGCATGAAGGTGTGCCTCGAACCCGGATGCCCCACCCTCGTCCCATCAGGGTCCCGCTGCCCCGCGCACGAACGCGAACGGGACCGTGCGCGCGGCAGCAGGCAAGCCCGCGGCTACAACGCCGAGCACGACCGGCTCCGCGCCGAGTGGGCGCCGAAAGTAGCGACCGGCACCATACGCTGCGCTCGCTGCCGCGGGATCATCACGGCCACAGAGCCATGGGACCTGGGTCACGACGACCACGACCGCACGAAGTACCGCGGACCCGAGCACGCCAACCGCTGCAACCGAGCAGCCGGCGGCCGCGCCGCCCACAGGTGAGGAGAACACGGCATGTCCCTGACGCCCATCCTGAACAGCCCGATCGACCGGCCCGCGAAGAGCGTCTCCGACGTCGAGAAGGACGTCCGCGAACAGGTCGAGCTCGCGCTGGCTGACACCACTGACCGCATCGACCTGCTCACGCGGGAGATCGACCAGAAGGCTCAGGCGCGCGGAGAGCTGCAACGCCACCGACTCGCGCTCATGGAATGGCTCGACAACCACCCGGCCGTGACGGAGGGCTGAACCGTGGCACGCATCCAGGTCCTCCCGATCCCCACCCTGAAGGCGAACGGTTACGAGCACACCCCGTTCATCCTCATCCTCGACCAGGTGGACCGAACCACCGAGGACTGGTCGGACATGATGCTCGACATCCTCCGACACGAGACCGGAGCCGCGAGCATCATCGCCCACGAAGCCACCCTCGACGCCCCCGGATCCCTCCAGCTCACCGACGAGCAGCGAGTACAACTCCTCGACTACCTCACCGAACCCCAGCGCGCGACGCTCGGTGACCACCCACACCCCTCCCACACCGACCCCACCTACGTGCACACACCCGCCCTCCTCGCCGACCTCGACAGCCTGTAGGCACCGAGCCCCACCCACAACACGAACACCCGCCCCCGAGCCCCACACAGCTGGACAACAGGGGTGGGGAGGGACCCCCAGCCACACAACCCGACCGGACCGCCGGGGAGGTGGCTCCGATGCGCGGCGGAATCAAAGACTTCGCCCCGGGGTGTTGCTCGCTGGGTCTGGGCTAGTCGTTCTGCTCGGGATCGGGTCTCTCGGCTGTGCAGATGTGAGCTTTCCCCACCGGCGGGAATCGGCGGCGACGAGCATTGTGCTCAGAATCGGGCTCCGATCGTCAGGGTCGGCTCGCTGACGAGAGGATGACGGATGCCTCGAGGTGGTGCGCGTACGGGCGCTGGTCGCCCGCCAGACCCGGGGTCGCTCGCTGAGGCGCTGCGGATCGAGGCCGGCGCGATCCGGACTCTCCCGAAAGCGCGGACGGGTGCGGCGCCGGCATGGCCGCTGTCGAAGGCGTCGGCGCGTGAGCGGACCGTGTGGGGTCAGATGTGGAAGCGACCGCAGGCGATCATCTGGGAGGAGCAGTCCTCTCACCGGCAGGTCGCGATGTATGTGCGGACCTCGGTCGAGGCTGAGGAGCCCGGCGCGACCGCGGCGCTGCGTGGCCTGCTGCTCCGGCAGGAGAACGACCTGATGCTGTCTCACGCGGCGCTGCTGCGCGCTGGCTTCCGGATCTCGACGAACCCCGTCGCGGCGCCGACCGTCGCGTCGTCGAAGCCGACGGCCGCGAAGCGGCAGGTGCCGTCATCGAGGGGAAGGCTGAGGGCGCTGCCGAATGTCGGAGACGATCACCCCTGAGTTCGACGTCGCATGGCCGACGCTCGGATACCTGCAGGCCGACTGGATTGCGTGGCACCTGCCGATCCCGGACGGGTTCAAGAAGGGCCAGCCGTTCGTCCTCTCGGACTGGCAGCTCTGGTGCACCGCGAACCACGGCCGTGTCCGCCCGGAGACACCGTGGCGCCCGGACGACCCGATCAAGAACCAGGCGTTCGAGTACCGGCGTTCGCTGATCGTGGGGCCGCAGAAGTACGGGAAGAGCCCATGGGCTGCGGCGACAACCACGGTCATGGCGCTCGGCCCGGACCTGTTCGCCGGGTGGGCCGGCGACGACGACGTGTACGACTGCGCCCGGTACGGATGCATGTGCGGGTTCGTGTACGAGTACGAGCAGGGCGAGCCGATGGGCATGCCGTGGCCGACTCCGCTGATCCAATTGATGGCGACGTCAGAGGATCAGGTGAACAACACGTGGCGTCCGCTGCAGCAGATGGTGCTCCGCGGGCCGCTGGCTGAGCGGGTGCGTGTCGGCGAGAAGCTGATGCGCATCGGTGACGACGGTGTGATCGAGAAGGTCACGTCGGCGGAGTCATCCCGCCTCGGTAACCCGACGACCGGGTTCGTGCAGGACGAGACTGGGATCTACACGAAGACGAACGGCCTGATGGGCACGGCGCAGACGATGCGTCGAGGCACGTCGGGCATGGGCGGCCGCGGCGTCGAGCTCACGAACACGTGGGATCCCGCTGAGGAGTCGACGGCGCGGGCGACGTACGAGTCGCGCGCGAAGGACATCTTCCGCTTCTACCGGCAGCCGCCGAAGAACCTCAGCTACAAGAACAAGCGCGACCGGCGGAAGATCCACCAGTACGTCTACTTCGGCGCCGGCCACGTCGACCTCGACTCGATCGAAGCGGAGGCCGCCGAGCTGCTCGAGCAAGACCCGGCGCAGGCCGAACGGTTCTACGGCAACAAGCTAGTCCGTGGCATGGGAACGTGGCTTCCGGACGGTCTCTGGGAATCGGCCTACGCTGCCCCTGCAGCGCTCGCAGCGTGACGCTCAGAACCGACGTTCATCCGTAGCGGGGACCGCTGACGGGTTGTCGGAGGACCGCCAGGTTATTGCGACACGGTTGCCAGTCATCTCCTTGTTGTGGCCAATGATCGCGAAGAACGTTAGTGATTCGCCGTGCTGCAGTTTTATAGGAAGATCGCCGGGATCGAAGATCGGTAGCGACCTGCTTAGCGGCTTAACAGCGGTGACCTCGACCGTACGTCCGGAGGTATTGGCCACGGCGTAGATGCCTTGATCGATTTCGCGGATCTCACCCCAGCTTGGCGGGCGGAGGCTCCGTTGCGCCTCGAGAGCGTCGCGCGCGATTTCGTTGGCTTCTTCTAGTGCTTCGGCGGCTTTCTGCTGCGCCAGCACAGCGGCGTCGCGAGCGGCGACAGCTGTGACACTCGCCTCTTCAGCCGCCTCCTGGCGCCGTCCCGCGATGATCGCTTGACCCCAGGCGATAGCTGTCGCCACTGCAGTTGCGACGAACACGCCAGCCTGGATGATCAAGTCGGGATTCACGGCGCGAGCGTAGCGGCTTTCAGCGAAGAGATGTGGGAGGGGCGTCAACGCGTCTCTGCTGTGTGCGCGAAGACCGCTCATGATGCCGGCTCCAACGGTTAGGCGGATCTGCGCCCCTCCCAGCAGTTCCCGAGGAGGTCGACGTGGATCGCACGTGGCTCCCGAACCCTCCCGATGGGACACCGATCGGGCTCGCGTTCGACGGCAGCGTGAACAACGACTTCACCGTCATCCGAGCGCAGACCATGACCGGGTTCTCGTTCACCCCTCGATGGGGACCGAACCCGAACACCCCGACGATCTGGAACCCGCGCGAGCACGGCGACCGCATCCCGCACAGCGAGGTCGCTCTCGCGATCGACGAGATCTTCGACCGGTTCGTCGTCGCGCGGTTCTACTACGACCCCGAGGACTGGACGACCGACGGTGAAGCGTGGGCCGCGAAGCACGGCGAGGAGAAGGTCATCGATTGGCCGACGAACCAGGTCTCGCGCATGTACCCGGAGATCCGCCGGTTCGAGGCTGACCTCCGCGAGGGCCTGATCACCCAGGACGGGTGCCCCGTCACCGAGGCGCACATGGGCCACGCGAAGAAGGTCGCGAAGCCCGGACAGAAGTACATCCTCGGCAAGCCGAACGAGACGCAGAAGATCGACCTCGCGATGACGACCATCCTCGCGAACGCTGCCGTCCGTGACTCGCTCGCCGCTGGGTGGGAACCCCCGAAAGCTCGACCGAAGGTGCGCGTGTGGCGCTGAGAGGAGACGGGCTGTGACCGATCTCGACGAGGCTCGCCGGCTGGCGCGACTGCTGTCCCGTGAGCAGAAGCCGCTCGCGAAGAACGACCTGTACTTCGATGGTGAGCAGCCTCTCCGGTTCGTGTCGCAGCAGCTCGAGGAGCAGCTCGGCTACCGGCTGTCACCGATCGTCCTGAACCTCGCCCTGTTCGCGGTCGACGTGTACGACAACCGGCTCGACATCGAGGACTTTCGGGTCCAGTCGGCGCAGCGGACCGTGGTCAGCGCGGATGGCTCGTTCGTGCGTGAGGTCGTGGGGAACACGTCAGCGGACGCGGATGTGCGGGACGTGTGGCAGGAGAACGACGGCCCGTTCATCTCGCAGCAGGCGCACCGCGAGTCGCTGGCCCTCGGCCGTGCGTACGCGATGGTCGGCGGCGGGGAAGCCGCGGACGACGCTCCGGTGATCACGATCGAGTCCCCGTTCGACGCGATCCACGAGGACGACCCCCGCACGCATCAGGTGCGTCACGGTCTGAAGCGTTGGACGGACCTCGACAAGACGAAGTGGATGACCTACCTCCGCTCTGACGGCTCGTCGATCACCTGGCGGCAGAAGGGCAGCGAGTGGCTTGAGGAGGAGGGCGACGCGACTGGGCCGAACGAGCAGCGCCTGTGCGCGCTCGTCCCGCTCATCAACGACCCGCGTGTCCTCGGCCGGTACCGGAACGGGAAGGTCGACCAGCGCTTCGGCCGCTCCGTCTTCTACCCGATCATCAGCCCGCTCGACGCGCTGAACAAGATCGCCAGCGACATGATGGTGTCCGCCGAGTTCCACGCCCTCCCGCGGCGCTGGGCAACCGGTCTCGATGAGAACGACTTCATGGACGAGACCGGCAACCCGATCGACACGTTCTCCCTCGTTGCCGGCCGCATGTGGGGCACGGTGCAGAAGGATGCGAAGTTCGGGCAGTTCCCCGAAGCGGAGCTCACCAACTTCCACAACACGATCAAGCTGCTCATGCAGATCGTGGCGATGCAGCTCGGCCTGCCCGCGCACTACCTGCTCTTCCAGGGCGATAACCCGCCCTCGGCCGACGCGATCCGCTCCTCGGAGTCGGAGCTCGTGAAGCGGGCGGAGCGGAAGCAGACGACCCTGTCGACCCGGTGGGAGCAGGTGCAGCGCTTGGTGCTCATGGAGCTCGGCCGCGGCGCCGATGCTCGGCCGCGGATGATCGAGACGTCCTGGCGTGACGCGTCGACTCCGACGATCGCGCAGAAGGCCGACGCGATCGTGAAGCTCGTGCAGGCGAAGGACAACTCGGGTCGGTCGATCCTCCCGATCGAGCAGGCACGTGAGGACCTCGGGTACACGGCTGTCGAGCAGGACCGGATGCGGGACTGGGATGACACGGCGATCCAGGACTCGCAGCTGAACGCGGCGATGAGGGGTCTCGATGATGCTGCCCAGGTCGGCCAGTGAGCAGTACCGGCTCCAGCAGGGCGTAGCGGCCACGACGGCGGCCGCGGTCGGCCGGGTGTGGCGTCGCATGAGCGACGACTTCGACGCTTCGTGGGCGGGCACTCGCGGCACGCTCCTCGACGTCGTGGACCGTGGACGACTGGCCGCGGTGACGCAGGCGGTCCCGTACACCGCGGCGGTGCTGCGAGACACGGGCCAGGATGCTCCGGCGACGGGCTCGCTCGTCCCGGCCGCATTCCTCGCTACGGCGCCGGACGGCCGCGACCTCGGGTCGCTGTTCGACGAGTCGGTGATCAAGGCGAAGAGCGCGGTCGCGGGCGGCGCGACGGCCCCTGAAGCGCTCGCGCAGTCGGGCCGCTGGCTCACGATGACGACGCTGACGGTCCTCGCCGACACGCGGCGGATGGTCTACCAGGCCGACATCATCCAGCGCCCCTCGATCACCGGGTACGTGCGGATGTTGAACCCGCCCTCGTGCAGCCGGTGCGTCATCCTCGCGGGGAAGTGGTTCCGGTGGAACGAAGGCTTCCAGCGGCACCCGCGCTGCGACTGCTCGCACATCCCTGCGCGCGAGGACATCGCCGGCGACATGCGCACCGACCCGTACGAGGCTTTTCAGTCGCTCACCCCCGAGCAGCAGGAGAAGACGTTCGGCCGGTCCGAGGCGCGCGCGATCCGTGAGGGCGCCGACATCTACGGTGTCGTGAACCAGCAGGTCCGGAAGCTCCCGACCGCGAAGTCGCAGATCGATCAGATCTATCGCACGGCCGGCACCCGGTCGAAAGCGATCAGCGCTCTCCGCGATCGGGGCTTCATCCGGGACCGTGGCCAGGTCGTCGTCCCGCTGTCTCCTGGGGTCCGCACTGACGCCCAGATCCTCGCCGCGGGTCGCGGTAGGGGAGCGGTCACGATCGGCGGACAGCGGGTCACCACGGCCCGCGCTGCACGGTTCGACGCCGCGGCCACCGGCCAGCGCGATGTCCTGAATCGTTCGACGATGACCGTCGCGGAGCGGAACCTGTACGACGCGAAGTACCGGCTGGACTACGCACTCCGGACCGGGACGGTTCCTCGCTCGATCGGGCCTTCGTCGGCTGACCGGTTCGCGAACACGATCCCTGCGACACCTGAGCGGATCGCCGAGCTTCGGCAGGCGCTGCAGGTGCAGCTCAACGGCCTGAATCGTTCAGGCACCCCCGACAGCGTCCGCCGGTTGGCGCGCGCGCTCGGGCTCGGCTGAGGTGCGATCGGTCGTCTAGCGGCCGAGGACGCTGCGATCCGTGGGGTTCGAGTCCCCAGAGCGAGTAATCACACTCGCCGAAGCCCTCAGCGGCAGTGGCCCCGGCGCGGTAACACCGGTTCGAATCCGGTCCGATCACACCCCCTCACTCTTCCCACCGCTGCGGTGGAGGCGCTACGCGAGCGTGTCGCGGCGGCCGTCCGGGCCTTAAACGGTGGCCGCACGGGCCTTAAACGGGAGAGGACATCATGAAGAGCAACGCCTTCGGACAGATCACCGGTACCGGGTTCGCCCCCACCTTCCACCGCCCCTTCCTGCGCTACTTCGCGCCGGTCGACGACGCGGCCGGCGGGGGCGGCGACGGAGCCGGTGGCGACGGTGCGAATGGGGGCGACGGTGGAGACACCGGATTCAAGCCCCCGGCATCGCAGGAAGAGTTCGAGCGGCTTGTCGCTGCTCGCGTTGCTCGAGCGGACCGTAGCGCGCGGGCCGACGAGCGTCGGAAGCTCGAAGAGTCGAAGTCGAACCCCAAGCCGGGTGACGCACCGAAGCCGGGCGACGAGAAGGCCGGTGACCATGCCTCGGGAGTATCCGAGGAGGACGTCGACAAGCGCATTCAGGATGCCCTCGCAGCGAAGGACCGCGAGCTCGCCATCGAGCGCATTGCGGACCAGCTGGACAAGGCCCTCGAAGGCCGCAAGTACACCGCCTCGAAGCTCCTCACTCTCGATCGATCCCAGTTCGTCGCGGAAGACGGCAAGTCCGTCGACACCGTGAAGCTGCAGAGCTGGGTCGACGAGAACTCGGAGGAGGGTGCCGCACCGAACCGTCGACTCCCCGGCCAGGGAGAACGGGGCGATGCGGACGGCGGCCTCGAAAGCGGGAAGTCCGCGTACGAGAAGCGACACCCCAAGAAGAACTAGTCGCCGGCAAGCGCCGGGGCTGACCCTCACGAAAGGAATACCTCATGGATCTCGGACTCAAGACCGAGACGTTCGGCGGGGACGACCAGTCCTGGCTGGACTCGGCGCACGGTCAGGACGCTGCGATCAGCGTCACGATCGTCCCCGGTGCCGGTGGTGGTTTCACCTCCGGCACGCACTACCCCGTCGGTCACCTCCCGTCGG
This sequence comes from Microbacterium sp. 77mftsu3.1, assembly GCF_900100525.1. NCBI lineage: Bacteria > Bacillati > Actinomycetota > Actinomycetes > Micrococcales > Microbacteriaceae > Microbacterium > Microbacterium sp. 77mftsu3.1. Next base: position 190,079 of record NZ_FNCR01000001.1, on the reverse strand, counting down.
GCACGAAGCTCGGCAAGATCACCGCGTCGGGTAAGTACGGCCTGTACGACGACACGGCGACCGATGGCCGCCAGACCCTCGTCGGCTTCCTGCTGACCGCCCAGAAGATCGGGAGCAACGACGTCGTCGGCCCGCTCCTCGTCCACGGTCGGATCAACGAGGCCGCTCTCCCGTTCACCGTCGACGCGAACGGCAAGGCAGACGTTGCCGGCCGTATCCAGTTCATCTGAGAGGAGTGAGCCATGCTCATCACCACGGACTACATCACTCCTGCTGAGCTGACGGGGTACGCTCGCGCGGCCCTCGCCGACATCGAGCAGAACCAGTTCACCCTGTCGGCGTTCCTCCCCTCGGAGCCCGTCGACGACCTGCAGTACCGATTCACCCGCGGTGGCCAGGGTCTCGCGGAGGCGGCCTCGTTCCGGTCGTATGACGCTGAGTCGTCGATCGCGAGCCGCCCCGGTGCGACCCGCGTTACGGGTGAGCTGCCCCCGGTGTCGCGCAAGATCAAGCTGTCGGAGTACGACCGTCTGCGGCAGCGTTCGCTGGACGAGTCGATCCGCAACTCGATCTTCAACGACACCGACCGGATGGTGCAGGCCGTCGCGGCCCGCATCGAGCTCGCCCGAGGCGCGGCCCTGGCGACCGGCAAGGTGACGCTGAACGAGGACGGTGTGATCGGTGAGGTCGACTTCGGTCGTCGGTCCGCTCACACCAACGTCGCTCCCGGCACCCTCTGGTCCGTCGCGGCATCCGCGACGCCCATCGCGGACCTGATCGCCTGGCGCAAGACGTACCGGGCGAACAACGGCGGCACGAACCCGGGCGCCATCCTCACGTCGGAGACCGTGCTCGCGCACATCCTCCGTGCCGCCGAGGTGCGCAACCTGGTGTCGGTCGGTGCCACGGCGCCGTCGATCGTGTCGCCCGCCGCGCTGAACACGCTGCTCGCCGCGTACAACCTGCCGCCGATCGTCCTGAACGACGCGCAGATCAACGTCCGCAACTCGAGCTCCGGCGTCGTCACGGCGTCGCGTGTCATCCCGGAGTCGAACGTCATCCTGCTGCCCGCCGCCGGCGACACGCAGCTCGGTGGCACGTTCTGGGGCACCACGGCGGAGTCCCTCGAGCCCGAGTACGAGCTGACCGGCGAAGAGCCGGGGATCGTCGCGGGCGCTTACTCCACGAAGGACCCGGTCGCGGTGTGGACGAAGGCCGCGGGCATCGCGCTCCCGGTCCTCGCGAACCCCGACCTGACCTTCCAGGCCGTCGTCACCGCGTGACCGATTGGGAGGGAGGCGGCTTCGGTCGTCTCCCTCCCTCATCAGAGGAGAAGAGCATGAGCAAGAAGCTGAACACCTTCGTCACGGTCCACGACGAGGACTTCGCGGCCCACACTTTCGGCCCCGGGGACAAGCTCCCCAAGTGGGCGAAGGACAAGATCACGAACCCGAACGTCTGGACCACCAGCCCGGATGAGGACAGCGACTCGCAGGAGACGCCGGAGAACCCGAGCGGCACCGGCACCGCCGCGACGCCGGAACCACCGGCAGCGGGCTCCACGGAGTCGGAGGATGCCGGTTCGCTGACTCCTCCGCCCAAGGTGGGCGCTGGCTCGGGTGCCGACGCGTGGCGCGACTACGCGGTGAAGGCGACGAAGGCCGCAGGGCTGAACGTCGACTTCGCCGAGGACGCGAAGCGCGGCGACATCATCCAGGCGCTCGAAGACGCGAAGATCGCGACGGCCTGACCGTGTGGCCGCCCGTCACCGTCGATGATCTCGAGTCGCGGTGGCGGGCGCTCACCGACGACGAGAAGCCGGTCGCGGAGACGCGGATCGGGGACGCCGAAGCTGAGGTGCAGTACCAGCTGCAGCAGCGAGGCATCCTCGTCCCGCCGACCGATGACCTGTGGAAGACGCTCTACACCTCGACCGTCGTCGAGATGGTCCGCCGCTACCTCGTCAACACCGAAGGGTGGCTCGAGGAGTCGGAGGGCATCGACGACTACCGGATCACGCGACGCCGTGACAGCGCCGTATCGTCCGGCGCGGTGTACGTCACCGATGCGGAGATCGACAAGCTGGTCCCGCGGCGCCGGCCGAAGCGTGGGGCGTTCTCGATCGTGCTGGGGTCGTCGTGAGTGTCGAATCGATCCTCGCTCGCGCCCGAGCACGCACCGCGGAGACACGGTTCACCGAGGACGTCGTCGTCGGGACGTTCAAGCTCCAGACGAACCCGACCACGGGGAAGGCGGAGCGAGTCCCAGCGACGGTCGAGTACGAGGGGCCGGCGCAGATCGCTCTCGCCACTCTCGCGGTCTCCGACAGGGACGTCGTCGCTCAGGACCTCGCCGACCAGTCGCCCGTGGTGAAGCTGCCGTCGGGCACGGTCGTGTCCCGGGACGCCGAAGTGCTCGTCAACGCTTCTCGTGTGGATCAGTCGCTCGTCGGCACCCGCTACAGGGTGTCCGGCAAGCCTCAGGCGGGCCAGACCTCGGCCGCGCGATACCCGGTGCAGATCCTCAGCTGACAGGGGGTGAGCGGTGGCGGACGCGTTCGACATCTCCGAGCTGCGGGACCTCGAACGTGACCTCACCGAGCTCGCCGACCTCGTGCCGGCGGAGGTGCCGGCGGTGATGCAGCAGGTCGGAGCCCGCACGAAGGCCCGGTGGATCGAGTTGGCCGCGAGGAACCCGCTCGGCCGCCAGTACACGGCAACGATCGACTACGAGACGCGGGGCGTCGGTGCCTTCGGGCAGGGCGTCCTCTACGTCGAGATCGGCCCGAACCTCGAACGCTACGGCGGCAAGACCGGAAAGGGCGGCCTGGTCCCGTCCGCCGGCATCTTCGACGACCCCCTCGTCACGCCGATGGGAGCCCGGCCCGACCGGTCCCGCCGGGAGGCGGAGAAGTTCGCCGCGGAGGACCTGATCCGCGGGATAGAGGTCGCGATCGAACGCTCCCTCGCCCGCACCCGGTTCCAGTCCACCCTGTCCGGCGCCGTGTCCGGCCTGCTCCGCGGAGGGATCTACTGATGACCTCTCAGGCCCACCACGCCGCGATGAAGGCGCTTCTGGACTCGTTCCCTATCCTCACCGGATCGGGGCACGACGCGGTCCGCCTGCGCGGGCCGGGTGACTTCGTGCAGGACAACTACTGGGTGTTGTGGCCGTCCACACCGGACACCCTCACGCAGTCGCGCTACAGCGAACGCGTCACCGCGAACTCGCGCGCGACGTACATCTTCCAGTTCCGCGCCGTCGCTGTGGACGCGACCGGGTGCGCGCTCATCGCCGACACCGCGCTCGCCATCGTCGGCCAGGACCTCGCGGTCGATGGCCGGTACGTGTGGCCGATCCGGCTCGATGAGGGCAACGACGTCGACTACGACCCGAAGGCCGACCTGTACTTCTGCGATCTCGCGTTCGAGGTCGTCTCCGACCTCGCGTGAGGAGCCCCATGCCGTTCGTTCGCGTCCGAGGCAAGAAGCCCGGCGACCCGCTGCACGAGTACGACGTCGCCGTCCCCGAGGCGGCAGCGAACCCCGACATCTACGAGGTGATCGACCCGATCCCAGTCCAGAACGCCCGCGCCGCGACCTTCGTCGCCGGAGTGGTGAAGGCCCCGCGGCCCGCGCGCAAGCGCACCGCGACGAGGACCGCGAAGAAGCGCACCTCGAACCGTCCTGGTGAGGACACATCAACCGCCCCCGCGGGGGCCGACTCTTAGGAGGACGCATTGCAGGAAGCAGTGCAGCGCGGCCAGGCCGCCGATGGGCGTGGAATCGTCCTGTGGGCACCGACCATCGCGGATCCCACGAAGCCCACCGTCGCCGAGCTCAACGCCGCGAGCGTCAAGCGGCTGACCTACGGGCTCGCGCCTGACGGGTTCAACCACTCGATGACCATCGCAACGATCACCGCCGGCCGGTACACCCTCGACCAGGCGCTCGAGCTCGACGGCACCGTCACCGACACCGTCGAGGTCCGCTGGGTCTACAACCGCACCACCCCGACCCAGGTCGAGACGGTGCTCGGCACCCCGGGGGTCGACGGCAACATCGTCCACATCCTCGGCTACCCGAACGACCACGAGATCGACGAGGACACGAAGATCAACGCGATCATCCCGGTCACCACGTCGATCCCTCGCGATGTGCCCCCGACCGCGAACAGCGAGCTGATGAAGATCCAGAAGCTCAACGTCCGCGACAAGGTGCGCCGCGAGCACGAGATCACGGTCCAGGCGGCCTGACCGACCCCGGGGTGGGGTTTCCCTCACCAGGCCCCACCCCGGCCCCCCTTCCGCATGGTGAGACATGGTGAGGAGCAGAACGTGAACATCCAGGAACTGATCAAGAAGCAGCGCGCCGAGCTCGCGCAGGAGAAGATCGCGACCGTCGACATCGTGCTCGGAGGTGAGCTCGTCACGGTCACCGCCGTCAAGCTCCTCCCCGACGCCTGGCAGCAGCTCGTCGCGAGCTGCCCGCCTCGCACCGCCGTTCCCGGCGACTCGAACATCGGCTACGACCAGGCGATGCTCCCTCGCCTCTACCCCGCAGAGCATCTCCGCGTTCAGGGGGAACCCGTCACGAGCGAGGAGTGGGCCGACCTCTGGTCCGTGCTCGAATCCGTGCACCGCAACAATGTCGGCACTGTCATCTGGGGCCTCAACCACTACGCGGCCGTCAAGGAGCTGCGTGAGCTGGGAAAAGCGGCGGCGGGCTCGGCGTCAAGCTCGCCCGCTCCCTCGGCATCTCGCCCCGCCGCTTCCAAGGCTGGGAGCCCGCGGAAGTCACGCGCCACTACGACGCGGAAGGCCAGCTGACCGGCACGTCGATCACGACCCGGGAACCGGAGTTCAACGACCGCGACCGGGCACTGATCCTCGCGGACTACGAGCGTGAGCACACGCCCCGCGGATCCCACGGCGTCCCCATCGCGGAAGCGACGAACCCGCTGAACAACCCGGCTTCGACCGAGTCGACCGGGCACTTCGTCGCGGAACCGTTCTCGGACTTCGCGCAGGACGCGCTCAACAAGGCGCAGAAGGCGCGTCGAGACGCCGTCGGCGACGACGACTGGCCCCTCCTGTGGGTCGTCCGCTACGAGGCGTTCGGCGAGCCCGCGAACGGCGGCTAGCAGCCACAGGACACACCCACGGAGGTCCCTTTGTCGAACCGTCCCGTGGGTGTCTCCCTCTCCGCTCAGGTCAACGACTGGAACCAGGCGTTCGCGACCGCGCAGAAGTCGGTCCGGGACACAGGGTCCGAGGTCGAACGGCTCTCCCAGAAGAAGCAGGAGTTCGAGCTCCTCGGCCGCGGGATGCTCGTCGCGGGTGGCGTCATGGCCGCTGGCGTCGGCCTGGCGATAGGCAAGTTCGTCGAGTTCGACCAGGCCATGTCGAACGTCATCGCGACAGGCGACGACGCGACGGAGAACCAGGTCGCCCTGCGTGACGCCGCGATCGAGGCGGGCGCCGCGACGGTGTTCTCCGCGACGGAGTCCGCGAACGCCATCGAGGAGATGGCGAAGGCCGGTCTCAGCGCGAAGGACATCCTCGGCGGCGGCCTGACCGGGTCGCTCGACCTGGCTGCTGCTGGTGGCCTCGGCGTCGCCCGGTCGGCGGAGGTCATGTCGACCACGCTGCAGCAGTTCAAGCTCGACGGCACGGACGCCTCCCACGTCGCCGACCTCCTCGCTGCCGGCGCGGGCAAGGCGATGGGTGACGTCGAGGACATGGCGCAGGCCCTGAACCAGGCCGGCCTCGTCGCGCACCAGTTCCAGGTGCCCGTAGAGGAGACCGTCGGCACGCTGTCCGCGTTCGCTTCCGCCGGCATGCTCGGCTCGGACGCGGGCACGTCGCTCCGCACCATGCTGTTGCGTCTCGCGAACCCGACGAAGGAGAACGCCCAACTGATGGAGTCGCTGGGCATCAACGCCTACGACTCCACCGGCAAGTTCATCGGCCTCGCCGGTCTCGCGGGCGAGCTGGAGACTGCGTTCGCCGGGATGACCGAGGAGCAGAAGCAGTCCAACCTGGCCATGATCTTCGGTCAGGACGCGATCCGTGGCGCCTCGATCCTCCTCCAGGAGGGTAAGGGTGGCATCCAGGAGTACACCCGGATGGTCGACGACCAGGGGTACGCCGCGGAGACCGCTGCGAAGCGACTCGACAACCTGAAGGGTGACGTCGAGGGTCTGAGCGGAGCGATCGACACCGGCCTCATCCAGATGGGGGAGTCCGCGAACGGTCCCGGGCGCTTCTTCGTCCAGTTCCTCACCGGCCTGGTCGACGGGTTCAACGAGATGCCCGACGCCGGGCAGTCGGCGGTCTTCTGGATCGGCGCTGCCGGGGCGGCCGTGTCGATCGCCGGGGGGCTCTTCTTCACCGCGGTCCCGAAGATCGCAGAGTTCCGGTCGGCGCTCGACGGCATGCCCCCCGGCGTCCAGCGGCTCTCTCGCGGGCTCAGCACTCTCGGCGGACTCCTCGGAGCCTTCGCTGTCGCGGGCGCCGCTGTGGCGGGCCTCGAGGCGATCGGCGGGGCGCTGCGTGGCGTAGAGGCCGACGCGACGGAGCTGCAGAACACGCTCACGAAGGGCAGCCTCGACAAGGCGCTCGCGCAGTCCGTCGAGGGAACCTCGTTCCCGTGGGAGGTAGAGCGGGTCAAAGAGACCCTGCAGGACCTCGGCGGTGTCCTGGACCAGATCCGTCAGGGCGCTCCGTCGTCGAACAGCGACGACCCGATCGACATCTACTTCGACCAGCTCAGCGCGTCCGTCACGAACCTCGGCGACGCCCTCGCCGGCGTCTCGCCGGATGAGCTCGTCGGCGCACTGGCGGCCATCCGCGAGCAGTACGACCTGACCGACGAAGACATCCTCACGCTGATCAACAGCTCCTCGGATCTGCGCAACGCGCTCATCCAACAGGCGGATGTCGCGGGCCTCGCGGCCGACGACAACGTCCTCCTGGACATCGCGCTCGGCAAGATCAAGCCCTCCGCTGACGAAGCATCGGCAGGCGCGCTCGACAACGCTGCAGCCTTGCAGGAGCTTGAGGGCGCCGCGCAAGGCACGGGGACCGAGGTCGACAAGCTCGCGGACCAGATCCGGGGCTTCGGGTCCGTGGAGCTCGATTCGCGTGCAGCAGCGCGCGAGTTCGAGCAAGCGCTCGATGACCTCACTGAGTCCGCGAAGAAGAACGGTTCCACCCTCGACAACACGACCCAGAAGGGGCGCGACAACGAGGCGGCAATCGACTCCGCCGCGAAGAGCGCCCTCGACTACGCGGCAGCGACGGCCATCCGGACAGGTTCGGAAGAGGACGCCGCGAAGGTCCTCGCCGAGGGACGCAGGCGTGTCATCGACATGCTCGGCGCGTTCAACATCACGGGCGACGCCGCGGAGGACTACGCCGACGACCTAGGCCTGATCCCGAAGAACATCGGCACCGCCGTAACTCTCAACGGGTGGGAAGCGGCGATGGACAACGCGCGCGAGGTCGCTCAGGCCATCCGCGACATCCCGGGGCGCAGGGACGTGGTCATCAACCAGATGGTCAAGCAGACCGGCGCCGCACGAGGCGAGGTCGCCGCGGCGTACAACGCCAACGGTGGCCTGTACGACTACAAGGCGTTCGCCAACGGCGGGTTCGAGCCAGGCATTTACGCGGGTCGAGCCGCCGGGATCCACAAGTTCGCTGAGCCGGAGACGGTCTGGGAGGCGTACGTATCGGGGAAGCCGGATCAGCGTGAGCGGAACATCGCGATCGCGGAGAACGCGCTCATGCGACTCGGTGCGCAGAGGGGTTCCTCGGAGCGCGCCCCGATCCACGTCGATAACCGCGGCGCGACCTACTACTCCTACGACCCCACCCAGGTGTCCAAGGAGAACGCGCTCGCGCTTCAGCGGGCGATGGATGCCAGTTTCTGAGGAGGCGTGAATGGGGATCGTCTTCGCCGCACCAGCGGTTCAGCCGGATCCGCGTGAGGTCGCAGAGGGCCGGTTCATGTCGTGGACCGGGGTGAACGGTGAGACGTTCGTCCTGTCGTACGGCACGTTCCCCTCGATGCTCCCGGGCGTGCAGGGCCTGCACATGCCGCAGATGGACGTCCGGTCGTCGTCGTCGCCTCTGGTGCACGGTGAGGACCTGCGGAGCTACCACATCCCGTCCCGTCGGGTGTTCTGGCCGCTGATGTTCCAGGCGCGGTCGGCGAGCGAGTGGCGCACACAGCACGCCGCGTTCTTCGACTCGTTCCACCCCATCGTCCCGGGCACGTGGACCGTCGGGGAGGGCGATGACGCGCGGACCCTCGCGCTCGTCGGCGTCTTCGACGGCAACCACGTGTTCCAGGTCGACCCGTTCCTCACGGGCTACGCGAACATCGGGCTCGAGCTGTCTGCGCCCCGCCCGCTGTGGCGGGGCCAGGCGGTCCGGCAGACCTTCCTCGGCGCGGAAGCCGGCGTCGACTTCATCCCGGACGAGCCGGGCGACGTCTACTACCTTTCCTCGGATTCGTCGTTCGCCCTGGCGAACATCGACAACCCCGGGAACGAGCCGGCCTACCTCACGTGGACGGTGAACGGCCCGCTCACGAGCATCCAGCTCGGGGTCGACGGCGCGATCATCGAGGTCGCGATCCCGGTGCCCGAAGGGTCGGCTCTCACGATCGACACGGACCCGGCCGCACAGTTCGCGACCCTCGATGGTGACGACGTGACCGCGGAGCTTGGGTTCCAGCTCTTCGGACCCGTCCCCGCGGGTGGGACCTCGCCGCTGGTCATCCAGGCGGAAGGCACCGGGTCGGTCGTGGCGGAGCTGACACCTCTGTACTGGCGGGCCTACTGATGCAGCTCGAACATATCCTCGTCGAGCTGCAGACAGCGTCGTCGTCCTTCGTGAAGCAGCTGCTGCCGTCGGCAACGACGTGCACCCTCCGCTACAACAAGGCGTCAACCGCGAGCATCACCGTCCGCGACTCCGACCCCGCCGTTCCCGCACTAATTGCACCAGGCGCCCGCGCGACGGTCTGGCTGATCACCCTCGACGAGGGCCTGCTCACTCAGCGCCGGCTGGTCGAGGGTCGCGTCGGGCAGATCGAGAGCGCAGGACCCTACGGGAATCTGACAGCGAGCGTGGTCGACGACTTCTCGTGGTTCACGAGCATGCTCGCGTGGCAGAAGCCTGACGCCGCCGTGACCGCGCAGACCTCCGAGTTCGCGACCTACACCGGTCCGGCGGAGACGCGGGCACTCGCCGTGATCGCTGCGGCCGTGGACCGTCTCAACCTGCCGGTGGACGTGCCCGCATCGGAGGGTCGCGGCCCGGTCGGTGTGAGCCGGTTCCGGATGGACCAGGTCGCGACCGTGGTCGACATGCTCACAGACGCCCGCCTGCAGCTCACCATCGAACGCAACCGGGAGACCGGTAGGTGGGTGGTCGAGATCCGCACGGGCGCCGTCTACACCCGAGCGCTCACCGCTCTGTCCGGAGTGATCTCCTCTTGGAGGATCGCGCGGCAGCCGGCGACCGCGACACGCGTGGTCGTCGGCGGCGCCGGCCAAGGCGTCGCGCGCGAGTACAAGACGGTCATCAACTCGGCGCTGGAAGCTGAGCTCGGCCGTGTGCTCGAGGTGTACGTGGACGCTTCCGACGCTGAGCCGGGCGCTGACCTCACCCCGTACGGGCTGGAGGCGCTCGCAGCGAACGCTGAGAAGGGGAGCGTGGCCGCGGAGCTACGTGAGACGTCCTGGTTCCGTTACCCGACCTCCTACGACCTCGGCACCCGCGTGCCTGTGCAGGTCGGGCCCGCCGCCATTCACGACATCGTCAGCGAGATCACGGTCGCGCACACGAACGAAGCGGGCTTCACCGTCACGCCCCGATTCGGTTTCGCCGACATGGAACCGCAGACCCGCCTCACGAAGTACGTCGCGTCGATCGCGAAGTCCGTGCGCAGCTTGGAAAGAAGGTAATCATGGCGATCGTCTCCAAGGGGTACGAGCGTGCTCTGACCTACGCGGAGCTCGGCGAGCTTCTCACGTACGCAGGGGCATCCTTCTCGGTGTTCGGTGCGTCCTCGTTCGAGGTGGTCCCGAACCCCGCCGACCGGACCCTGAACGTCCAGCCGGGCCGCGCCTCCGGGCGGGGGATCGTCGATGTGTCCTACGACGTCGAGATCGTCGGTGGCGCCGCGGTGGCCTCTGGCAGCCGCTGGGATACTGTCGTGCTCCGCCGCAACTGGGCGGACAAGACGACGACCGTCATGGTGCTCAAGGGCAACTCGACGAAGGCGCTCGCGTCGACGCGGCAGACCGTGCCTGGTGTGATCGATGACCACCCGCTCGCGCTGGTGCGGTTCACCGCCGGCCAGGCGTCCGCACAGGAGGTCGTCGACCTTCGTGTGTGGAACGGCGACGGCGGCGCTGCAGCGAATAGCGACTCCGTCCGCCTCTTCCTCGAGCGGATCGGTACTCGCGTCACCGTCGGCTCGGCGGTGTGGGTGCGGCAGATCGTTGCTGGCGTCCCGACGTGGGTGGACGCGCGCGCGGAGATCACCGAGGCGACGACCACCGGTACGGACGGCGGCGGCGGGAAGCTGGCGAAGTTCACCCCGGAGGGTCGTCTCGCGGTCGCTGACCCGGAGATCAACGCGCACGTCGCCAACAAGCGGTACGTGGATGCGACCCTGAAGCCGACCGCAGACGCCGTCACGAAGGCGACCGCGATCGGGACGGGCACGGGCGGCGGGAAACTCGTCCAGTGGAGCCCCACCGGGAACCTGCTGATGGCCGACCCGACGCAGCTGGGCCACGGCGCGACGAAGCGATACGTCGACAACCTCACCGACTCGACGACGTCGGGTGCCAGCGGTGGGGGAGGGAAGCTCGCCCGGTACACCCCCGAGGGTCGCCTGGGCATGTCCGAGCCCACCGCGCTCGAGCACGGCGCGACGAAGCGGTACGTCGACAACGCGACCGACTCGTCCACCTCGGGCCTCACAGGGCCGGGGAAGCTCGCCCGGTTCACGGGCGGTGGCCGCCTCATCGTCGCCGACCCGACCGACCAGGACAGCGCCGCGAACAAGCGCACCGTGGACACAGCCGCCGCCGCAGCGAAGGCCTACACGGACGTCGCCGCGGCCGTCGCGAAGGCGTACACCGACAGCTCGACCGAAGCATCCGTCTCCGGCCCGTCGGGTGGGAACAAGCTGGTTCGGTGGTCCGCGAGTGGACGCATCGAGATGGCCGACCCCGCGACACCTGAGAACGGCGCGAACAAGCGCTACGTCGACAACGCCACGGCCGGTTCCACGTCGGGACCGTCCGGTGGGGGGCAACTCGCACGGTGGAGTTCGGGCGGGCGCCTCGACATGGCCGACCCCGCTACCCCGGAGAACGGGGCCAACAAGCGGTACGTCGACCAGAAGACGGCCGACCTGCCCGCCGTTCGCAGCGGTGGGTTCAACGGGGACGTCTGGAACCGGAACCTCACCGGCACCCGCCGCGCCGCGTACATCACGAACGAAGGTGCGGAGCCGACTTACCTGGGCCACCAGTCGTCGGCTGCGAAGTACAAGCAGGACATCGCCGAGATGGAGATCTCGGACGAGCAGATCCTGTCGATCGCGTTCGTCCTGTACCGGTATCGGGAGCAGGTCGCCCAGCACGGTGACGCCGCTCCGGTGGATGCCGGAATGATCGCCGACGCGCTCGACGCGGCGGGTCTCGGCTGGGCCGTCTTCTACAACGAGGACGGCGAGGTCGAGGGCATCCACTACGAGCGTGCGTGGCTCGCGATGCTCCCGCCCTTCCAGCGCGCCATCGAACGCGTCCGTGCTCTCGAGTCGAGTCACACCGACCTTGTGGCGCGCGTGGCAGCCCTTGAGGCCGCGGCGTAACCCCATCAGTCACGGAGCCCCCGGCTAACCACCGGGGGCTCCTGCGTCCCCGAGGAGCACCGATGACCCCCACCACGCTTGACCTCGCCGAGGTCTACGGACCCGCGCGTACCAGCTCCAACGTCTTCTGGAAGAAGAGCTCGCGCTACTCCGGCGGCTACCACCGCGGCGCGGACTACCGCGAGCAGAACGCGTCCAAGACGGCATCGGTCGTCACCGACGTCGTCGCGATCCTCGATGGGACCGTGGTCTACGCGGGCACCGCCCCGGGCGGCGCGCTCGGCGGGACCGTCGTCATCAAGGGCCGCTACCTCCTCCGCACCGTCTACGAGTTCCACTCGCACACGCTCCCGGCCGTGAAGGTCGGGGACAAGGTCCGATCCGGGCAGCGCCTCGGCCGCAACGCGTCCTGGGGTGACGACGAGAAGTGGACCGGTCGACGCGTGAAGCGCCCCGGGCTGTCGATCACGTGGGACGGGATGCACGACCATCTCGTCTTCTCGTACTACAGCGACGGTGCGTGGAACACGAGCCGCAAGGTCATCGACCCGGTCCCGTTCATTCGCCGTGCGATCGCCGCGCAGCAGAAGTCCAAGCCCACCCCCAAGCCCGCCGGGAAGCCGGCACGCACCCCGAACCCTGAGGAGATCGAAATGGCCGCCACCGTGTACGTGAAGGCGAAGAAGTCGGACCCTGTCTACGAAGTCAAGGATGGGTTCAAGCGTCAGCTGTCTGTGCCCGAGTGGGCGGCGATCAAGACGGCGTTCGCGGCCGCCGGCTGGAAGCTTCCCTACTCGAGCGAGAAGCTGACCGTCGAGCAGGTCAACGCGATCCCGACGCGAGCGAAGTGATGGAGCGCCACCCGGTGCCGCCCAACAAGCGGCGCGTACTGGAGGCGTTCATCCGCATCATCGACATCGTCGCGTACGGGATCGTCATCATCGGCGGTCTGTACGCGGCGCTGTTCACCCCGACGAGCGTCGTGGAGGGCCTGGCCAGCGCGGAATGGCTCGTCCCCATGTGGGCGACGTTCCTGCTCGCTGGCGGGGTCGGTGGGGCCGTAGGGCGCATCACCCGCATCTGGATCCTCGAACCGCCCGCACTGGTCCTCGGAATCGCCGGGGTGGCGATCTACTTCATCGTCCTCGGCAACACCCTCTTCGAGTCGGTCACCGCGGGCGTCGCGACATCGCTGGTGTTCTACGCCGGCATCCAGATGCTCCGCCGGTACGTCGAACTACAGATCTTCGGCACGGACCCCGATGTGCACGGCTTCGCCGATCGCATCGCAGAAGCCCTACGGAGACGGACGGGGAACGTCGCTCCTGGAGAGGAGTAGGCGTGGCCGATCTCGACCTCGTCCCCATCATCGTCGCCTTCCTGGGGGCTGGTGGTCTCGGTGCTTTTGCGCGAGAGATCGTCGACATCATCTCGAAGGTGAAGCGGGGCGTCTCCACGAAGGAGACGAACCGGAAGAACGACATCATCGCCCAGCGCGACTCCGCTGTTCGAGCCGCCGAAGCGGAGCGCGACCGGCGCATCGCCTTCCAGGAGTATTCGGGCGTGCTCCGCTACCAGCTGCGCGTCAACGGCGTCGTCCCGGACCCGCTTCCAGACGGCCTCGAGGACACCCTCAACCCCCACTCACCCAAGGAGCCGTCATGATCACGCGCTACGCAAAGTCCATCGTCTACATCGCCCTGACCGCGGTGATGTTCCTCGTCACCGCCCTCTCGGACGACGCCCTCTCCGTCGAGGAGCTTCTGAACCTCGCTGTGGCCGTGATCGGCGCGGTCGTTGTCTACCTCGTCCCGAACTTCTCGACTGCCGTGGGCAAGTATGCGAAGACCATCGCGACCGCGGCGACCGCTGGCATCCTCCTGGCGATCTCGTTCCTCACAGACGGCATCTCCTTGGTCGAGTGGATGCAGATCGGTATCGCGTCTCTCGCTGCCATCGGTGTGTACATCGTGCCGAACGAGACCCGTGTGCTCTCGACGACGGCCTACATCTCCAAGGGGGTCTGATGGTCGACTACTTCGATCAGCCGATCGCGGTTGACCCGACTGCGAACGACGGGGAGGGCGCTCTCGTCGCCAGCGCGGAGTTCGAGGTGTTCGCAGGGGACGACCTGTCCTTCACGACACCCCTCGCGGTCTACGAGGCCGTCTCAGGTTCAGAGATCAGCACGCTGCGCTCGTCGGGTATCGGCCAGCTGCCGCAGTTCCGGGTGGAGGGCGACCCCGAGTACGTGATCCTGAAGTCGGGGCAGTTCGAGGTGCGTTTGCGTTCCGTGTTCGGTGCGGCGAAGCAGGCTGTCGCGGATGCCGGGCTGGGCCCTGAGGTCGTCGCCGAGGTGCTGCAGGCTGCGTCGGATGTCGCTGGTCTCGCGGACGACGCCGCTACGTCGGCGGGGGAAGCTTCGACTTCCGCCACCGCTGCGGGCGACTTTGCGACTGCCGCCGAGGGTGCTGTCACGGACGCTGTGGCGGCGAAGGGCGGCGCAGAGTCCGCCCGTGACCTCGCTGTCGCCGCCGCGGAGGCCGCTCAGGCGCCGACGGTTGAGGCGATGGACGCTCGGATCGAGCAGAGGCGGGACGCGCCGGGCGGGGTCGCTCCGATCGGATCCGACAAGAAGGTCCCCGATGCGAATCTCCCGGATCGCCTCGCCGACTCTGCACTCACCGCCAAGATCGTCCCGGGTCCGGCGGCCACCGCGGCGAACACGCAGCGGTTCCTCACAAAGCTCTACCGCGGCGTCGAGGACGCGAACGTCCTGCATCCCGGCACGTCGCTGGGCAACGAGCCGATCGAGTACGTCAACCTGTTCTGGACGCAGTTCGCGCCACGATTCCCGTCGCACACCTTCATCCTTCACGGGTGGGATGAGACCGGTGGCGCGGCCTACGACACCGGTTCCGCAGGCCCGGCGACGACGATCCAGGTCGGAACTGGACCGCGCACCGTCCACATCTGGCGAGCGTGCGCCGCCGGTATGCGCACCGACTACCTGCTCGGCTCACGCTGGCAGGCCGCGGTCGTCGCGACGAATGCCGATCTTGTATTCGTTGAGCACGGCAAGAACGAAGGGTCCCTCGCGGCGGCGGGTCCGATCATGTGGCGCGGTCAGTACCTCGCGCTCACCGAAGCTCTTTCCGCCGCGCTTCCGTACGCGGGCATTGTCCTCGTCCTCGAGCCGCCCAACACGGGCGACAATGACATGGCGCTCAAGAACCGTGTCTACGAGGAGATCGCGCAGCTCCGCGGCTACGGCGTCGTGAACACGCACGACGCGTTCCTCGCCACCGGGAATCCGAACGCCTACATCAAGGCGGACGGCATCCACCCCACCACCTCCGCTGACGCTCCCGCCCCGAATGGGTCGCAGCTCATGGCCGAGTGCCTGCTCGCCGCGATGCAGCTCGACATCCGCACGGGCGCCGTGCACGCGCAGCAGACGTCGTCGCTGACCTCGTCCGCCCCGCAGCTGCTCAGCAACGGCAACTTCGCCGCTTTCGGCGGGGCGGTGCCAGACGGATTCGTGGTCTCGGGCGCGACCGTGTCGAAAGACACGCGGGCGGGCTACTTCGAGTCGCCGAACGGGTATGCGCTTCGCCTTCAGGCAACGGGGCCGGCGCAGTCTCTCATCCGAGGCGACATCCCGGTCGCTCCGCTGCGGGGTAAGTACGTCACCCTCGCGGTCAAGATGCGCCTCCCTGCTGGTGCCGGCGGCACGCGAGGGCGGATCAGTCTCACCGATGGCGTCACGAACGTGACCTCATCCTCGGCGCTCTCGCACGCGCGCGACGGCTTCCACCACAAGATCCTCACGATCAAGGTGGCGGACAACGCCGCGTATCTGCGAGCGATCGTCTACGGCGACACGGCGGCGTCCGCCGCCGCCGACATCACGATCGACATCATCTCTGTCGTCGAGGGCGTCCTGCCGCGACTCGCATCGCAGGGATCTCCCGGCCCTGCAGGACCGGCCGGCTCGGGCGACCCGTCGGCGGTGCCGCATATGTCGACGATCGGCACGGACCCGTTCCTGACCGCACTGGCGGGAGGGTCGGTCACGATGCTGTCGGCGAATCAGGCGATCCTGGTTCCGGTGAAGCCGTCGACGGATATCAGCGTCGCGTTCCTCGAATGGGTCTGCGCTGTCCAGTCCGGGAACTACGACATCGGCATCTACGACGACAGTGGCGCCCGCGTCTGGTCGAAGGGATCGTCGGCGTTCCCGGCTGCGAACGCGGGCCAGGTCGAGACCGTGAGCCCTGCGGTCGCGATGCTCGCCGGTACCCGGTACTGGCTCGCGTTCACCGCGGACAACACGACGGGCGCTCCACGCGGGTTCGCGGCGGGCAACTCCGGGTTCATGTCGCTGCTGAAGATGAAGGACGGAAGCAATTACGTCCGTCTCATCTCGGGAGCGTTCCCGCTTCCGGAGACGGTCGTGATCGGCGGCACGGGAAGCTACAAGGCTCCCGCGGTCGTCTTCCGCTCGAGCTGACCTGACCGGCCCCTGGTGCCTCCGGGTATCAGGGGCCGAGGGTCTTGATGACCTGCTCGACCCACACCTGCGAGCCGGCGTCGTTCGGGTGAACCTCGTCGAGCATGTAGTCGGCCACCCACTCCGGGTTCGCGGTGAACGCGTCACGAATGTTGACGAGGGGGACACCGTTGCGGGACGCCCAAGCCGACACGCGCCGCTGAGAGCCCTCGGTCGGTGCCTCACGGGTCCCGTGCGCAGGGTTCTGCAGCATCGCCACGCGGAGGATCCGTCCGCCCCACTGCTCTTCGGCGGCCTTCTGGATCTTGCTGTAGGTCACGTCGACCGGCTCGGGGCCGATGTTGTGCCCGAAGTTGTAGACGATCAGGTCGGGTTCGGCGGGCTGCAACTGATCGCGGATCTCGAGCGCGTTCATCGCGTTCTTCCCGGGCATCGACCCGTTCCAGATCTCGACGGCCCGCGACCCGCTCCCGTAGGTGACGTCCTCGGCGTACGTCTCGTCGACGTCATCCCAGTAGTGGACGGTGACGGTGCTGCCGGTCTCGCCGATGCGCTTCGCCCAGCGAGCTACCCATTCGTTGGGGCCGTTGCCTGTCGAGTCGCCGAGGACGCTGATGACGATCGGATCATCGCCAGCGAGGAGCGCCTGGACCTCTCCGAGCGCGCCATCCGCCGCGACGGGCGACGATGATGGCGAGGCCACCCCGGTCGACAGAGGAGCGACGGGCCGGAGCTCGACCGCCGAGGACGTCGTCGGCTGCGACACGATGGCCGGGATAGCGGCAACCGCCGCGACGACCAGGAACGCCAGCGCGGCACCGATACCCCAGACGGGCATGCCGCCGTACTGCTGACGCCACCAAGCGTTGGCGTTCCGGCGACGTCGTTTCCCCCGATGACCCATGCGCGCGATCCTATCCGAGGCCCGAGGGTGTACGTTTCGCGCATGGTGCAGATGAAAGAGCTCGCTGAGATCGAGAAGAGATGGGTCGAGGACGGAAAGCCGTACTGTGAGCATCCGCGAACGGACAGGGAGTACGCCTTGAGCGCGCACACCGGCGACGTCGGATGCTTGGACTGTGGGGATTCCTGGAGCAAGAACACGGAACCCACGCCGCGCGGGGTTCGGCCCAGTTAGCGATTCCGCTCGAACGAACGCATATGTACAGAACGCCCCCGGCGCCTCT
This sequence comes from Microbacterium sp. 77mftsu3.1, assembly GCF_900100525.1. Lineage (NCBI taxonomy): Bacteria > Bacillati > Actinomycetota > Actinomycetes > Micrococcales > Microbacteriaceae > Microbacterium > Microbacterium sp. 77mftsu3.1. The sequence goes on along the minus strand of NZ_FNCR01000001.1, from coordinate 172,476 downwards.
CACGAGGTGGCCGGGGGCGTTTCGTCGTTAGACGGTGCGGACGGTGAGGAGCTGCCAGCCGGCGGGGACGATGGTGTCGAGCCCGTCCCGGGTGTCGGCTTCGACTTCGCGGATGCCGTCGACTCGGCGGAACGTCGCGGTTGCGGTGAGCGCGGTGCTGCCCTTGATCATCCGCACGGGTGCGGACACGAGCTCGAACCCGGTGGGGAGCTGCGCGACTGCGGCGGCGTGGATCTCCTCGAGCGAGTTCCCCGTCAGGTCAGCGGTGCGGGTCTCGTCGGGGCGGATCGTGCCGATGTACATGACCACCAGCCTACGAGCGGGGCGGGATCTCCAAGACCCGTTGGGTGGGAGGTAGCTGCTCGGTCTCATGACGGTCGAGGGCCTCGGTGAGGAGCAACGTGAAAGACGGGTCGAACGAGTCCGGGTCGGCCTTGATCGCTCGTTCCTGGGCGTAAAGCTCGGCGGGGGACATACTCGGAATGATGCGGAAATCCATCGGGGATCTTCTCTCTGTTTGGGACGACCCCCCCTGGCTGGGAGGGCTGACGCTAACACGACCCGCCGACGCTCACCTCATAGCTGCTCGTCGACGGCCCCGACCCACACCCAGCAGCGGTGCTCCTGCCCCTCAACGGTGAACGTGATGCCAACCGCGGACGGGGTCCAGCGCGCGGCGATCGCATCGACACGGACGGGCGTGTCCCCGAACCGCACCCACGCTTTCACCTTGCGGCGCGGCTTCGGGTCGACGGTCAGTGGCACCTCGTCGAGGCGTAGCTCGAGCGGAGTGAGCGTCTGCAGGGGAGCGTCTCTCGCTGCTACCTGCAGTGCGCGATCGTTCATGCGTGCGTCGACCGCGGTGGCGTAGCGCCTGTTCGTTCCCAAAGCCGGATGATCCTTCCTCCGGCCGAGAGACTGCCATGGTACGCCGACATCTCGCCCGAGCACCGGTCCGGTGCCCTCCGCGCTCGACCTATCGCTAGAGTCCCAGCATGGGGGAAGCGAAACCTGGGTGGTACGAGGACGGCTCTGGCCGTCTCCGCTGGTACGACGGCAAGCGGTGGACGGACTCGTGGAAAGACAAGCCTGGCACCACGCCACCGCCACCATCCACGCCTCCACCCCCCACACCCGGGACCGAGTGGAACGCCGCGATGGACAAAGCCGCCGCACCTGATCTGCAGAAGCAGGGCAAAGGATCCGGGTTCTGGGGATGCCTCGGATGCCTCGGGGTTGTCCTCGTGGCAGTCGTAGTCTTCGGGATCACCGGCGCTAACTCGGGCGGCGGATCACGCGACTCGGCCGAGGCGATTGCTCAGTGCGAGAACCGCATCGAGCGGTTGCTGAAATCACCATCCACAGCGCGCTTCAATTCGTCCGCCTCGGGCAGTGGAACGCTCAAGGTGACCGGGACTGTCGACTCCGAGAATGGATTCGGCGCGATGATTCGCTCATCGTTCGGATGCACTGTGGTCCTCAATGAGGAAACGAACACCGCGACGACGACTGTCGACTATCTAAACTAGGCCGGCGCCCAGCGGGAGTGTCGGAGGCACGTGCGAACCTCGCCTCATGTCAGTCCCATCCACCCGCGAACTCCTAGCGTTCGAGGCCAGCCACCCGAACCATCCGCCCGACAAGCAGACCGCCATCGAGCGCGAGTTCGGCGTGACAGCCGCGCGCTACTACCAACTGCTCGGCCGGGTCGTCGATGACCCTGCAGCTGCGAACCTCGACCCGATGCTGACTCACCGGCTTCGACGTCTCCGCGATCGCGCTGACTCGCGACGCCGCGCTGCTCAGCGCATCGCCTGACCCGCCCCTTCACGCCCCGCCGCCCTTCTGGGATGGCGGGGCGTTTCGTCGTTCCGGGCTCATATCGGTTCGCGATACACCGTGCACGTCGTCATCCCCGATATCACCCGTCGGCACTGGGCCGTCAACATCCGGAAGTTCCTCACCCGCTTCCGCACCCTGGACGATCTGGTCGCAGCCGGGTCGGTCCGCCCCGAGGCGGCCTCGGTGCTGCGAGCCGCGATGCGCGACGGCACGAGCGTCATCGTCTCCGGAGCCACGCACGCAGGGAAGACGACCCTACTCGGCGCGCTCATCGCGTCCGCTCCTGCCGAGGACCGCATCGTCACGGTCGAGGAGACGTTCGAGCTCAACGCCCAGGCTCCCGACCTCGTCGCCCTCCAAGGTCGTCAGCCGAGCCTCGAGGGAACGGGTGAGGTGCCGCTCCGCCGCTTGGTCAAGGAGGCTCTCCGTATGCGGCCCGACCGCCTGGTCGTGGGAGAGGTCCGCGATGCCGAGGCGCTCGATCTGCTGCTCGCGCTGAACACCGGCGTGCCCGGCGCGGCGACGATCCACGCGAACTCCGCGGGCGACGCGCTGCGCAAGCTGGCATCGCTGCCGCTCCTGGCCGGTCGCAACATCGACCGCGACTTCCTCCTGCCGGCCATCGCCGCGTCCGTCGGCCTGGTCGTGCATTGCCGACGGGATGTCGCCGGTCGGCGAGCCGTCGTCGAGATCATTGCGCCCACCGGGCGGGTCGTCGACGGCGCCGTCGAGACGCGTCGCGTGTTCGGGGGTGAGGGCGTGTGACGACCATCCTGGGGCTCACCCTGGCCGCCGGCATCCTGCTCACGCTCGCACCCTGGCTCTGGCCTCCGCGTGCGCGCCGTGCAGAGGCGCCGCAGCGCGATGGCACCGTCGCCCGGCTCCTGCAAGCCGCGGGATTCGGCCACGCGACGACGGGCCACCTCGCCTCGATCAGTCTGGCCGCCGCCGCCGTCGCAGGGGCGATCATCTGGTTGATCACCGCACTCCCCGCCTTCGCCGCCGTCGCCGCGGTGGCCGGATTCTTCGCGCCTGCGGGATGGCTCCGCGGGCGCGCGCGGCGATTGCAGAAGAGCCGCCGTCAGATGTGGCCGGATGTGTGCGACCTCCTCGTCGCCTCCGTCCGGTCGGGCATGTCCCTGCCCGACGCGGTGTCGGCGCTGGGGGAGGTCGGTCCGCCGTCGCTGCGTCCCGCGTTCAGCGCGTTCTCCTCGGACGTGTCGGCCTCCGGTCACTTCGATTCGAGCGCTCTCCGCCTGAAGGCGCGGCTCGCCGACCCCGTCGCCGACCGCATCATCGAAGCCCTGCGGATGGCGCGCCAGGTCGGAGGCACGGAGCTCACGAGCGTCCTCCGCGCCCTCTCGGCGTCCGTGCGCGCCGAGGCCGCGCTCCGGGCCGAGATCGAAGCCCGGCAGTCCTGGATCCGCGGCGCTGCGGTTCTCGGTGTCGTCGCGCCATGGGTGATCCTCGGTCTGCTCGCGCTGCGCCCCGAGGGCGCCGCCGCATACAGCAGTCCCGAAGGCGTCGCGGTCATCCTCCTGGGAGCGGCGGTGTCCGTCGTCGCCTTCCGCCTCATGGTCGGCATCGGCCGCCTCCCGGAGCCGCGGCGGTGGTTCGCATGAGCGGGCTGACCGAACTCGCGCTCGCCATCGTGCTCGGGGGCGCTTTCGCAGCCGGCCTCGTCCTGGTCTCAACCCGGATCCCGCGTCTGGCGGCGCCGACGCTCTCACGTCGGATCGCACCGTATCTGCGCGACATCGCCGATCCGCGGGGCCTCACCCCTTTGGCATCCGCCCGCGGCGACTGGCGCACCCGCCGGGACCGTGTCATCTCCTCTTTCGGCGGCGCCGCCCGACTCGAGCACCGTCTCCGTCAGGCCGGGTGGACGCAGGATGCCGCGGCATTCCGCGCCCGCCAGCTCACCTGGGTCCTCCTCGGCGGGCTCTTCGGCGGGGTCGTGCTGGTCGTCCTCGCCCTCGCCGGCCGGCTCACTCCCGGGTCCGCGCTCCTGCCGCCCGTCCTGGCGCTCTCGGCCGCCGCGGTGCTCGATCTGCGGCTCACGTCCGCGGCCCGCCGCAGGCGTGCGCGCGTCGAGGAGGAGCTCCCGACACTTCTCGAGTTCCTGTCCCTCTGCCTCGCGGCGGGCGAGGGTCTGCGCGACGCACTCAGGCGGGTGGGGGAGATCGGCACCGGCGAGCTCACGGTCGAGATCCGCCGCGCGGTCCTCGACAGCGGCACCGGCTCGAACCTGTCCGACGCGCTCCTCGATCTCGGGCGGCGCCTCGACGTTCCCACGCTCTCCCGTGCGATCGAGCACCTCGTCGCGGCGATCGACCGCGGCGCGCCCTTGGCGGGTGTGCTGCAGGCACAGGCCGGCGACGCGCGCGAGGACGCCAAACGATCGCTCATCGAGCAGGCAGGGAAGAAGGAGATCGCGATGCTCTTCCCGATCGTCTTCCTCCTCCTCCCCATGAGCGTCCTGTTCGCGGTCTTCCCCGGCATCGTCATGCTGCGCCTCGGGGTCGGCTGACCACCTGATCCGAAAGGAGAACATCATGATCCGTCCCTCTCTGGCGAGACTCCGCACCGCGTGGGGTGCCGTCCTCACCCGCCTCCGCGATGACGAACGCGGCGACGTCCCCGGCTGGGTGCTGATCACCCTCATGACCGCCGGCCTGGTCGTCGTGATCTGGGCGCTCGCGGGACCTGCCCTGTCGCAGCTGTTCCAGCAGGCGATCGACCAGGTCTCCAGCTTCTGAGGGCGAAGGATGCGGCGGCTGCTCTCCGATGAACGCGGCTCGACTCCGGTCGAGTTCGTGCTCGTCGGCGTGTTGCTGACCGTCCTGACCCTCGGTGTCCTGCAGCTGGGGCTCGCCGTCTACGTCCGGAACGTCGTGCACGATGCTGCTGTCGAGGGCGCCTATTACGCCGCCCTGGCCGACGTCGACACGCAAGCGGGAGCGGCCCGCACGCGCGACATCGTCGAGCGCACCGTGGGCGGGGATTTCCTGGAAAGCGTGACGGCGACGGATTCACGGGGTCTGGGATACGACACCGTTTCCGTGACGGTGACGACCGCGCTCCCGCTCGTCGGCCTCCTCGGCGTTCCGCACGGGTGGGAGGTGACCGTCCATGCTCCGGCCGAGAGCTTCGACTGAGCGTTTCGCGGAGGACGAGCGCGGGTCCGCGGCACTGGAGTTCATCGTCGGCGGCGTCGTCCTGCTCGTCCCCATCGTCTATCTCGTCGTGACCCTCGGGCTCATCCAGTCGCACGCGCTGGGAGTCGAAGCGGCGTCGAGGCACGTGGTGCGGGCCGTGGCATCCGCCGAAAGCGCGGAGGACGCCGACGACCGTGCCGCGACCATCTTGGACGCCCTGGCGCGCGAGTACGACATCCCGAGGGACTCGCTCGCTGTCGACGTCTCGTGCGTCGGAACTGCTGCGTCGTGCCCGGCCGCAGGCGCGATCGTCCGGGTGACCGTCGCCTCGTCCGTCCCGTTGCCTCTCGTGCCGCCGGTCCTCGGCCTCGACCAGGCGGCCCGTGTGGGCGTCGAGTCGTCGTCGGTCCAGAAGGTCTCGCGCTACTGGAGAGACGGATGATCCGCCGCGACGAAGAAGGAAGCGTGCTCCTGCTCACGATCGGCTACGCGCTTCTCGCGCTCGTCCTCGTGTTCGTCTCGGTGGACGCCACGAGTCTGTACCTCGCGCACAAGCGCACGCAGGCCGCAGCGGATGCCGCGGCTCTCGCGGGCGCGGACGGGTTCACGCTCGACGTCGTGGCTGATCAGCCGCGCGCGCAGCTCACCGATGAAGGGGTGCGGGAACAGGCTGGGGCGATCGTCGCGGTCGAAGACGACGTGACGCTCGTGACCGCGGGCTCACCGGACGGAGTATCCGCGCGAGTGACGGTGTCGACGACGTGGCATCCGCCGATATCCTCGCTCTTCGTTCCCGCCGGGGTGGTGCTCGACGCGACCGCCACGAGCCGGACGGCGCTCGACTGAGCCGCATGCGGCCGCGGGAGTCCGGATGTCAGTGCGCGTCCGCGTTCCGGATGAGCTCGAACCGCCGATCGGCTTCGGCTCGCTGAGCCTCGACGGTCGTCACGGTCTCCGGGTCGGCCGGCTCGAAGACGTCGACGAGATCACCGATCCGGTCCGTTCCGACGCGGTAGGCGCGGAGCCCGCCGCCCTGGTCGCGCACCATCCCGCTCGGCCACACATCCATCTGCGCACCCACGACACTGATGCGCCACCCGAGCGGTTCGAGGTGTCCGCGTACACGGCAGAGCGCCTCGAACGCGTCGTCGGCGATCTCGTCGATCGTGTCGAACCGGGCGCTCGAGATCGTGACGGCGTACCGCCACCCCTCGCGCCGCCAGCCGATGGTCGCCGGAACGGTCTCCTCCCCGCGGCGCACCGCGATCTCGAGGGAACGGCCCGTCATGGCACGTTGACGATGTCGGCGGGGTCTGTGGCGATGTCGACGAGCTGCTGGAGGTTCGACGAACGGTTCGTGTTCCACGCGCTCATGGTCGCTGGCCCTTGTCGTCGACCGATTGGATGACGCTCTCGAGGTCTGTACCCAAGTTGCGGACGAGAAGGGCGAGCGGTCAGCGGTTCACGTGCGGGAGGAACCGCGGCAGCCAGCGGATGAAGGCGAGGGCTCCGAGCAGCCCGATGACGCCGACGGCCCCCGCCGCGAACGACAGCGACGAGACGGCCGTGATGCCCGTGACGATCAGCGGGGTGGTGGCACCGCCGGCATCCGTCAATGTGCGCCACGACCCGAGGAAGGGCGCCGGATCATCCTTCGGTGCGAGATCTGCACCGATCGTCAGCAGGATGCCGCTGGACAGGCCGTTGCCCACGCCCAGCACCGCCGCGAACATCGCGAACCACATCTCGGCACTCGCGCCGTCGTGCGTGACCGAGAGGGCGAGGAAGCCGCTCCCCATCAGGACCATCGCCGGAAGTGCGGCCCAGAGTCGTCCGAACCGGTCCATCACCTGCCCGCTCGCGTAGAAGAGGGCGAAGTCGAGCGCGCCGGAGATGCCGACGACGAGGGCGATCGACTGTGCGTCCAGCCCGATCGATACGCCCCACAACGGCAGGACGACCTGACGTGCGGACCGGACCGCCGAGAGGCTCGCCGCAGCCAGTCCGACACGCGACAGCACCCGACGGTGCAGCCACATTGTGCGGAACACGCCCACCCGCCCGGCGATGGGGATCGAGCCGGTCACGGGTTCACCGGAGTCCTCGGCCTCGTGGCTGCGGACCGTCTCGGCGACGAACTGCTTCTCGGGGTCGGGTCCGAAGGTCACCAGCACGATGAGGGCGACGAGGCAGACGGCGAAGAACCAGATCGTCGACCGCTCGTCGCCGAACAGTCCGATGAGTGCCGCCGCGATGAAGGGACCCGTGAACATCCCGAGGCGGAACGTCCCGCCCAGAAGCGACAGCGCACGAGCGCGGAACATGACCGGCACACGGGTGGTCATGAAGGAGTGGCGCGCCAGGCCGAACGCGGCGGCGCAGGAGCCGATGAGGAACACCGCACCGGCGAATACCGGCAGGGACGGCACCAGGGCGGCGGTCAGCGAGACGACGAGTGCAAGAGAGCCCGCGGCGATCATCGTCACTCGCTCGCCGAACCGGGCGACCGCCCAGCCCGCGGGCAGATTGCCGACGAGCTGCCCGACGACCAGCAACGAGGCGATGAGGGCCGACAGGGCGACATCCGCCCCCTGGTTGCTTGCGAGGATCGGGATGAGGGGGAGCACCGCTCCCTCGCCGATCGCGAAGAGGACGGTCGGCGCGTAGACCATGGGGCCGAAACGCCAGAGCACCTCCCGGGCAGTGGGGGAGTCGGGTCGGTCGGTCATCGCCATCCACGTTACTCTGGAGTGTCATGCTTGAATTCGATCCGTCTGTGCAGATCCAGGCCCTCCGTTCCACCTTCGGTGAGATCAAGGCGGTCGTCGATGTCGACGCGCTCACCGCCGAGATCGCCCGTCTCTCCGACGAGGCGGGCGCTCCCGATCTCTGGGACGACGTGGAGAAGGCGCAGAAGGTCACCAGCGCCCTGAGCCACCGTCAGTCCGAGCTGAAGCGCGTCACCGAGGTCGAGCAGCGACTCGACGACGTCGAGGTGCTCGTCGAGCTCGCCCAGGAGATGGACGACGAGGAATCCGCCGAAGAGGCTCGCCGCGAGATCGTCGACCTCGAGAAGGTCATCAGCCAGCTCGAGGTGCAGACGCTCCTTGACGGCGAGTACGACGATCGCGGCGCGGTCGTCACGATCCGCTCGGGTGCCGGTGGCGACGACGCCACTGACTTCGCCGAGATGCTCATGCGCATGTACCTGCGGTGGGCCGAGCGCCACAAGTACCCCGTCAAGGTGATGGACACGTCCTTCGCCGAGGGCGCGGGCATCAAGTCCGCGACGTTCGAAGTCGACGCCCCCTACGCGTACGGAACGCTGTCGGTCGAAGCCGGCACGCACCGTCTCGCCCGCATCAGCCCGTTCGGCTCAGCCGATAAGCGTCAGACGAGCTTCGCCGCCGTCGAGGTGATCCCGGTGATGGAGGAGGCCCAGGAGGTCGACATCCCCGAAGGTGACATCCGCGTCGACGTCTTCCGCTCGTCGGGCCCCGGTGGTCAGTCGGTCAACACGACGGACTCCGCGGTCCGCCTCACGCACCTCCCGAGCGGCATCGTCGTCTCGATGCAGAACGAGAAGAGCCAGATCCAGAACCGCGCCGCAGCCATGCGCGTGCTGCAGACGCGGCTCATGCTCCTCCAGAAGGAAGAGGAGGCGGCGAAGAAGAAGGAACTCGCCGGTACGATCACGGCGAGCTGGGGCGACCAGATGCGCTCCTACTTCCTCTACGGCCAGCAGCTCGTCAAGGACCTTCGGACCGGCCACGAGGTCGGAAACCCCGCCGTCGTTTTCGACGGAGACCTCGACGGGTTCATCGCGGCCGGCATCCGCTGGCGCAAGCGCAAAGACGACGACTGATCCACGCCGGGTGGGCTGAAAGAATTTTCATCCACCTGCATCCATACGGGGCGGACAGCCGGAATACCTCTGTGACAGCGCGAACAGCTCGCGCCGGATCAGAAGGAGTTCCTCATGCGCAAGACACTCTCTGCGGGCGTGGCTCTCGGTGCCGCCGTGGCCTTCGCCGCTTTCGTCCCCGCATCGGCCGCGACGTCGGACGATGCAGACCTCGCGGTGCTGCACGCGATCCCCGACACCCCGGTCGACGTTTATGTCGACGGCAAGCTGACGATCGACGACTTCCAGCCCGGCGACCTCGGTGGTCCGCTGCAGCTGCCCGGCGGCACCTACTCGGTCGCCCTGACGGCGGCGGACGCGACGGATGACTCCGCGCCCGTCCTCGGACCCATCGACCTCACTCTCGAGGCGGGAAAGAACTACACCGCGGTCGCGCACCTCGACGCCGCAGGCCAGCCCGCGGCGAACCTCTTCACCAACGACACGTCGAAGACCGCCGCCGGCGAAGGCCGGCTCACGGTCCGGCACGTCGCCGCCGCCCCGGCCGTCGATGTGCTGGCCGGTGGGGAAGCGGTCATCAGCGGGCTCGAGAACCCGAACGAGGAGTCGCTCGACCTGCCCGCCGGAACGGTCAGCGCGTCCGTCGCCCTCGCCGGCACGACCGACCCTGTTATCGGGCCGGCAGACGTCGACGTCGCGGAGGGCGAGCTGACGGTCGTCTACGCGTGGGGATCGGCTGAGGCCGGCAACCTCGCGCTCGCGACGCAGACGATCGACGGCCTGCACTCGGGCCCCGGTGGGGTCAACACCGGCTCGGCCGGGCTGGTCGCCGAGAACGGTACGAATGGCTGGGTGTTCGCCGGCGGTGCCGCGCTCATCGCCGGGCTGCTCGCCGGTGGCGTCTACGCGACCCGAGCCGCCAAGGCTCGCCGCTGAGGTCACCGAGATGCGCCGCCTGCTCCCGCCCACCGTCGTCTTGACGGTCATGATGCTCGCGGCCTGCGCGCCGGTCCCGGAGGCGGATCCCTCCTCCGGGACCGGCACCGGTGCGACCGGGACGGTCTCCCCGACTCCGGCGACCCCCACGCCGGAGGTCTCCGTCCCGGTCGCACCGGCCACCCCGGTAGCCCTCGACCCGGTGCCTGCGCCCGAGCGCCTCAGGCTGGACGCTCTGGGCGTCGACATGCCGGTCGAGCCCGTCGGCGTCCAAGCCGGCGGCGAGATGCAGATCCCGGAGCGGCCGTCGACAGCCGGGTGGTACCGCTTCGGTGTCGCGCCGGCCGATGACGCAGGGACCACGGTGATCGCCGCGCACGTCGACGACCGGGAGTTCGGCATCGGTCCGCTGGCGAAGCTCCGCGAAGCCCGTGCCGGTGACGTCGTCACGGTGACGGATGCCGACGGTGCCGCCACCGACTACGTCACCGAGTCCGTGACCTACATCCCTCGGGCCGAGCTTCCGGTCGACCGGCTGTTCACCCGCGACGGACCCCGCATGCTCGCCGTGATCACCTGCGGTGGTGATTTCGACCAGCAGACCCGGACCTACAGCGATAACGTGGTGCTCATTGCACGGGCCCGGTCATGAGTCTGACCACCGAGCCCCGGCTCGCTGCACGGAAGGAGCAGGCCGTAGACGACGACATGCAGCTCGCGGAGAGGTTCGCGACCGGCGACGAGACGGCGGTGAAGGCCATGTACGACCGCTGGTCGAGGATCGTCTACACCCTGGCGGTGCGCTCTCTGGGCGACACCGCCGAGGCGGAGGACGTCACGCAGCGGACCTTCGTGTCGGCCTGGACCTCGCGCTCGTCGTTCCGGCCGGGCCGGGCACCGCTGGGCGCGTGGCTCATCACGATCGCCCGGCGCCGCATCGCCGACGCCCACGAGGCCCGTGCGCGCGCGGCGCGCCTCGAGGAGGCCCTCAAGTCGGTCGTGCCCGAGTCCACGGTCGAGCACGACCTCTCGGATGCGATGCTCGTCGCCGACGAGGTGGCCCAGCTCGAACCCGACGCCCGTGCGGTGCTCGCCCTCGCGTTCTACGAGGACCTCACCCATCAGCAGATCTCCGAACGGCTCGGGATGCCGCTGGGTACCGTGAAGAGTCACATCCGCCGAAGTCTCACCCGTCTGCGAAGCCGATTGGAGGCGCACCATGTCACATCTTGACCCCGAGGTCGCCGCTCTCCTCGCGATGGGTGAGCAGGCGTCCGACGAGGACCGCCGCCACCTGGATGCCTGTGCCGACTGCGCGGCGGAGGTCGCCTCCTTCGCGCGCGCCGTCCTCGCCGGCCGCGCCACCGGCGAGGGCGAAGCCCTGTTGACGCCTCCCGATCGCGTGTGGGAGTCCATCCGTTCCGAGCTCTCCCTGCCGGACGACACGGCCGAGCCCGCGGCTCACCCGCGAGAGGCATCCGTCGCCGCCCCCGCTCGCCCGCACGTCGCACCGAGACGTCGGCGGATGAGTCGGCGCCCCGTGTTCTTCGTCCTCGCCGGTGCCGTCGCGGCGGTCGTCGCGATCGTGACCGCCGTGTGGGCGTCCGGGGGCATCGTGCCGCGTCCGCAGGTGATCTCCGAGGCTCGACTGGACGGGTTCCCGTCGTGGTCGGGCGCTGTGGGGGAGGCTCTCCTCGAACGCGTGGACGGGCACGACCGCGTGAGTGTCGACCTCGACGCATCCGTCCCCGACGACGGCTACCGCGAGGTCTGGCTCCTGACGGGCGACGCCAGCGACCTGGTGAGTCTCGGCATCCTGGACGGCTCGTCCGGGACGTTCGACATCCCCGATGACATCGACCTCTCGAAGTTCACCGTCGTCGACATCTCGCAGGAGAACGTCGACGGCGATCCGGGACACTCGGGGGACTCCATCGTGCGGGGAACCCTGTCAGCCCCCTGAGTGCCCGGGAGTGTCGCTGACGGATGCCGCGGGCATCGCGCTTAGGCTCATCTGGCCATGATCCGGTTCGAAAAGGTCTCCAAGCGTTACCGCGGTACGAGCAAACCCGCCCTCAGCGACGTCGAATTCGATGTGCAGCGCGGTGAGTTCGTGTTCCTCGTCGGCGCCTCCGGCTCGGGGAAGTCCTCGTGCCTCCGTCTCATCCTCCGAGAGGACACGGCCTCCGACGGACGCGTCGTCGTCCTCGGGCGCGACGTGCGGGGTTTGAGCACCCGCAAGGTCCCGTACTTCCGCCGCCACATCGGGTCGGTGTTCCAGGACTTCCGCCTGCTCCCCAACAAGACGGTGTTCCAGAACGTCGCCTTCTCGCTTCAGGTCATCGGGTCCAGCCGCGCGTTCATCCAGCAGTCGGTGCCCGAGGCGCTCGCCCTCGTCGGTCTCGACGGCAAGGAGAAGCGCCTTCCGCACGAACTCTCCGGCGGTGAGCAGCAGCGCGTCGCCATCGCGCGCGCGATCGTCAACCGCCCCCAGATCCTCCTGGCTGACGAGCCGACCGGAAACCTCGACCCCGGCACTTCGATCGACATCATGCAGCTGCTCGCTCGCATCAACGCCGGCGGGACGACGGTCGTCATGGCCACCCACGAAGCCGGCTTCGTCGACCAGATGCAGCGCCGCGTCATCGAGCTCCGCGGCGGCGTCATCGTCCGCGACGAGCGCGGTGGCGGCTACGGTGACACTTCGAGTCTTCCCGTCCTCCGGCCGGAGACCGTCAAGGGCGCTGCGGCGACCGCGGCGCTGACGGCGGTCCTCGAGCTGCAGAAGCAGATCGTCTCCTCGGGCGACACCGGAGCCGTCGAGCCGCTGCCGGAGGTCGTGGAGCCCCCGGCGCCGCAGCCCGAGGCGGTGCTCCCCGCTGTCCCGGTCGTGAACGACCCGCCGGTTGCGGACTCGCCTCCGAACGAACAGCAGACGCAGGATGCCGCGACCCCGGCAGCCGCATCGGAGCCCGACACCGGCACCCGCGGCATCCCGATCGCGCCTGCCGAGATCGACCTGGCGGGTATCGACGGACTGGGGGCGGCCGACCGACTCGGGCTCGGGCGCCGTGACGAGGACGAAGTGGGGCCCACCGCATGAGAGCTCGTCTCGTCCTCGGTGAAGCGCTCACCGGCCTTCGCCGCAATGCCTCGATGGTGATCTCGGTCATCCTCGTCACCTTCGTCTCGCTCACCTTCGTCGGTGCCGCGATGCTCATGCAGATGCAGATCGCGAAGATGCAGGGGTACTGGGCGGAGCGCGCCCAGGTCGCGGTCTTCATGTGCCGGGACGGTTCGACGCAGACGACGTGCAGCGGCGGCGAGGCCTCCAAGGACCAGCTCGCGGCCGTGGCCGACAAGCTCAAGAGCCCCGCCCTCGACGGCATCGTCCGGAGCGTCCGTTTCGAGACCCGGGACGAGGCCTATCAGAACGTGCTCGACCTCATGGGCGAGGACTACAAGGACTTCATCACCCCGGCCCAGCTCAACGAGACCTACTGGGTCAACCTCGTCGACCCCACTCAGACGGAGGTCATCGACGAAGCGTTCAGCGGTATGGACGGTGTCGAGCAGGTGAAGGACCAGATGGAGTACCTGCAGCCGCTCTTCTCGGCGCTGACCATCGCGACCTACTTCGCCGTCGCCATCGCCGGGCTGATGCTGGTCGCGGCCGTCCTCCTGATCGCCACCACCATCCGGCTGTCCGCGTATGCCAGACGTAAGGAACTCGGCATCATGCGTCTCGTCGGGGCATCCAATCGTTTCATCCAGACCCCCTTCATCCTCGAAGGCGTGTTCGCGGCCCTCCTCGGCTCGGCGCTCGCGAGCGTGACGATCTGGCTGGGGGTGCAGTACGGCGTCCGAGGGTACCTCGTGAACGAGATCGACTTCGTGACCACCTGGATCGACGGAAGCGACGCGCTCCTGGTCATCCCGGTGATCGTCGGACTGGGGCTCGTCCTCGCTGCACTGTCGGCGAGCTTCGCGATCCGCAGATGGCTGCGCACCTGAGCCCTGCCCACGCGGCGACCCTGCTCCGTTAGACTGGCAGACCGGCTGCGCGCGGAGCGCCGTCGTGTCGAGGAGTCATCATGCCCAGGGAACGCGGGGAACAGGTCATCGCGACCAACCGTCGCGCGCGCCACGAGTACGCCATCGAGAAGACCTACGAGGCGGGCCTCGTGCTCACCGGCACCGAGGTCAAGTCGCTCCGGCAGGGGCGCGCGAACCTCAGCGACGGCTACGCGTTCATCGACGGGGGACAGGCATGGCTCGACGCCGTGCACATCCCGGAGTACTCGCAGGGCCATTGGACGAACCACTCGACCAAGCGCACGCGCAAGCTCCTGCTGCACAAGGAGGAGATCGTCAAGCTCTCGCACGCGATCTCCGCAGGCGGCTACACGCTCATCCCCCTGAAGCTCTACTTCTCGGACGGTCGCGCCAAGGTCGAGATCGCCGTTGCGAAGGGCAAGCGCGAGTTCGAGAAGCGGCAGACGATCCGCGAACGCGAAGACAAGCGCGAGGCCGAGCGGGCCATGCGCGGCCGCAACCGCCTCGGCGAGTGACGCTCAGGCGGACCCGGTCCGGCGTCGGGGTTCCGGCGGCGGGGGAACGGCCTTCGCCGCGATGACGGCTGCTCGGGGGATGCGTTCCACGCCGCGCTTGCCGTCGACGACCACGAGATCCACATCGATCGAGATCAGCTCGCCCAGCGCGTCGGTCGCGCGGCCATCGGGCAACAGGTAGCGCACCACGACGCGGGTCCCCGGGGCTGGGAACCGCGTCACCATCGGCTGGGGGCGTAGTCCTTGAGGAACACCCCGAAGACGTCCTCGCCCGCTTCTCCGCGCACGATCGGGTCGTAGACGCGCGCAGCGCCGTCAACGAGGTCCAGCGGGGCGTGGAAGCCCTCCTCGGCGAGACGGACCTTGGTCGGGTGGGGGCGCTCGTCGGTGATCCAGCCGGTGTCGACGCTCGTCATCAGGATGCCGTCCGATTCGAACATCTCGCGCGCACTGGTGCGGGTCAGCATGTTGACGGCGGCCTTGGCCATGTTGGTGTGCGGATGCCCCGGACCCTTGTATCCGCGCTCGAAGACGCCCTCCATCGCGCTCACGTTCACGATGTAGGTGCGGCGTGCAGGGCTCGCAGACATCGAAGGGCGGAGCTTGGAGACGAGGAGGAAGGGTGCCGTGGTGTTGGCCAACTGCACTTCGAGCATCTCGAGCGGATCGACCTCCTCCACCCGCTGAACCCATGAGTTCGAGTGGTCGAGGTCGGGGATCAGTCCGCCGGCGTCGATCGCGGTTCCCGCGGCAAGCCGGTCGAGCGAGGTCGATCCGGCGGCCATCGCCTCGCGGGTCAGGGTGTCGGCGCGGTCCGCGGCCGCCGCGAGGATCGGGTGGGCGCTCACAGAGCGCTCGAGGGCCTCGGGGTGCCGGTCGTTCGTGTGCCCGAAGGTGACGAGCGCCGGGAGGGGACCGTCGGGAAGGGGCGCCAGCTCGGCGTCGACCAGCGGCTGGTAGGCGCCGGGGGAGCGCCGGACGGTCTGCGTCGCGTTGTTGATCAGGATGTCGAGCGGTCCGGATGCGGCGACGTCGTCGGCGAGGGCGATCACCTGGGCCGGGTCGCGCAGGTCGATCCCGACGATCTTCAGCCGATCGATCCACTCCGGCGAGTCCGGCAGGGCGCGGAAGCGCCGCACGGCGTCGCGGGGGAAGCGGGTCGTGATCGTCGTGTGGGCTCCGTCGCGGAGGAGCCGAAGGGCGATGTACATGCCGATCTTGGCGCGTCCGCCCGTCAGCAGCGCGCGTCGTCCGGTGAGATCGGTGCGTGCGTCACGCTTGGCGTGGCTGAGGGCCGCGCACTCGGGGCAGAGCTGGTGGTAGAAGGCGTCCACGACCGTGTACGGCTCCTTGCAGATGTAGCAGCCGCGCGCCTTCTGCAGGACGCCCGCGATCGGCGCGGCGGTGCGTGTCGCGATCGGGATGCCGCGCGTCTCGTCGTCGATGCGGTCGGGGGCGCCCGTCGCCGTGGCGTGCACGACGGCGCGGTCGGCGTCGGCGATCGCGGCGCGGATCTCGCGACGGCGCTCCTTCTTCGCCGCCTTGAACATCGCGGCGGTCGCCTGACGGACGGTGATGAAATCGGGGTGCGTCCGGGGGAGCGACGACAGCTCTGAGAGGACGCGGAGCGTCGTGGCGAGGTCGGCGGGATCGATCCCCTGGTCGTCGGGGGAGATGTCGGGAAGCACATGAGATTGTACGTCGGGTCGCCTGTTAGCGTTCTCGCGTGACCCCGCTTGACGCCGCATCCGTACCGTCCATCCGCGTCGCGGCCGCGGTCATCCGGGATGACACGGGCCGATTGCTCCTCGTGCGCAAAGCCGGGACGACCGCGTTCATGCAGCCCGGCGGCAAGCCTGAGCCCGGCGAGACGCCGGACGAGACGCTCGTGCGCGAGCTCGCGGAAGAGCTGGGAGTGATCGTGTCGGTCACTGCACTCCGATCGCTCGGCGTGTTCCACGCCGCCGCGGCCAACGAACCCGGGCACGTGGTCGTCGCCCACGTGTTCGACGTCTCGATCGCCGGTCAGGAACCCGCTGCGGCTGCCGAGATCGCCGAGATCCGGTGGGTCGCGGCGGAGGAGGCGGGGGCCCTCGAGGTCGCGCCGTTGGCGGTCGAGTACTTCCTCCGCGGGTGACACCGCCCCGGTCGGTGGTAGTCTGGGATGCTCGGACGCTCCGGCATCCGAGTGTTGACAACTCCACAGAGTGACAACGGTCCACACACCGCCAGGTGTCTCGGGGATGATCGGTTTCGACATCGCCTGTGACTCTGCGAGAAGCGGGCCGAGGATGCAGGGTTATCTCGTAAACGATCTCTGCGAACCAATAACTGCCAATAAGAAGCAGTCCGACTTCGCCCTCGCTGCGTAAGCAGCCAGCTCGAGTCCGTCAGTCCGTGAGTGATCCCCTCATGGTCCCTGGCGTCATTTAAGGGATCTCGCTGCGCGGCGTCGCCTGAGCGTCACGCGGGACTTTTTCAGGCTGGGCTCGTCGACTCACGTGTCTGTACTAAGGGTCGGGGCCGAGCAGAACGCCATTTACAGACTGCGCCCGGAGAAGACGCCGTCTCTCAGCGATGGACGGGGGTTCGATTCCCCCCATCTCCACGAACCGTTGTCACGGAGCAGAAGCCCCCGGTCCGTTCGCGGATGCGGGGGCTTCGTCGTCTCTTCAGCCGAGCTCGATCAGGTCGAGGCCCTGTCTCGTGTCCGAGACCTCCACCCAGCCGTTGCGGAAGAGGTAGGTCATCCCGTACCCCTCGTCATCCAGACGGAGGGCGCCCGCGGGATCCTCGGTGATCAGCACGCCCCGAGGATCGTCCTTTCGGATCCATCCCTCGGCCTGCAGCGCCGCCTGGGTCGCGGACGCGTCGGCCTCGCTGATCGGCGACCATCCGAAGAGCACCAGATCATCGTTCGTCGGCGAGGCGAAGTCTCCCCACGTGCAGGAGATCCCCTTCGGGAGTTCGAGGTCGAGGATCACGAACGGGTCCTCGCGAACCGTCCAGCCCGTCGACGTGAAGGTGTCGATGGTGTCCGAGGAGAGCATGTTCTCGCACGTGACGTCCTCGGGGACGATCGTGGCCGCAGCGGACGGTGACGACCCGGATGCCCCGGGTGCCGCAGCGCCGCTCGGATCACCACCCGAGCCTGACGTCGGAGCGCACGCCGTCGTCACCGCCACGACGGCCGCGATGAGCACGGCGACCGCGGTCCGCTTCCGGTGCGAGAGGTTCGACCTCACGTTCGCAACATCCCGAGGAACGTGTCATGCAGGATGCCGTTGGTCGCCAGCGACGAACGGGCGTCCAGGCGCTCGACGCCGTCGATGTCGGTGAAACGGCCACCCGCCTCGAGGACGATCGGCACGTGGGCGGCGATGTCGTACTCGCGGACGTCGAACTCCGCGACCATCTCGAGACGGCCCTCCGCCAGGAGCATGTAGGGCCAGGCGTCTCCGTACCCCCGGTCGCGCCACACGGCCCGCGTGAGACGGAGGAGGGAGTCTGTGCGGCCCGCGGCATCCCACTGACCGATGCTCTGGAAGCTGATGCTCGCGTCTGCGGCGGTCGCGACGTCCGACGTGCGGACGCGCCTCGTCGTGCCGTCGGCGCCCCGGGTCCACGCGCCGGCACCGGTGGCGGCCCACCATCGACGCGAGATCGCCGGTTGGCTGACGACCCCGACCCGGGGAACGCCGTCGACCACAAGGGCGATGAGAGTGGCCCACATGGGGATGCCCTTGAGGTAGTTCGCGGTGCCGTCGATCGGGTCGATGATCCACTGGCGGCGGGTGTCTCCGCTCGTGCCGTACTCCTCGCCGAGGATCCCGTCCTCGGGACGCTCGCGTGCGAGGAGATCGCGGATCGCTCGCTCCGTCGCCAGATCGGCCTCGGTGACGTGCGTCGCGTCGGCCTTCGTGCTGACCTCGAGATCGGGGGCGTCGAAGCGTTCCATCGATGCGCTGTCCGCGGCATCCGCGAGGCGGAGCGCGAAGGCGAGATCGTCGCGGAGGTCACCGTCGTACGGCGCGAGCCAGGGCGTCGAAGAGGGAGGGGGCGTCACGCTGTCCAGGATACGGCGTGTGCCTGGGGGCCTCGATTGGCGCAGCGCGCGATCGTGATGCTAGTGTTGACCCTCGGTTCGAGTTCTTCGAATCACGCACCTCTAGCTCAATCGGCAGAGCAACTGACTCTTAATCAGTGGGTTCCGGGTTCGAGTCCCGGGGGGTGCACGGACGGCCCCGATCACTCTCGCCAGTGATCGGGGCCTTCTGCTTTTCCTGGGCGCAGAGGCGGCCTCAGAGCCAGTGTTTGCGCTTGAAGACGGCGTACAGGACGACCGAGCTCGCGACCATCAGGCCGAGGGCCATGGGGTATCCGAACGTCCAGTGGAGCTCGGGCATGTTGTCGAAGTTCATGCCGTAGATCGTGCCGACGAGGGTCGGTCCGAAGAGGATCGCCGCCCACCCCGAGATCTTCTTGACCTGCTCGTTCTGCTCGAGCGAGGTGTCGGTCTGCCGCTGCGTGACGAGCGTCGAATGCACCGTCAGGGCGTTGTCGAGGATGGAACGGAAGGCGGCGATCCGTTCGTTGACGCGGATGACGTGGTCCAACACGTCCCGCAGCGAGCGCTGGAGTTCGATGTCGACACCGTACTTGTCCGACCCCTGCAGCAGTCGCTGCAGCATGTCGTCGAGCGGCAGGGTGGACTTGTGGAGGGCGATGACCTCGCGGGCGAGGGCGTAGATGCGCTGCGACAGACCGACGTCATCGCCGCTGAAGAGCTTCTCCTCGATCTCGTCGATGTCGTTCTCGACGCCCGCGATGACCGGCGCGTACTCGTCGACGACCTGATCGAGGATCGCGTAAAGAATCGCCTCGGGTCCCATGCCCAGCAGTTCGGGCTGCTCCTCCATGCGGCCGCGGACCCGCGCGAGGTCGGGGGAGTCGGCGTGTCGGACCGTGACCACGAAGTCCGGGCCCACGAAGACGTGGAGCTCGCCGAACACCACGGACTCCTTCTCGTCGTCGTACTGGGCCGGACGGAGCACCGCGAACAACACGTCGCCGTAACGCTCGAGCTTCGCCCGCTGGTGGCCGGCGAGAGCGTCCTCGACGGCGAGCGGGTGCAGCGAGAACTCGGCCGCCACCGCGGCCACCTCCGCCTCGGTGGGGCGGTACAGACCGATCCACGCCATGCCATTGTGATCGCGCATGTGCTCGAACGTCTCGCTCAGATTCGAGGGGTCCTGGATACGGCGGCCGTGGACGTACACGGCGTTGTCGACGATGGGCATGCGTAGATTCTGCGCCCTGCGGGATGAGCGGATGCCGCGCGCCGCGCCGCACACCCTCGCCGGATCCGGTGAGAAGGACGGCAGCGGGGTGTGCGGCGTCCCTTCAGGACGACAGCTTGTTCAGGGCCGAACCCTTGTGGGCGGCTTTCGCCCCCGTCTTCTCCGACTCGACGATGAATGCAGGCTCATCCGTCGACGCGGTGAAGTCCTGCCCGTCGAAGGTGAAGTCCCTCGTCTTGCGTTCCGTGATCTTGCCCTGGGTGCGTCCCTGCGACGTGTTCCAGCTGACGCGATCGCCTTTCTTCAGGTCCGCCATGATTGTTCCTTCCTGTCTGCCGCGACGAGCGCGGTCCTCTCGATGGGGATTCGGATGATCAGGATGCCGGCGACGAGAGAACCGAGCCCGCCGACGGCCATGTCCCCGATGGTGTCTTGATAGGTGACGAAGATGTCCGGCGCGAGGAACGTCTTGCCGGCCCACTCGACCATCTCCCACAGCGCGCTGATCGCGAGGCCGATCGTCGGGACGAGGACGACGCTCGATCGCCGGTCGGCGCGTGCCGGAACGACCTCGAAGCGCCGGAGGACGAGGAAGGCGATGGTCGCGATCACACCGGTGGCCACGAAGTGGACGGCGATGTCCCACCACGCGATGGAACGGTACAGGTCCAGGACGTTGCTCCATGCCGCGACGGTGACCGTGACGCCGTACAGGACATCGAGACCGGGCCGTGCGCCGATCGCTCGGGGCACGAGGAGGGCGGGCAGAGCGAGCGCCAGGATCCCGGCGTCCGTCGGCGTCCACCAGAGAAAAGCCGCTGCCACGCTCAGCAGACCCAGGACCCGGATACCGTCGGCCGCCCACTCGGCGGTCGATCGAGGCGGCCGCAGGAAATCCGATCTCATCGCGGCACCTCGATGGCGGCATGGACCGGGAGGTGGTCGGACCCCGCCCGTCCGTCCTCCAGGCGGGCGTCGATGCCTACGCGCTCCACAGCGACATCCGGCGTCGTCAGGATCCAGTCGATGCGCTTACCCCCGCGCACCGGGGGGCGGTACCCGCTGTAGGTGCCCCAGGGCGGCGTCACCCGCTCGGCCGCCGTGGTCCAGGCATCCGTCAGCAGGTTGCCGCGGGTGAGGGCCTCCAGCGCGGGCGAACCTTCGGCTGCGTTCATGTCACCCATCACGACGGTGGGGAGCCCTCGCCGTCGCACCACCTGACGGATCTGCTCGGCGGCGCGGACGCGAGACCGCGACGAGAACGGATCCAGGTGCGTGTTGATCACGGCAAAGGACGCTCGTGCGCGTCGGTCCCGAAAGACTCCGATCACCATCGCCCGAGGCAGCGGGTTGCCCCACGACCGGGAACCGGCGACCTCGGGCGAGGCCGATAGGGCGAGCTGCTGATGATTGATGAGCTCGAGCCGCGATCGATCGAAGAAGATCGGGCACCCCTCGCCGCGTCCGCCGCGTCCGCGTCCCACGCCGATGCGCCCGTACTCGCCTCCTAATGCCCGGGCGATGTCACGAGCGGGACCTGGAAGCACCTCCTGCAGGCTGATCACCGAGGGCGATTCCCTCGAGAGCGACGCCAGGAGCGCGGGGCGGCGCCGCTCCCATCGATCGGCACCGCGGGAGAGCCCGCGCGGGAGCGGCCTGCGCACGTTCAGCGTCGCCACGTGCAGGAGATCACCGCCCACCTCGCCGAGGACGGGGTTCATGCCGACATCCTCGATGCTGTGCTGCGGCGGTCCGCGCGTCGACGTGCGGACCGCGCCCACCGGATCGGTGCGAACTCCTCCGGCCAATGCCGGACGACGGTTCGGATGCCGCGGCGCACACGGCGGCGGAAAGCGGATGCAGACGCGAAGGGGCGCATCGAGATGCCCATCGCCGCTGAGGGCACGAACCGGATCCGATGTTCCCTTCCGAGATGGAACGAGAGATCGAGGTCGTCGTGGATTTCGGGGTCCGTGCGGTGGACGACCGTGCTCACCCGCCGCCAGGCTGACCGGCGCATGGCGAGGTTGGACCCGAAGAGGGGGAGGTGTCCGAGGGTCGGCGTGAGGACGGCGGCGTAGGCGCCGAGGTAGGCGACCGCCAACGGCGACCGGAGGAAGCGCGGGCCGTCGATGAACCGAGCAGCGCCCGCGAAGACATCCACCTCGGGGCGCTCGCGGGCTTGTGCGCTCATGACCTCCACCCAGGTCGCCGCCGGGATGCAGTCCGCGTCGAGGCGGAGGATGAGGTCGCCCTCCGCGGAGTCGTACCCGGCTGCCGCCGCTGCGGGAATGCCGGGCTGGTCGCAGGAGACGACCCGCGTCCCGCCCTCGCGCGCGACACCGGCCGAATCGTCCGACGAGCCGTTGTCGACCACGACGATTTCATCGGGCCGACGGGTCTGAAGCGCAAGGGCCCGCAAGCACCGCCGGAGTCCGTCGGCGTCGTCCTTCACGGGGATGACGACGGTGACGGATTCGACGGTGGGCTGCGGGCCCAGAGCTGTCATGTGTCAGCCGAGGTTGTCGGCGATCCACTTCTTGGCGATGTCAGCGCTCGAACGCTGGTCGACAGTGGACTCGACATTCATCGCGACGAGCTCCTCGGGGCTCATCGCCTCGCTGACCTTGTTGATCGCATCCGCGATCTCGTCGGCCTTGTCGGCGTTCGCGATCGGCACGACGTTCGCAGCGAGGAACAGTCCCTTCGGGTCCTCCAGCGTGACGAGATCCTCCGTCTTGATCCGCGGGTCCGCGCTGTAGACGTTGGCGACCTGGATGTTCCCCGCGACGAGCTCGTCGACGGTCGTGTCGGCCGTCGCCTCGAACTTGGCGTCGACGCCGTAGACCTTCTTCAGGTCGGTGAAGTACGGTCGCTGCTCGAGCTCGGGGGCGCCGCCGAACGTCAGGTCCTTGATGCTGGCCAGGTCGCCGATCTCGGTGAGGTTGTTCTCTTTCGCGAAGGCGGCCGTCACGTTGTAGGAATCCTGGTCGGTCGCCGGCGAGTAGTCGAGAGCCTTCAGGTTGTCCGGAAGGACCTTCACCATTGCGTCGTAGACCTCGTCGGACGACCCGGCGGTGGCCGACTTGTCGTAGTACTGCAGCAGGCTGCCGGTGTATTCGGGGAAGAGGTCGATGGACCCGTCCTCGAGCGACGGCATGTAGGCGTCGCGCTGGCCGATGGCGAATTTCCGCTCGACGGAGAAGCCGTCCTTCTCCAGCACCTGGGAGTAGATCTCGGCGATGATCTCGTTCGACGGGTAGGACTGCGAGCCGACGACGATCGTCTTGGACTGCTCGCCGCCGCCCTCGTTGCTGCTCGAACCGCTGCCCTGGAGGGAATCGCTCGAGCCGCAGGCGGACAGCGCGAAAACGGCCGCGGCGGCGAGGCCGACGACGGGAAGGATGCGGGTGCGTGTGATGGACATGGATGCCTCCGGATGGGGTGGTGGTCAGGATGCCCGGTCTCAGGTGGCCGGGACGGGGGCGCGCCGGGTGCGACGACGCGTGGGGGAAGAGTTTTGCACGGCGACGCCGCGGGGAACGACGATGCGCTGGAACAGTGCGAAAGCGCCGTCCAGGACGAGGGCGAGGATGACGACGACGATCGAGGCGCCGAGGATCTGTGCGGCGTTGCGGGTCTGGATGCCCTGGATGAGGGCGAACCCCAGTCCGCCGAGCCCCACGTACGCGGCGATGGTGACGGTGGCCACGACCTGCAGGACTGCGGAGCGGATGCCGCCGATGAGAAGCGGCAGACCGAGGGGGACTTCGATCTTCCACAGGATCTGCATCGGAGTCATCCCGACGGCGCGGCCCGCCTCGACGGTGGAGCGGTTGATCGCCTCGATACCGGCGTACGCGCCGGCGAGGATCGAGGGGATCGCGAGGAGGACGAAGGCGACGACCGCGGCCTGCTCCTTGAAGTTGACGCCGATCACCAGGTAGAGCAGGACGACGAGACCGAGGGATGGCAGGGAGCGGGCGGCGCCGGACAGGAACACCGCGATCTCGCGGCCCTTCCCGGTGTGACCGATCGCCCACCCGGCGGGGATGGCGATGACAGCCGCGATCGCGACCGACCCGAAGGTGAAACCGAGGTGCTGCAGGATCGCTTCCCAGAGGGGGAGGTACCCGGTGGTGCGGTCGGGGGAGAAGATCCACGCGAACGCGTCGAGGAAGACGTTCATGCCGTCACCTCCGCCGCACGGGCGCGTTGCCGCGGCACGCGGATCCGTCGGGTCCACGGCATCAGCGCGCGTCCCGCGAGGACGAGCGCCAGATCGATCACGAGGGCGATGACGACGACGGCGAGGACGCCCGCCAGCACCTCGGGGATGATGCGTCGCTGCGACCCGTTCGTGAAGAGGTATCCCAGGTTCTGCACACCGATGAGGGCTCCGACGGTGGCCAGGGAGATGGTCGACACCGCCGTCACGCGCAGACCCGCCAGCATGACCGGCCCGGCGAGGGGGAAGTCGACCGTCCAGAATCGCCTGACCGGGCCGAAGCCGACAGCCACCGCGGCGCTGCGGACCGCGGCATCCACCGACGCGAGACCGTCGGTGACGGAACGCGTCATGATCGCCACGGCGTAGATCGTGAGCGCGACGACCAGGTTGGTCTCCGACAGGAGGCCGATGCCCGTCGTCGCGCTGATGAGGGCGAACAGACCGAACGAGGGGATCGTGTAGAGGATGCCCACCACGCCCAGGAGTGTGCCGCGCAGGCGCGTGAATCGGAACGCCGCCCAGCCGAGCGGGATCGCGAGGACGAAACCGAGCACGATCGCGATGGCGCTCTGCCGCAGGTGGGCGAGCGTGAGTTGCCCGATCAGGTCGAGGTTCTCGACGACCCAGTTCATGGAGCCGTCACCCCTCGTCCTCCGGCGACCCCGGCAGGAGGACGCCTTGGGTCCGACCGGATCCGTCCACGAGCACCGTCCCGCGGTCGGTCTGCTTCGCGTGGAAGGCACGCGCGCCGCGATCGGCGCCGATGAAGCTCGCGACGAACTCGTCGGCGGGGGCTTCGATGATCTCCGAGGGCGTTCCGTGCTGGGCGATCCGGGCGCCCTTCTGCAGGATGACCACCTGGTCACCCAGCAGGAAGGCTTCGTCGATGTCGTGGGTCACGAACACGATCGTCTTGTCGAGTTCTCGCTGCAGTCGGATGACCTCGGCCTGCAGTTCCTTGCGGACGATGGGGTCGACGGCGCCGAACGGCTCGTCCATGAGCAGGATGTTGGGGTCCGCAGCGAGCGCACGTGCGACGCCGACGCGCTGCTGCTGGCCGCCGGAGAGCTGAGCGGGGTAGCGATCGGCGAACGCGGTGTCGAGGCCGACGACCTCCATCAACTCCATCGCGCGCCGACGCGCGGTCGCGCGGGTCTGGCCGGTGAGCACGGGCACGGTCGCGATGTTGTCGGCCACCGTGTAGTGGGGCAGGAGTCCGGCGTTCTGCAGGACGTACCCGATGCTGCGCCGCAGCTGGACGGCGTCACGGGAGCGGATCGACTCGCCGTCGATCATGATGTCACCGGACGTCGGTTCGATCAGGCGGTTGATCATCCGCAGCAGCGTGGTCTTGCCGCAGCCCGAGGATCCGACCAGGACCGTCGTCTTGCGCGCGGGCATCTCGAGCGAGACGTCGTCGACGGCGGCGGGGCCGTCGCCGAAGCGCTTGGTGACGGATCGGAATTCGATGGCCATGGGCGTCCTTTCGGCCGGTGCTTCAGCAAACCACAGACCCCCGACATCCCGGCAGTCTCCGGCGTCCATTGACGTCTTTCCCCGGGTATGGCAAGGGCGGGACATTACGGCCGGGCGCTCGCTACGGTGTCGGCATGAGCACACGCGAGTACGACCTCATCGTCATCGGAGCCGGCCCCGTCGGCGAGAACGTCGCGGACCGGGCCGTCCGCGGCGGGTTGACCGCCGCGATCGTCGAGAGCGAGCTCGTCGGCGGCGAGTGCTCGTATTGGGCGTGCATGCCGTCGAAGGCGCTTCTGCGCGCACCCGCCGCACTGCGCGCGGCTCGGGACGTCGCGGGAGCGGCCGAGGCGGTGAACGGCGGCGTCGACGTCGCGGCCGTCCTCGCGAGGCGCGATCGCATGGTGCACGACTATCAGGACACCTCCCAGGTCGAGTGGCTGCAGGGCGCGGGCATCGATCTCGTGCGGGGCCACGGCCGACTGTCTGCCGAGAGGGAGGTAACGGTCGAAGCGGCCGACGGCTCGACGACGGTCCTGCGGGCACGCCACGCGGTCGCCGTGTGCACCGGGTCGGCCGCACTCCTTCCCGACATCCCCGGTCTTCGGGATGCCGCGCCGTGGACGAGCCGCGAGGCCACCGGCGTGACTGACGTTCCCTCGTCCCTCGTCGTGCTCGGCGGGGGCGTCGTCGGCGTCGAGATGGCGACGGCGTTCACCGCCTTCGGAACGGACGTCACGGTGATCGCCCGGTCGTCGCTCCTCAGCGGGCTCGAGGGCTTCGCCGGCGAAGCCGTGCAGAAGTCGCTTACCTCGGCCGGCGCGACCGTACGCACCGGGGTCGGCGTGACGGGCGTCGAGCGCTCGGACGGCGGCGTGACCGTGTCGCTGGACGACGGGTCGTCGGTCCGCGCCGAGGAGATCCTCGTCGCGACGGGGCGCGTGCCCCGGACCGAGGATGTCGGTCTCGACGTCATCGGCCAGAAGGCGGGCGCCTGGATCGAGGTCGACGACACGCTGCGGGTCCCCGGGAGCGATTGGCTGTACGCCGTCGGCGACGTCAACCACCGCGCCCTGCTCACGCATCAGGGCAAGTATCAGGCGAGGATCGCCGGTGATGTCATCGCCCGGCGCGCGGCCTCGACGGATGTCGACACCTCCCCGTGGGGTCCCCTCGCGGCGACGGCCGACCACGCCGCCGTCCCGCAGGTCGTGTTCACCGAGCCTGAGGTCGCCGCCGTCGGGCACACCGAGGCATCCGCTCGTGCGGCCGGGATCGACGTGAAGATCGTCGATTACGACCTGTCGTGGGTCGCCGGGGCGAGCACGCATTCGGACCGGTACGAGGGGATGTCGAGGGCCATCATCGACGCCGAGCGCGGAGTGCTCGTGGGTGCCACCTTCGTCGGCCCGGACGTCGCCGAACTCCTGCACGCCGCCACGATCGCGATCGTCGGCGAGGTCCCGCTGCACCGACTGTGGCACGCCGTCCCGGCCTACCCGACCGTGAGCGAGGTCTGGCTCCGCTGGCTGGAGTCGGCCGGGCTCTGAGGCGCCTCACGCCCGCCGGGCCGACTGGACGCGCGTCGTCAGCTGATGCGCGTGGGCCAGGAGCAGGCGCCCGAGGTCGGCGAGCCGATCGGGGCCGAAGCGGAACTCGACGCCGGTCAGGCTCAGCGCCCATGCGGGGTGTCCGGCGTGGTCGAAGACGGCCGCACCGATGCCCCACGAACCGGGGACGATGAGCCCCGGATTGACGGCGTAGCCCCGGTCACGCGTCTCGGCGATGCGCATCTGGAGCGCTGCCGCATCGTGGGCACCGCCCCATCGTCCCGGCAGGTCGGGATGGCGGTCGAGATACGCGTCGACGTCGCCCTGCGGAAGGAAGGACAGGATCGCGAGGCCCGCGGATGCGACGCCCAACGGGAAGCGGACACCCTCGCTCAGGACGAAGGACCGGATGGGGAAGGATCCTTCCTCCCGCACGAGGCAGACCGTTTCGTCGCCGCGGCGCACGGAGAGGAACGCGCTTTCCTCGGTCTTCACCGCGAGGGAGCGGACGATGTCCGCGGCGATGTGGGTGATGTCGTAGCGAGGTGCGGCTGCGGCCCCCATGAGGAACAGCTCCGGGCCGGCGAGCCAGCGGGCGGTGCGGTCGTCCTGGTCGACGAGCCCCTCCGCGCGCAGGGCCGAGAGCAGCCGGTGCGCCGTCGTCCGGGTGAGCCCCGCATCCGCGGCCAGTTCGCGAAGTCCTTTGCCGGTCATGCCGGCTGCGCTCACGAGTCGCAGGAGGAGCGCGGCACGGGCGATCGCCTGTGCGCCGGGGACGGATGCCGTGGGTCGTTCCACATCGTGGACCCTACGGGTCGAGCGGTCCACATGGCAACGACATCCTCGACCGGGGACGCGGGTGCGGCGATGCTCGAGGGAGACGACACGAAGGAGTGCGCAGTGATCGACAAACGCGTGGCCGGACCGGCTGAGGCGGTCTCGGACATCCCGGACGGAGCGAGCATCGCCGTCGGCGGATTCGGACTCTCCGGCAATCCGACCGCCCTGATCGAGGCCCTTCTCGAACAGGGGACGGCCAACCTCTCGGTGGTCTCGAACAACTGCGGCGTGGACGACTGGGGGCTCGGCGTGCTGCTGCGCGCACATCGCATCCGCAAGATGACCTCCTCCTACGTCGGCGAGAACAAGGAGTTCGAGCGCCAGTTCCTCTCCGGCGAGCTCGAACTCGAGTTGACGCCGCAGGGCACGCTGGCCGAGAAGCTCCGCGCGGGCGGCGCCGGCATCGCCGCGTTCTACACCCAGACCGGAGTCGGGACGCAAGTCGCCGAGGGCGGCTTGCCGCGCCGCTACGACGGCGCCGGCGGGGTGGCTGTGGCGTCCGCACCGAAGGACGTCAGGGTCTTCGATGTGGCCGGCTCCGCGAAGGAGTTCGTCCTCGAGGAGGCCATCACGACCGACTTCTCGCTCGTCCACGCGCGCCGCGGCGACCGGCACGGCAACCTCGTCTTCGCCAAAGCGGCCCGCAACTTCAACCCGCTCGCCGCCATGGCCGGGCGGGTGTGCATCGCGCAGGTCGAGGAGCTCGTCGAGCCGGGCGAGCTCGATCCGGATGCCGTTCACCTCCCGGGCGTCTACGTGCATCGGGTCGTGGAGGTCGGCACCGGCATCGAGAAGCGCATCGAACGACGGACGATCACGGCGGAAGGGCAGTGACATGGCGCTGACCAGGAATGAGATGGCGGCCCGTGCTGCCGCGGAGCTCAGCGACGGCTCCTATGTGAACCTCGGCATCGGGTTGCCCACCCTCGTGCCCAACCACGTCCCGGAAGGCGTCACCGTCGTCCTCCAATCCGAGAACGGGATCCTCGGCGTCGGTCCGTACCCGCGGGAGGCCGACGTCGACCCCGACCTGATCAATGCGGGCAAGGAGACGGTGACGACCCTTCCGGGAGCGGCCTTCTTCGACTCCGCGCTCAGCTTCGGCATGATCCGGGGCGGCAAGATCGACGCCGCCATCCTCGGTGCGATGCAGGTGTCCGCCGCCGGAGACCTGGCGAACTGGATGATCCCGGGGAAGATGGTCAAGGGGCCCGGCGGGGCCATGGACCTGGTCCACGGTGCCGGACGCGTCATCGTCCTGATGGAGCACGTCGCTCGCGACGGGTCGCCGAAGATCGTCGCCGAGTGCTCGCTTCCCCTCACGGGCCGCGGGGTGGTCGATCGCATCATCACCGACCTCGCTGTCATCGACGTCACGCCGCGCGGGCTCGTTCTCGTCGAGACGGCGCCCGGAGTGAGCGTGTCCGAGGTCCGCGAGGCGACGGAGCCCGAACTGATCGTCCCGAGCGATGCGAAGGTGGAGTCATGAGTGAAGAGATCGTGATCGTCGGTGCCGCCCGGACGCCGCAGGGCAAGCTCATGGGCGCCCTGTCGTCCCTGTCCGCCCCGCAGCTGGGGGCCATCGCGATCCGCGGTGCGCTGGAGCGCAGCGGAGTGGATCCCACCGCGGTCGACGCCGTGATCATGGGCCAGGTGCTCCCGGCCGGGTCGGGCCAGAATCCGGCGAGGCAGGCGGCTCTCGGCGCCGGCATCGGGTGGGACGTCCCGGCATCCGCTGTCAACAAGGTCTGCCTGTCGGGACTCACCGCCATCATCGATGCGAAGCGGCTGGTCGCTTCCGGGGATGCCGCGGTCGTCGTCGCCGGCGGGATGGAGTCGATGTCGCGCGCGCCCCACCTCCTCACCGGCTCACGCGACGGCTGGACGTACGGCTCGGTCGAGGTGCTCGACCACATGGCCTTCGACGGTCTCACCGACGCCGCGGAGGGGATCTCGATGGGTCTGTCGACCGAGCAGCACAACCCCGCGCTCGGGCTCACGCGCGAGGCGCAGGACCACGTCGCCGCGCTGTCCCACCAGCGTGCCGCTGCCGCGGCCGAGCAGGGTGTCTTCGACGACGAGATCGTCCCCGTCGAGGTGCCGCAGCGGCGAGGCGACCCGGTCCGTGTGGTCGCCGATGAAGGCGTCCGCCCGGACACCACCGTCGAGACCCTGGCCCGGCTGCGCCCCGCGTTCTCCACCGACGGCGACATCACGGCAGGCAACGCCTCGCCGATCTCCGACGGCGCCGCCGCGGTCGTCGTGACCACGCGGTCCCGCGCCGAAGCGGAGGGGTGGGCGATTCTCGCGACGGTCGGTGCGGCGGGTCAGGTAGCCGGACCCGACAACTCCCTGCACTCCCAGCCCGCGCGCGCGATCGCGCAGGCGCTCGGACGTCAGGGCATCGCGGCATCCGCTCTGGACCTGGTCGAGATCAACGAGGCCTTCGGCGCCGTGGTCGCCCAATCGCAGCGGGAACTCGGCATCGACGAGTCGATCGTCAACGTCCACGGTGGCGGGATCGCCATCGGGCATCCGATCGGAGCGTCCGGTGCGCGCCTAGTCGTCCACGCCGTGCGTGAGCTCCAGCGACGGGGGAGTGGCACGGCCGCGGTGGGCCTGTGCGGCGGTGGCGGTCAGGGCGAGGCGCTCATCCTGACCCGCTAACGGAAGATCAGCGCGAGAGGCGGCGCTTCAGCAGCTTCTTCTTCTCGCCGTCGCGCGGCGAGTCCATCGGGATGAGCTTGCCGCGCGACGCGCGACGGGTGTCGACGACCGATCCGACCGCGAGAGCGAGGGTGATGCCCCAGCTGAGCCAGGCGAGCGCGGTGCGCCAGGTGAACGGCTCGGGGCTGCGCGCGGAGCGCAAGAGAGTGACGCCTCCTGTGA
Source organism: Microbacterium sp. 77mftsu3.1 (assembly GCF_900100525.1). Lineage (NCBI taxonomy): Bacteria > Bacillati > Actinomycetota > Actinomycetes > Micrococcales > Microbacteriaceae > Microbacterium > Microbacterium sp. 77mftsu3.1. Next base: position 141,818 of record NZ_FNCR01000001.1, on the reverse strand, counting down.
GGGCCGAGAGAAGACCGGTTCCGAACAGGTATTTGCGCATACCACCCACGCTAGTGCGCCCGACGCATGGCGTGGCGGTTGTTAGCCTGAAGTCATCCATCGAGAGGAACAGCGTGACCGTGGCTTCTGACTTCGTCGTCGTGTCCAACCGCCTTCCGGTCGACCGGACGGACGACGAGAACGAACCCTGGCGGCGCTCGCCCGGCGGCCTCGTGACGGCGCTCGATCCCGTGATGCGGAGCACCCACGGTGCCTGGGTCGGCTGGCCGGGACAAGCGGACATGGAGCTCGAGCCGTTCGAGTTCGACGGCCTCCAGCTCGTCCCCGTCACGCTGTCGGCCGACGACATGCAGCTCTACTACGAGGGCTTCTCGAACGACACGATCTGGCCGCTCTACCACGACGTCATCGCGGCGCCGACGTATCACCGCACGTGGTGGGACGCCTACGTCAGGGTCAACAAGCGATTCGCGGAGGCGGCGTCGACCCACGCCGCCGAGGGCGCGACGGTCTGGGTCCACGACTACCAGTTGCAACTCGTCCCGAAGCTCCTCCGCGAGCTCCGTCCCGACCTGACCGTCGGCTACTTCCACCACATTCCGTTCCCCGCATACGGCCTGTACGCGCAGCTGCCGTGGCGACGCCAGGTCCTCGAGGGCCTGCTCGGTGCGGACGTCATCGGCTTCCAGCGGGTGGCGGATGCCGGGAACTTCGCTCGTGCCGTGCGCCGCCAATTGGGGTTCGACACCAAGGCCGGCGCGATCGCCGTCCCGACGGAAGACGGGGGCGTCAGGACCGCCGTCGCCCGCGCCTATCCGATCTCGATCGACGCGGCCGAGTACGAGGAGCTCGCGAAGCGTCCCGACATCCGGGCTCGGGCCGAGGAGATCCGCTCGAGTCTCGGCAACCCGAAGGCGATCCTGCTGGGCGTCGACCGGCTCGACTACACGAAGGGCATCCGACACCGGCTGAAGGCGTACGGCGAACTGCTGGCGGACGGCCGCCTGTCGGTGCACGACGTCATCCTCGTCCAGGTCGCGAGTCCCAGCCGCGAGCGCGTGCAGACCTACATGGAGCTCCGCGACGAGATCGAGCTCACCGTCGGGCGCATCAACGGCGATGCCGATGAACTCGGCTACAGCGCGATCCAATACCTCCACCACTCGTACCCGCGCGAGGAGATGGTCGCGCTCTTCCTCGCGGCGGACGTCATGCTGGTCACGGCTCTCCGCGACGGCATGAACCTCGTCGCCAAGGAATACGTCGCGAGTCGCGTCGACGGCGGCGGGGCGCTGGTGCTCAGCGAGTTCACCGGGGCGGCCGACGAGCTCACGCAGGCCATCAAGGTGAATCCGCACGACATCACCGGACTGAAGGACGCCATCATGCAGGCGATCGACATGCCGCAGAAGGAGAAGGACCGCCGGATGCGGGCTCTTCGCCGTCGGGTCCGTGAGAACGACGTCGCGAAATGGTCGGAGAGGTTCATCTCGGATCTGAACGCCGCCCGGAAGGAACACCCGTGACCGATCTCACCGACATCGCACGTGCCCATCGGCTGCTGGTCGCGCTGGACTTCGACGGAACCCTGTCGCCGCTCGTCGACGACCCGATGAGCGCGCGGATGGCTCCGGCGGCCCGCTCCGCCGTCGAGGCGCTGCTCGCGGCGCCCGACACCGCCGTGGCGTTCGTGTCGGGCCGGTCGCTCGGCGACCTGCGGATCATCGCCGAGCACTCCGACGACTCGCCGATTCTGCTGGCCGGCTCGCACGGTGCGGAGTACCTCATCCCCGGCGCGCCCGCGGACGAGGCCCTGGACCCCGCCGACATCGAGGTGCGGGACCGGCTGCGAGCTGACGTCGAGAAGCTGGCCGAGGGAGCCCCCGGCTCCTGGATCGAACCGAAGACGTTCGGCTTCGGGGTGCACCTGCGGACCGTGACCGACGCGGCCGCTGCGGAGCGGCTCCGGGCATCCGTCGAGGCGCTGATGGCGGATGCCGCCCCGCACTGGCGCCGGCGTCAGGGCCACGACATCGTCGAGTACGCGTTCACCGACGCCGGGAAGGATGCCGCCGTCTCCCACCTCCGCGAGGTCGTCGGCGCGACCGCCGTCGTCTTCGCCGGGGACGACCTGACCGATGAGGACGCCCTCCGCTCGCTCGGACCCGACGATCTCGGCATCCGTGTCGGTGCGGGGGAGACCGCGGCATCCGTCCGTGTGGCAGACATCGAAGAACTCGCCGCAGTGCTGTCGACTGTCGCACACGAGCGCGTCGCTTCGCGGCAATAGACTTCGAGAATGCCCTCTCCCGACGAGAACATCGACATCAAGCCCCGCAGTCGCGCGGTCACCGACGGCATCGAAGCCACGACGTCCCGCGGAATGCTCCGCGCGGTCGGCATGGGCGACGAGGACTGGGACAAGCCCCAGATCGGCATCGCCTCGAGCTGGAACGAGATCACGCCCTGCAACCTGAGCCTCGACCGGCTCGCGCAGGGAGCCAAAGAAGGCGTGCACGCCGGAGGCGGTTACCCCCTCCAGTTCGGCACCATCTCGGTCTCGGACGGCATCTCCATGGGCCACGAGGGCATGCACTTCTCCCTCGTGAGCCGTGAGGTCATCGCCGACTCGGTCGAGACGGTCATGATGGCCGAGCGCCTCGACGGCTCGGTCCTGCTCGCCGGCTGCGACAAGTCGATCCCCGGCATGCTCATGGCCTCCGCCCGCCTCGACCTCTCGAGCGTCTTCCTCTACGCGGGCTCGATCGCGCCGGGCTGGGTCAAGCTCAGCGACGGCACCGAGAAGGACGTCACGATCATCGACTCCTTCGAGGCGGTCGGGGCGTGCCTGGCCGGCAAGATGAGCGAGGCCGACCTCAAGCGCATCGAGTGCGCGATCGCGCCCGGCGAGGGCGCATGCGGCGGCATGTACACCGCCAACACGATGGCATCGGTCGCCGAGGCTCTGGGGCTCAGTCTTCCCGGCTCCGCGGCGCCGCCCTCCGCCGACCGTCGCCGCGACTACTTCGCCCACCGCTCCGGCGAGGCCGTCGTCAACCTGCTCCGCCAGGGCATCACGACCCGCGACATCCTCACGAAGGAGTCCTTCGAGAACGCGATCGCGCTCGCGATGGCCCTCGGCGGTTCGACGAACGTCGTCCTGCACCTGCTCGCCATCGCGCGCGAGGCCGAGGTCGACCTGACGCTCCACGACTTCAACCGCATCGGCGACAAGGTCCCGCACGTGGCCGACATGAAGCCGTTCGGCACCTACGTCATGAACGACGTCGACCGGCACGGCGGCATCCCGGTCATCATGAAGGCCATGCTCGACGAGGGCCTCCTGCACGGCGATGCGCTCACCGTCACGGGCAAGACGCTCGCCGAGAACCTGCGCGACCTCGACCCGGACCCGATCGACGGCACCGTCATCCACACCTTCGACGACCCGATCCACGCGACCGGCGGCATCACGATCCTGCACGGCTCGATGGCGCCCGAAGGTGCCGTTGTGAAGACCGCGGGGTTCGATGCCGCCGTCTTCGAGGGACCCGCCCGGGTGTTCGAACGCGAGCGCGCCGCGATGGACGCCCTCGAGGAGGGACGCATCGCCGCCGGCGACGTCGTCGTCATCCGATACGAGGGGCCCAAGGGCGGTCCGGGCATGCGCGAGATGCTCGCGGTGACCGCCGCCATCAAGGGCGCTGGCCTCGGAAAAGATGTACTACTGTTGACGGACGGACGATTCTCAGGCGGCACAACCGGCCTGTGCATCGGCCACATAGCACCCGAAGCGGTGGACGCTGGTCCCATCGCCTTCGTGCGCGATGGTGATCTGATACGGGTCGATATCGCGGCTCGTTCTCTCGACCTACTCGTCGACGAAGCTGAGCTGAACTCCCGCCGTGAGGGCTGGGAGCCCCTTCCCCCGCGCTATACCCGTGGCGTGTTGGCCAAGTACTCGAAGCTCGTGCGCTCCGCTGCGGAGGGCGCGACGACGGGCTAGGCCCCACACACTCGTCATCCATCACCACAGAGGTCTCTCTCATGTCTTCTGACACCGTTGCCGCTGTGCCCCGGCCACCCGCCGGAGGCGCGTCCCACCCCGTGCTCACCGGAGCGCAGGCCGTCGTCCGCTCACTGGAGCTCTTGGGCGTCACCGACGTCTTCGGCCTCCCGGGTGGAGCCATCATCGAGGTCTACGACCCCCTGATGGACTCCACGGACCTCCGCCACATCCTGGTCCGTCACGAGCAGGGCGCCGGTCACGCCGCCGAGGGGTACGCCGCGGCATCCGGTCGTGTCGGCGTCGCGATCGCGACCTCCGGCCCGGGCGCGACCAACCTCGTCACCGCGATCGCGGACGCCTACATGGACTCGATGCCGATCGTCTGCATCACCGGGCAGGTGTACTCGACCCTGATGGGGACGGATGCCTTCCAGGAGGCCGACATCGTGGGCATCACCATGCCGATCACGAAGCACTCGTTCCTCGTGAAGGACCCCGCCGAGATCCCCGGCGCGATCGCCGCGGCGTTCGAGATCGCCTCGACCGGTCGCCCAGGCCCCGTCCTCGTCGACATCACGAAGGACGCGCAGCAGGCCAAGGCGCCTTTCATCTGGCCGCCGAAGGTCGACCTCCCCGGGTACCGGCCGGTGACGAAAGCCCACGGCAAGCAGATCCAGGCCGCGGCGCAGCTCATCTCCGAGGCCAAGAAGCCCGTCCTGTACGTCGGCGGCGGCGTGGTCCGCGCGGGAGCTGCCGCTGAGCTCCGCCGTTTCGCGGAGGCCACCGGAGCCCCTGTCGTCACGACCCTCATGGCACGGGGAGCGTTCCCCGACTCCCACCCGCAGCAGCTCGGCATGCCGGGCATGCACGGCACGGTTCCGGCCGTCCTCGCGCTCCAGGAATCCGACCTGCTCATCGCACTCGGCGCACGGTTCGACGACCGTGTCACCGGCAAGGCGGCGCTGTTCGCCCCCGACGCCAAGGTGATCCACGTCGACATCGACCCCGCCGAGATCGGCAAGATCCGCGCCGCAGACGTTCCGATCGTGGGCGACCTGAAGGACGTCCTCGTCGACCTCGATGCCGCGTTCGCCGGAGTCGAGGGGTCGGACATCTCGGAGTGGTGGTCGTACCTCGACGGCCTCCGGACCGAGTTCCCGCTCGGCTACGCGCCGACGACGGACGGTCTGATGTCGCCGCAGCACGTGATCCAGCGCATCGGCGAGATCACCGGACCCGAGGGCGTGTTCGCCTCGGGTGTCGGTCAGCACCAGATGTGGGCCGCGCAGTTCATCGGCTACGAGCGCCCCAACGCGTGGCTGAACTCCGGCGGCGCCGGGACGATGGGCTACGCCGTCCCCGCCGCGATGGGGGCGAAGGTCGCCCAGCCCGACCGGGCGGTGTGGGCGATCGACGGCGACGGCTGCTTCCAGATGACCAATCAGGAACTCGCCACCTGCGCGATCAACAACATCCCGATCAAGGTCGCGATCATCAACAACTCGTCCCTCGGCATGGTGCGCCAGTGGCAGACCCTCTTCTACGACGGCCGCCACTCGAACACCGACCTCAACACGGGTCACGACAGCATCCGCATCCCGGACTTCGTCAAGCTCGCCGAGGCGTACGGCTGCCTCGGCATCCGGGTCGAGAAGGCCGAGGACGTGGATGCCGCCATCCAGCTGGCACTGGAGACCAACGACCGTCCCGTCGTCATCGACTTCGTCGTGAGCGCCGACGCGATGGTGTGGCCGATGGTGCCGCAGGGCGTCAGCAACAGCTACATCCAGTACGCGCGCGAACACGCGCCGGCATTCGAGCAGGGGGACTGACGATGAGCAAGCACGTCCTGAGCCTCCTCGTGGAGGACAAGCCCGGTCTGCTGACGCGCGTGGCGGGCCTGTTCGCCCGACGTGGCTTCAACATCGACTCGCTCGCCGTGGGCGTCACCGAGGTGCCGGGGCTCTCCCGCATCACGGTCGTCGTCGACGTCGAGGAGCTGCCGCTCGAGCAGGTGACGAAGCAGCTGAACAAGCTCGTGAACGTCATCAAGATCGTCGAGCTCGACTACTCGACCTCGGTCCAGCGCGAGCACATGCTCGTCAAGGTCCGCGCCGACAACCAGACGCGCTCGAACGTCATCGAGGTCGTCAACCTCTTCCGCGCGTCCGTCGTCGACTATGCGACCGACGCCCTCGTGGTCGAGGTGACCGGCGATCGCGGCAAGGTCGACGCCTTCCTCAGGGCGCTCGAGCCCTTCGGTGTGAAGGAGCTCGCGCAGTCCGGCATGGTCGCCATCGGCCGCGGCGGCAAGAGCATCACCGAGCGCGTCCTGCGCGGCTGACCCCACAACTTCTCTACCGACATCTACAAGGAGACACACACGAACATGGCTGAGATCCTCTACGACGCCGACGCCGACATCTCGCTCATCCAGGGCAAGAAGGTCGCCATCGTCGGGTATGGCTCGCAGGGCCACGCCCACGCCCAGAACCTCCGCGACTCCGGCGTCGAGGCCGTCATCGCCCTCAAGGACGGCTCGAAGTCCGCTCCGAAGGCCGAAGAGGACGGCTTCGAGGTGAAGTCCGTCGCGGATGCTGCCGAGTGGGCCGACCTCATCATGATCCTCGCGCCCGACCAGCACCAGCGCGGCATCTTCAACGACGAGATCAAGCCTCACCTCGCGGCCGGCAAGACGCTCGCCTTCGCGCACGGCTTTAACGTGCGCTTCGGCTACATCGAGGTCCCCGACGACGTCGACGTCATCCTGGTCGCCCCGAAGGCCCCCGGCCACACGGTGCGGCGCGAGTTCGTCGCGGGCCGCGGCATCCCCGACATCATCGCCGTCGAGAAGGACGCCTCGGGCCAGGCCTGGAGCGTCGCGCTCTCGTACGCGAAGGCCATCGGCGGAACCCGTGCGGGCGTCATCAAGACGACCTTCACCGAAGAGACCGAGACCGACCTGTTCGGCGAGCAGGCCGTCCTCTGCGGTGGCGTGTCGCAGCTGGTCCAGTACGGCTTCGAGACTCTCTCCGAAGCGGGCTACCAGCCCGAGATCGCCTACTTCGAGGTGCTCCACGAGCTGAAGCTCATCGTCGACCTCATGTGGGAGGGCGGCATCGCCAAGCAGCGTTGGTCGGTCTCCGACACGGCGGAGTACGGCGACTACGTCTCTGGCCCGCGCGTCATCGACCCGAGCGTCAAGGAGAACATGAAGGCCGTCCTCGGCGACATCCAATCGGGTGCCTTCGCCAAGCGCTTCATCGACGACCAGGACAACGGCGCCGTGGAGTTCCAAGAGCTCCGTGCCAAGGCCGCCGCACACCCGATCGAGGCCGTCGGCAAGGACCTGCGCGCCCTCTTCGCGTGGAAGCAGCAGGACTCGGACTACACCGAAGGCTCCGCCGCGCGCTGACCCTCGGCATCCCGCCCTCGGCGCATCCGCCGAGACCGGCTTGATATGAGCCACGGAGGCCCGGCCCTTACAAGGGGTCGGGCCTTCGGCGTCGGTAGACTCGATCCGTGCCTTCCGAGCCCCGAGACGACGAGGACGCCTTCCGCTGGGAGGGCGACGATTCGCCGACCCGTCCACCCCGCCCCGAGCGGAGCGAGACGTCCCTGCCGCGCGGCTTCCGCGCGGTCGGGAAGGGGAGTGCGCCGCAGCCGGCCGCTCCGGCGGCCGAGCAGGATCCCGTGCCGCCGGCAGAGGAGCAGGGGGCGGGGGAGGACCGCGCCGAGGCGGGACCGCCGGCATCCCTCGGGAACGTCGCGCTCGTCACGCTCGGTCTCCTCGGCGGGATCTACCTGCTGTACACGGTCGGCTGGGCGCTGGGTGGCGCTCGTACGGCGCTCGTGATCTCGGCGTTCCTCGCGCCCTGGGCTGTCGTCCCGGCGCAATGGGCGGCGGTCGCGGCTCCCGTCCTCTGGTTCGGGGTGTCGATGCTCCTCACGCGCGCCTCGGCGACGTGGGTGCGCTTCGTGTGGCTCATCGTCGGTGCGTTCCTGCTCGTGCCCTGGCCCTTCGTGAGCGGAGTGTGACCCCGTGACGACGTCTTCCCCCACCGTTCGCCGCGCACCGTCGTGGCTGCGGGCCACGGTCGCCGGCGTGTTCGGGCTCTTCTACGCCTACGCCGTGTGGACCGCTGTGGCCTTCCTCGTCGCGCAGGCCACCGCGGTCGAGGGTCTCACCGGCGCCGGCTGGGCCTTCCTCCTCTTCCCGGTCGTCTTCCCGATCATCGTCTTCGTCGCGGGGGTGGTCCTCGGCCGTCGGCGTCCGCTGCTGCACCTCGCCGCGATTCTGCTCGTGGGGCTCGGGCTGGTCGGCGTCTTCTGGCTCAACGTCCTCACGTTCGCGATCACGAACGGCAACTCGCTCTTCGGCTCCTGAGGTCCGTCACACGGTCGGGGCCGTGCGGTCGGATTCGCTAGGCTGGCCGTGCCGCGTACCGTCGTCGGTCCCAGCCCGGCCGGCCGCGTGGCGATCCACACTCGCGTACCCGAAGGTCTGCCGTGCCCAAGCCTGTCGTCCTGATCGCCGAAGAACTCTCTCCCGCCACGATCGAGGCCCTGGGCCCCGATTTCGACGTCCGATCCGTGGACGGTGCCGACCGTGCCGCCCTCCTCCCGGCCCTCGCCGATGCGGACGCCGTCCTCATCCGTTCCGCAACGAAGATGGATGCCGAGGCGATCGCCGCGGCTCCGTCGCTCAAGGTCATCGCCCGTGCCGGCGTCGGTCTCGACAACGTCGACATCAAGTCCGCCACGAGCGCGGGCGTCATGGTGGTCAACGCCCCGACGTCGAACATCATCTCCGCGGCCGAACTCACCGTCGGTCACATCCTGAGCCTCGCGCGCCACATCCCGGCGGCCCACGCCTCGCTCGCGGCCGGCGCGTGGAAGCGCTCCTCCTTCACGGGCACCGAGCTGTTCGAGAAGACGGTCGGCATCATCGGCCTCGGCCGCATCGGCGCCCTCATCGCCGCTCGACTGCAGGCGTTCGGCGTCTCGGTCGTCGCGTACGACCCCTACGTCACGCCGACCCGCGCGCAGCAGCTGGGCGTGCAGCTCCTCGGGCTCGACGAGCTGCTGAAGACCAGCGACTTCGTCACGATCCACATGCCGAAGACCCCCGAGACGACCGGCATGATCGGCGCCGCGCAGTTCGAGATGATGAAGGATACGGCGTACGTCGTGAACGTCGCCCGCGGTGGTCTCATCGACGAAGAGGCGCTGCACACGGCGCTCACCACCGGCCAGATCGCCGGCGCTGGACTCGATGTCTTCACGAGCGAGCCGCCGAAGGAGGACGGCACGGCGTTCCCCCTGCTGTCCCTGCCGAACGTCATCGTCACGCCCCACCTGGGCGCCTCGACCGAAGAGGCTCAGGAGAAGGCGGGTGTCTCGGTCGCGAAGTCCGTCAAGCTCGCGCTCGAAGGCGACCTGGTCCCGGACGCCGTGAACGTCGCCGGCGGCGTGATCGACCCGTTCGTGCGTCCCGGCATCGCGCTCGTCGAGCAGCTGGGTCAGATCTTCACGGGGCTCGCGCCCAGCGCCCTCACGAGCCTCGACATCGAGGTCCGCGGAGAGCTCGCCGACTACGACGTCAGCGTCTACCGCCTGGCGGCGCTGAAGGGCATCTTCACGAACATCGTGAGCGAGAACGTCTCCTACGTGAACGCGCCGCTGTTCGCCGAGCAGCGCGGCATCGAGACCCGACTGATCGTCGAGTCCGAGAGCCCGCTATACCGGAACATCACGATCCTCCGCGGCACGCTGTCCGACGGCACGGTGCTCACCGTGGAGGGCACCCTCGCGGGCACGCGCATGGTGCCGAAGGTCGTCGGCATCAACGGCTACGAGGTCGAGGTGCCGATCAACCGGTACCACGTCGTGATGCGCTACGCCGACCGGCCCGGCATCGTCGCGATCTATGGTCAGAAGCTCGGCGAAGCGGGCATCAACATCGCGGGGCTCCAGGTCGCGCGGCCCGACGCGAGCGGCCGCGCACTGTCGGTCCTGACCGTCGATTCGCCGATCCCCGAGCCGATGCTCGACGAGCTCCGCGCTTCGGTCCAGGCCGACCTGTTCCGCCAGATCGAGCTCACCGAGGTCTGACGCACCGGCATCCCTCGTTCCCCTGTCGCATCACGCCGCGTGCGGCGGTCGTTCGTGACAGGGGAGCGGGTCAGCGTGCCGCGCGCTCGACGAGCGCGATGAGCGCGTCGAGGTCGTCGCCCTGCGGGATGGGGCCCGGGACGCCCTGCGTGGCGAGCGCGCTGTTGAAGTAGAGCCCGTCGCTCACGAGCAGGACGAGCTGCAGCGCGCTCTCGTCGCGAGTGTGGGGACGGAGCGCATCCTCCCAGACGCGTCGCGCGTCACGGAGGGCGACGGACGCCGCGTCGTGGCCCGTCTGCGCCAGACGTGACGTGGCGACGATCGCGCGGTCGAGCGGGGTGTCGGACTGCACGGACGTGCGGACGAACACCGCCACGATCCCGTCGGGGGAGCGCAGCATCTCCTCGACGTCCAGGTCGACGAGGCGCCGCATCCGCTCGATGAGCGCCGACTCGAGCGCTTCCTTCGAGGCGTAGTGGTAGAGCAGACCGCCCTTCGAGACGCCCGCCGCTGCGGCGACGGCATCCATCGTCGCGCCGCGGGCACCGCCGTCGATCAAGGCGGCCTCGAACGCGTCCAGCACGCTCTCTCGCGCCCGCGGTGGTCTGCTCACGTCTCTTCCCTCTCGTCGGTCGACTCTGTTACTATACCGGCTGGACGGTGTATAAATCATGACGTTGACGGAAGAGATCCGCGTCGCCGACGCGGCGGGTGTGCGACAGGGGTGGCGCGGCTGGGCTGCGCTGGCGGTGCTCATGCTGCCGGTGCTGCTGGTGTCGGTGGACAACACGGTGTTGAGCTTCGCGCTGCCCGAGATCGCACGCGACCTGACCCCCACGAGCGCGCAGCAGCTCTGGATCATCGACGTCTACCCGCTCGTGCTGGCAGGGCTCCTCGTCACGATGGGATCCCTCGGGGACCGATTCGGACGCCGCCGGCTGCTCATGATCGGAGCGACCGGCTTCGCGGGCATCTCCGCCGTCGCTGCCTTCGCCCCCTCGTCCGAGCTCCTGATCGCCGCCCGCGCCGCCATGGGGTTCTTCGGTGCCATGCTCATGCCGTCGACGATGTCGCTGCTGCGGAGCATCTTCACCGACCGCGACCAGCGCCGACTCGCGATCGCGGTGTGGGCGTCGATGTTCTCTGCGGGCTCCGCTCTCGGACCCATCGTCGGAGGACTCCTGCTGGAGCACTTCGCGTGGGGGTCGGTGTTCCTCCTCGCGGTCCCCGTCCTCATCCCGCTGCTCGTCCTCGCGCCGATCCTGGTCCCCGAGAGTCGTGACCCGAAGCCGGGCCGCATCGACCCCGTCAGCATCGCCCTCAGCATGGCGACCATGGTGCCGATCGTTTACGCCATCAAGGAGTTCGCCGTTCACGGTCCGGGCATCCTGCCGGTCGTCCTCGTGGTCGCGGGTCTGGCGTTCGGGCTGATCTTCGTGCGTCGTCAGCTCCGGTCCGACGCGCCGATGCTCGACATGCGACTGTTCCGGACGGGCGCGTTCACCGGCGCGCTCCTCGTCAACCTCTTGAGCGTCGTCGCCCTCGTCGGGTTCCTGTACTTCGTGACGCAGCACCTGCAGCTCATCGTCGGGCTGAGCCCGCTGCAGGCGGGCCTCGCGCTCGTCCCCGGGCTCGTGCTGATGATCGTCTCGGGGCTCACGGTCGTCCCGGTCTCGCGCCGGGTATCGCCGCGCGTCGTCGTGCCGGTGGCGCTGTCGCTGTCTGTCGCGGCGTATCTCATCATCGCGATGTCGACGGATGCCGCGGCCCTCGGCACGCTCATCGCCGCCTTCGGGCTGCTCGGCCTCGGTATCGGCGCGGCCGAGACCGTGTCGAACGAGCTGATCTTGGCGACGGCTCCGCCGGCCAAGGCGGGCGCGGCGAGTGCCGTGTCCGAGACGGCCTACGAACTCGGGGCCGTTCTCGGCACGGCGGTGCTGGGCGGCATCCTCACCGCGCTGTACCGTTCCGGGATCGTGCTGCCCGACGGGGTGCCCGCTGAGACGGCGGCAGCGGCGCGCGAGACCCTGGGCGGAGCGGTCACCGCCGCCGACGGGCTGCCGGCGGGTCTCGGCGAGCGCGTGCTCGAGGCCGCGGCATCCGCTTTCGATTCCGGCGTCGGAGTCACCTCGATCATCGGGGCGGTGCTGGTCGTCTGCGCCGCCGTGATCGCGGCCACTACGCTGAAGGGGACCCGCACCGCGCACGTCGAGCACTGACGACGCGCGGTCCACCCCGACAACGAGGAGAGCGATGTCGCGCGTCGTGAAGCTGGCCGTCATCCCCGGAGACGGCATCGGTCCGGAGGTCGTCGCAGAGGCCGAGAAGGTCCTCGACGCCGTGACGGACGGTGCCGATGTCGCCTTCGAGAAGACCCGATTCTCGCTGGGCGCCGCGCGCTACCTCGAGACGGGCGACACGCTCACCGACGAGGACCTCGCTGCCATCGCGTCGCACGACGCGATCCTCCTCGGGGCCGTCGGCGGGATGCCGGGCGACCCGCGCCTGAAGGACGCGAACATCGAGCGGGGCCTCCTCCTCAAGCTCCGATTCGCCCTGGACCACTACGTCAACCTCCGCCCGTCGGTGTTGTACCCGGGGGCGTCCGGACCGCTCGCTGATCCCGGAGACATCGACTTCGTCGTCGTCCGTGAGGGGACCGAGGGGCCGTACGTCGGCAACGGCGGTTCCATCCGCACGGGGACCCCGCACGAGATCGCGAACGAGACGTCGGTCAACACGGCGTTCGGCATCGAACGGGTCGTCCGGTTCGCCTTCGCGCAGGCCGAGAAGCGTCGCCAGAAGCTCACCCTCGTCCACAAGACGAACGTGCTGGTCCACGCGGGTGGGATGTGGAAGCGGATCGTCGACGAGGTCGCGCAGGAGCATCCCGGCGTCGCCGTAGACTACCTGCACGTCGACGCGGCGACGATCTTCCTGGTCACGAACCCGGGCCGCTTCGACGTGATCGTCACCGACAACCTCTTCGGCGACATCCTGACCGACTTGGCCGGCGCCGTCACCGGAGGCATCGGCCTCGCCGCTTCGGGGAACATCAACCCCGACGGCGCGTTCCCGTCGATGTTCGAGCCCGTGCACGGTTCCGCGCCCGACATCGCCGGACAGCAGATCGCCGATCCCACCGCCGCGATCCTTTCCGTCGCCCTCCTGCTCGAGCACCTCGGGCTGGGTGACGAGGCCCAGCGCGTCACCCGCGCGGCCCGAGAGGACATCGAGGCGAGGGACGGCTCCGCCCGCACGACCGCGCAGGTCGGCGACGCCATCACCGCACGCCTCCGGGCGTAATCTGAGGGGATGCGCGTCGCGCAGACACCGCGCGAGGAACAGGAATGACATGACCCTCACCGACTCGACCGCCGCCCCGCTCACCTTCTCGGTGACGAAGAACCTGGCTGCGGCGTCGCCGTCCGCCCGCGAGGAGATCCTCGCGAACCCCGGGTTCGGCACGAACTTCACCGACCACATGGTCGACATCTGCTGGTCCTCGAAGGGCGGCTGGCACCGCCCGCGCGTCTCGCCCTACGGACCCATCTCGCTGTCGCCGGCGGCCTCCGTGCTGCATTACGGCCAGGAGATCTTCGAGGGCATCAAGGCGTACCGCCACGCGGACGGCTCCATCCACACGTTCCGGCCCGACGAGAACGCCGCCCGCCTGCAGCGGTCGGCGCGACGGATGGCTCTGCCCGAACTCCCCGCCGAGTACTTCCTGCAGTCGCTCCGCGAGCTGATCGCCGTCGACGGCGCCTGGGTTCCGTCCGGTGACGACCAGAGCCTGTACCTGCGTCCGTTCATGTTCGCCAAGGAGGCCTTCCTCGGGGTTCGCCCGGCCGAGAAGGTCGCCTACTACGTGATCGCCAGCCCCGCGGGCGCCTACTTCAAGGGCGGTGTCACCCCCGTCAAGATCTGGCTGAGCGAGGACTACGCGCGTGCCGGCAAGGGCGGCACGGGAGCGGCGAAGACCGGCGGCAACTACGCCGCGAGCCTCCTGCCTCAGGCCGAGGCCTACGAGAAGGGCTGCGACCAGGTCGTGTTCCTGGACGAGGACGGCAACGTCGAAGAACTCGGCGGCATGAACGTCGTGTTCGTCATGAAGGACGGGACGCTCGTGACGCCCGAGTCGGAATCGATCCTCGCCGGCATCACCCGCAACTCGATCCTGCAGCTCGCGGAGGACCGCGGGCACCGCGTCGAGCGCCGTCCCGTCTCGCTGACCGACTGGCGCGAGGGCGTCGCCTCGGGTGACATCGTCGAGGTGTTCGCGTGCGGAACCGCCGCCGTCGTCACCCCGATCGGAGCGCTGAAGGCGTCCGGGTTCGAGGATGTGCAGCCCACGGGCACTCTCGCGCTCGAGCTCCGTCAGCACCTCACCGACATCCAGTACGGTCGCGCCGAAGACGTGCACGGCTGGCTGACGCGGCTGGACGGCTGAGCCGTGCGCATCGTCCGTTACCGCCGCAACGAGGCCATCCGCTACGGGATCATCGACGAGAAGGAGGTCGTCGAGCTCGCCGGCGACCCGATGTTCGCCGGGTTCGAGACGACGGGGGAGCGGATCCCTCTCGCCGAGATCACCCTCCTCGCCCCGTCCATCCCACGCTCCAAGGTGGTCTGCGTCGGCAAGAACTACCGGGACCACGCCGCCGAGATGGGCGGCGAGGCCCCCGGCGAACCGCTGCTGTTCCTGAAGCCGAACACGTCGGTCATCGGTCCCGATGACGCCGTCGTCCGCCCGCCGCAGTCCGAGCGCACCGATTACGAGGGCGAGCTCGCGGTGGTCATCGGCCGCGTCGCCAAGAACGTCCCCGCTGAGAAGGCCCTCGACTACGTCTTCGGCTACACGATCGGCAACGACATCACGGCGCGCGACCTGCAGCGCTCCGACGGTCAATGGTCGCGTGCCAAGGGCTTCGACACCTTCTGCCCGCTGGGTCCGATCATCGAGACCGAGTTCGACCTCGACGGCGGCGCGCGCATCGTCTCCCGGGTGAACGGCGAGGTCCGTCAGGACGGTCCGATCTCCGACATGGTGCACTCCGTGCCCGACATCATCGCCTATGCGTCGGCGGCCTTCACGCTCCTCCCGGGCGATGTGATCCTCACGGGCACGCCGGCGGGGATCGGCGAGTTCCACGCCGGTGACGTGCTCGAGGTCGAGATCACGGGTCTCGGCATCCTGCGCAACACGGCGCGGAATGCCTGACGGGACAGACCCCACCCTCTCCTCCACCGACGTTGCCCGCATCCAGCGGCGGACGGTCGGCGTCCTCGCCGCGGGGCAGGTCCTCGGTGGCGTCGCCTTCGGCTCGACGGTCTCACTGGGGGCGCTGCTGGCGGCCGACCTGTCGGGTGAGGAGTCGCTGTCGGGGTTCGCGACGGCATCCGTCACCCTCGGTGCCGCCCTGTGCGCGATCCCGCTCGCACGACTCGCCTCGGCGCAGGGGCGCCGGCGTGCGCTGACCCTCGGGAACCTGCTGGCCCTCGTCGGGATCGCGGTCGTCATCACCGCGGCGGCGCTCCGCCTCTTTCCGTTGCTCCTCGTCGGCGTCATCCTCATCGGTGCCGGCAATGCGGGCAACCTGCAGTCCCGGTTCGCGGCGACCGACCTCTCGGGTCAGGGGCGTCGCGGACGCGACCTCGGCACCGTGGTGTGGGCGACGACCGTGGGCGGGGTCGTCGGCCCGCTCATGCTGACGCCCGGCGAGGCGGTCGGTCAGTGGCTCGGGATGCCGCCCCTCACCGGCTCGTACGCGTTCTCGATCGTCGCGCAGACGCTCGCCCTCATCCTCTACCTCGTCGCCCTCCGGCCCGACCCCCTGAAGGTCGCGCAGCAGCTCGCTCGCACGAGGGATGCCGGTGCGACCCGCGTCGCGGAAGTGGACCGACCGATCGTGGCCCGCTACGCGGTGTTCGCCGTGGCCGGCTCGCACGTGACGATGGCGTCGGTCATGGCCATGACCCCCGTCCACCTGTCGCACCTCGACCCTCGGAACGTGACCACGATCGTCGGCGTCACCATAGCCCTGCACGTGTTCGGGATGTACGGCCTGTCGCCGGTCTTCGGCATCCTCGCGGATCGCTGGGGTCGGCTGCAGACGATCCTCCTCGGACAGGCGATCCTCGCCGCGTCGCTCGTCACCGCGGCGATCGCTCCGAACTCGCCCACCGCGGTGCTCATCGCTCTCCTGCTCCTGGGACTCGGGTGGAGCGCGGCGACGGTGGGCGGCGCGGCGCTGCTGACCGAGGCCACGCCGACCGAGCTCCGGCCTCGCCGGCAGGGGCGCAGCGACACGGCGATGACGCTGTCGGCGGCCATCGGGTCCGTGCTGGCCGGCGGCATCCTCAGTCTCATCGGGTACGGCGGGCTCGCGCTCGTCGCTCTCGCGGTCGTCATCGCGATCACCGTGCTCTCTCCCTACGCGCGTCGCTGACCGAGCGGGCCGGTCGAAGGCGCGGCCGTAGACTGGACGGTGATGTCGACTGCACCGCACCCCCTCACCACGACCGCTTCCGGCTCGGACGTCCGCGTCCGCTTCTGCCCCTCGCCGACCGGCCTCCCGCATGTCGGGATGGTCCGCACCGCCCTGTTCAACTGGGCGTACGCGCGGCACACCGGAGGCAAGATGATCTTCCGCGTCGAGGACACCGACGCGGCACGCGACAGCGAGGAGAGCTACCGTCAGCTCGTCGACGCGCTCACCTGGCTCGAGATCGACTGGGACGAGGGCGTGGAGAAGGGTGGACCGCACGAGCCGTACCGCCAGTCGCAGCGCCACGACATCTACCGCGAGGTCCTCGACAAGCTCATCGCCTCGGGCGCCGTCTACGAGTCCTACTCGACGGCCGAGGAGATCGACGCTCGGAACGCCGCGGCGGGCCGCGCGAAGCAGCTCGGGTACGACAACTACGACCGCACACTCACCGACGAGCAGAAGGCCGCCTTCCGCGCCGAGGGACGCGAGCCCGCCTGGCGCCTGCGCGTGCCCGAGGAGGACGTGACCTACGTCGACCTCATCCGCGGCGAGGTCACTTTCCCCGCCGGGTCGTTCCCCGACTTCGTGGTGGTCCGCGCCGGCGGCATCCCGCTCTACACGTTCACCAACCCCGTCGACGACGCGCTCATGGGAATCACCCATGTTCTCCGCGGCGAAGACCTGATGCCCTCGACGGCGCGCCAGCTCGCCCTGTACGGCGCACTGATCGACGCCGGCGTGACGGACTTCGTGCCGCGCTTCGCGCACATGCCGCTGGTGCTGGGGGAGGAGGGCACCAAGAAGCTCTCCAAGCGCGACCCGAAGGCCGACCTCTTCCTGCAGCGCGAGAAGGGCTTCATCCACGAGGGTCTGCTCAACTACCTCTCCCTCCTCGGCTGGTCCATCGCCTCCGACCGCGACGTGTTCACGCGTCAGGAGCTGATCGAGGCGTTCGACATCGTGAACGTCAACCCCAACCCGGCCCGTTTCGACCAGAAGAAGGCCGAGTCCATCAACGGCGACCACATCCGGATGCTGGAGCCCGACGACTTCGCGTCGCGTCTGGTGCCCTACCTTGTCGGCGCCGGCGTCGTCAGCACGCCTCCCACCGACGCGCAGCGCGAGATGCTCGCCAAGGCCGCACCGCTCGTCCAGGAGCGCATGCAGATGCTCGGTGAGGCACCGGGCCTTCTCGGCTTCCTGTTCCGCGACGTCGAGACGTACGACGAGGACGCTCTCAAGGGGCTTCCCGCCAACGCGGCGGAGGTCCTCGCCGCATCCATCGAGGCTCTCGAGGGTGTGCCCGCCGACGCGTTCCACGCGGAGGCCGTCCAAGCGGCGCTCGCGGGCTCGCTCATCGACGGACTGGGGCTCAAGCCTCGTGTCGCGTACGGCCCTGCCCGCGTCGCGCTCAGCGGCCGGCGTGTCTCGCCGCCGCTGTTCGAGTCGATGGAGCTCCTGGGCAAGGACGTGTCGATCGCCCGCCTCGAGAAGCTGAGGGCGACACGCGGCTGATGCCTCGGTTTGGCCGGGACCGCGCCGTGGGCTAAGCTTGACCCTCGGAACGGTTCCGGCCGGATCCAGTGGGGTATGGTGTAATTGGCAACACGGCGGTTTCTGGTTCCGTTGTTCTTGGTTCGAGTCCAGGTACCCCAGCAAGATGAAAAACCCCCGCTCCGGCGGGGGTTTTGCTTTTCCTGCGAGAGCTGTCGCGGCTCGCCGCGCAGGCGCACAATGGTCCCATGGGACTCTTCACGCAGCGACCCGAAGAACCGTCGGAATGGGGCGGTCTTCCCTCCGAACCTCTGGAGCCGACGAACCCGGTCGACCGTCTCGGTGAGGGCCCGGCGCTCGGCGGGTGGACGCCCGACCTGCTGTCGCAGGCACCCGTGACGGCGACCTGGATCGAGATCCCGGTCGATCCCGCACCCGAGGCGGATGGCGGCGCCGACGGCGATTGAGTCTCAGCGCATCGCGTCGCCGATGTAGGAGTACTTCACGAAGACCTCCGACGCCCAGCCGGCCTCTTCGAGCACGCCCTGGACCGCGGAGAGCATGTACTTGGAATCCCACCCGAGGTAAAGGTACTGACCCTCGCCCAGCTCGTCCCACTGGCCGTTCCACGCCATCTCGGGATACACCGGGCCGCCCTGGCGGGCGCTGTAATCCACGACGCTCTGACGCGAGTCCGCCCACAGCCGGGCGAAGACGCGGTTGAACAGGTAGCGGACGTCCCGGACGTCCCAGTGCTCACCGCGGTACTCGACGTAGTCGAACTCCCGCTGCCACCCACGGGGCCACCCGCGGCGCTTCTTGGCGTCGAGGATCGGCGTGAGGTTGTCGTCGTCGATGCCCACGACGGCGGGGCGGCGCCAGGCATCCATGAAACGGGCGGTCAACTGCTCGGTGCGCGCGGCGATCTGCGCCGTCGACCACGCCGCGGAATCCGCCACCTCACGGGTCAGCGGGAGCGAGCTCGTCGCGTACGCCGTGCGCTTCGCGGGGAACGACGCGTCGAACACGCGGTCCGCGAGGTCCTCCTCGAGGAGCGTGAGGTTCCCGAGGGTGTTCACGAGCGCCCGGTGCGCGTTCTGCTCGTCGTCGGTGAGATCCGCCCATCGGCGGACCCCGTCGCCGCTCCAGTCGTCTGAGGGAGCCGCGGGCAGCACGTGATCGAGGACGAGGCCCGCATCGGCGTCGATCCCCGCGAGTCGCTCGAGGACGAAGGCCGCGTGCGGCAGCTCGCCGTAGCGGAGGCCGACCCGCGTGCGCTCGTCGGACGGCGTGATGCGCGCGATCGCGAGGACGAGGGACTCCATGCCCTCGTCCGCGGCCCGGCAGAACCGGGCGACGAGACGGTCGATCGGCAGGCCGACGACGGTCCGGCGCAGCAGGAGCGACTCCACGTGGGTGAGAGCCAGGGAAAGATCGGATGCCGACAGCTCACCCCGCAGGTGGTCGCGGTACAGACGCATCGCGATGGGGTACATGCCGCGACCGAGGACGTTGATCGCCCCGAAGTGGCGGGCGATGGCGGCATCCGTCGCCGTGGCGGGTTCGAGCAGGAGCCGATAGATCTCCGACAGTTCCCGCCACTGCGTCGCGTTCTCGAGGAGGGTGGCGCGGTCGAGGCGGGGGAACTCGTGCCGGAACGCGTCGTAGACACCGCGCTCGCCTTCGACGAGGACCTCGCGGCCGGTCAGCATGACGAGGTAGTCCCTCCAGAACGCGCCGATCTGCTCGCCGGTGTTCGCTTCGAGGGGGAGCCAGTACTCGTTCTCGATCTCGCTCTGCTCGGCGTGCGAGAGTCCCATGAGGACGTAGTTGTGGATGAGTTCGTGGTCGCGGAGGGGCTCACTCGTCGAGTTGAGGCTCTCGAAGATCTGCTGGGCGTTGGCGCCAGCGCCCAGGGTGATCGACACGTGCTCGAGTTTGCGCAGACCGCGCCAGATGCCCGCCGCTTCGTCGGGACGGATCTGGCTGCGGAAGAACGCGTAGTTGTCGTCGAACCGTGACGTACGGTCGGTGTCGGCGGGGGAGCGGCGGTCGAGGACCACGCTCTCGAAGACGTCCGCCCATGCCCGGTGCGGACGGAGCTTCGTCCGGAGGGGATCGTCGCGGCGCACGAGGACGGCTTCGAGCTCCTTCGCGAGTGCCGGATCGTCGGTGCGGAGCGTGTGATGAAGAGCGGCGATGAGCAGCATCAGTGTCGTCACCCGCTGCTGTCCGTCGATGAGGACGAGATGCGCGTCGTCATCGACCGTGGTGCTCGCCGTCGACAGGATCGACCCGATGAAGTGCGTCTGACCGTCCTCGCTGGCGGCGACGGCGCGGATGTCGCCGAGGAGCTGCTCGCACCCTCCGATGTCCCATCGGTACTGCCGCTGGTACACCGGCACGACGATCGTGGTGTCCGAGGCGGAGAGCCACTCGATCGTGTTGACGGCGGTCGCATCGACGTTCGTGGCGCTGCTCATGTTCCTCGAATCGCTCCTCGAATTTCCCCGGTCGAGTCTACTGACGGTCTCAGAGCTGCTAGGTAGGCTGACCTAAGTCGGGCCTGTAAAAACTTCGCTCGTCCGACAGAAAGGTTGATCCGCATGGGTTACATCAAGAGTGCTCTACTCGAGGAGACCGGATACGTCGTCCTCGACATGTACGGCAAGGAAATCGATCCCAAGGAATGGCTCGACATCGAATACGTCGACTGGAAGTCCTCCGGCGACACCCGGTTCGCGCCGCTCGCGTCCGCCAAGGGTGAGATCGAGTGCAACGGCTTCTGGAACCACCAGCCGCCGCGCACCGACAAGGACGGCGTCTGGATCCCGTCGCAGACCGAGAAGGCGCCCACTCTCACCGAGCGCGCCCTCGAGCCCGGCTCGAACGTCGGACGCTGCCGCATCATCGAGCTGCAGCCGAACACGTACGCCGACGCGCTGTACAACCTGCACCAGGACGACAACAACCGGCTGAACCCCGACGGCACCGGGTGGGTCGTCCGCAGCTTCTTCAACCTCACCGATGACAAGGACAGCTTCTTCGTCCTTCGCGACAACCGCACCGACCCGAACGGCGAGACCCGCATCGCCCTTCCTGCCGGGGCGCAGCTCGTCATCGACACGCAGCGTCTCTGGCACGCCGCCTACCACCCGGGCGACGCGCCCCGGTACTGCCTCATCACGTCGTGGGAGTCGGGTCCCGAGCTCGACGCCTACATGGAGAAGTACAACGGTGTGAACAAGGTCGAGAGCGTCCCGCTCGACCAGGAGACCATCGACGCCGGCCAGGCCGAGCAGGAGCGCCGCATCGCCGCTCGTGCCGCCGCGCTCGCTGCCCGTGGTCAGCGCGAGGTCCTCGCCATGAGCGAGGCCTGAGCCTTCCTCCACCTCGACGACGCCCCCGGTTCCGGCCGGGGGCGTCGTGCTGTATCCCATTCTTGTTTCGTGTTGGTTTCTGTTGTAACGTGTGGTCTTGTTCGAGGAGGACCACATGTACGCAACGGAGCGCCAGCAGCAGATCGAGCAGCTGATCGCCACTGACGGTCGTGTCGCCGTGGTCGACCTCGCCGATCGCTTCGGGGTCACGACCGAGACGGTCCGCCGTGATCTGGCAGCCCTCGAGCGGTCCGGGGTGGTCCGACGCGTCCACGGCGGAGCGGTCCACCGCACCCGGGCCAGCACTGCCGAGGCCTCCGTCGCGGAGCGCGCGTCGCAGCGTAGCGGCTCCAAGCAGACCATCGCCCGCGCCGCCGTGGACCTGCTCGGCGAGGAGCTCGACGGTGCTCTGTACCTGGATGCCGGCACCACGACGGGCGCCATCGCCCAGCTTCTCGCGACCGGGTCCCACCCCGCGGGCGACCTCGAAGTCGTCACCCACTCCATGTCCGTCGCCCACATCCTGGCCGGTGCGCAGGGGATCGGACTGACCGCCATCGGCGGACGGGTCCGCGGACTCACCGCCGCAGCCGTCGGAGCCCAGACGGTCGAGGCGATCGGACGCTTGCGGCCCGACATCGCCTTCATCGGGACGAACGGCGTCGCGGCAGGGTTCGGCCTCAGCACCCCCGACCCCGACGAGGCGGCCGTGAAGCGCGCGATCGTCGCTTCCGCGCGTCGCGTCGTGGTCGTCGCCGACGGGGACAAGTTCGACGCCGAGCTGCTCGTGTCGTTCGCGTCGCTCTCGGACGTCGACGTCCTCCTGACCGACACCGCGCCCACGGGAGATCTCGCGGGCGCCCTGCGTGAGGCCGATGTGGAGGTCCAGCTCGCATGATCGTCACCCTGACCACCAACCCCTCGCTCGATCGCACCATCGCCCTCGGCGAGCCGCTGCGCGTCGGCGAGGTGCAGGCGGCGCTCGGCGCACGGGAGGATGCGGGCGGCAAGGGCATCAACGTCGCACGCGTCGTCGCCGCGGCATCCCGCCCCACTCTCGCGGTCCTACCGCTCGACGCAGCCGACCCCTTCGCCGTCGCGTTGGCAGCCACCGGCATCCCCGCCAGGATCGTTCCGCATGACGGCGCCACCCGCGCCAACGTCACGATCGCCGACGAGGCCGGTACGACGACGAAGCTCAACCTGCCGGGTGCGGCGTTCACCGAAGCGGATGCCGCGGCCCTCACCGCCGCGGTCGTCGCCGCCACGCAGGGCGCCTCCTGGCTCGTCCTCGCGGGCTCGCTCGCCCCGGGACTGCCGGACGACTACTACGTCACCGTCATCGAGGCCGTCCGTTCGGCGTGGGGCGCCGCGGCTCCTCGCATCGCCGTCGACACCTCGGGACCGGCGCTCGCGGCCGCCGTCGCCTCGGGACACCCCGACCTCATCAAGCCGAACGACGAGGAACTCGTCGAGCTCGCGGAGCGAGACCTCGACACCACGGTCGCCCTCGCCGACGCCGTCGCCGCGATCGCCGCCGGCCTCGTGCCCGCACGGGTAGGCGCCGCACTCGTCACCCTCGGTGGTGACGGCGCCGTCCTCGTCACCGACGACGGGTCCTGGCACGGTACGCCGCCGCCGACCCGCGTCCGCAGCACGGTGGGCGCGGGCGACAGCTCCCTCGCCGGCTACCTGCTGGCCGAGACGGCCGGCGCCGCACCCGAGGAGCGGCTGCGCTCCGGCATCCGCTACGGATCCGCCGCCGCGGCCCTGCCCGGCACGCAACCCCCGACCCCGAACGACCTGTCGACCGGCGAGGTGCCGGTCCGACGACTCCTGCAGCAGGACAACCCGACCACTGGAGGTCACCGTGACTGAGATCATCACCGCGGAACTCGTCAGTATCGACGAGCCGCTCGGCGCCGACAAGCGCGCCGTCATCGACGCGCTCGCGCAGCGCGTCGCCGCGCAGGGGAGGGCCACCGACGGTGCCCGCCTGGCCGACGACGCCTGGGCCCGCGAGGAGAAGGACGAGACCGGCCTGCCCGGCGGCATCGCCATCCCGCACGCGAAGAGCGCCGCCGTCACCCAGGCATCGCTCGCCTTCGCGAGGCTGAACCCGGGTGTCGACTTCGGCGCTGAGGACGGCGGGGCGGACCTCGTCTTCCTCATCGCGGCTCCCGACACCGCGGCCGAGGAGCACCTCGCCGTGCTTTCGAAGCTCGCGCGCAGCCTCATGCGCGACGACTTCACCGCCGGTCTTCGCGCCGCGACGACCGCCGACGAGGTCGTTGCGATCGTCCGCGACGCGATCTCGGACGCTCCGGCCGCCGCAGCCGCCGATGCACCGGCACCCGCTTCGCGCGCCGAGGCTCGCGCCGCTGGCCCGTCCGCGTCGGCCACCGACGACGGACTGATGATCGACGGGCGCCCGGCGCGAATCGTCGCCGTCACGGCCTGTGCCACGGGTATCGCCCACACCTTCATGGCGGCGGACGCACTCACGGCGACCGGTCAGAAGGAAGGCGTCGACCTGACCGTCGAGCCGCAGGGCTCGAGCGGCTACAAGGCCATCGACCAGCGGATCATCGACGAGGCCGACGCCGTCATCTTCGCCGTCGACGTCGACGTCCGCGAGCAGGCGCGGTTCGCCGGCAAGCCCGTGGTCCGTTCCGGTGTGAAGCGCGGCATCGAGCAGCCTGCTCAGATGCTCCGCGAAGCCGTCGCCGCCGCGAAGAACCCGAACGCTCCCCGCGTTCCCGCCGCGTCGGGTGCCGCGACCGCCAGCGAAGCCGCGCCGACCTCGCTCGGCGGCGCCATCCGCAGGGCGCTGCTCACCGGTGTGAGCTACATGATCCCGTTCGTCGCCGGTGGCGGTCTGCTGATCGCCCTCGGATTCGCCCTCGCCGGGTACGAGATCGCGAACACCGCGGACGGTCACACCGTCAACAACGCGATCTTCACGCTCCAGAACTTCACCCTCTGGAACCTGCCGCCCGAGGGTCTCGTCTACTACCTCGGCGCCGCCGCATTCCAGATCGGTCAGCTGTCGTTCGCGTTCCTGGTCCCCGCCCTGGCCGGTTACATCGCGTACGGCCTGGCGGACCGGCCGGGTATCGCCCCCGGTTTCGTCGCCGGTGCCGCGGCCACCTTCATGGGTGCGGGCTTCATCGGCGCCATCGTCGGCGGTCTGCTCGCCGGTCTCGCCGCGTGGTGGCTCAACCGCCTGTCGGTCCCTCGCTGGCTGCGCGGCCTCATGCCGGTCGTCATCATCCCCTTGCTCGGCTCGATCTTCGCGTCGGGGCTGCTGCTGTTCGTCTTCGGCGGTCCGATCGCGGCGCTGACGAGGCTCCTCAACGACTGGCTGTCCGGACTCTCCGGCGCCGGCGTCATCCTGCTCGGCGTCATCCTCGGGCTCATGATGTGCTTCGACCTCGGTGGGCCGCTCAACAAGGTCGCCTACGGCTTCGCCACGGCGAACCTCGCGCAGGGCATCGCCGGCGACGAGCGCTACCTCCAGATCATGGCCGCCGTCATGGCAGCCGGAATGGTCCCGCCCCTCGCGATGGCGCTCGCCTCGACCGTCCTCGGACGCGGGCTCTTCACCGCCCCGGAGCGTGAGAACGGCAAGGCGGCGTGGCTGCTCGGTGCCGCGTTCATCTCGGAGGGTGCCATCCCGTTCGCCGCGGCCGACGTGTTCCGCGTCATCCCCTCGGCGATGCTGGGCGGCGCCGTGACGGGCGCGCTGTCGATGTTCTTCGGCGTCACATCGCGTGCCCCGCACGGCGGCGTTTTCGTCTTCTTCGCCATCGACAACTTCTGGCTGTGGCTGCTGTCGATCGCCGTCGGCACCGTTGTCAGCGCGGTCGCCGTGGTCCTGCTCAAGCGCTACGCGCGCCGTCGCCCCCTCGAGGTCGATGCGCCCGCCGTGGCCGTCACGGCATAGTCTCGTCATACCGACTCAAGGAGGAAGAATCACCATGGCCGAACGGACCGCAACCGTCGCGAGCAGCTCCGGACTGCACGCCCGCCCCGCCAAGCTCTTCGTGCAGGCGGTCAAGGAGACGGGTGTGCCCGTCACGATCGCCGTCCCCGGCGGTCCTGACCAGAACGCCGGCAGCATCCTCACCCTCATGGGTCTGGGTGCCACGCAGGGCACCGTCGTCACGCTCAAGGCCGAGGGCGAGGGCGCCGACGAGGCGCTCGACAAGCTCGTCGCCTTCATCGAGACGGACCACGACGCCGAGTGAGTCTCGACCCTCACAAATGACGGATGCCGCGGAGCGAAAGCCCCGCGGCATCCGTCATTCCGTCGAGGTGCTCAGGTGTCGGCGGACTCGCCCGGCTCGAGCTCCAGGAACTCGCCGCCGTTCTGCTCGGTCGCCCACTTGAGGCGGTCGCGGTGCATCGCGAGACCCGCGCGCGACAGCGTCATGTCGTGAGTTCCGAACGCACGACGAGGCTTCACCGCGAGGACGTAGTCGATCGCCTCGCCGATCTTCAGCCAGGGCGCCCCGACGGGTGCGGCGAGGAGGCCGACATCGACGCCCTCGGGGACGGCGTAGGAGTCACCGGGGTAGTAGAACTCGTCGTTGACGAGCACACCCAGGTTGTCGATGACGGGGATCGACTCGTGGATCACGGAGTGCGTCCCGCCGAAGAACCGCATCCGGAACGGGCCGACCTCGACCTCGTCCCCGACGCCGACCGTGGTGACGTCGTAGTCGGATGCCGCAGCCGCGACGCCGGCCGGGCCGAACACCGGCACTGCCGGCGCCTGCGAACGGATCGCGTCGAGCTGCGCGGGTGTCCAGTGATCGGGGTGCTCGTGCGTGAGGACGACGCCGACCAGGGTGCCGAGGTCGTCGAGGGGGAGGGTGAAGGAACCGGGGTCGATCAGGAGGGTCCTGCCCTCGCTGTCGAGACGGAGGCAGGCATGTTCGTGCTTCGTAACGCGCATGCGTCCAGTCAACCCACGACGCCGCGAGGTTGGCAAGGGCGCGCCGATTTTGCACGACTGTGAACGTCGTGCATAATTGAACGGTTGCCTCCGCAGGGAGGGAACGAAAAAGTACGGCCCCATCGTATAGCGGCCTAGTACGCCGCCCTCTCACGGCGGTAACGCGGGTTCGAATCCCGCTGGGGTCACCACATGACGAAACCCTCGACCGACAGGTCGGGGGTTTCGTCGTTTCCGATGCGTTCTCAGGCGTCGTCGGCGGTGGCGTCGGTGCGTCGCCGCCGACGCGCACCCCGCGCCACCCGGACGATGAGGATGACCACCGCAGCGACGGCGAGCCAGGGGAGGAGGAACCCCAGGCCGATCACGACCCCGTTGAGGGTCACGAGCAGGGCGTTCCAGCCGGTGGCGAACCCATCACCGAACCCGTCCGGCTCGTCGGTCACCGCCTGGCCGTGGCGCGAGATCGTGATGGTCGCACTCGACAGCGCGACATCGTCGGCGAAGGTCTTCTCCCGTGCGCGCAAGGCGTCGAGATCCGCCTGACGCTGGGCGAGTGCGTCCTCGGCCGCCAGGACGTCCGCCGTGCTCGCGGCATCCGCGATCAGTCCGCGGAGGCGCTCCACGGACGTCTCGAGCGACGCGATCCGTGCGCGGAGGTCCGTCGTCTCGGCCGTGACGTCGTCCCGTGAGATGTCGGTGGCTCGGACGGCGCCCAGGTCG
This sequence comes from Microbacterium sp. 77mftsu3.1, assembly GCF_900100525.1. NCBI lineage: Bacteria > Bacillati > Actinomycetota > Actinomycetes > Micrococcales > Microbacteriaceae > Microbacterium > Microbacterium sp. 77mftsu3.1. Next base: position 114,647 of record NZ_FNCR01000001.1, on the reverse strand, counting down.
TCGAGGTCGCGGAGGAAGTCCGTGAGGCCCGTCGCGGGGACGCGCACCGTGATGCGGGCATCCCCGGTGGCTGCAGCGTCATCCGTCGCCGCGTCGCTGACGGTCAAGGACTCGACGTACCCCCCGGATGCCTGGGCTCTCGCCCCGATCTCATCGGCGGCATCGGCGGGGTCGTCGGCCTCGAGGCGCGCCTCGGCGCGGGCGATCACGGCTCGCTCGTCGACGGGCGCTGCGGCCGCGCCGGCGTCGCCGAGATCCTGCAGGCCACCGCTCATCTCGGTGCCCTCGGCATCCGGTCGTGCCATCGACTCCTGCGACCCGGTGCCGTCGGCGATGGATCCGGCGCCGGCGCCGCTCCCGAGGGCCGGGCCGACGAACCCGGCCACGACGAGGACCGCAGCCGCTGCGGCGGCATAGGCCCATCCGCGTCGACGACGCCGCGTCGCTCCGTTGCGGGCGGGGCTCTCCGTCGCAGCGATCTCGGCGAACAGCGCCCTCTCGATGTCGTCCTGACGCGAGCGGGTCAGTTCCGGCAGTGCGATGTCCTCCGTGGTCATGATCCTTCCGTTCTCAGGGCCGTGCGCAGGCGGGTTCGGACCCGCGAGAGGCGGTTGCGGACGACGGCGTGCGAGATCCCCAGTTCCTCGGCCGCCGTCGCGTAGGCGTATCCCTCGGTGGCGCACAAGCGGAAGATCTGCTGATCGAGCGGCGACAGGGTCCCGAGTTCCGCGACGACGCGCTCCGCCAACGCCGAGCCGATGACCTGATCCTCGACGTCGACCGTGCCGGGGATGGTCTCATCGACCCCCGCGGCGGTGTTCAGCCGGTCGCGCCGCTGTCGCCGCATCCGATTCGCACTCTGGAACCGGCAGATCGTCACGAGCCACGGAAGGAGCGAATCGCTCACGAGATCGAGCGTCGGCAGGCGTCGCCACGCGACGAGGAAGGTCTCCTGCATGACGTCCTCCGCATCCGATGTGTCGCCCAGGAGCCCATGGGCGAGCCAGTACACGGGCCGCGCGTAGGCGCGATACAGCTCGCGGAAGGCCTGCTGGTCGCCCCGTGCGGCGGCTGCCACCAGGTCCGCGTCACGCCGTGCGAGCGGGTCGGCCATGGCATCCTCGTTCGTCCTGTCGATGGGGGAGTGTCGCCGCGTGAGGGATCGTCTCAGACAACTCGAAAGGTACTCTTAGGGTCGCCCCCGCACGAAAGGCCCCCATGGAGCTCCCCCTCTGGTTCGAGGTCGGCTCGCTCGTCGGTCTGACGCTCATCCTCGTCGCCGACCTGCTGCTGATCATCAAGCGCCCGCACGTCCCGTCGACCAAGGAATCCACCCTCTGGGTCGTGTTCTACGTGGCGCTCGCCCTGCTGTTCGCGCTCCTGATGCTCGTCGTCACGAACGGGGAGTACGCCGGGCAGTTCGTCGCGGGCTGGCTGACCGAGTACAGCCTCTCCATCGACAACCTCTTCGTGTTCGTGCTGATCATGAGCCAGTTCTCGGTGCCGCGGGCGGCGCAGCAGAAGGTGCTGATGGTCGGGATCATCATCGCGCTCGTCCTACGGGGCATCTTCATCCTGCTGGGCGCCGCCATCATCGAGCAGTTCAGCTGGGTCTTCTACCTGTTCGGCGCCTTCCTCATCTACACGGCCTGGAAGCAGGCCTTCGACGGGGAGGACGACGAGGACGAGGAGAAGAAGGAGAGCTTCCTCGTCAGGCTCCTCCGGCGCCGGATGAAGGTGTCCGAGGAGTACGACGGTGCGAAGGTGCGGACGGTGATCGACGGCAAGAAGGTCTTCACGCCGATGATCATCGTGTTCGCGGCTCTCGGCATGACAGATCTGCTGTTCGCGATCGACTCGATCCCGGCGATCTTCGGCATCACGCAGAGCGCCTTCATCGTCTTCACGGCGAACATCTTCGCGCTGATGGGGCTCCGCCAGCTCTACTTCCTGCTCGGCGGACTCCTGGACCGGCTGAAGTACCTGCACTTCGGCATCGCGTTCATCCTGGCGTTCATCGGCGTCAAGCTCGTCCTCCACGCCCTCCACGAGAACGAGCTGCCGTTCATCAACGGCGGTGAGCACGTGGAGTGGGCTCCGGAGATCTCCACCTGGGTGTCTCTCGGGGTCATCGTCGGTTCAATGGCGGTCGCGACGATCGCCAGTCTCATCGCGGCGCGCCGCGAGGGGCTGCGGGAACCGCTCCCCGCAACCGGGCCGACGCCCGTCCGCCACGCGGAGGACGTCGCCGCCGAACAGGGGACCCCTCCCACGGTCGAGACGCGTCCCTCTGACGACGCCCGGTGAGGATCGCCGCGCGTCCGTCCCTGGCCGGGGCGCGGTCGCGCACGTCGCCGGGAGGCCGGTGATAGTCTGACGCCGTGCGGACCGCTCGACTCCTTATCGGCCGCGACGAGACCTCGTTCTGAGCCCTCTCTCGTCGCGGAGGCTGTCGCGGGCGCCATCCGACATCAGGAGACAACATGAGTACGATTCCCGACCGTCCCCGGACCCTCGCTGAGAAGGTGTGGGACGACCACCTCGTCGTGAAGGGCGAGGGCGGCAGCCCCGACCTCATCTACATCGACCTGCACCTCGTCCACGAGGTGACGAGCCCGCAGGCCTTCGACGGTCTCCGCGCGGAGGGACGACCGGTGCGCCGTCTCGACCTCACGATCGCGACGGAGGATCACAACACGCCGACGCTCGAGATCGACAAGCCGATCGCCGACCTCACGAGCCGCACGCAGATCGAGACCCTCCGCCGCAACGCCGAGGAGTTCGGCGTCCGCCTGCACTCGCTGGGCGACAAGGAGCAGGGGATCGTGCACGTTGTGGGACCCCAGCTGGGTCTGACGATGCCGGGCATCACCGTGGTCTGCGGCGACTCCCACACCTCGACCCACGGCGCGTTCGGGGCGATGGCATTCGGCATCGGCACGAGCGAGGTCGAGCACGTCCTCGCGACGCAGACGCTGCCGCTCAAGCCTTTCAAGACCATGGCGATCACCGTCGAGGGAACCCTGAAGCCAGGCGTGAGCGCGAAGGACATCATCCTCGCGATCATCGCGAAGATCGGCGCGAACGGCGGGCAGGGCTACGTCCTCGAGTTCCGCGGCTCCGCCATCCGCTCCCTCTCTATGGAGGGGCGAATGACGATCTGCAACATGTCGATCGAGGCGGGCGCCCGCGCGGGGATGATCGCGCCGGACGAGACCACCTTCGCGTACGTGAAGGACAAGCCGCACGCCCCGCAGGGGACCGACTGGGACGAGGCGGTCGCCTACTGGCGGACGCTGCCCTCCGATGAGGGAGCCGTCTACGACGCGGAGGTCTACCTCGATGCCGACGAGCTCGAACCCTTCGTCACGTGGGGCACAAACCCCGGCCAGGGCGTCTCGCTGAACGGCGTCATCCCCGAACCCGCCGAGATGGCCGACCCGAACGAACGCGCGGCCGCGGAGCGGGCTCTGGAGTACATGGATCTCGCGCCGGGCACCGCCCTGAAGGACGTCGCGGTGGATGCCGTCTTCATGGGCTCGTGCACGAACAGCCGCATCGAGGATCTCCGCCAGTTCGCATCGATCGTGGCGGGTCGCACCAAGGCCCCGGGCGTCCGCGTCATGGTGGTCCCGGGTTCCGCCCGCGTCCGCCTCGAAGCCGAAGCCGAGGGCCTGGACAAGGTTTTCACGGACTTCGGTGCCGAATGGCGCTTCGCCGGATGCTCGATGTGCCTCGGGATGAACCCCGATCAGCTCGCCCCGGGGGAGCGCTGCGCCTCCACGAGCAATCGCAACTTCGAGGGCCGCCAGGGCAAGGGCGGCCGCACCCACCTCGTGTCGCCGCTGGTCGCTGCGGCGACGGCGGTCCTGGGCCGCCTCGCGAGCCCGAGCGACCTCGACGCACTGACCCTGACGGAGGCCTGACATGGAGAAGTTCACCCGCCACACCGGCGTCGGCGTGCCCCTGAAGCGCTCCGCGGTCGACACGGACCAGATCATCCCGGCCGTCTACCTGAAGCGCGTCACGAAGACGGGTTTCGAGGACGCGCTCTTCGCGAACTGGCGACAGGACCCCGAGTTCGTCCTCAACCAGGATGCCTACCGCGGCGGGTCCGTCCTCGTCGCCGGCCCGGATTTCGGGACGGGATCGAGCCGTGAGCACGCCGTCTGGGCTCTTCGCGACTACGGATTCCGCGTCGTCCTCAGCACGAAATTCGCCGACATCTTCCGCGGCAACTCCGGCAAGCAGGGCCTCGTCACCGGCGTCGTCACCGAAGACGTCCTCGAGGCCGTCTGGGCGGCTCTCGAGGCTGACCCCGGCCGCGAGATCACCGTGGACCTCGAGACACGAACGGTGGCGGTCGGCGACCTCCAGGCCTCGTTCGAGATCGACGATTACACTAGGTGGCGGCTTCTCGAAGGGCTCGACGACATCGGGCTCACGCTGCGCAGCGAAGATCAGATCGCGCAGTTCGAGGCGCGCCGCGAGGCGTGGCGGCCGCGGACGCTCCCCGTCCGCTGATCGGCCAGCGCCCCGCACAACGGGGCCGACCACGCTTCCTCGACACCAGTAATGAGGTCCCACCCATGAACACACTTCTCAGCGACTCCGCGTCCACCCCCGCCGGCGGCGGTAATACGGGTCAGACGCTCCGGATCCGCGGCGGACGACCGTTGCGCGGCCGGGTCGAAGTGAAGGGGGCGAAGAACCTCGCCACGAAGGCGATGGTCGCCGCCCTCCTGGGTGAGACCGCCAGCATCCTCCGGGATGTGCCGGACATCAGCGACGTCCATGTCGTGCGTTCGCTCCTCGAGGTCCACGGCGTCCACGTCGAGGACCTCGAGGACGGCGTCCTCCGGCTCGACCCGAGCGGAGCGGTCTCGGCTCACATGGAGGAGATCGACGCCCACGCCGGTGCGTCCCGCATCCCGATTCTCTTCTGCGGACCTCTGCTGCACCTGCTCGGCCAGGCGTTCATCCCCGACCTCGGCGGATGCCGCATCGGCGACCGCCCGATCGACTTCCACCTCGACGCGCTCCGCTCGTTCGGCGCCATCGTCGACAAGCTCCCGAGCGGCATCCGGCTGTCGGCGCCCGGCGGCCTTCACGGCGCCAACATCGAGCTGCCCTACCCGAGCGTCGGCGCGACCGAGCAGGTCCTGCTCACCGCGGTCCGGGCGAAGGGGACGACCGAGCTTCGGAACGCGGCCATCGAGCCCGAGATCATGGACCTGATCGCCGTCCTGCAGAAGATGGGCGCGATCATCTCCTACGAGCCCAACCGAGTGATCTTCATCGAGGGCGTCGAATCTCTCCGCGGCTACGACCACCGGGCGATCTTCGACCGCAACGAGGCCGCCTCGTGGGCCGCCGCCGCCCTGGCCACCGACGGCGACATCTTCGTCGGCGGCGCCAAGCAGCAGGAGATGCTGACCTTCCTCAACGTATTCCGCAAGGTCGGTGGCGACTTCGACATCGCCGAGGACGGCATCCGCTTCCGCCGCGGCGGTCCGCTCAAGCCCGTCATGGTCGAGACCGACGTGCACCCCGGGTTCATGACCGACTGGCAGCAGCCGCTCATCGTGGCCCTGACGCAGGCCGAGGGTGAGTCCGTCGTCCACGAGACCGTGTACGAGAACCGGCTCGGCTTCACCCGCGCTCTGGTCCAGATGGGCGCCGACATCGTCGTGCACCCCGACGGCATCGCGAGCTCCGAGCGACGCGTTCCCCGCCGCGCCCTCGAGCAGGCCGCTGTCATCAACGGTCCGACGCCCCTCCACGGTGCCGACGTCGTGGTCCCGGACCTCCGCGGCGGCTACTCCTACGTCATCGCCGCGCTGGCGGCCGAGGGCGAGTCGACCGTTCGCAACATCGGGATCATCCGTCGCGGCTACGAGAAGTTCCTCGAGAAGCTGACGGACCTCGGCGCCGACTTCGACGTCACGGAGTGACCCGGGTGAGCCCTCGTCGTCACGCGTCGGCTGAGAAGACCCGCCCGAGCGTCTTCTGGCCCGCCGCCATGATCGTCATCCCCGCCACGGGATGGTTCGCGAAGATCGAGATCGAGGGCGCCGAGAACCTGCCGCTCGAGGGCGCCTACGTCCTCGCGCCGAACCACTACAGCGAGTTCGATCCGGTGATCGTCGCCGTCGCGACCTGGCGGATGGGCCGGGCGCCTCGGTTCATGGCCAAGGAGAGTCTGTTCAAGGTCCCGGTCCTGGGTGCCCTCCTGCGGGCGACGGGCATGATCCCCGTGGCCCGGGCCTCGAACTCGGCGGCGGCGACGCAGACGCTCGCGCAGTCGAACGCCCTCGTCGCCGAGCAGCGCGGCGTCATCGTGTATCCCGAGGGTTCGCTGACCCGCGACCCCGACATGTGGCCGATGCGGGGCAAGACGGGCGCCGTGCGCCTCGCCCTCGCCGCGGCCGAGACACTCCCCGTCATCCCTGTCGCGACGTGGGGTGTGCAGGAGATCCTGCCGCGGTACGGGCGCCTGCGGCTGTGGCCGCCGCGTCGCCGGGTGCGCGTGCTCGTGGGTCCTCCCGTCGACCTGTCCGCGTTCACCGACACGACCCCCGCCACGCTCGTCGCGGCGACGGATGCGGTCATGCGGGACATCTCGATCCTCCTCGGTCGCCTCCGCGGCGAGGAGCCGCCCGCCGAGCGCTGGAATCCGGCCAAGCACGGGCAGAACGAAACGGGACGTCTTGACTCCTAGGGAATCGTCGCGCCGCGACGCCGCGGCTCCCCGGGTCGCGGTCCTCGGTTCCGGAAGCTGGGGAACGACGTTCGGGAAGGTCCTCGCCGACGGCGGCGCGGACGTCATGATGTGGGCGCGACGCGCCGAGCTCGCTCACGAGATCCGCGAGGGCAAGCGGAACTCGCAGTACCTCCCGGGCATCAACCTGCCGCGCGGTCTGTCCGCGACCCACCACCTCGCCGAGGCCCTCGACGGGGCGACGCAGGTCTACATCGCCATCTCCAGCCAAGCGCTCCGCCAGAACCTCAAGGCCGTCCGCCCCATCCTCGCCGCCGGCGACGCGCCCATCGTGTCGCTGATGAAGGGCGTGGAGAAGAAGACCGGACTGAGGATGAGTCAGGTCCTCGAGCAGGAGCTCCGTTGCGACCCCGACCGCATCGCCGTGGCATCCGGCCCGAATCTCGCCCTCGAGATCGCCCGCGAGCAGCCGACCGCCGCGGTCATCTCGTCGTCGAGCCAGGAGACAGCCGAAGCCGTTGCGCGCATCGCCCGCAACTCCTACTTCCGCACGTTCGTCAACACGGACGTCATCGGCACCGAGTTCGGCGGTGTGCTGAAGAACTTGATCGCGGTGGCGATCGGCATCGTCGACGGTGTCGGCTACGGCGAGAACACGAAGGCGTCGATCATCACGCGAGGCCTCGTCGAGATGACGGATTTCGCCGTCGCCCAGGGGGCGCAGCCCGAGACGCTGCAGGGACTCGCCGGACTCGGCGACCTGATCGCGACGTGCCAGTCGCCCCTCAGCCGCAACAACACCGCCGGCCGCCTGCTCGGACAGGGCTACAGCTTCACGGAGGTCGTGAAGCAGATGGACCAGACGGCCGAAGGCCTCGCCTCCGTCGCCCCCGTCCTCCAGCTCGCCAAGGAAGCCGGCGTCCAGATGCCCATCGTCGAGCAGGTCAAGATGGTGCTCGACGGCACGATGAACCCCCGTGACATCGCACCGCACCTCACAACGGATGACGATGAGCCCACGGAGGAGAGGACTCAGAATGGTTCAGGCGGTAGTGGTTCTTCTCTTCGGAGGGCGTTCCAGCGAGCATTCGATCAGTTCCGCCACGGCGGGCGGGGTGCTGCGCGCGATCGATCGTGAGCGGTACCGCGTCATCCCCGTCGGGATCACGCGCGAGGGAGCGTACGTCCTCGAGGACGACGATCCCGACAAGTTCGCGCTGAATCCCGAGCGGCTCCCCGAGGTCGTCGACAACGGCACGCGGATCGTCTGGCCGGAGTCGACGGCGAACCGGACGCTGTCGGTGCGTCGCCCCGACGGGGCGGTCGAGTCCCTCGGTGAGATCGATGTGGTCTTCCCCATCCTCCACGGCCGCTTCGGCGAGGACGGCACCGTCCAGGGCTTCCTCGAGCTCCTCGACCTGCCCTACGTCGGAGCGGGCCTGCTCATGTCGGCGATCGGCATGGACAAGCACACGACCAAGAGCGTCCTCCGCGCGGCCGGCGTTCCCGTCGTGCCGTGGGTGACCGTCACCCGCGCAGCGCTCGAGCGCGACGATGACCTGTGGCGACGCCGCATCCGTGCCCTCGGTCTTCCGGTCTTCGTGAAGCCGGCCCGCGCCGGGTCCAGCGTCGGCGTGTCGAAGGTGTCCGAATGGGAGGGCCTGGATGCCGCCCTCGACACCGCCTTCGCCGAAGACTCCAGCGTTCTCGTCGAGCAGGCCGTGACGGGGCGCGAGGTGGAGTGCGGCGTCCTGCAGGGCCGAGACGGCGCCGAGCCGCGCGTCAGCGTGGCGGGGGAGATCGTCGTCAGCGGGCGGGACTTCTACGACTTCGAGGCGAAGTATCTCGGCGCTCCCGGGATCGATCTCGTCTGTCCCGCCGAGCTGCACGACGGTGAGTTGCGCGAGATGCAGCGGGTCGCGGCGCAGGCGTTCGAGGCGGTCGGGGGACAGGGGCTGTCGCGCGTCGACTTCTTCTACACCGGCAGCGAGTTCTTCGTGAACGAGGTGAACACGATGCCCGGGTTCACCCCGATCTCAATGTTCCCGACGTGCTGGATCCAGAGTGGGCTCAGCTATCCCGACCTGATCACCGAGCTCATCGAACTGGCGCGGTAAACCGGGTCAGGGCTGCCCCTCGGTCGGCGCCACGCACTTACCGGTGACCTCGAACCGTTTCGTGATCAGTCGGCTGAGCGCCGAGACGGGACCGCTCGACGAGACGGCGTCGTAGTCGAGGATGAGCTCCGCTGCGGGCGTCCGCCCGTAGGTGGCGATCCGGTACAACGGCGCGCGCGAGTCGTCCACGACCCAGTCGACGCCGTCGACCGTGAAGCACGGGAGCGTCGTCGGTCCCGTCGGTTGTGTGCCGCAGGTGAACTGGACGGTCGTCGGGTCGCCCCACGCCGCGGTGGACTGCGCGTCGGTCCAGCGCCGCGACTGATCTCCCAGGACGTCGGGGAGGAGGACCATCACCTGTGCGCAGCGCGGATCGTCGGCGTTCGGAGCGGCATTGACGGCGACGGTCGAGGAGCAGCCGGACAAGGCGGCGACCCCGGCCACGAGCAGGGCGAGCGCGGTGGTCGAGCGGGTCCGGGGCATCGCTCCAGGCTACCGTGGACGCATGGGTGAGCTCCGTGTGCGCGATGTGTCCGAGAAGGAGCTCCTGGCCCGCATCCTCGGTGTGCTGGGACCGGCGTCGCGTGCCGAGATCGGCCCCGGGGACGACGCCGCCGTGCTCGCCGTTGCCGGCGGGCGGATCGTGGCCACGACCGACACCCTCGTACACGGGCCTGACTTCCGCCTCGCCTGGACCTCGCCCTACGATCTCGGCTACAAATCCGCTGCGGTGAACATCGCCGACGTCGCTGCGATGGGCGCGAGGCCCACAGCGCTGCTCGTCGCCCTGGCGCTGCCGGACTGGCTGCCGGCGACCTTCGTCGAGGCTCTCGCGACCGGCTTCCGCGACGCCCTCGCCGAACTCGCGCCGGGCTGCGCGGTCGAGGGGGGCGACCTCGCCGTCTCCGAGACGCTCACGGTCGCCGTCACCGCCCTCGGCGTGCTCGACGGAGTGGAACCCGTCCGCCGGTCCGGCGCGCGTCCCGGAGACGAGATCGCGGTGGCGGGTGAGCTGGGCGCGGCGGCGCGGGGCCTTCGGATCCTGTTCGACCGGTTCCGGGATGCCGCCGGCACACCCGTCCCGATCGATCGCGACGTCCTCGCGCCTGCCGAGCAGCACGACCTCGACGCGCAGTTGCGCCCTCGTCCGCCGATCGAACTCGGCGTTCTCGCCGCGCGGGCGGGAGCGACGGCGCTCATGGACGTCTCCGACGGGCTCCTGCTCGATGCCTCACGGATCGCGGACGCCTCGCGCGTGACGCTGTCGATCGATGTCGATCTCGATGACGACGCACTCTCGGGCGGCGAGGACCACGCTCTCCTCGCCTGCTTCCCGGCCGGGTCCACGCCGACCGGCTTCGAGGTCATCGGCCACGTGCGGGTGCGCGGCGACGCCGCCGTCCTCGTGCAGGGCGCCGTCCCCTCGGCGCGAGGCGGCTGGGATCCCTACGCCGACTGGGACTCGGCGCTCGGCTGACCCGCGTCCGCGGCATCGGCGGGGGCTAGCCACCAGAGGGTCGTGTCGCCGTACTTCTTCACGCGGTCCACGACGAGGCCTGCGGGCAGATCGGGCTCGCCGGAGCGCGTGGCCCGTTCGACGACGACGACCGCGGAGTCGGTGAGCCGAGGAGTCAGGAGTGCGAGCGTCGTGGACACCTCGGCATCCGTCATGTCGTAGGGCGGGTCCACGAACACAAGGTCGAAAGACGGTCCGCCGGCGCGGAGGAACGCATCCGCGGAGGACCGGTGCACCGTCACCCGCCGATCCGGGAGACTGCGGGCGACGGCTCGGACGTTCCGCTCGATGACGGATGCCGCGCGCGGCGCCCGCTCGACGAGGTCGGCCGACGACGCCCCGCGGCTCACGGCCTCGAGCCCGAGCGCACCCGACCCGGCGTAGAGATCGAGGACGGCGGCGGACTCGATGAGGTTCGCGGATTCCAGAGCGCCGAACAGCGACTCCCGCACACGTTCGCTCGTCGGCCGCGTCCCGGCGCTCGGGACGGCGAGCGGCAGCGATCCGGCGGCCCCGGCGATGATCCTCGTCACCCCCACACGATATCCGCGTCGGCGGTCGCTCGTAGACTCATCGCATGGCCTCGTACTCGCTCGACACGCCCCTGCACGAGGCGGTCGGCGACAACCTGGCGAAGGGGCTGAAGCGCGCCTTCCACATGACGACAGTAGGGGAGTTGCTGGGGCACTACCCGAGGCGGTACGCCAACCGCGGGGAGCTGACACACATCGCCGCTCTTCCGGTCGGCGAGCTCGTCACGATCGTGGCCGAGGTCCGTTCCGCGTCGACGAGGCCAATGAGGGGCCGCCGGGGGGAACTCGTCGAGGTCGTCATCGGCGACGGCGAGGGGACCATGTCGCTCACGTTCTTCGGGCAGTCCTGGCGCGTGAAGGACCTCACGGCCGGCCGGCAGGGCATCTTCTCCGGCAAGGTGGGGGAGTACCGCGGTCAGAAGCAGTTGACGCATCCCGACTACCAGCTCTTCGACGACGAGGGAACGGCGCGGCTCACCGCGGAGGCGTGGCGGAATCGCCCCATCCCGATCTATCCGGCGACGAGCACCTTCTCGAGCTGGCAGGTCAAGAAGTGCGTGGACCTGGTGCTCCCTGCGCTGACGGGCGTGCCCGAGCCTCTCCCCGACGCCTTCCGCGCCGCTCAGGGCCTTCTCGACGCCCGCACGGCGCTGACCCGCATCCACGATCCGGAGTCCTTCGACCAGATCGATCCGGCACGCGAGACCCTCCGGATGCACGAGGCGTTCGTCCTTCAGGCAGCCCTCCTGCAACAGCGTCACTTCGTCCGGATGATGTCCGCGACCGCCCGGCCACCCGGCGACCTTCTCGCCCGATTCGACGCACGGCTGCCGTTCGAGCGCACACCCGACCAGCTGAGCGTCGGTGACCGCATCGCCGCGGACCTCGTCGCCCCGTGGCCGATGAACCGCCTCGTGCAGGGCGAGGTGGGGTCCGGCAAGACCCTCGTCGCGCTCCGAGCCATGCTCCAGGTCGCCCAGTCGGGCGGGCAGTCCGCGCTGATTGCCCCGACGGAGGTCCTGGCCGCCCAGCACGTGCGTTCCATGGCTCGGATGCTGGGACCCGAGCTCGCACCCGAACTCATGCCCACGTTGCTCACCGGGCAGCTGGGCGCGGCCGAGCGGCGACGGGCGGCCCTGCGGGTCGCCTCGGGGCAATCGCGCATCGTCGTGGGAACCCACGCGCTGCTGAGCGAGTCCACGACGTTCGCGGATCTGGGTCTCGTCGTGGTCGACGAGCAGCATCGCTTCGGGGTCGACCAGCGCGAGACGCTGCGCGCCAAAGGGAGTTCGCCGCACGTCCTCGTCCTCACCGCCACCCCGATCCCTCGTACGGTCGCCATGACCGTGTTCGGTGACCTCGACGTGTCGACGATTCGGACGATGCCCGGGGGCCGTGCCGGGATCTCGAGTTTCGTCGCGCCCGTGGGGGAGAAGCCCGCGTGGTTCGCGCGCGTCTGGGAGCGCGTTGCCGAGGAGGTCCGACTCGGGAGGCAGGCGTTCGTGGTGTGTCCGGCGATCGACGCTGCGACCGACGCGACCGACGAGGAGAGGCCCGAGACCGAGGAGCCCGCCCGGACGCGCTGGGGAGTCGTGCAGGCGGCCGCGCTGCTGTCGGGGCATCCCGATTACCGGGACATCCGCGTCGAGATCCTCCACGGCAAGATGCCCGGTGACGAGAAGGATGCCGTCATGCAGGCCTTCGCGCGAGGCGACATCGACGTGCTGGTCGCCACGACGGTGGTCGAAGTCGGTGTCGACGTCCCGAACGCCTCGACCATGGTGATCCTCGAGGCGGATCGATTCGGCGTCTCGCAGCTCCACCAGCTCCGCGGGCGTGTCGGCCGCGGCTCAGTTCCCGGGCTCTGCCTGCTGGTCACCGAGGCCGACCCGTTCACGCCGGCACGACAGCGCGTCGAGGCCGTCGCCGCGACGACGGACGGTTTCGAACTCGCCGAGGTCGATCTCGAGCTGCGCGGCGAGGGTGACGTCCTCGGTGACGCGCAATCCGGCGTGCGGTCGTCGCTGCGGCTGCTGCGCGTCGTCGCCGATGCGGACCTGATCGCGACGGCCCGCGCCGAGGCGGAGCGTCTTCTCGCCGACGACCCGACCCTCGACGGAGCCCCTGGACTCGCTGCGGCGATCGCCGGTCGCGTGAGTCAGCGGGAACGCGCGGCGCTCGCGAAGAACTGAGCCGGGGCGCGGCGCGGGCTCTCTGTCGTTAGGCTCGACGGCATGAACAACCGGATCGCCGTGGTGCCGGGCTCGTTCGACCCGCCGACGCTCGGGCATCTCGACGTCATCCGGCGCGCCGCAGCCCTCTACGACCAGTTGCACGTGCTCGTCGTGCACAACCCCGGCAAAGAGGCGATGCTGCCGATCGCTCAGCGACTGTCGCTCCTCGAACAGTCGATCTCCGAGAGCGACATCGACGGCGACGTCATCGTGGCCGCCTGGAGCGTCGGCCTCCTCGTCGACTATGCGACCGACGTCGGCGCCGGAGTCCTGGTCAAGGGGATCCGCTCCCAAGTCGACGTCGCCTACGAGACCCCGATGGCGATCGTGAACCGGCATCTTGCGCACATCGAGACCGTGTTCCTGTTGCCCGACCCCGCTCACGCCCTGGTGTCCAGTTCGCTCGTGCGTCAGGTGGCGTCGCTCGGCGGGGATGTGTCGCCGTTCGTGCCCGCGCCGGTGGCTCGATTCCTCGACACCGGTGCTCGCGAAGGCTGATCCGGCCCGGGAGCTCCCCGTCCCGCGTACGATGGACGACCGTGGTCAGAAAGCGTGTGAGCGGTCCCTTCGTCCTTCCCGTCCGCGACATCCTCCGGGCTCCCGGCGAGATGCGCGAATTCGAGCTGACGGTGCCTGTCGCCGAGAAATGGGGCGAGGGACTCGCCTGGGTTCCGGCGGGTGAAGACGTCCATGTCGACGCTCGTCTGGAATCCGTCCACGAGGGCATCCTCGTCACCGCGGAGATCTCCACGACCTACGACGGACAGTGCAGCCGGTGCCTCACGGACCTGACACGCCCCCTCGAAGTCGAGTTTCAGGAGCTCTTCGGGTATTCTGGGGACGAAGCGACTGACTTCGAGGTTCAAGACGACCACGTGGATCTTGAAACAGGAGTCAGGGATGCGATCGTCCTGTCGCTTCCGTTCCAGCCGGTGTGTCAGCCGGACTGCCCCGGACTTGATCCGTCCACGGGTGAGAAGCTGACCGAAGCACCGGTCACGGAGACTCAGATCGACCCGCGCTGGACTGCGCTGGCCGCCTTGTCGGCCCCACCCACAGACCACGACGGCGAAGCATCACGCCCCGCCGCCGACGACACAGAGAAGAGCTGACCATGGCAGGTAACCCCCCGAAGCGGAAGGTCTCCCGCTCCAACACCCGTTCGCGTCGCGCGCAGTGGAAGGCCGAGGCCCCCACGCTCGTCAAGACCATCGAGAACGGCAAGGTCGTCTACAGCCGTCCCCACCAGGCGAAGGTCGTCACCGACTCGCAGGGCACGGAGCTGTTCCTCGAATACAAGGGCCGCAAGGTCGCCGACATCTGATCGGCGCGTCGTGACAGACGCCACCACCGATCACTCGGTGCTCACACACAAGCTCGGGGTCGACATCGACCCCGAGCTTGTGTCGCTCGCGCTCACCCACCGGTCGTACGCCTACGAACACGGGGGCATCGCTCACAACGAGCGTCTGGAGTTCCTCGGCGACTCCATCCTCGGGATGGCGGTGACCGTCCATCTCTACCGTTCGCACCCCGGCCTCGACGAAGGGTCGTTGGCCAAGCGTCGTGCGAGCGTGGTGTCGACGGTCGCCTTGGCGGAGGTCGCCCGCGGAATGGGGCTCGGAACGCATCTGCGGCTCGGCCGCGGTGAGGACCAGACCGGCGGACGCGACAAAGACTCCATCCTCGCCGACACGACGGAGGCGCTCATCGGCGCCGCCTATCTGTCTGCGGGAATCGAGGAGGCCACCGCACTCGTCCTCCGCCTGGTGTCGCCGCTGATGGCGGATCCCGAGCGTTACGGTGCGGCGATGGACCCGAAGACGGCGCTCCAGGAGCTCGCGGCACGATCCGGGCGTCCGGTCCCTTCGTACAGCGTCGAGGCCGAGGGGCCCGATCACCACCGGGTGTTCACCGCGACCGTCGCCGTCGGCGATGTGTCACGAAGCGGCCGCGGCTCCAGCAAGAAGCAGGCCGAGATGGCGGCTGCTCTCGCCGTCTGGCGCGAGCTGTCGGCTCGGTCCTGAGCAGACGTGCCCGAGCTCCCCGAAGTCGAGGTCGTCCGCGCGGGCCTCGCCCCCGCCCTGGCTGGCTCGTGGATCGAGGCCGTCACGGTCCTCGATCCGCGATCGCTGACCCGACACGATGGCAGTGCAGCAGATTTCGAGCACCGCCTGACCGGGCGGAGGGTGGACGCCGTCGTCCGTCGCGGCAAGTTCTTGTGGATGCCGCTCGGCGACGGCGACGGCCGGGCCGAGTCCGAGGCGGTCGTCGGTCACCTGGGCATGAGCGGGCAGATGCTGCTGCGCTCCTGGGGCACGCCGGAGCTCCGCCACGAACGGATCCGGTTCGACATCCGGCATCCCACCCATGCCGATGTCGCTGTGGTTTTCGTCGATCAGCGCACCTTCGGCTCGCTGGCCCTGGACCGGCTGATCCCCACACCTGACGCCGCGGCCGGCGGCTGGGGGAGCGAGGCACCCCTGGTCCCGACTCAGGTGGCGCACATCGCGCGGGACCCCCTCGACCCCGCTTTCGAGGAGACCGTGTTCCGTGCCCGGTTGGCACGCACGCGTTCGGCCATCAAACGGGTGCTGCTCGACCAGACCGTGGTGAGCGGCATCGGGAACATCTACGCGGACGAGTCGCTCTGGGCGGCGCGGATCCACCCGGAGCGCTCGGCTGACGACCTCTCGTCACGCGTGGTGCGCAGGCTCCTCGACGAGGTTCGGGCAGTGCTGCACCGAGCCCTCGCCGAAGGGGGGACCAGCTTCGACGCACAGTACGTGAACGTCAACGGGCAGGCGGGCTACTTCGCCCATTCCCTCAACGCGTACGGCCGCACCGGCGAAGCCTGTCCCCGCTGCGGCACACCGATCGTCCGCGTGAGCTTCACCAACCGCTCGAGCCACTACTGCCCCAGGTGTCAGCGCCGGGGCTAGCCGAGCACCTTCTTCCACGCTCCGATGTACGCGGCGGGTGCGAACCCGATCGCCTCGTTGATGCTGAGCATGGGACGGTTCTCCTCGGCGTTCCAGGTGATGATCCTCGGTGACTGGGGTGCGATCTCCCGCCAGCGGAGGATCCCGGCGCACTTGATGAGCTGCCCGAGTCGGTGTCCCCGGTGTTCGCGGAGCACCAGGGTGTCCATCTGCTGGCTTGTCGCGGTCGGGTCCGCGCCGGAACACAGCTCGTTGAAGGCGACCACCTGACCGGAGGCTTCGTGGACCGCCGCGGTAACCAGCACGGTCTGTCCGGCCTCGAGGTAGCGAGCCTCGTGCCGTCCGAGGCGTTCGAGATCCCATACCTCCTCGTCCACCTCCAGGCCGGCGGCCGGAGCATCCGTAGACATGCGGGACTTCGCCCACGCGAAGCTCTCCCGATACCGGTCCGGCACGGGCAGCGTCCATTGCTCGACCCGGTAGTCGGCCGCGTGAACCAACGCCTCTGCCTGCATCGCCGTGACCGTCGACAACGACGGCTCGATCTCGAGGATGCTCTTGCGGTCGACCTGTTCGAGGGTGTGGCCGTGGCGCCGGTAGTAGCGCGCCGGACGATCGAGCGGGATGGTCCCGAAGCCGGTGGGAGCGGCCAGTCGTTCCGTCGGGGCCCCGGGGTGCGGTTCGGGATGCTCCGCCCAGGACTCGAGGACGGTGCGACCCGCCTTCCGCGCGGTGTCCTCGACGACGCCGAGAAGCTCGCTGCCGATGCCGCGACCCTGGACGCGCTCGAGGAGCTCGATGATCCAGTAGGCGACCTGCGACCCCTCCTCTGCGGGGATGTCGACGATGACCCGGCCGACGACGTCGTCGCCGACGATGACGATCCAGCTGCGCTTGTCGTTGTCGGGGTTCTCCTGGAAGTGCGGCAACAGCTGCGCCGCGGTCGCGGCTTCGTCGTCGTTGTCGCTGATCTCTCGATAGATCTCGTTACGGACGTCGACCATCGCGAGGAAGTCGGCGGCGTCGGGCGCATTGACGGATGCGGGAACGGTAAGGGGACGGAGTTCGTAGGGTGCGGTCGTCATGGTCTTCTTCCGGGACGGAGTGTGGTCGGGGGCTGCGACGGTGTCGCAGCCCCCGAGAGGGTCATCGACGCGGGGCGAGGAGCGCACGGCGGCGGTCCCATTCGGCTTCGCGCGCATCGCGGGCGAGCCGCTCTCGGCGGCGGGAGTCGATCTGTTCGCGATCGGCGCCGGGACGGGTGCTCCACAGGAGCAGTGCCAACGCGAGCCGCAGGGCCAGTCGGTCGATGATCGTCTGACGGGCGGTGATGCCCGTCGGGGTGGGATGCTGCAGCGCGGCGATGACCGCCGAGGTGCGCTGCGGCGCGGTGAGAGTGCGCATGAGGTGATCTCATTTCGATCGTTGCAGTGAGGTGCCGCGAGCGCGGCGGAGTATCGTGCCGCAGCACGAAGGAGCACGTCCGTGTCCGCGGCCGGTGGCCCGGCGAACACGGGGTGGTGAGGACGCGGAACGTCCGGGGGCAGGGAGGCGCACTCCGTCCGAAGACGGAGCTCACGTGAGGCGGCGGTTAGTGGCCGGTGTGAGCGCGGGTGTCCGCAGCGGCGCCGAAGGAGACGGTCCCCGAGGCGAACGGGAACGCGATGAACGCTTCTCCAGTGGGCATCATGTCGATAATCATGTCGAGGACCTCCTTTCTCAGACTTCTGACGCGAGCCCCGACACTAGCGTCGCCCCGGGCGCGCCGTCAAGAGACGGCGACGATTCGTCCGCTAGCGTGGACGCGACGACGACACCGGAGGCCCCTCATGCACCTGAAGAGCGTGACGCTCAAGGGGTTCAAATCCTTCGCGCAGCCCACGACGTTCGCCCTAGAGCCCGGGGTGACGTGCATCGTCGGCCCCAACGGGTCAGGTAAGTCGAACGTCGTCGACGCGCTCGCCTGGGTGATGGGGGAGCAGGGGGCGAAAACGCTCCGCGGCGGCAAGATGGAGGACGTCATCTTCGCGGGCACGGCGACCCGTGGTCCCCTCGGTCGTGCGGAAGTGCAGTTGACGATCGACAACTCCGACGGTGTCCTGCCGATCGAGTACAGCGAAGTGACGATCAGCCGGACGCTGTTCCGGAACGGGTCGAGCGAATACGCCATCAACGGCGAGACCTGCCGGCTTCTCGACGTCCAAGAGCTCCTGAGCGACTCCGGTCTCGGCCGTGAGATGCACGTCATCGTCGGTCAGGGGCGCCTCGACACGGTTCTCCAGGCGAGCCCCGAGGATCGACGTGGCTTCATCGAAGAGGCGGCGGGCATCCTCAAACATCGCCGCCGCAAGGAGAAGACCCTCCGCAAGCTCGATGCCATGGAGGCCAATCTCACGCGGCTCAGCGACCTCGCCGGTGAACTCCGCCGACAGCTCAAACCGCTCGGCAAGCAGGCCGAGATCGCCCGTGAAGCCGCGACGATCGCCGCCGTCGTCCGCGATGCGAAGGCACGACTGCACGCGGACGAGCTCGCGCGGCTCCGCGCCGAACTGGCCGATCACTCGCAGAACGAGCAGGAGCGTCACGCCGAGCGACTGGTGCTGCAGGACCGCGCCGAGGGATTCCGCCGCCGCATCGAAGAGCTCGAGAACGACCAGCGTGCCGAAGCGGTCGACCGCGCTCGCGCGATCACGTTCGAGCTCGGCCGCGTTCAGGAGCGGCTCCGCGGGCTCTATTCGCTGGCAGGACAGCGTCTGTCGCTTCTCGAGGACGACACGCAGCCCGCCGAGGCCGGCGCGACGGTCACCCAAGCGGTCATCGACGAGGCGCGCGCGGAGATCGATGAGATCGGCTCCGGCTTGGGCACTGCGCAGGATGCCGCTGCTGCCGCTGCTCGCGAGGTCATCCGCGCCCGCGCCGAGCTCGATGCCCTCGACACGGACATCGCCGCCCAGAGCGCCCTCGTCTCGGAACACGACATGCGGCTCGCATCCCTGCGCGGGCGTTTCGAGGCCGCCACATCGAAAGCGGAGGCACTGCGCGCCGCGGTGGAACGTCAGCAGCGCGCGCTCGATGCCGCGGAGCAACGTCGGAACGAGGCCGAAGCGGCTCTCGCCGAGATCGAGCCCGCGTCGGAAGGACCTGCGGACTCCGCAGCGGAGTTCGCGGCCGCATACGATCGCGCGCAGCGGGAGGCGACGGAGGCCGAGAGCGGGGTGGGCGGGATCCGTGAACGGCTCCACGCCGCCGAACGCGAACGGGAGTCCCTCCTCGCAGAGACGGCAGCGCTCGGTCGAGCCCTCGACATACGGAATGCGGCGGCCGCGGTCGTCGACCGCGGAGGCCCCGGCATCCGTGGAATCGTCAGCGATGCCATCCGGGTCACGCCGGGCTTCGAAGCGGCGGTCGCCGCAGCGCTCGGTGCGCTTGCCGACGGCGTCCTGGTGGACGACCTCGAGACCGCCCGCGGCGTCGTCGAGACTGTCCGCGAGCACGACCTCGGCGTGGTCGACATCGCGGTGGCGGACGGCGCCGCCGCGCCCGGACCAGCGGTGCCCGGGGAATGGACCTGGGCCGCCGACGTGGTCGACGCGCCCTCGGGTGTTCGCGCCGCCCTCGCGGGGGTGGCGATCACCGCAGACCTCGAAGACGCGTATGTCGCAGCGCGGACCGCGGCGGACTCGGGCGTCCACGTGATCGTCGTGACGCGCGCAGGCGAGACCGTCACGGCCAGCACCGTCCAAGCCGGGTCCGGACAGTCCCGGTCGCGCATCGAACTCGGGGCCGAGCGGGATGCCGCGAGCGAGAGGCTCACCGAGGTCACGGTGGTCGCCGATTCGCTGCGGGAGGCCCTCACCGACGCCCAGGCCGCGTGGGATGCCGCGCGCCAGCGCACCCGCGAGACGCTGACCGCGCTCCGCGAGCACGACTCCGCCCTCGCAGCTCACGCGGAGCAGATGAACCGGGCCACCGTCCGCCTCGAATCCGCCGCCGCCGAGTGCGAACGTCTCGACGCCGGGCTCCGCCAAGCCGAGGCCGCGGCCCGGGACGCCGAGACGGCCGCCCGGGCCGCGGGGGAGGCGTATCGCGCCGCCGAGGAGTCACCGCGGCCGATCCTCGACGCGTCGGCTCGCGATGGCCTGCTCGACGCGCTCGAGTCGGCTCGGACGCGTGAGATGGATACGCGCCTCGACGTCGAGACCCTTCGCGAGCGTGTCCGC
This sequence comes from Microbacterium sp. 77mftsu3.1, assembly GCF_900100525.1. NCBI lineage: Bacteria > Bacillati > Actinomycetota > Actinomycetes > Micrococcales > Microbacteriaceae > Microbacterium > Microbacterium sp. 77mftsu3.1. The sequence continues at coordinate 94,364 of NZ_FNCR01000001.1, read as the reverse complement.
GCGGCCGAGTCGCGCGTCGCCCAGCTCGAGCGCCAGCGTGAGCGCGAGCGTGCAGCCGCCGAAGCCGCGGCACGGCGTGCCGTGGTCCGACGGGCGCAGCGCGCCGTTGCATCGGAGGTCGTGGCCGCGTTGCCGCCCGTCCTCGACTCGATCGATCGATCAACAGCGCAAGCACGGGTCGAGCTGGAGCGTGCGGAGCAGACGAGAACGGCCTTGACGGCGGAACTGGCGGAGCTCCGCAAGGAGGATGCGGGGGTCCGCGAGCGGTTGTCGCGGGTCACCGAGTCGGTGCACGGTCTCGAGCTGCAGATGCACGAGAAGCGTCTTCACGTGCAGAGCCTCCTCGAGCGGGTCCAGTCTGAACTCGGTCTCGACGAGAGTATTCTCCTCGCGGAATACGGTCCGGATGTCCCCATCCCCACCTCGGACGAGGGGGCCTCTGAATCGTTCGATCGGGCCGCTCAGCGACGCCGACTCCAGGAGGCGGAACGCAAGCTCTCGCAGCTCGGACGCGTGAACCCGCTCGCGTTGGAGGAGTTCGCGGCGCTCGAGCAGCGGCACTCCTTCCTCACTGCTCAGCTCGACGATCTCGTCCGTACCCGGACGGATCTGCTGATGATCATCGACGAGCTCGACGAGCGGATGCAGACGATCTTCCTCGCGGCATTCGAGGACACGAAGGTCGCGTTCGGCGAGGTCTTCCCCATCCTCTTCCCGGGAGGCACGGGATCGATCTCCCTGACCGATCCGGACAACCCCTTGACGACGGGGATCGATGTGGCAGTGCGCCCCGTCGGGAAGAAGATCGAACGACTCTCGCTCCTCTCGGGCGGTGAACGTTCTCTCGCCGCCGTGGCCCTGCTCACCGCCATCTTCAAAGCGCGTCCGAGTCCCTTCTACATCCTCGACGAGGTGGAAGCGGCGCTCGACGACGCGAACCTGGGTCGACTGCTCGGGGTGTTCGAGCAGCTACGGGAGTCGAGCCAGCTGATCGTGATCACTCATCAGAAGCGGACGATGGAGATCGCTGATGCGCTCTACGGCGTCTCGATGAGGCAGGACGGCGTCTCGGCCGTCGTGGGACAGCGGGTGCGCGAGCGCGCGACGGCGTGATCGACCGCGTCCTGTGTGTAGCCTGTGAGCGGGGGAACACGACGTATCCCACACGATCGACAGGGGTGGGAATGAAGGTTCGTACGAGCGTGCGCCGGATGGCGATGACCGCGGTTCTGGCCGTCGGGCTGGCGGGAGCACCGGCGACGGCAGCCGTCGCAGCACCGGGGCCGGCGGCGTCGGTGACGGCGGCGCGGATGGTCCCGGCGGCGAAGCCCGTCGTGAAGACCTACAAGAACTGCACGGCGCTCAACAAGGTGCATCGGGGCGGTGTCGCGAAGGCCGGCGTCACGCACAACAAGGTCAACGGGAAGAAGCGGGCCTTCGGGGTGCGGCCGACGTTCTCGACGGTGCTGTACAACGCCAACAAGAAGATGGACCGCGACAAGGACGGCATCGCCTGCGAGAAGGGCTGACCCTGTCAACTAGCCTGGGATCATGGCGGAGAGCTCCTGGTCCCTTGGTCGCGCACTGCGCGGGTTGTTCGTCAAGCCGACGATCGATGACGACACGTGGGAGGACCTCGAGACGGCTCTCCTGACGGCTGACTTCGGTCCCGACGTCACGGAGCGCATCCTCGACGAGCTCCGCGAGAAGGTGGAACGGTTCCGGACCACGGATCCGAAGGACCTCCAGCGGATGCTGCGCGAGACCCTCGAGGAGCATTTCGCGAAGTTCGACACGACCCTCCGCCTCAGCGAGCGTCCGGCCGTCGTCCTCGTGGTCGGCGTGAACGGGGTCGGTAAGACGACGACGATCGGCAAGTTCGCCCACTACCTCCGGCGCTTCGGCCGAAGCGTCGTCGTCGGCGCAGCCGACACCTTCCGCGCTGCGGCCGTCGACCAGCTCGCCACGTGGGCCGAGCGCGGCGGGGCGGCGATCGTGCGGCCTCAGCAGGAGGGGCAGGACCCGGCATCCGTCGCGTTCCAGACGATCGACTACGCGATCCGCACCGGGACCGAGATCGTCCTGGTCGACACGGCGGGTCGGCTGCACACCAAGGCGGGTCTCATGGACGAGCTCACGAAGATCCGTCGGGTGATCGAGAAGCAGGCTCCGATCAGCGAGGTCTTGCTCGTGCTCGACGCCACGACGGGGCAGAACGGTTTGATGCAGGCTGAGGCGTTCCTCGAGCACGCGGGTGTCACAGGCCTGGTGCTCACCAAGCTCGACGGGTCGGCTCGCGGTGGCTTCGTCCTCGCCGTGCAGGAGCGCACCGGTATCCCGGTGAAGCTCCTCGGGCAGGGTGAGGGGGTCGGCGACCTGACCGGATTCACGCCTCACGTGTTCGCTTCGGCGCTCGTGGATTGAGCGAGTCGGTCGCGCGCGGGCCCCGAGGCTGGTTTCATTGAGACATGGCGATCGAGCACGACTACTTCGGACTCCTCGAGTCCGGACCCGACGGGTCGATCTTCTGGTCTGAGGTCGTGGACTTCGGTGATCAGCGGGTCACCGTCGACCTGACCGCGCCCGATCAAGATGACGTCTCCATCGACGCCCTCGACGTGGCCGCCGCGATGATCGCCGCGCTCGAGTCGATCGACCTCCGTGCCCGTAACGCGATGGTGTCCGAGCTCGACGACCGGACGAGCGAGGTGACCGAGTTCATCCTGCAACAGCAGGAGATCCTCGGGGAGGACATCGAGGACTTCCTCGTGGACGTCTCCGGCGACACGCACATGGACGTCATTCGTTCCCTGCAGCTGATGAGCATGACGATCCTCGCCGACGAGCACGGGGGCAAGGATCCGTTCGCCGTCCTCGAGTACGCGCTCGACCCCGACTCGACCGACGATGTGCTTCTCGTGAACCTCGATGTCTCCGGCGCGGTGCAGTCGGTGACCAGCGCCGACTGACCCCGTCACCCCTTCGACGCGTGGGCCCATTCGAGGGCGTCCCGCAGCGTCGCGAGGTCGCGGTACCACGTGCGGACTTCGACACGGCATCGCACCCGCTCGATGCGGGTGTCGTACTCACCGCACTCGGCGAGTGCCTCCGAATCGGTGGGCGGGTACTCCGCTGAGCCGTCGTAGTAGTGGATCTCGAAGCCGTTCTCCGCGTCGCCGGTGACCGAGACCACGGTGTCGGCGGGTGGTTCCGCGGTGGGCGCCGAGGCCGTCACGTGGGGGAGGACTGCCGCCGAGAGGGCCAGCCCGAGGGCGGCGGTGACGGTGAGGGGTGTGCGCATGATTCTCCTTCATCGGGATGCCGAGGTCCGGCATCCCGATGAAGGTACGGGCGCCCTGCTCCACCACGTCCTGCCGGTACCGACCCGGCGGACACCGTCGCGCTGAGGGCAGCTGTGGAGGAAGCGGGTCACACCGCCTGGGCGAAGCCGGCCTCGTCGGCCTCCGCGGCCAGATGCGCCAGGGCGGCCGGGATCTCTCGCCCCTTCGATCGCATCGATCGTGCCCACAGCCGGCCCGCCCGGTAGGACGACCTCACGAGCGGGCCTGCCAGAACGCCCAGGAAACCGATCGATTCGGCGAGTTCGCGGAGTTCCACGAACTCCTGCGGCGTGACCCAACGGTCCACGGGCAGGTGCCGGGGCGTCGGGCGCAGGTACTGGGTCAGCGTGATGATGTCGGTTCCGGCGGCGTGGAGGTCCCGGAGGGCCTCTTCGATCTCGTGTCGCTCCTCACCCATTCCGAGGATCAGGTTCGACTTCGTGATCAATCCGGCATCCCGTGCCCGGGTCAGGACTCCCAGCGACCGGTCGTACCGGAATGCCGGTCGGATCCGCTTGAAGATGCGCGGCACCGTCTCCACGTTGTGGGCGAAGACCTCCGGCCGAGCCTCGAACACGACGTCGAGGAGTCCCGGATCGCCGTTGAAGTCCGTCGCGAGCAGTTCGACCCCGGTTCCGGGATTGTCCGCGTGGATACGGCGGACGGTCTCGGCGTTCAGCCAGGCGCCGCCGTCGGGGAGGTCGTCGCGCGCCACGCAGGTCACGGTGGCGTACCTCAATCGCATACGGCTGACGCTCTCGGCCACGCGCCGAGGCTCATCCGTGTCGTAGTCCGCCGGCTTGCCGGTGTCGATCTGGCAGAAGTCGCAGCGGCGCGTGCACTGGGAGCCGCCGATGAGGAACGTCGCCTCCCGGTCCTCCCAGCATTCGAAGATGTTCGGACAGCCCGCCTCCTGGCAGACGGTGTGCAGGCCTTCGTCCTTCACCAGTGTCTGCAGGGCCTGGTATTCAGGGCCCATGCGGGCCTTCGTCCGGATCCACTCGGGCTTGCGTTCGATCGGGGTCTGCGCGTTGCGGACCTCCAGACGGAGCATCCGACGGCCCTCCGGCGACGCGGACCCGCTCATGCGGCGACCTCCGCCCCGAACTCCTCGGCGAACGCCGCGCTGACGGTCGGCAGCACCTCGGCGGGGGTCAGGTCCCGACCGAGGACCGTGCTGAGGGTCGTGACGCCGGCGTCCGCGATCCCGCACGGGATGATGCGGCTGAACGGCTCGAGCGTGTTGTCGCAGTTGAGGGCGAATCCGTGCATCGTGACGCCGGCCTGCACCCGGACCCCGATCGCCGCGATCTTCTCGACAGCTCCCCGGTGTTCGACCCACACCCCGCTGCGGCCGTCCACGCGCATCCCCGGGACGCCGAAGGATCGGGTCACGCGGATCAGGATGCTCTCCAGCCGACGGACGTGAGCCACGACGTCGACGGGCTCCGTCAGGCGAACGAGGGGATAGCCCACCAACTGGCCAGGACCGTGCCACGTGATCTTGCCCCCTCGGTCCACGTCCACGACGGGCGTGCCGTCGATCGGCCGCTCGTGGGCCGCGGTGCGCGCGCCCGCGGTGTAGACGGCGTCGTGCTCGAGCAGCAGCAGGGTGTCTCCGCGGCGGCCATCGACGATTTCGGAATGCAGCTGACGCTGCAGCGCCCAGCCCTCTCGGTAGGGCACGAGGTCGGGCGACAAGCCGACCGTCCGGATCTCGATCACGTGAGCCTCCTCAGGGGTTGTTGGACTGCGTGCAACAATACGCCCCCGGTAAGCTCGTCGCATGACGTCCGGCCGGCCCCGCGCGTCGTCTCGGGAAGTCCTGTCCGAGGCGGCCTGCGAGCTCTTCCTCGAGCGCGGCTTCGACGCGACCTCGATCACCGACATCTCCCGTCGCGCGGGCGTGAGCCGGTCCAGCTTCTTCAACTACTTCGAGTCGAAGGAAGCGATCCTCTGGTCGTCCCTGGACGAGCGCATCGACCGCCTTCGCGGCGACGTCCCGTTCATCGACCCGGCCGCTGCTCTCACGACGCTGTGCCGCGACCTCGAGCCCGACAGTCTCGCCCTCGCTCTGGTCAACACCGAGGCCATGGGGCTGACCGACGAGCTCGAGCGCGGCGCCGCGGTGCGCCACGCCAGGATCGCGCGAGCCGTCGCGGCATCCGTCATCGCACACGGCGCCGATCAGGTCGAGGCTGCAGTGTGCGGCGCGGCGCACGCCGGAGCCGTGATGGTCGCCATCGAACGATGGGCGCGCGGCGGGGTGGCCCGCGCGACGCTGGCGATGGAGCTGGCGCACGCCCTGGTGGTGGCGGAGGTCACTCTCCCGTGGAGCCGGGCGGGGGACTCCCGCTCTCTCGACTAAACTCGATCCATCATGGCTACCTTCGGCACGCTCTCCGATCGTCTCACCGAGACCTTCCGCAACCTCCGCACGAAGGGGAAGCTGTCGCCCGCCGACATCGACGGCACCGTGCGCGAGATCCGTCGCGCACTGCTCGACGCGGACGTCGCACTGCAGGTCGTCAAGGAGTTCACCGGCAAGGTGCGCGAGCGCGCACTCGGTGACGAGGTCAGCCGGGCGTTGAACCCGGCTCAGCAGGTCGTCCAGATCGTCAACGAGGAGCTCGTCGCCATCCTCGGCGGGCAGCAGCGCCGTCTGCAGTTCGCCAAGCAGCCCCCCACGGTCATCATGCTGGCCGGTCTCCAGGGGTCCGGTAAGACGACGTTCGCGGGAAAACTCGCCAAGCAGCTCGAGAAGGACGGTCACACTCCGCTCCTCGTCGCGTGCGACCTCCAGCGCCCCAACGCCGTCAACCAGCTGACCGTCGTCGCGGAGCGTGCCGGCGCGGCCATCTACGCGCCCGAGCCGGGCAACGGCGTCGGTGACCCGGTCAAGGTCGCCCGCGATGGCGTCGAGCACGCGCGACGTCAGCAGTTCGACACCGTGATCATCGACACGGCCGGCCGCCTCGGCGTCGACGCCGAGCTCATGAAGCAGGCCGCCGACATCCGCAAGGCGACCGCGCCGGACGAGGTCCTCTTCGTCATCGACGCGATGATAGGTCAGGATGCCGTGAACACGGCCAAGGCGTTCCAGGACGGCGTCGACTTCACCGGTGTCGTGCTCTCCAAGCTCGACGGCGACGCACGCGGTGGTGCCGCGCTGTCCGTGGCCTCCGTGACCGGTCGCCCCATCATCTTCGCGTCGACGGGTGAAGGCCTCGACGACCTCGAGCCCTTCCACCCCGACCGCATGGCGAGCCGCATCCTCGACCTCGGCGACATCCTCACCCTCATCGAGCAGGCTCAGCAGGCCTTCGATGAGGAGGAGGCGCAGCGCGTCGCTGAGAAGCTCGCGACCGAGCAGTTCACCCTCGAGGACTTCCTCGAGCAGCTCCAGCAGGTCCGCAAGATGGGCTCGATGAAGAAGATGCTCGGAATGCTGCCCGGTATGGGGCAGATGAAGCAGCAGATCGAGAACTTCGACGAGCGCGAGATCGACCGGACCGAGGCGATCATCCGCTCCATGACGCCGGGAGAGCGCCGCAATCCGAAGGTGCTCAACGGCTCGCGTCGCCTCCGCATCGCCCGCGGCTCGGGCATGACGGTCACCGACGTGAACCAGCTCGTGCAGCGCTTCGACCAGGCGGCCAAGATGATGAAGACCGTGGCTCGCGGCGGCGTCCCCTCGATGCCGGGGATGGGTGCTGTCGGCGGCAAGCCGGGCGCCTCGAGCAAGCGCGGGAAGAAGCAGAAGAGCGGTGGCGGATCGCGCTCGGGCAATCCCGCCAAGCGCGCGGCCGAGAACGCGGGCATCACGTCGTCGAGCACCACGGCATCCGGCTCCGGGTTCGGGCTCGGCGCACCCGCTCAGCCGAGCGAGGCCGATCTCGCCGAGATCCAGAAGCTCTTCGGCAAGGGCTGAACCGGCTCAGCCGACCGAGACGACGTCCCGGAGGCTGGGTCCGCCGCGGAATTCCCGGATGAGGTGGTGCACCACCTCGCGCAGGTCGCCGTCGGCGGCATCCGCCACCCGGATCTGTCGCTCGTAGCTGGCACCCTGGTCGAGGATCTGGGCGACGCCGGCGAATTCCTTCGCGCAGTGGAGCTCCGCGGCGATGGGCGAGAGCGAGTCGACGATCTCACGGAGATGGTCCGCGACGGGGCGCTGGCGTCCCTCGCGGTCGACGATGACGTCGGCCTGCAGTCCGTAGCGTGCGGCCCGCCACTTGTTCTCGCGGACGAACCACGGCTGGATCGTCGGGAGGGCCCGTCCCTCGTCGAGCATCCGCGAGAAGTGCTCGGCGAGGACCTGCACGAGGGCGGCGACCGCCGCGAGCTCGGGGAGCGTGGACATGCCGTCGCACGCGCGGATCTCGATGGTGCCCCACCGTGGTGCCGGGCGGATGTCCCACCGCACCTCGGTCGCATCGGCCATGACCCCCGTGCGCTCCATGTCGCCCAGGTAGGCCTCGTATTCGGCCCACGACTCCAGCGGCCAGGGGAGCCCCGCAGTCGGGAGCTGCTGGAAGACGAGAGCGCGGTTGGACGCGTACCCCGTGCGGTCGCCGGCCCAGAACGGACTCGAGGCGGACAGCGCCTGGAGGTGGGGGAGATACGCCGAGAGCGCGTTGATCATGGGGAAGACCTTCGACACGTCCTCCACCCCGACGTGGACGTGGATGCCCCAGATCATCATGTTGCGCCCCCACCACTGGGTCCGCTCGATGAGCTTGTGGTAGCGCGTCTTGTCCGTGACCTGCTGGTCGTACCAGCGTGCGAACGGGTGGCTGCCTGCGCAGAGGAGCTCGACGCCCAGGGGATCGGTGACCGTGCGGACGAGATCGATCGCATCCCCGATGTCGTCCACCGCCGCCGCGACGGTGTCGCCGACGCCGCTCGTCACCTCGATGGTGTTCGTCAGGAGCTCGCCCGTGACCGTGTGACGCTCGTGCCGCGTCTGCTCCTCGACCTGGTCGAGGATGCCGGGGGCCGCCGGGACGAGATCACCGGTCGACCTGTCGGCCAACATGATCTCCCATTCGATACCGACGGACGAACGGGCGGATGTGGCGAAGGTCACCGTCATCGGCCCAGTGTGGCACGCCGATCCGGCGGTTCGCGGCATCCCTCTCCATCTGGCAGAATGGACGGTTGGACCGCCTTGCCCGACCCTCTATCCGGCTCGGAGGTCCACCGCAGAGCTCCCGCCGGGTGTGCACCCCACGCTCCAGGCGACGTTCATCATCATTCGCAACACCATTCAGGAGAATTGTGGCTGTCAAGATCCGTCTGAAGCGCATGGGCAAGATCCGTGCGCCGTACTACCGCATCGTCGTCGCCGACTCGCGCACCAAGCGCGACGGTCGCGTGATCGAGGAGATCGGCAAGTACCACCCCACCGAGCAGCCCTCGTTCATCGAGGTCAACTCGGAGCGCGCGCAGTACTGGCTCTCCGTCGGCGCGCAGCCGACCGAGCAGGTCGCCGCCATCCTCAAGCTCACGGGCGACTGGGGCAAGTTCAAGGGCGACAAGGACGCGGTCTCGACCGTGAAGACCGCCGAGCCGAAGGCTCCCTTCGAGCTCGACTCGTCGAAGAAGTCGGTCGTCAAGCCGAAGGCCGAGAAGAAGGCCGAGGCGCCCGCCGCCGACGCCGAGGCCGCCGACGCGACCGAGTCCGAGTAAGACCTTGCTGGCCGCCGCGCTCGAACACATCGTCAAGGGGATCGTCGATCACCCGGATGACGTCACCATCGCCTCCAGCTCCTCGCCTCGCGGCGAGGTGCTCGAAGTGCGTGTGCACCCCGATGATCGGGGTCGTGTGATCGGGCGCGGCGGACGCACGGCGAAAGCCCTGCGCACCCTCATCTCCGCGCTGGCCGACGGCTCGCGCGTCCGCGTCGACGTTGCGGACGACTGAGATGTCGGCGAAATCGGCCCGAACGCAGTTGCGTGTCGGGCGCCTGGTCAAGGCGCATGGTCTCAAGGGCGCCCTCAAGCTCGAGCTCTACACGGATGACCCGGACGGGCGTTTCGTCACCGGTGCCGTCTTCACGCTGCAGGTCCCGGAGTCCTCGCCCTGGCACGGCAAGACCGTGACCGTCCGCGAGTTCAAATGGATGAACTCGCACCCCGTCGTCTTCCTCGAGGGGATCGACGATCGCAGCGCGGCCGAGTCCCTCGTGCGGGCGATCCTGTGGATCGAGCAGGATGCCTCCGCTCCGGTCGTCGAAGACGACGCCTGGTACGACCACCAGCTCGTCGGGCTCGACGTCGTGCGTGACGGCGATGTCGTCGGCAAAGTGGTCCGTGTCGACCACTTCCCGGCCCAGGATCTCCTCGGAGTCCAGCTGACGCAGGACGGCGACCGCGAGGTGCTCGTCCCCTTCGTGAAGGCCATCGTTCCCGAGGTGGACATGGCTGCCGGCCGGCTGATCGTCACCCCGCCGCCAGGCTTGTTCGAAGAGCTTCCCGCCGACGACGACCACTCCGAGGGATCCTTGGACGAGGTCGCCGATGAGGACGTCCGCGGAGCCTGACGTGCGCATCGACGTCGTCACGATCTTCCCCGCATTCTTCGACGTCCTGGAGGTCTCGCTGCTCGGTCGAGCGCGCGGAGCCGGCCTCCTCGACATCCGCGTCCACGATCTCCGCGAGCACGCGACCGATCGTCACCGCACCGTCGACGACACGCCCTACGGCGGTGGCGCCGGGATGGTGATGAAGCCCGAACCCTGGGCGCTGGCGCTGGATGAGATCGCCGCCGCAGGTCACGACGCCGAGGATGCGGCATCCGGACCGCTCTTCGTCTTCCCGTCGCCTGCGGGGGAACGGTTCACGCAGTCCCTCGCCCGCGAGTGGAGCCACGAGCCGCACATCGTCTTCGGCTGCGGACGGTACGAGGGTATCGACGAGCGCGTCTTCTCGTACGCCGCGACGATCGGCCGCGTGCGCCTGGTGAGCCTCGGAGACTACGTGCTGAACGGCGGTGAAGTCGCGGCCATGGCGATGATCGAAGCCGTGGGGCGGCTCGTCCCGGGCGTTGTCGGCAACCCCGAGAGTCTCGTCGAGGAGTCGCACGAGGACGGGCTGCTCGAATACCCCTCCTACACGAAGCCCGCGTCGTGGCGAGGGTACGAGGTTCCCGACGTCCTGCTGAGCGGTCACCACGGACGTGTCGCGCAGTGGCGTCGCGACCAGCAGGTCGAGCGCACCAGGACGCGTCGCCCCGACCTCCTGCCCGAGTAGCCGGAACCCGCAGAGGCCGGTCGGTCCTCGTCGGCGTAGCATCGGAGGATGCCCCTGCGTCGTGGATTCTTCTTCTGGCTCCTCCCGAGCGCGGCCATCCTGCCGCTCTGGCTCCTGGTGGGCTGGATCGTCTCGGACGCCGGCGGGTGGGCGCTCGCCTGGGTCCTCGTGATCGCGATCCCGTCCGTACTCGTCGGTCAGCTCATCCTGACCCTCCTCATCCGCTCCCGAGGGACCGTCCGGCACACGCGGACGGTGTCATGGTGGGATGCCGCCGGCGTCGGCCTCTGGCACGTCCTGACCATTGCGGTGGGCTTGTTCAACCAGACCTGGTTCTGGCCGCTCCTGATCGCAGCGACCGTTGTGTACCTCGCCGTCTTCTGGTCCTCGCTCCGGCAGCTGTTCCAGGAGGCCCGCCCCTCGGTGATCCTCCGTCGCTACACGGCCCCGGCCACGGCAGGACGTCGCGATCCTTCGGTGGTCGTCCTCGAGGAGAAGGGCGACCCCCTCGTCTGATCCGGGCGCGTTTGGAGGGGGTCGGCATCCATGGCAGAATGGACGCTTGTGCCCTGACAGATCTCTGCCTCGGGGGAGTTCGGAGCCGCATCGGCGCCGACAGGGCACCGCATCCTTTCTCCTCTAACTCTCGCGATCGACCTGGGGCGGTCGCAGGAAGTGACGATCATGCAGATCCTCGACTCCGTCGACGCAGCCTCGCTGCGGTCCGACATCCCCGTCTTCAACGCCGGCGACAACGTGAAGGTCCACGTCAACATCACCGAAGGCAACCGCTCGCGCATCCAGGTGTTCCAGGGTGTCGTCATCGGTCGCTCGGGTGACGGCGTCCGCGAGACGTTCACCGTTCGCAAGATCAGCTTCCAGGTGGGCGTCGAGCGTACCTTCCCGGTGCACAGCCCCGTGATCGACCACATCGAGGTCGTCACCCGCGGTGACGTGCGTCGCGCGAAGCTGTACTACCTGCGCGAGCTGCGCGGCAAGAAGGCGAAGATCAAGGAGAAGCGCGACCGCTGAGCGCTTTTCCACGGATGCCCCGGGACACTGTCCCGGGGCATCCGTCGTTCCCGGGTGTTTCGATGCCCGGTCCAGCCGTCATGTGCGACGCTGGTGGATGGTCGCCGAACCCCGGCGCCGGTGAAGGACAGCATGACCACCGACTCCTCGTCGCCCGCCGTCGACAGCGACACGCGTCCCCGTCGCGGACCGTGGCCTTTCATCCGCGACCTCCTCGTGATCCTGCTGGTCGCGGTGCTCGTCTCCTTCCTGGTGAAGACGTTCCTCGTGCGGTCGTTCTACATCCCGTCGGGCTCGATGGAGCGAACGCTGCTGAAGGGCGACCGGATCCTCGTCGATGAGCTGACGCCCCGCTTCGGTGCGTACGAGCGCGGCGACGTCGTGGTCTTCCGCGACCCGGGCGGGTGGCTTCCGACGACCTACGAGCCCGAGCAGCCCCCGCTGACGGCTGCGCTGGACTGGTTGGGATCCCTCGTGGGCCTGACGGCGTCCGACAGCGAGGATCACCTGATCAAGCGCATCATCGGCCTACCCGGCGATCACGTGATCTGCTGCAACGCACTGGGGCAGGTCACGGTCAACGGCGTGCCGATCGACGAGACCCCGTACCTCGATCTCGGCCCCTCGCAGTCCGCCCCCGAGGAGTTCGACTACGACGTCACGGTCCCCGAGGGCTCCGTCTGGGTTCTCGGCGACAACCGCGACAACTCTCAGGATTCCCGATACCAGCAGGATCAGCCCGGTCACGGCTTCGTCCCGATCGACAACATCGTGGGGCGGGCATTCCTCATCACCTGGCCGTTCGACCGGTTCGGGACGATCGACTTCCACCACGAGGTGTTCAGAGGGGTCCCGGCGCCGTGATGGCGGCGGTCGCGCCGACGCTGACCTTGGAGCGCCGCCTGCTGAAAGAGCACTCGCTCGTCATCGCGTGCGACGAGGTCGGTCGGGGCGCGCTGGCAGGACCGGTCGCCGTCGGGGCGGTGGCAGCGGATGCCGCCTTCAGCCGCCGCCGGATACCGGAGGGGCTCCGTGACTCCAAGCTCATCGTCGAACCCCGACGCGCGGGCATCGCCGAGCGGGCGCGCGCATGGGTTCCCGCGCACGCCGTCGGGTGGGCGTCGGCGGCCGAGGTGGACGACGTCGGCATCATCCGGGCGCTCGGCCTCGCCGCGGTGAGGGCGATCGAAGGACTGGGTGCCCAGGGGGTCGACATCGACGACGCCCTGGTGATCCTCGACGGCAACCACGACTACATCACCCCCGTCTCCGCGGTGGGTCGCGGTGTCCGGCCCGTCATCAAGGCGGACCGGGACTGCGCGTCGGCATCGGCGGCATCCGTCATCGCGAAGGTCTCACGCGACGAGTACATGAGCGGACTCGACGGAGACGCTCCCGTCTACGGCTGGTCGCGGAACAAGGGTTACGCGAGCGCAGAGCATCGCGCAGCCATCGAGACCCACGGTCTGAGCGTGCATCATCGAGCGTCGTGGGCCATCGCGTCGGCGCCGACGCTGTTCTAGGTCCGCGCGCGCCGAGCGCCCGCCTAGGATGGAATCACCATGGATGACGAAGTCTTCGAGGACTACGACCGCGAGCTGGAACTGGCTCTGTACAAGGAGTACCGCGACGTCGTCGGTCAGTTCCAATACGTGATCGAGACCGAGCGACGGTTCTACCTCGCCAACGATGTGAACGTGGTCCGCCGGGACACCGAGCACGACTTCTACTTCGAGATCTCGATGACCGACGTCTGGGTGTGGGACATCTACCGTGCCGATCGCTTCGTCAAGTCGGTCCGCGTCCTCACCTTCAAGGATGTGAACGTGGAGGAACTGCAGCGTCGGGACTTCCAGCTCCCTGAAGAGCTCTCGCTCGACGGCTGAGCCTCCTCCCCAGGTCGGGTTCCGTCGCGTGGCTCCACGGGTCCGGCAGTGGCGGCGGGAAACGGATCGCGCGCCCTCGACAGTGGGGGAATGGCAGCGAAAGACGACCTCGGCCGAGCGGGCGAAGAGCGTGCCGAGAGGCACCTTCGCACCCTCGGCTACCGCATCCTCGATCGGAACTGGCGAAGCCGCAGCGGCGAGATCGACATCGTCGCCGCCTGCGGAAGGGACCTCGTCGTCGTCGAGGTGAAGACGCGACGCGGCGAATGGTTCGGCCATCCCTTCGCCGCCGTGGATGCGAGGAAGCGGGATCGCCTTTGGCGCCTGGGCGTCGCCTGGGTCGTCGCGCACCCTGACGCAGCTCGGGGGAGGCGACTGCGGCTCGATGTGATCGGCGTCACGGGCCCCGATCCCGAGTCGGCGGTCGTGGAGCACCTGGAGGACCTCCGATGAGCCTCGGCCGTACGTGGTCCGTCGTCCTCACCGGGTTGGTGGGAGACATCGTGGAGGTCGAAGCGGACCTCTCGAACCAGATCCCCGGCTTCTCCATCATCGGTCTGGCGGACAAGGCGATCGGCGAGGCGCAGCAGCGGGTCCACAACGCCTGCGCCAACAGCGACCTCGCGCTGCCTCGTCGCCATGTGACGGTGAACCTGTCGCCCGCGAACCTTCCCAAGCGGGGTTCGGCGTTGGACGTCGCCGTGGCCATCGCGGCAGTGGCGACCGAGGCCCCGCTGGATCGGCAGTCGCTCGCCGAGACGGTCCACCTGGGCGAACTGGGTCTCGACGGCAGGCTGCGCCCCGTCTCGGGGATCCTCCCGGCCGTCCTGGCGGCCGCGCGGGCCGGCTTCCGCCGGGTCATCGTCCCCCACGGCAACCTCGCCGAGGCGGCGCTCGTGGAGGGGATCGAGGTGCGAGGCGCCGCCAGCCTGCGCGACGTCGCTCGGGCGCACGGGCTGGACGTGCCCGACGTCGAGACCGAGCCGGTCGCAGGCCCGGGCGACGTCGAGACCGATGAGGTGGCGACGCCCGAACTCGCTGACGTGATCGGCCAGCGCGACGCCGTCGAAGCCCTCATCGTCGCCGCGGCCGGCGGCCATCACCTGCTGATGAGCGGCCCGCCGGGGGCGGGGAAGACGATGTTGGCCAAGCGTCTGCCAGGCCTCCTGCCCGACCTCGACGACGAGACGGCCCTGCAAGTGGCGTCGATCCGCTCGCTCGCAGGTCTGCCCGTCACGACGCTTCGTCGTCGACCGCCGTTCGAAGCGCCTCATCACACCGCGTCGGCCGTTGCTCTCGTCGGCGGGGGGAGTCGGATCCTGCAGCCGGGGGCGATCGCTCGAGCGAGTGGGGGAGTCCTGTTCCTCGACGAAGCGGGAGAGTTCAGCGGGCATGCGTTGGACGCCCTCCGCCAGCCCCTCGAGTCGGGCCGCATCGAGATCCACCGGGTCGGCTTCCGCGCGGTTCTGCCCGCGCGGTTCCAACTCGTGGTGGCGACGAACCCGTGTCCCTGCGGCAACTACGGCGTCCCGGGAGGTGCCTGCTCCTGCCCTTCGCTCGCCATCCGGCGCTACCTCGGCAGACTGTCGGGTCCCCTCATCGACCGGATCGACATCGAACTGGGGTTGCAGCGCGTGTCCGCGACGCAGAGCGTGGTCGCAGGGATGACGACGGACGAGGCGCGCGAGCGAGTCTCGGGTGCACGCGACCGCGCACGTCACCGGCTGTCCGACACCCCCTGGCGCACCAACAGCGAGGTGGAGGGAACGTGGCTCCGAGCCGGACCGCTTCGCCCAGAGCCGTCGATCACGCGCCCCCTTGACGACGCGCTGCACCGTGGCTCTCTCACACTGCGGGGTTACGACCGAGTCCTCCGAGTGGCGTGGACGCTCGCCGACCTCGCCGGTCGGGGCCGTCCGAATGCTGCGGACATCGGCGGTGCGCTGTACCTCAAGAGAGGAGCGTCGCCGCGATGAGCTCCGACGTCACCGCCTGGCGCGGTCGTCTGGCGGGCCTCGTGCCCGCCGCGGTGCTCGAGGACGCCCAGGCCGTCGCCCGACATCACGCAGCCGCAGTGTGGTCGTGTCTCACCGAGCCCGGCGACGGCGTGGCCGGCGCCCTCATCTCGGAGATGGGGGCGGTCGAGGCACTGGATGTCGCCGTCAGGGACGCCGACACCGGGAACGCGGCTGTCGACGCCGGGCGACGCCGCTGGCGTGCGCGCTGGGGGACCGTCGACGACGCCTTCGACCGCGCGAGGCGCGTCCGCGCGTCGCTCATCGTGCCGGGAAGCGCCAAATGGCCCGCGGCGGTGGAGGATCTCGGCATCCACTCGCCTCATGCACTCTGGACCCGGGGCGACGCGGAGGCGTTGCGCCGAGGCGGTTCCGCCCTCGCCCTCGTCGGAGCCCGTGCGGCGACCGCCTACGGGGAGCACGTCACCGCTGAGCTCGCCACACAACTATCCCACCGGGGCGCGTCGATCGTGTCGGGGGGCGCGTACGGCATCGACGGCATGGCGCATCGCGCCTGCCTCGCAGCGGGCGGAGTCACCGTCGCCGTGCTCGCAGGGGGCGTCGACCGAGCATATCCAGCCGGTCACGCCGATCTGCTGGGGCGCATCGCCGGAGGTCCCGGGGTCGTCGTTGCCGAGGTCCCGTGCGGGACGGCGCCGACGAAGTGGCGGTTCCTCCAGCGCAACCGGCTGATCGCTGCGCTCGGCCGCGCGACCGTCGTGGTGGAGGCGGGCTGGCGCAGCGGGTCGCTCAACACCGCAGGTCATGCAGCGGCGCTGGGCCGACCGCTCGGGGCCGTCCCGGGACCGGTCACGAGCGCGGCGTCGGCGGGATGTCACCGGTTGCTGCGGGAGTACGACGCGCGCTGCATCACGTCGGCGGACGATGCCGCGGAACTGTACGGCGGCGCAGAGACATCCGGATCGACGTCGCCGGACAGGACGGACGATCGGACGCGCGTCCTCGACGCCCTGAGCTTCCGGAGTCCGAGGACGCCGGAGGATGTCGCGCTCCGGGCGGGATTCGCGCCCGAAGAGGCCCGAGGGCTCCTCGCGGTGCTCGAGCTCGAGGGGCGGGCTCGGCGCGGTCCGGACGGATGGCGGCGTTCAGCGTCCCCGGGATGAGGCGGCGCCTCCGCCGCGCATCGGCACGCCTCTCGCCGACACGGTCATCGCGCGGCATCCTGGGAAGGTGCGTATGTCGGCGGCGGTCCTGCTCTACACGGAGCACGCGGAACGCGTGCGCCGGCTCTCCGCGGCCACGGTGCGGGCGTATCGCTCCGACCTCGCGGACCTCGCCGTTTTCCTGGGCGACCCCGAGCTCGATCGCATCGACGTGGAAGACCTGCGGGAGTGGCTGTGGGCGGCGACCCAGCGCGGCACTGCGCGGGCGAGCCTTGCTCGGCGCACCGCATCCGTGCGCGGCTTCTTCGCGTGGGCGGCGGGAGAGCGGCTGCGCGAGGACGACCCGACCCTACGGCTCGTGACCCCCAAGCGCGGCCGCACCCTCCCCGCCGTCGCGTCGTCGTCGTCGCTTCAGCACGCCCTCGACGATCTGCGCGTCGAGGCTGACGCCGCGGGGGACCCGATCGTCCTCCGCGATGCCGCGCTCCTCGAACTCCTCTACGGGTCGGCCCTGCGGGTGTCCGAAGCCTGCGGCCTCGATCTCGACTCACTCGACCGCGGAGCGGCGACCGTCCGGGTGTTCGGGAAAGGGGGCAAGGAACGCGTCGTGCCCTACGGGGCGCCCGCAGCTCTCGCGCTCGACGCCTGGATCGTCCGTGGACGCCCCGCCCTCCTCGCCGGTACGGAGGCATCCGCGCTCTTCCTCGGCGCGCGCGGCGGCCGCCTGGGCGTGCGCACCGCGTACGACGTCGTCCGCCGCATCGTCGGCCCCGTCGTGGGAGCGGATGCCGTCGGCCCCCACGCCCTCCGCCACTCGGCTGCCACGCACCTGCTCGACGGCGGTGCCGACCTCCGCGCGGTGCAGGAACTCCTCGGGCACGCGAGCCTCGGGACGACGCAGATCTACACGCACGTATCCACCGAACGACTGACCGCTGCCTACCGGCTGGCCCACCCGCGCGCCTAGGGCGCTCAGCAGCAGGGCAGCAGCACGGCCCGTGGGACGCGACCCATCAGCGCGAGGGGGTTCACGTACTCACCGTCGTGCCGTACGCCGACGTGGAGGGAGCCCGGCCCTGCATGACCGCCCTCGGAGATCCGGCCGATGGGGTCGCCGGCACGCACGACGTCACCGGGGGCGACGGTCGGCGTCACGGGCTCGACGCTCGTGACCCATCCGCCCCCGTGATCGATGCTCACCACCCCGCGATCGACGACGGTGCCGGCGAACGCCACGACCCCGTCCGCGGGCGCCGCGACCACGTCGTCGGCGGGCCCGATGTCGATGCCCCGATGCCCGGGTCCGTAGTCGTGCGCGGGGGCTTCGAAAGGAACGAGGACACGGGCTCCGCTCACCGGCAGCCGCCAGGAGGGCGGCGGGTCCTCCGCGGCAGCCGCGCCCCAGGGCGCCAGAGCGAGCAGAAGGGCGAGAGCCGCGGTCGACGCGGGGGAGCGAAGGATGCGGTGCATCCCCCGATCGTCGACGGGTGCGACAACCGCGCGACGACGGGTTCGCCATCCGGGGGATGATCCGTCGTTCCGCGGCGCGGGGGAGAAGCCCCGTTCTTGCTATGCTGATGGGGCACCTCGCTCGTCGGGGTGACTACGCGTGCCCTGAGCGGCTCGATCCGACCACGTCGATCGACATCGCGGCATCCCACCCAACGGTCTCCTCCGGGAGCGGGTGCGTGCCGGGCACCAGGCTCGTCGCGACCAACGGTCCGGCGCGATCAACCACATAGAACAGGAGAACGGCCATGGCCGTCGTCACCATTCGCCAGCTGCTCGACAGCGGCGTCCACTTCGGACACCAGACCCGCCGGTGGAACCCGAAAGTCAAGCGCTTCATCCTCACCGAGCGCAGCGGCATCCACATCATCGACCTGCAGCAGTCGCTCGGCTACATCGACAAGGCGTACGAGTACGTCCGCGAGACCGTTGCCCACGGCGGCACCGTCCTCTTCGTCGGCACCAAGAAGCAGGCGCAGGAGATCATCGCCGAGCAGGCGACGCGCGTCGGCCAGCCCTTCGTCAACCAGCGCTGGCTCGGTGGCCTCCTCACCAACTTCTCGACGGTCTCCAAGCGCCTCGCTCGCATGAAGGAGCTCGAGGAGCTCAACTTCGACAACCCCTCGGAGAGCGGCTTCACGAAGAAGGAGCTGCTTCTCAAGAAGCGCGAGCTCGACAAGCTGCACAAGTCGCTCGGCGGTATCCGCAACTTGACCAAGACGCCGTCGGCCATCTGGATCGTCGACGCGAAGCGCGAGCACCTCGCGGTCAGCGAAGCGCAGAAGCTCGGCATCCCCGTGATCGGCATCCTCGACACGAACGCCGACCCGGACGAGTTCCAGTTCCCGATCCCGGGCAACGATGACGCGATCCGCTCGGTCAGCCTGCTGACGCGCATCATCGCCGACGCCGCCGCCGAGGGTCTCATCCAGCGCCACAACCCGACCGATGAGTCGGCCGAGGCCGAGCCGCTGGCCGACTGGGAGCGCGAGCTCCTCGAGTCCGCTCCCGCCGAGCAGGCCGACGCTCCGGCTGCGGAGGAGTCCGCTCCCGCTGCCGAGGCTCCTGCCGAGGAGGCTCCGGCCGCCGAGGCGACCGAGGCTCCCGCCGAGGCCAAGTCCGCCGAGTGATCTTCCCGTCGGCGCCCCGCCACCCGCGGGGCGCCGACGTCCGGATACAACCACCCAACTACTGAGGAGCCGCCACCCATGGCAAACTTCACCATCGCCGACATCAAGGCGCTGCGCGAGCAGCTCGGCACGGGAATGGTCGACACGAAGAAGGCGCTCGAGGAGGCCGAGGGCGACCTCGAGAAGGCCGTCGAGATCCTCCGCCTCAAGGGCGCGAAGGGCAACGCGAAGCGTGCCGACCGCTCCACGAGCGAGGGCCTGATCGCCGCGCGCGAGCAGGACGGCAAGGTCACGCTCATCGAGCTGAACACCGAGACCGACTTCGTCGCGAAGAACGAGCGTTTCATCGCGCTCTCCGAGAAGGTCCTCGACGCGGCTGCTGCAGCCGGTGCCGACTCGGCCGAGGCTGCTCTCGCCGCCGACGCCGGTGGCAAGACGGTCGCCGACCTCATCTCCGACGAGGCCGCGATCATCGGCGAGAAGGTCGAGCTGCGCCGCGTCCGCACCCTGTCCGGTGACGCGTTCCAGGTCTACCTGCACAAGACGAGCAAGGACCTGCCCCCGCAGGTCGGCGTCGTCGTCGCCTACTCGGGTGACGACGCCGAGACCGCTCGCTCGATCGCGCAGCACGTCTCGTTCGCCAACCCGACGTACCTCTCGCGCGACGAGGTCCCCGAGGCCGACGTCGACAAGGAGCGTGAGATCGTCACCGAGATCTCCCGCAACGAGGGCAAGCCCGAGGCCGCCCTTCCCAAGATCGTCGAGGGTCGCGTGAACGCGTTCTTCAAGCAGGTCGCCCTGCTCGACCAGGACTACGCGAAGGACAACAAGCTGTCCGTCGCCAAGGTCGCGGCCGACGCCGGGATCACGATCACCGGCTTCGCCCGCTTCAAGGTCGGCGCGTAAGCAGATGGACGAGGGGTTCGCATCGGAAGATGCGGACCCCTTTTCCGTGCCGTTCGATAGTCTCCCCCTAGACGAGAGGATCCCCGCGTGATCGATGAGAACACCGGACGCCGTCGCGTCCTTCTGAAACTTTCCGGCGAAGCGTTCGGTGCCGGCCAGCTCGGCGTCAACCCCGACGTGGTCAGCCAGATCGCCCGAGAGATCGCGGCGGCCGTCGACCGCGTGGAGGTCGCCGTCGTCGTCGGCGGCGGGAACTTCTTCCGCGGCGCTGAGCTGAGCCAGCGCGGCATGGACCGCGGCCGCGCCGACTACATGGGCATGCTGGGCACGGTGATGAACGCGCTCGCCCTTCAGGACTTCCTCGAGCAGGCCGGCGCCGCCACACGCGTGCAGTCCGCGATCTCCATGACACAGGTCGCCGAGCCCTACATCCCGCGCCGCGCCGAGCGTCACCTCGAGAAGGGCCGCGTCGTCATCTTCGGCGCCGGCGCCGGACTTCCGTACTTCTCGACCGACACGGTGGCCGCGCAGCGCGCCCTCGAGATCGGAGCGGTCGAGGTCCTCGTCGCCAAGAACGGCGTCGACGGCGTCTACACCGCCGACCCGAAGACGGATGCCTCGGCGCAGAAGCTCGACACGATCACCTATCGCGACGCTCTGCAGCGTGGCCTCAAAGTCGTCGATTCAACGGCGTTCAGCCTGTGCATGGACAACGGCATGGACATGCGCGTGTTCGGTATGGAGCCGGCCGGCAACGTCACCCGTGCACTCCTCGGAGAATCGATCGGCACGCTCGTCAGCGTCTGAGGTCCACCCCGGCCGACGACTAGACTCAACAGGACGTACCGACGAATGGAGAGACCGTGATCGCCGAGATCCTGGCCGACACGAAGACCCGCATGGACCGCGCCGTCGAGGCCGCGAAAGAGGACTTCTCGACCGTCCGCACCGGGCGCGCGAACCCGCAGCTGTTCCAGAAGGTCATGGTCGAGTACTACGGCACCCCGACCCCGCTGGCGCAGCTCGCATCGCTCAACGCGCTCGAGGCTCGCACGCTCGTCATCACCCCGTACGACAAGTCCGCGCTGAAGGGCATCGAGCAGGCCGTCCGCGACATGCCCAACCTCGGCGCGAATCCGTCGAACGACGGCAACGTCGTCCGCGTCACGATGCCCGAGCTGACGGCTGACCGCCGCAAGGAGTACGTCAAGCTCGTCAAGACCAAGGCGGAGGACGCGAAGGTGCATGTCCGCGGCATCCGTCGCAAGTCGAAGGACGAGCTCGACGCCCTCAAGGGCGAAGTGAGCGACGACGACCTCGCTCGTGCCGAGAAGGAGCTCGACGCGGTGACCAAGACGCACGTCGACCTGATCGACGAGGCGTTGAAGCGCAAAGAGGCAGAACTCCTCGAGGTCTGAGATCGTCATGTCCGAAGACGCATCGGGGAAGGCGCCCGGACCGGACGCCTCCCCGAGCCGATCCGACTCGCGCCGTGGCGGGGATGCCACAGCGGACTCGTCGTCGTTCCAAGCTCACGTGCGTGCGGCGCGCAGCGAGTTCGAGAGCCAGATCGAACGTGCCCGTGTCGAGTTCGAAGAGGCCAACGAGCGTCTGAACGCGCGCTCCGGGCGCAATCTCCTCGTCGCCACCCTGATCGGTCTTGCGATCGGTGCGGTGGTGCTGGGGTCGCTGCTGTTCTGGAAGTGGGCGTTCATCGCCTTCGCGGTGCCGCTGTGCCTCATGGGAGCGCTCGAGTTCACCCGTGCTCTCCAGGCCGCGGGGCGTCGGATCGACCTCGCCGCCCAGCTGTCGGGCGGTGTCCTGGTCCTCGGCGCAGCGTTCGTGGGCTACCTGACGCAGTGGTTCGTCATCTTCGCCGCCGTCGTCCTCGTCGTCGTGTGGCGTCTCGTCGCCCAGATGGCGGCTCATGACGGGCGGCGGTACGGCGATGTGGTCAGCGACGTCCTCGCCAGCGGTCTGATCCAGGTGTACGTCGTGTTCCACGGCAGCCTCGCACTGGTGATCCTGCGTCAGGATCACGGCGAGCTGTGGTTGCTCGCCGTGCTCGTCATCGCCGTGGCGGTGGACACGGGTGCGTACGCCAGCGGAGTCGCGCTCGGTCGGCACCCGATGGCCCCTCGGATCAGCCCGAACAAGACCTGGGAGGGGTTCGGCGGCGCCGTCGTCGCGAGCCTCGTCGCCGGCGGGCTGCTCGGTGTCCTGATGCTGCAGATCCCGCTCTGGGCCGGCCTCATCCTCGGACTCGCCATCCTCGTCTCCGCGACGGTGGGCGACCTCGGCGAGTCCCTCATCAAGCGCGACCTCGGCATCAAGGACATGAGCTCGTTCCTCCCCGGCCACGGGGGAGTGCTGGACCGCCTCGATTCGATCCTCCCGTCGCTCGTCCCCGGCCTCGCCCTGTACATCCTCCTGAATCCGTTGAGCGCACTGACATGACCGAACTGACTTCGCCCGCTGCCTTCCCCGCCTCCGGCCGTCGCAAGGGCTACGCGCGTCAGCCCGTCGACGAGTTCCTCTCGTCGACCCGCGCGGCGTTCGAGACCGAGGGCACGACGGTGACGTCCGAGGACATCCGGAGCGCGGCTTTCCCGATCGTCCGGGACGGGTACGCCGTCGAGGCCGTCGACGCCGCCTTGGCACGGATCGAGGATGCGTTCGCGCAGCGGGAGCGGGCCGCGGCGATGTCGCAGCGCGGCGCGCGCGCGTGGGTGGGCGCGTCCCGTGCACTCGCCCAGGAGATCCTCGACAGGCTGTCCCGCCCCGCCCACCACAAGTTCCGGCGCGTCTCGCCCCTTCGCTTCGGGTATCGCGTCGACGAGGTCGACCTCGTCGCGGGTCGCGTCGCGCGGTACCTCGAGGCAGGCGACGGGCTCACGATCGAGCAGGTGCGCACGGTGGCGTTCCGTATGCAGCTCCGTGGCTACGACGAGGCGCAGGTGGATGCCGTGCTGGACGCGGTGGTCGACGTGATGCAGTCCGTCGGATGACCGCGTGGCGGCGGTTCCCCGCCGCGGATATGATCGGTGCACTGTGACTTCCGGCAACGAGATCCTCCCGTCCCGCACCGGCGTCGCCGCGCGGTCGGGCCGGCACTCGGCACGCGTCGCACCTGCTTCCCGCTGGTCGCGTCGTCGCGGTGTGCTCGGGGCGTTCGCGGTGATGGCGACGGCGGGGTTCGTGGCGGCATCCCTTGTCCCGCTCGTCTCGTTCCCGAACACCGCTGAGGCGACCGAACTCGACCCGATGTCGCTCTACGCCTCCACGGTCCACGACGCGCAGCAGTATCACGCCGGCGAGGCCCCGGTCCTCGAACTCGACCGTGCGACCGAGTACACGGTGTACGTCAAGCCGACCCCCACTCCGACGCCCACTCCCACCCCCGCGAAGAAGTCCGGCTCGGGCTCGTCATCCGGGTGGAGCCCGCCGTTCGTGACCCCGAATCCCGGGAGCGCGCAGGCCATCGCCTACGACATGGTGACCGCGCGCGGCTGGGGCGACTCGGAGTTCGCCTGCTTGGTCGCGTTGTGGAAGAAGGAGTCGGGCTGGCGCGTCAACGCGTACAACGCCTCGAGCGGTGCCTACGGGATCGCCCAGGCCACTCCCGGACGCAAGATGTCGTCCGCGGGCTCTGACTGGCAGACGAACCCGGCGACACAGATCACGTGGGGACTCGGCTACATCCAGGGCCGGTACGGCACCCCGTGCGGCGCGTGGGGGAAGTCGCAGCGTTCGGGCTGGTACTGAGCCGATGCCCCGCTCGCACCGCCGGAAGCCCACCGGCTCCGACGCATCCTTCGATCGCCTGCTGGCCGGCTGGAAACGGACCGAGCAGCGACGCGGTGTGGAATGGACCGTTCAACCGGTGTCGGCCGTCCAGGCGCAGAAGGAGTACACCTGCCCCGGCTGCGGCCGCACGGTGCCGCGGGGAACAGCGCACGTCGTCGTCTGGCGTGCCGACGGTGTGCTGGGGGATGCCGCGGATCTGGCGGCGCGGCGCCACTGGCACACCGCCTGCTGGCGGATCGCCTGATCAGAGTTCGTTCTGACGCGGGATCAGGACCTGTCGGTAGATGATCAGCACGCTCGCGGCGACCGGGATGGCGATGAGGGCGCCCAACAGGCCGAGGAGCGAACCGCCCGCCAGCGCCGCGATCACGACGACGGCGCCGGGGACCGAGACCGCGCGGCTCATGATGCGCGGCGAGATGAAGTACGCCTCGACCTGCATGTAGACGAGGTACCAGATGAGTGCCACGAGGGCGGTCAGGGGAGAGGCGAGCCCGAGGCATGCGATCACGATGATGGCAGATCCGGTGAGCGTACCGACGAGCGGGATCAGAGAGAAGAAGAAGGCGATGACGGCCAGAACGGCCGGGAACGGCGCCTTGATGATCGAGAGGAAGACGGCGCTCAGGATGCCGTTGATGGCACCGAGGATGACCTGCCCCATGACGTAGTAGCCCACCGAGGCGGTGATCTGCTCGGAGAGGTCGACGAACCGCTCCCGCTTGGATGCCGGGGCGAGTTGGTAGACGGAGCGCTTAAGCGACCGCATCGACGCGGTGAAGTAGATGGTGAGGATCAGGACGATGATCGTCCCGGTGGCGAAGGCGACGATCCCCGCGCCGAAGGACAGCAGGCCGGATCCGAGGGACGCGCCGATGTCGGTGAAATCGAGTCCGTTCCACCAGTCGTTCACGTAGTTGAGGACCATGTCGACCTGCAGGAGCGGGAAGGTGTCGGCCAGCCACTTGCTGACGACCGTGATCGGGTTCCACTCGCCGTTGATCGCGCTGTCCACGAGGCGCTGAGTCTGCTGGACGAGCTTGGCGATCTGGTCCACGAGGACGGGCACGACGATGAGCACGAGGGCGGACGCGATAGCGAGGAGCCCTGCGAAGGTCGCCACCAGGGCTCCCCAGCGCGGGAGGCCGCGGCGCTCGAAGAAGGAGACGACGGGGTCGAGTCCAAGAGCGAGGAACAATGCCGTGCCGATGTAGAGGAACACCGTCGACAGCGTCTGCACACCGGTCAGGATGAGGATGCCCACGCCCACGCCGAGCGTGGCGATCAGTGCAGTACGGAACGGATGCTGGATCTTCACGTCGGCCCTTTCCCAGGTCTGCACTCACCCTAGTTCTCTCATAGCGACCTCATGAGCAGACACACGCTCCCACGCGTTTGCCAGCGCCGTTCGCTAGGCTGGAATGTCGATCGGCCATGCACCCCCTGATGCAGGTCGGAGGAGGGCGGCGGTTCGTGAGATTCGTGTGGGCGATCATCGCCTTCGTACTGGCCACGGTGATGATCGGTGCCGGCATCGCACAGCGCACGATCCTCGAGGCTCCCACGACCGAGACGGCGAAGATCTCGACGGATGGTGCAGAGCCGTACGTTCTGATCGACGGGGCCGTGCTCGCGAGTCATCCCGGTGCGCAGACCGTTCGCATCGACGGGACCGGTCAGGTCTTTGCCGCCTACGGGCGGACCCAGGATGTCACGGCGTGGCTCGCACCGACGCCGTACGTGCACGTGACCCTCGGGAAGGACGGCGAACCGACGTCGAAAACGGTCCCCGCCTCGGCTCCGGTCGAAGGTGCGTCGCCGACGGCGTCTCCCGCCGGATCCGACCTGTGGCTGGACGAGTTCCAGCAGGACGGTTCGCTGGCGACGACGCTGCGGCTGCCCGAGGACATGAGCGTCCTGGTCGCCTCCGACGGCTCGGCGGCCGCCCCCTCCGCCATGAGTGTCTCCTGGCCTACGGGCGCGACAACCCCCTGGGCGGGTCCTCTCCTGGCGGGCGGCATCGCAATGGCCGTCGTGGGGTTGGTCCTCTACATCCTCGCTCTCCGTCATGTACGGCGCTCCCGCGGTCCCCGCCGGAAGGGTCTGCCGCTCACGCAGACCCAGCCGATCGACCTCGCGGTCGAAGAAGCGGAGAAGGGCGTGATCACCTCAGCCCCCACCCGGCGGCGCCTGATGATCGGCCGTCGGCGCAGCGTGGTCGCGCTGTCTGCTCTCGTGGCAGGGGGCATCGCTCTGACCGGCTGCTCGCCCGAGGCATGGCCCGATCTGCAGCCCGGGACGACGCCCTCTCCGACTCCGTCGGTCATCGTCCCGGAAGGTCAGGGTGCTCCGGCCGTCACCCAGACGCAGGCCGAACGGATCCTGACGAGGATCTCCGAGCAGGTGCAAGCCGCCGACAAGGCCAACGACCCGAAGGCGGCGGCGGCCAGGCTGACAGGCCCCGCCCTCGTGGAACGGGAGACCAACTACCGCCTGCGCACGGCACTTCCGAAGGCGGAGGCCCTCCCGGCGATCCCCTCCGGTGACATGACGGCGTTCCTCCCGCAGGCCCAGAACGACTGGCCCCGCATGTTCCTCGCCGTCGTCGAGGACGCCGACGGAGTCGGGACGGTGTTGACCGCCACGCAGGAGAATCCCTGGGCCGAGTACAAGGTCGCCTACATCTCCAGTCTCCGGGCCGACGCCAGCATGAACCTCGCGGCCAAGTACGTGGGCGCCGTCGCCGTGGAGCCGAACTCGCCGTTCCTCCTCATGCCGCCCAAGGACCTCGCGGCCGCGTATGCGGACGTTCTCGACAAGGGTGCCAAGAGCGACTTCGCCGGCATGTTCGACGAGAAGAGCGACACCTTCCGCCCGCTGGTGGCGGAGAACCGCGCGACGCTCTTGAAGAACTTCAACGAGACCGGTGAGAAGACCGGCCGCGTCTCCTTCCTCGCCGAGCCCGGCCCGTCCGAGCCACTCTCACTCGTCACGCTCGACAGCGGCGCGATCGTCGCGGTCACGGTGACGGAGAATGAGACGATCGTGCCGACCGACGAGGACGCCGTGATCAAGCTCGGCGACAACGTCGTCGTGAAGGCGCTGTCCGGCGTCTCGCAATCGAGCACCGGATTCCGCACCCGTTACACCGATCAGCTGTACTTCTTCGTCCCCGCGCAGGGGTCGAACGACAAGATCCAGCTGCTCGCCTCCCGTTCCAACGTCCTCGACGCCAAGGTGGTTGAGAAAGAGTGAGTACCCCCGCCCCCGGTGCCGTCCTGCGCGGCGCCGTCGACCTTTCGTCCCTCCGCAACCGGCCCGCCGGCCCGGCGCCCGCCGGCGGCACCGCGCCCTCGCCGGACGGGCAGGCACCAGCATCCCGCCTCGTCTTCGACGTCACGGATGCGGACTTCGGGCAGGTGCTCGAGTTGTCGAAGACGGTTCCCGTCGTCGTCGACCTCTGGGCCGAATGGTGCGGTCCGTGCAAGCAGCTGAGTCCCGTGCTCGAGAAGCTCGTCACCGAGCTCGGTGGTCGACTCGTGCTCGCGAAGGTGGACGTCGACGCGAATCCTCAGCTCGCCCAGAGCTTCCGTGCCCAGTCGATCCCGCTCGTCGTCGCGCTCGTCGCGGGGCAGCCGGTGCAGCTGTTCACCGGTGCGGTCCCCGAGGCGCAGGTGCGCGAGGTGTTCACGCAGCTTCTGCAGCTCGCCGCCCAGCACGGCGTCACCGGCACCATTCCGATGGAGGGGGCACCGGCGGCCGAGGGCGATGACGCTGCTCCCGCGCTCCCGCCCCTGCATCAGGCGGCGTTCGATGCGATCGAGGCCGGCGACTATGCCGCTGCCGCGACCGCGTACGAACAGGCGCTGACGGAGAATCCCCGTGACGAGGATGCGAAAGCCGGGCTGGCGCAGGTCCACCTGCTCGCCCGCGTGCAGCACCTCGATCTCGCCGAGGCCCGCGCGGCTGCCGCATCAGCGCCGACCGACGTCGACGCGCAGTTCGCGGTCGCAGACCTCGATCTCGCGGGTGGTCACGTCGACGACGCGTTCGCGCGCCTGCTGGACCTGTTCGCGGCTCTTCCCGCCGAGGAGCGTGCTCCCGTGCGGGAGCGCCTGCTCGAGCTGTTCGGTGTCGTCGGAGACGCCGATGCGCGGGTGATCCGGGCGCGCGGTCGTCTGGCGAGTCTGCTGTTCTGACGGCTTCCGGAGACGACGGAGAAGGGGTCCGGGGCTGAGCCCCGGACCCCTTTCTCACGACTCGCGGCTGTTTCTTACGCCTCGCGGCGGTTTCTCATGCGTCCCGGCGGTGGCGGAGCCAGAGGACGCCCAGCGGCGGCAGAGTCACGTGCGCGGTGCCGTCGGCATCCGTCGTCACGCCTCCGAAGTTGCCGACGCCCGAACCGCCGAACTCGGCCGCGTCGGAGTTGAGCACCTCGGCCCATGCACCGGTCTCGGGCAGCGTCAGTCGCACGTCGTGACGCGGTGACCCGGCGAAGTTGCACAGCACCACGACCGTTCCGCCGTCGTGGTCGCGCCGTGCGAACCCGAGGACGTTGCTGTCGGGGGAGTGCGGCCAGACCCTGGAGAACGCCTCACCGTCGCTGTCCCGCGACCACAGGGGCGCCTCAGCACGGTAGGTGTGGTTGAGGGCTGACACGAAGTGCTGCAGCTGCTGGTGCGCGGGCTGGTCCAGCATCCACCAGTCGAGACCGCGTCCTTCGGACCACTCGGACATCTGCCCGAACTCCTGGCCCATGAACAGCAGCTGCTTGCCGGGGTGCCCCCACATGTACGCCAGGAAGGCGCGCATGTTGGCGAGTTGCTGCCAGTGGTCGCCCGGCATCCGGGTGAACAGCGATCCCTTGCCGTGCACGACCTCGTCGTGGCTGATCGGCAGGACGAAGTTCTCGCTGAAGGCGTAGACGAACGAGAACGAGAGTTCACCCTCGTGATGAGCGCGGTACAGCGGGTCGCGGCCGATGTAGACGAGCGAGTCGTTCATCCAGCCCATGTTCCACTTGAAGCCGAAGCCGAGACCGCCCTGGCTGGTCGGCGCGGTCACTCCCGGGAAGCTCGTCGACTCCTCGGCGATCATCGCGATGCCGGGGTAGCGCTTGTAGGCCGTGGCGTTGACCTCCTGCAGGAAACGCATCGCTTCGAGGTTCTCGCGGCCGCCGTGGATGTTCGGCTCCCACTCGCCCTCTTCGCGGGAGTAGTCGAGGTAGAGCATCGAGGCGACGGCGTCGACCCGCAGCCCGTCGACGTGGAACTCCTCGAACCAGTACAGCGCGTTGGCGACGAGGAAGTTCCGCACCTCGTTGCGGCCGTAGTCGAAGATGTACGTGCCCCAGTCGCGGTGCTCACCGCGGCGCGGATCCGGGTGCTCGTACAGGGGCGCTCCGTCGAAGCGGGCGAGAGCGAACGCATCCTTCGGGAAGTGCCCCGGGACCCAGTCCATGATGACGCCGATGCCCGCCTGGTGGAGGCGGTCGATGAGGTAGCGGAGCTCGTCGGGCGTACCGAAGCGGCTCGTCGGGGCGTAGTAGCCGGTGACCTGATAGCCCCAGGAGCCGCCGAAGGGGTGCTCGGCGAGCGGCAGGAACTCGATGTGCGTGAAGCCCTGCCCGCCGACGTAGTCGACGAGTTCGTCGGCGGCCTCGCGGTAGCCGAGTCCCGGACGCCAGGACCCGAGGTGGAGTTCGTACGTCGACATCGGCCGGTCGTGCACCGACCCGCTCGCGCGGTCGGCGAGCCACTCGTCGTCCGACCAGGTGTACTCGCTCTCGGTGACGACGGATGCCGTCGCGGGCGGGACCTCCGCGCGACGCGCCATCGGGTCGGCCTTCATGACCCACTGACCGTCGGCGGTGAGGATCTCGAACTTGTACGCGGATCCCACCCCGATGCCCGGGACGAACAGCTCCCAGACGCCGGTGGAGCCCAGGGAACGCATGGCGTGCTGCGTGCCGTCCCACCCGTTGAGGTCGCCGACGACGCGGACGGCCCGGGCGTTGGGAGCCCAGACGGCGAACGACACGCCGCTCAGCGCGTCGTAGTGGCGCACGTGCGCACCGAGCACCTTCCAGAGCTGCTCGTGGCGTCCTTCGCGGATGAGGTGGAGGTCGACCTCGCCGACCGTCGGCAGATGGCGATAGGGGTCGTCGACACGGTAGTCGGGCGCCCCCTCGTAGGTGGCGACGATGTCGTAGGCGGTGGGCTGGACCGTCGTCTCGCCCTCCCAGACGCCCGCGCGGATGTGTCGGAGCTCGACGCGGGCGCCGTCGGAGAGGACGGCGGTCACGGTCTGCGCGAAGGGACGGCGCGCACGCACCACCCACTCGTCGCCGTCCTGGTGGGGGCCGAGCACGTCGTGCGGGGCGTGGTAGGAGCCGGCACCGACGGCATCCAGGATCGAATCGTCGGGACGGGTCATGAGCGTGCCTTCACGTGGAGGATGTGGACGGGTTCGGCGAACGCGTCGAGGCGGACGTAGTTGTGTTCGTTCCAGGTCCAGCGGGCGCCGGTGACGAGGTCCTCGACGTCGTAATCGTGGCCGCGGGGCAGACCCCAGAGCTCCGAATCGACGTGGACCGTCGTTTCGCGCGCCGAGTGCGGGTCGACGTTGGCGACGACGATGATCGTGTCGGATTCGCCGGTCGGTGACAGGGGAGCCGGCAGGTGCTTCGCGTAGGCCACGATTGCATCGTCGTCGGACCCGAGCACGTGGAGCCCGCGGAGCTGCCGGAGCGCGGGATGCGCGCGTCGGATCTCGTTGAGCCGGCGCAGGTACGGCGCGAGCGAGTCGCCCGCGGCTTCCGCGGCCTCCCAGTCGCGGAACTTGTACTCGTACTTCTCGTTGTCGATGTTCTCTTCCGAGCCGGGGCGCGCGACGTTCTCGTAGAGCTCGTAGCCCGCGTAGACGCCGTAGCTGGCGCCCGCGGTCGCGGCGAGCGCCGCACGGATGCGGTAGGCCGGCCGACCGCCGAACTGGAGGTATTCGGTGAGGATGTCGGGGGTGTTCACGAAGAGGTTCGGCCGCATGAAGTCGGCTGTCTCATCGGAGATCGACGCGAAGAACTCCTCGATCTCGGTCTTCGTGTTGCGCCAGGTGAAGTACGAGTAGCTCTGCTGGAAGCCGCTCTGAGCCAGCGCGCGCATCGGCATCGGGCGCGTGAAGGCCTCGGCGAGGAAGATGACGTCGGGGTGCTCCGCGTTCACCGTGCGGATGAGCCACTCCCAGAACTGCAACGGCTTGGTGTGCGGGTTGTCGACGCGGAAGATGCGTACGCCCTGGCGGATCCAGTGGTGGACGATGCGCAGGACCTCGGCGCGGATGCCTTCCGGGTCGTTGTCGAAGTTGACCGGGTAGATGTCCTGGTACTTCTTCGGCGGGTTCTCCGCGAACGCGATGGATCCGTCCGGGAGGGTCGTGAACCACTCAGGGTGCTCCGTGACCCACGGGTGGTCGGGCGCGGCCTGGAGGGCCAGGTCGAGCGCGACCTCGAGTCCCTGGGCGGCGGCCGCGTCGACGAACGCGCGGAAGTCCTCCAGCGTGCCGAGGTCGGGGTGGACCGTGTCGTGGCCGCCGGCGGCGGAGCCGATGGCCCAGGGGGAACCCGGGTCGCCAGGACCGGCATCGAGGGTGTTGTTCGGACCCTTGCGGTTCACTTCGCCGATCGGGTGGATCGGGGGGAGGTAGAGGACGTCGAAGCCCATGGCCGCGACGCCGGGAAGGTGCTTCGCCGCTGTGCGGAAGGTGCCGCTGCGGACGGTGCCGTCCGGCATCCGCTCGGCGCCCTCGGAGCGGGGGAAGAACTCGTACCAGGCGCCCACACCCGCGCGCTCGCGCTCCACGAGGAGCGTGTTCTCCTCGTGGACGGTGTGGAGCGAGACGGCGGGCCGGTCGGCGAAGGCGTCGGCGAGTCCCGGGTCGCGGACGACGATGAGTGCGGCGGCGTCATCGACGGAGTCGTCCCGGAGCGCGCGGGCGGCGGCCGCGAGGGCGGTTCGTTCGTCTGCCGGTCGGGTCTTCTCCGCGGCTGCGCGTTCGAACAGGCGAGCACCCGTCTCGCGCATGAGGATCGGGTCGACTCCGGCCGCGATCTTCACCTCCGCGGCATGCCGCCACGTTGCGTAGTCATCGGCGAATGTCTCGAAACGGAAGCGCCAGGTGCCCTGTTCGAGGGGTGCCACGTGCACCTGCCAGGTGTCGAAGCCGTCGTCCAGCGGATGCAGCCGGTGCAGACTGGCAGCGCCGGAGGGTGACGTCAGCCGCAGGTGCACCCCGATCCGGTCGTGTCCTTCACGGAACGCGGCGACCGTGAAGGGTACCGCCTCGCCCACGAAGGCCGACGGGGCGAACCTGCCGCCGGGAACGCTCGGACGATGCGAGGCGATCGGGATGCGGCCGTTGCGGATTCCGGCATCCTTCTTCGTCGCCTTCGCCGGGCGAAGGGGGATCTCTGCGGAGCTGCGGACGGAAGCGGGGGAGATCGGTGAGGCCACGTTCCGAACCTACCGTTGCCGGGCGGACCCGGAAACGGCCCTGGATCACTCGGCCCGGAACAGGTACATTGACGTCCCCGCCGCCGGGAACGTCTCGCCGGGGGTTCGGACGTCCGCGTGATCGGACGGCCGTTCGTCGACGCTCGACCAGAGCGGGACGAACCTGGTGACCCCTTCCAGCGCGGGCAGCGTGATGTCCGTCCCCCGCTCGCGACCGTGGACGACCAGGAGGATGCGGTTCGGCGCCTCGTGCTCCGGAGTCGACTGGGCGTCGTACTGCAGGGTCCGGTGGGACGGATCCGTCCACTGCTCCACCGACATCGTCTGGCCGTGCTCGTCGTACCAGTCGATCACCGAGGCGCTCGGTACCGTCTTGTCGGCATGCGCGAACCGCACGGGGCGGAGCGCGGGGTTTTCGCGGCGGATGCGCGTGAGCAGCTCGACGTGCGCGCGGAGCTCCTCCTGCCAGCCGCTCAGGTCCCAGTCGTACCAGGTCAGGTCCGAGTCGTGGCAGTACGCGTTGTTGTTGCCGTCTTGGCTCCGGCCGATCTCGTCGCCCGCGGTGATCATCGGGACACCTGCGGACAACAGGAGCGTGCCCATGAGGTTCCGCATGGCCCGCCGCCGCGTGCGCAAGACCGCCTCGTCGTCGGTCGGGCCCTCGAAGCCGTGGTTGAAGGATCGATTGGTGTCCGCGCCGTCGCGTCCGTGCTCGCCGTTGGCATCGTTGCGCTTGACGTCGTAGGAGACGAGGTCGTGCAGCGTGAAGCCGTCGTGCGCGGTGACGAAGTTCACGCTCGCGAGGGGTCCCCGCTCGGCGCTGAACGTGTTGGCGGAGCCGGCCAGGCGGGTGGCGAATCCGCCGATGCCGACGGGCGTCACGTCCGCGCGCCGCGAGTAATCGATGTCGCTCAGCCAGAAGTTCCGGACCCGATCGCGGTACCGGTCGTTCCACTCGCTCCACCCCGTGCCGAATCCGCCGGTCTGCCATCCGCCCAGGCCGACGTCCCACGGTTCGGCGATCTTCTTCACGCCGGTGAGCGCGGGGTCGTCGATGATCGCGCGCAGCAGCGGATGGTCAGCGGTGAACGTGTGCGAGGCATCCCGTCCCAGGGTCGGCGCCAGATCGAATCGGAACCCGTCGATCTGCACCTCATTCGCCCAGTAGCGGAGGGAGTCGAGGACCAATCGGGCCGCGGCGTCCGTCGAGGTGTCGACGGAGTTCCCGCATCCGGTCACGTCGATGTAGGTACCGTCCTCGGCCTGCCGGTAGTAGGCGCGGTTGTCGATGCCGCGGAAGCTCGACCGCGGCTCCCCGAGCCCCTGCTCGGAGGTGTGGTTGTAGACCACGTCGAGGATCACCTCGATGCCGGCCTGGTGGAGCAGCTTGACCATGCCCTTGACCTCGCGGAGCACGGCGCCTGCGCCCTCGGCCTGCGCCGCCGCGGTCGCATACGGGGCGTGGGGCGCGAAGAACCCCACCGAGTTGTATCCCCAGTAGTTGGTCAAGCCCAGCTGCAGCAGGCGCGGCTCGCTGGCGAAGGCGTGGATCGGGAGGAGCTCGACGGCGGTCACGCCGAGGCGCTGGTAGTGCTCGATCATCGCCGGGTGCGCCATGCCGGCGTACGTGCCGTGCAGCGCCGCCGGGACCCCGGGATGCCGCTTGGTGAGCCCCTTGACGTGCGCCTCGTAGACGACGGTGCGGTCGAGGGGCGTCTCGGGCTTGCGCACGCCACCCCAGTCGAAGCACTCGTCCACGACGACCGATCTCCAGGAATGGATGCCGGGCACCGCCAGCCCGCGCGCGTACGGGTCGATGAGGAGGGTCGCGGGATTGAACGTCATCCCCGGGCCGTGCGGTCCGTCGACGCGCACGCTGTATCGGACGCCCGGGCGGAGCACGGGTGTCGTCACCTCCCAGACGCCGCCGCCCGCGGGCGAGAGCGGCAGAGTCTCGACGATCCAGTCGGGGTCGTCGTCGTCGAACACGACCACCTCGACGGCGCTCGCGTCGCCGGACCAGATGCGCAGGGTGGCGACGCCGTCGTGCAGACGTACCCCGAGACGGTCGTGCGTGTCCGAGAGGAGGTCTGCGGCGGGGGAGACGGATGCCGCGGTGGTCGGGTCGGCCGGGGCGGAGATCATGCGTTCTACAGTAGTGAGCAGGTGATGGACGACAGCGGCAGGCGGAGGGCGATGGGGGTCTATCTGGACCACGCGGCATCCACGCCGCTGCGGCCCGAAGCGCGCGAGGCGTGGCTCGCTGCGGCGGAGCTGACCGGGAACGCGTCCTCGGTGCACGGTGCGGGGCAAGCCGCACGCCGCGTCCTGGAGGATGCGCGCGAGCGCATCGCGGCGGTCCTCGGCTGCGATCCGATCGAGGTCGTCTTCACCTCGGGGGGCACGGAGTCCGTCAACCTCGGCGTGAAGGGCCTGTGGTGGGCGCGGGAGCCCGACCGCTCGGCGATCGTCCTGCCCGACGGCGAGCACCATGCGACCCTCGACACGGTCGAGTGGCTCGCCGCAGCCCAGGGGGCACAGGTCCGCCCGGTGCCGTTGGACCCGGAGGGGGCGATCGACGCCGACGCCTTCGCCGCGGTGCTGCCGGGTGCGGCCCTCGCGACGGCGCTCGTCGCGAACAACGAGGTGGGGACGGTGTCCGACGTGGCGCGTCTCGCCGCGGCCGCAGCGGATGCCGCCGTGCCGCTGCACCTCGACGCGGTGGGCGCGATCGCCCACACACCGATCGACTTCGCCGCGCTCCGCGGAACGGGGAATGCGCCGCACGGATTCGTCGCCGTCAGCGTCTCGGGTCACAAGGTCGGCGCTCCCGTCGGTACGGGGGCACTCGTGGTCTCTCGGTTCGCCCGGATCGGCGCCGTCCTCCACGGCGGCGGACAGCAGCGAGGTCTCCGCTCCGGCACCCCCGACGTCGCGGGTGCCGCTGCCCTCGCCGTCGCCCTCGAGCTCACAGCGGCTGAGCGGGACGCCGAGTCGCCGCGACTGACGGCGCTCGCGGGTCGGCTGGCCGACGGCATCCGTCGCATCGTCCCCGGGGCGCGCCTGCTGGGCTCGCCGGACCGGCGGCTGCCGGGCCACGTTCACGTCCTGTTCCCCGACGCGCTGGGCGAGACCCTGCTGTTCCTGCTCGACCACTCCGGCGTCGAGGTCTCCACGGGGTCCGCGTGTCAGGCCGGGATCGCGGAACCGAGCCACGTCGTCATGGCGCTCGGATACGGCGACCGCGAAGCGCGCTCGGTCCTGCGGATCACCCTCGGGCGATCGAGCACGGCGGACGACGTCGACGCGTTCCTCGCGGCGCTCCCGGATGCGCACCGGCGAGCCGCGGCATCCAGCGCCCGTGCGGCCGCCCGCTCGTAGACTGGAAAGATGCGCGTACTGGCAGCGATGAGCGGTGGGGTCGATTCGGCGGTTGCCGCGGCCCGAGCCGTCGACGCCGGACACGACGTCGTCGGCGTCCACCTCGCGCTCTCGCGTGCGGGCGGGACGCTGCGCACGGGCAGCCGGGGCTGCTGCACGATCGAGGACGCCCTCGACGCGCGGCGCGCGGCGGATCTGCTCGGCATCCCGTTCTACGTGTGGGACTTCTCCGAGCGTTTCCGTGACGACGTGATCGACGACTTCATCAGCGAGTACCGGGCGGGGCGCACCCCGAATCCGTGCATGCGCTGCAACGAGAAGATCAAGTTCGCGGCTCTCCTCGAGCGCGCGATCGAGCTCGGATTCGACGCCGTCTGCACGGGCCACTACGCGACCCTGGTCGACGGCCCCGAGGGCCGCGAGCTGCACCGCGCGTCGGATGAGGCGAAGGACCAGTCCTACGTCCTCGGTGTGCTGACGGCGGATCAGCTCGCGCACACGTACTTCCCGCTCGGCACGACCCCGTCCAAGGCGGTCGTCCGCGCTGAGGCCGCTGAGCGCGGCCTGACCGTCGCCCAGAAGCCAGACAGCCACGACATCTGCTTCATCCCCGATGGCGACACCCGCGGCTGGCTGGCCGAGAAGGTCGGCGCCGAGCAGGGCGACGTGCTCGACCGGGACGGCGCCGTCGTGGGCCGCCACGAGGGTGCGCACGCCTTCACCGTCGGTCAGCGTCGCGGCCTGCAGCTCGGCGTGCCGGCCGCGGACGGCAAGCCGCGCTTCGTCCTCGAGGTGCGTCCCGTCTCGAACACCGTCGTCGTCGGCCCCAAGGAGGCGCTCGCGACGGCGGAGATCTCCGGGGAACGGCACAGCTGGGCCGGCCGTGCGCCTGAAGACGGCGCGTTCGCGTGCCACGTCCAGATCCGGGCACACGCCGACCCGGTGCCGGCGCGTGCCATGGTGGCCGCAGGCTCGGTGACGGTCGTCCCCGACGAGCCCTTCGACGGGGTCGCCCCCGGTCAGACGGCGGTCCTCTACGACGGAACGCGCGTCATCGGTCAGTTCACGATCGCGCGGACCGTGTCCGCCGTGCCGCAGGACGCCTGAGCCTCCGCTCGCGTTCGACGGACGCGAGCGCCTCGCGCAGGTCGGTGTGCGAGAAGCGGAAACCCGCCTCGACCAGTCGCTCGGGCGCGACCCATCTGCTCTTCAGGATCAGCTCGGGCTCGGTGCGGAGGACCCACATGGCGATCTCGAGCATCCAGCGGAGCGAGGGGATTCCCACCGGCATCCCGACGACGCTCCGGAGGGAGCGCATGAGCGACCGGTTGTCGGACGCCTCGGGCACCGCGACGTTCACGACCCCCGCGATGTCGTCGCGCCGCACGAGGAACCGGATCGCGTCGAGCACGTCGTCGATGTGCACCCAGCTGAACCGCTGACGGCCGCGCGTGCGGTACCAGGGCGGCCGGCCGCCGGTGGGCTCGTCGCCGATGCCGCGATAGCGACGGTGCGGCGGAACCCAGCCGTCGTGCTGCGGCCCGCCGAGGCCGGTCCGGGCGAGGGTGAGCAGCATGCGTGTCGCGGGACCGTCGCCGACGACGATCGCCAGGCGGAGCGCGACGCGCCTCGTCGCGGGGAGGTCGCCGGCGAAGAAGGCGCGCTCCCACGCCTTCGCGACGTCGACCGAGAACCCGGCGCCGAGCTCGCCGGTCGTCTCGGTGTTCGGCCGGTCCATCGCGTGGCGGTAGATGGTCGCGGTCGACGAGTTCACCCAGAGTCCCGGCGGGACGGATGCCGCCGCCACCGCGTCGTGCAGTGCCCGCGTCGTGTCGACCCGGGAGGCCAGGATCGCGTCGCGGTTCGCATCGGTGTAGCGGCAGTCCACGGACTTTCCAGCGAGGTTGACGAGAAGGTCCGCGCCCTCGATCGCTGCACGGAGTGCCTCCGTGTCGTTCCAGGACACGCGGGAGGTCCGCCCCACCTCGACGACGTCGTAGCCGTCGGCGCGGAGAGAGGCGACGAGAGCTTCCCCGATGAACCCGCCGGCTCCGGCGACCACGGCACGGGGGCGGTCGGTGCTCATGCCTCGACGGTACAGGCACCCGCCCTCACCCCCGGCCCGCGGTAGATTCCGAGCATGACCACCGCCGCCGAGGACGCCCCGGCATCCGTCTACCAACGCGTGCTCGGCGACGCGTACGGCGATCTGCCGCCCGTGCTGGCGCGGTACTTCGGCCCCATCCCTCCTGGGCACGTCGGGGTCGGGGAGGGGACGTACGACACCGTCGGATCCCGCTACCGCCTGATCGCGTGGCCGCTGCTGGCCTGGTCGACGCGGCACGACATGCTCTTCCCCGAGGCGGGTGAGCAGGTGCCGTTCCTGGTCGAGAACCGTCCCGTCGCGGACGGTCTCGCCGGATCGCGGTGGTTCGCGTTCCCCGGCCGGCTCCGGGTCATGCGCGACACGATGCGTGCCGGTGACGGGGAGGTCATCGAGCGGCTCGGCCGTGGCGGCGGGCTGGAGGTACGCCTTCGTCCCGCAATCGAGGACCGCCGTATGGTGCTGCGCTCAGGACGACTCGCGTGGCGGGTGCGCGGCATCCGCGTCCCTCTGCCCCGGGTCGCCTCGGTCACCGTGCGGGAGAGTGCGGGCCAGGGCGGCGACGGGCGTCAGCGCGTCGACGTCCGGCTCCGGATGCCTCTCCTCGGCGAGGTCTTCCGGTACTCGGGATCGTTCGCCTACCGCATCGTGCGCGACGACGACAGCGGCTCGGGAGTGTCGGCCGCCCTCCCTACACTGTCGATGTGGCTGACGCAGAACTTCCCGCACTGACACTCGATGAGGCGCGCGCCGCCGCCGAGAGCCTCACCGAGAAGATCCTCGGTGCGCGCGAGGCGTATTACGGCGGCGACGTCGGGCTCGTCGACGACGCGACCTATGACGGGTGGATGCACGAGCTCGAGGCCATCGAGCGCGCGCATCCGGAGCTGCAGGGCCAGGACTCGCCGACGCAGACGGTCGGCGCGGCCGAATCGTCGATGTTCGCCCCCGTCGAGCACGCGGAGCGGATGCTGAGCCTCGACAACGTGTTCTCGCCGGAGGAGTTGCGGGAGTGGTGCACGAAGGCCGAGGCCTCGGCCGGACGCCCGGTGCGCTGGCTCACCGAACTCAAGATCGATGGTCTCGCCATCTCGCTGCGATACGAGGACGGGGTCCTGACCTCGGCCGCGACCCGAGGCGACGGCCGCATCGGCGAGGACGTGACCGTCAACGCGGTGCGCGTGGCCGGCATCCCCGATCGACTGGCGGGGGAGGGGCATCCCGCTCTCGTCGAGGTCCGCGGCGAGGTCTTCATCCCCGTCGCGGCGTTCGAAGAGCTCAACGCGCTTCAGGCGCGGCTGCGAGAGCGCGTCATCGCCGACGCGGCCGCGCGGCCGCGGTACGACGAGGAAAAGGCCCAGAAGAGCGCCGCCCGGCGCTTCCCCGCGTTCGCCAACCCGCGCAATGCGGCCAGCGGCGGACTCCGCCAGCAGCTCGACAAGAAGTCGGGTCTCGAGCTGGAGGCCGGCGAGGCCCGTCTCGCATCGCTGCGCATGTACGTGCACGGGATCGGCGCGTGGCCGGACCCGCCGGTCGCCGCGCAGAGCGACGTGTACGGGCTTCTGGCCGAGTGGGGGCTCCCGGTCAGTCCCTACCCGCGCACCTTCGACGACGTCGACAGCGTCCTCGATTTCGTTGCGGAGTACGGCGAGAAGCGACACTCCGTCGCGCACGAGCTCGACGGCATCGTCGTCAAGGTCGACGAGCTCTCGCTGCACGATGAGCTCGGCGCGACCAGTCGCGCGCCGCGGTGGGCGATCGCCTACAAATACCCGCCGGAAGAGGTGCAGACGCGGCTCGTCGACATCATCGTGTCGGTGGGGCGCACGGGCCGGGCCACGCCCTACGCGCAGATGGAGCCCGCACTCGTCGCCGGAAGCGTCGTGCGTCAGGCCACCCTTCACAACCAGGACGTCGTCAAGGCCAAGGGCGTGCTGATCGGCGACATGGTCGTGCTGCGCAAGGCGGGCGACGTCATCCCCGAGGTGCTCGGGCCGGTCGCAGAACTGCGCGACGGCACCGAACGGGCGTTCGTCATGCCGACCGAATGCCCCGAGTGCGGCTCGACGCTCGCCCCCGCGAAGGAAGGCGACATCGATCTGCGCTGCCCGAACACCCGCGGCTGCCCCGCGCAGGTTCGCGGACGCGTCGAACACATCGGCTCCCGCGGCGCGCTGGACATCGAGGCGCTCGGCGAGGTCACCGCGGCCGCCCTGACGCAGCCGCTCCCGCCGCAGGAACCCGCCCTCGACACCGAGGCGGGGCTGTTCGACCTGACGGTGGAGCGGCTCGTCCCGATCGAGGTCATCGTCCGGGACTCCGAGACCGGCGAGGCGCGCGTCGACGAGAAGACCGGCGACGTGATCCGACGCGCTCCCTTCCGCCGCAACCCCAGCGCGGCGGAGAAGAAGGAGGGGCTCACCGGCCCGCAGCCGTCGGCTCAGGCGCTCACCCTCATCGACGAACTCGAGAAGGCCAAGACGAAGGACCTCTGGCGGTTCCTCGTCGCCCTCAACATCCGGCACGTCGGTCCGGTCGCCGCTCGTGCGCTGGCGCAGTACTTCGGCTCACTCGACGCCATCCGCGCCGCCTCGCGCGATGAGCTCGCCGCCGTCGACGGCGTCGGAGGGATCATCGCCGACGCACTGCAGGACTGGTTCGCCGTCGACTGGCACGTCGACATCGTCGACCGTTGGGTCGCAGCCGGGGCGCGCCTGTCGATCCCGGGCCACCCCGGGCCCGGTGCCGCCGCAGCAGCAGGCGGCGTCCTCGAGGGCATCACGGTCGTCGCGACCGGCTCGCTCGAGGGCTACACCCGCGAGGGCGCGCAGGAGGCGATCATGCAGGCGGGGGGGAAGGCGGCATCCAGCGTCTCGAAGAAGACCGACTTCGTCGCTGCCGGCCCCGGCGCGGGATCGAAGCTCGCGAAGGCCGA
Organism: Microbacterium sp. 77mftsu3.1; assembly: GCF_900100525.1. Classification (NCBI taxonomy): domain Bacteria; kingdom Bacillati; phylum Actinomycetota; class Actinomycetes; order Micrococcales; family Microbacteriaceae; genus Microbacterium; species Microbacterium sp. 77mftsu3.1. The sequence continues at coordinate 53,433 of NZ_FNCR01000001.1, read as the reverse complement.
AGCGCTCGGGCTCCGCATCATCGATGCGGCTCAGTTCCACCTGCTCGTCACCGAGGGGCCGGACGCCCTCGGCGAGGCCCCTGCGGCGGAGTGAGGCTCAGTCCTTCTGCGCGAGCAGCGCGTCCCGCACCTGGCGCCGCAGCACCTTGCCGATGAGCGAGCGCGGCAGGTCGTCGACCGGTTCGATGCGACGCGGAACCTTGTACGGGGTCAGTCGTGTCCGCGCGAAGGAGCGGATGTCGTCGACGTCGAGGGCGGTCACGCCGGGGGCGGGGATGACGACGGCCACGACCTGCTCGCCGCTGTGCGGATCGGGCAGGCCGACCACGGCGGCATCCGCGACCTGCGGGTGCTGACGGAGCGTCGCCTCGACCTCGGACGGCGAGACGTTGAAGCCGCCCGTCACGATCAGCTCCTTCAGCCGGTCGACGACCCGGAAAAAGCCGTCTTCGTCGCGCTCGACGATGTCCCCGGTGCGGAACCAGCCGTCCTCGAGCACCTTCTCCGTCTCCTCCGGCTTGCCGTAGTACCCCGAGAAGACCTGCGGTCCGCGCACCACGAGCTCGCCGGGCTCACCGACACCGAAGACGCGCGACGGGTCCTCCGGATCGACGACCCGCGCGTCGGTCCCGGGGACAGGGATGCCGATCGTCCCCGCCTTCCGGCTGTCGGCGGGCGGGTTCACCATTAAGACGGGCGAGCACTCGCTGAGGCCGTAGCCCTCGATGAGGTAGCCGCCCGTGGCCTCCTCGAAGGGTTCGACGAGCGCCGGCGAGAGGGCCATCGCCCCCGACACGCCGATCCCGATGCCCCGGATCGACGCGCCGGTCTCACGGGCACGAGCGAGCAGGCGCTCCGCGATGGGCGGGACGAGGGGCAGGACCGTCGGCGGGTGCTTCTTGATCGCGTCGATCACCATGTCGGCGTCGAACTTCGGGAAGAGCACGAGACGCGCTCCCATCGACATCGCGAACGTCAGGCACAGCGTGAGCCCGTACGCGTGGAACATCGGCAGGACGGCGTAGAAGACGCATCCGTCCCCGCGGACCACCGCCGGGATGAACGCCTGACTCTGGCGGGCGTTGGCGAGGAGGTTCCGATGGGTGAGCATCGCACCCTTGGGCGTGCCCGTCGTTCCGGAGGTGTATTGGAGGACCGCGAGGTCATCCGTGGCGGGACGGGGGTGGGATGCCGGGAGCGGCTCGGTCCGGACGAGGTCGTCCCACGTGCGCGTCCCGCGCACCGGCGCGGTGAGCGCGTCGCGCGATTCGCGGGCCTTCGCGACCGGCAGCCGGAGCGCGAGCCGGGTGTGCAGCGGGAGTGCCGTCGTGATGTCGACCGACACCAGTGCCTCGACGTGGAGGTCGGCCGGGAACTCCTGGACCGTCGCGACGACCTTGTTCCAGACGATCGCGTGGCGCGCACCGTGGTCCTGGAACTGGGTCCGCAGCTCCCGCGGCGTGTAGAGCGGATTGTGCTCGACGACGACGGCGCCCAGGCGCAGGACAGCGTAGAAGGCGACGATGTGCTGCGGGCAGTTGGGAAGGACGATCGCGACCCGGTCGCCCTTCTTCACCCCGAGGCGGCGCAACCCGGCCGCCGCTCGACTCACGGCATCCGCCAGCGCGGCGTAGGTCGTCTCCTTGCCGAAGAACTGCAGCGCGGCCGCCTTCGGGTAATCGCGGACGGAGTCGTCGAGCAGATCCATGAGCGACCCGGTGACGGGCGGGAGATCGAGCGGGACGCCGGCGTCGTAGGACGAGAGCCAGGGGCGATCGGCGGAGATCGAATCGGTCACGTCCTCAGCCTAGGGCGAGCGCTCGGACGACGAGTGGCCCGAACTAGACTGGGGGAGTGTCTGAAATCACCCCCGATCTCGTGCGCCATCTCGGCGTGCTCGCCCGGATCCAGCTGAGCGACGAGGAGGTGGAACGCCTCACCGGCCAGCTCGATGCGATCGTCGACAACATCGCCAAGGTCTCCGAGGTCGCCACCCCCGAGGTCGCCGCGACGAGCCACCCGATCCCGCTGAGCAATGTGTTCCGTCCCGATGTCCCCGGCGACATGCTGAGCCTCGACGAGGTGCTGCAGAACGCACCGGATGCCGCCGACGGCCGGTTCCGCGTGACCGCGATCCTGGGGGAGGAGCAGTGAGCGACATCCTGAAGCTGACCGCTGCCGACCTCTCGGCGAAGCTCCGTTCCGGCGAGCTGTCGAGTGTCGAGGCCACGCAGGCCCACCTCGACCGGATCGCCGCCGTGGACGGCGACGTCCACGCCTTCCTGCACGTCTCGGACCACGCGGTCGAGGTCGCCCAGGACATCGACCGGCGCCGCGCCGCGGGCGAGGAGCTCGGCGAACTGGCCGGCGTCCCGCTCGCCATCAAGGACGTCCTCGTGACGACCGACATGCCGTCGACCAGCGGATCGAAGATCCTCGAGGGCTATATGTCGCCCTACGACGCGACCGTCGTGTCGCGCTCCCGCGCCGCCGGCCTCGTGCCGCTCGGCAAGACCAACATGGACGAGTTCGCCATGGGCTCCTCGACGGAGCACTCCGCGTACGGCCCGACCCACAACCCGTGGGACCTCGACCGGATCCCCGGCGGGTCTGGCGGTGGCTCCGCTGCGGCGGTCGCCGCCTTCGAGGCACCGCTCGCCCTCGGCTCCGACACCGGCGGCTCGATCCGGCAGCCCGCCCATGTGACCGGCACCGTCGGCATGAAGCCCACCTACGGGGGTGTCAGCCGCTACGGCGCCATCGCGCTCGCGTCGAGCCTCGACCAGGTCGGCCCCGTCTCGCGCACGGTCCTCGACTCGGCGCTCCTGCACGACGTCATCGGCGGGCACGATCCCCACGACGCCACGTCCCTCACCGACGCGTGGCCGTCCTTCGCCGCCGCTGCGCGCGAGGGGGCGACCGGCGAGGTCCTGAAGGGCCTGAAGGTCGGCGTCATCCGCGAGCTCGACGACTCCGGCTTCCAGACCGGCGTCTCGGAGTCGTTCCGCGCCTCCCTCGCCGCGATGGAAGCCGCCGGCGCCGAGATCGTCGAGGTCAGCGCACCCCACTTCGAGTACGGGGTCGCCGCGTACTACCTGATCCTCCCCGCGGAGGCCTCCAGCAACCTTGCCAAGTTCGACTCCGTGCGCTTCGGCATGCGGGTGAACGTGCCCGGTGGCACCGTCGAGGACGTCATGGCCGCGACCCGCGACGCCGGCTTCGGCGACGAGGTCAAGCGGCGCGTCATCCTCGGCACCTACGCCCTGTCGGCGGGGTACTACGACGCCTACTACGGCAGCGCTCAGAAGGTCCGCACCCTGATCCAGCGCGACTTCGACGAGGCGTTCGCGCAGGTCGACGTCATCGCGACGCCGTCGGCGCCCACGACCGCTTTCCGCCTCGGCGAGAAGCTCGACGACCCGATCCAGATGTACCTCAACGACGTGACGACCATCCCGGTCAACCTCGCCGGCGTCCCCGGCATCTCGATCCCCTCGGGCCTCGCGGCGGAGGACGGGTTGCCCGTCGGCATCCAGTTCGTCGCGCCCGTCCGGGAGGACGCACGTCTGTACCGCGTCGGCGCGGCCCTCGAGGCCCTGCTCGTCGACAGCTGGGGCGGTCCGCTGCTGGACCGCGCCCCGATCCTCGGAGGAGCCCGCTGATGGCCAAGGACGCGCTGATGGACTTCGACAAAGCACTCGAGCTCTTCGAGCCGGTGCTGGGCTTCGAGGTGCACGTCGAGCTCAACACCGAGACCAAGATGTTCTCGCCGGCGGCCAACCCGGCGCACGAGGCGAACCACGACGCAGCTCCCAACACCCTCGTCGCCCCGGTCGACATGGGCCTGCCCGGTTCGCTGCCGGTGGTCAACGAGACCGCGGTCCGCTACTCGATCAGCCTGGGCCTCGCCCTCGGCTGCTCGATCGCGCCGTCGAGCCGGTTCGCGCGGAAGAACTACTTCTACCCGGACCTCGGCAAGAACTACCAGATCTCCCAGTACGACGAGCCGATCGCCTTCGAGGGCAGCGTCGAGATCGAACTCGAGGGCGGCGACCTGGTCGTCGTCCCGATCGAGCGCGCGCACATGGAGGAGGATGCCGGCAAGCTCACCCACATGGGCGGTTCGACCGGTCGCATCCAGGGCGCGGAGTACTCGCTCGTCGACTACAACCGCGCCGGCGTGCCGCTCGTCGAGATCGTCACCAAGCCGATCTTCGGCACCGAGCACCGTGCTCCGGAGGTCGCCAAGGCCTATGTGGCGGCGATCCGCGACATCGTGCGGTCACTTGGGATCTCGGAGGCGCGCATGGAGCGCGGCAACCTCCGTTGCGATGCGAACGTTTCGCTCCGCCCCCGCGGTCAGGAGAAGCTCGGCACGCGCACCGAGACGAAGAACGTCAACTCGATGCGTTCTGTGGAGCGTGCCGTCCGTTATGAGATCCAGCGTCAGGCGGCGATCCTCGCCGGTGGCGGCACGATCACGCAGGAGACGCGCCACTGGCACGAGGACACCGGGCGCACCTCGCCCGGCCGCCCGAAGTCGGATGCCGACGACTACCGGTACTTCCCCGAGCCCGACCTCCTGCCCGTCGAGCCGTCCGAGGAGCTGATCGAGGAGCTGCGCGCCGCGCTCCCCGAGGCGCCCTCGGTGTACCGACGACGGTTGAAGACCGAGTGGGGCTTCACCGACCTCGAGTTCCAGGACGTCGCCAACGGCGGTCTCCTCGCCGAGGTCGAGGCGACGATCGCCGCCGGCGCGTCCCCGGCATCCGCTCGCAAGTGGTGGACGGGCGAAGTCACCCGTGTCGCCAACGCGCAGGGAGCCGAACCCGCCGCGCTGGTCTCGCCCGAATCGGTCGCCGAGCTGCAGAAGCTGGTGGATGCCGGCACGCTGACCGACAAGCTCGCGCGTCAGGTGCTCGAGGGCGTCATCGCGGGGGAGGGGACCCCGCAGGAAGTCGTCGACGCGCGTGGTCTCGCCGTCGTCTCGGATGACGGTGCGCTGATCGCCGCCATCGACGAGGCCCTCGCCGCGCAGCCCGACGTCCTGGCGAAGATCCAGGACGGCAAGGTGCAGGCCGCCGGCGCCGTCATCGGTGCCGTCATGAAGGCCATGAAGGGCCAGGCGGATGCTGCACGCGTCCGCGAGCTCATCCTGGAGCGCGCGGGGCAGGCCTGACGCCGATCGATGATGCCGCCGCGCCGCTGCCCGATCCGGGCTCGGTGTCGGCGGCATCGTCGACAATGGAGGTATGGGACGCGGTGACGGGACGGGACGGATCGTCTCACCCGACGGCGCCGACGACACCGGCACGCGCATCCTCCACGTCGACATGGACGCTTTCTACGCGTCGGTCGAGGTCCTGTACGACCCGTCGCTCGCGGGTAAGCCGCTCATCGTGGGCGGGATGGAGGGGCGCGGCGTCGTCTCAAGCGCGTCGTACGAGGCTCGCCGCTTCGGGGTGAGGTCGGCAATGTCGGTCGGCCGGGCACTCCAGCTGTGCCCGCAGGCGATCGTCGTGGTCCCGCGGTTCGAGCGGTATTCGGAGTTGTCGAAGAAGGTCATGGCGATCTTCCGCGACGTCACCCCGCTCGTGGAGCCGCTCTCGATCGACGAGGCCTTCCTCGACGTGAGCGGTGCGCGCCGCCTCTGGGGGAGTCCCGGCGAGATCGCTCGGATGGTCCGCCGCCGGGTTCTGGAGGAGACCGGCCTGACGTGCAGCATCGGCGTCGCGGCTACGAAGCACGTCGCGAAGATCGCCTCGACGGTGTCGAAGCCGGACGGGCTGCTGATCGTCGCTGAGCCCGACACACAGGCGTTCCTCGCTGCTCGCCCGGTCAGCGCGCTCTGGGGCGTCGGTCCCAAAGCTGCAGAGGCTCTCGAAGCGCGCGGCATCCGGATGGTGTCCGACATCCTGAACACCCCGCGGAGCGTCCTCGATCGAGCGCTCGGCCCGGCGATGGGCGCGCGTGTCTCGCAGCTCGCCCGCGGCCACGACCCGCGGTCGGTGCAGACGGAGCACACCGAGAAGAGCGTCGGGCACGAGGAGACCTTCCTCGAGGATGTCTCCGACACGGCGATGCTCCGGAGCGAATTCCGCCGTCTCGCCGACAGGGTCGCCTCTCGATTGCGCGCGGGCGGCTGGGAAGCGCGGACGATCGCCATAAAAGTGCGGTTCGCGGACTTCACGACCCTCTCACGGTCGGTGAGCGTCCCTGAGCCCACGAACGTCGGTCAGCGGGTCGGCGACGTCGCCCTCGAGCTCTTCGGGAAGATCGACCTCGTCCAGCCCGTCCGGTTGATCGGGGTCCGAGGCGAGAAGCTCACGGGCGACGGTATCGGCGGTCTGGCACTGTGGGACGACGACGCGGAGTGGCGGAGGGTGGATGCCGCTCTCGACGACGCCCGCAGCAGGTTCGGCCGCGGCGCCGTCACGCGCGCGAGCACCCTCGGGCCGCGACGAGACGTCAACGCTCTTCCCACCAACCCGCGCCCCGCGCCGGACTGACCCGAATCGGCGCAACCCCCTGCTTTCCGCGTCGCCTGCGGCTACCGTGAGGGCATGGCAAACCTCCCCCTCGAACTCGGCAAGCAGTTCGCCTCGCTCGGCGTGACCACCGTCTACGGCGAACAGCAGGACGTCGACGGCATCCGGATCATCCCCGTCGCCCTGACCTGGTCGGGCTTCGGCGCGGGAGAGGACACGTCGGGCGGTGCGGGCGGCGGAGGCGGTGGCGCCGCGATCCCGATCGGTGCGTACATCCGCACCGGCGATGACCTGCGCTTCGAGCCGAATCTGGTCTCGCTCGTCGCCGTCGGCATCCCGTTCGTGTGGATCGCGGGACGGGCGCTCAGCCGCGTCATCCGTGCACTCAAGCGCTGATCCGCTCGGGGCTGACCTCGTCGTCGCGGTCGACGACGTCGCGGACGCCGTTCACGGCGTGCGGCGCGAGCCGGCGGTGGTGCTGGTCGACGGTCGTTCCGGCGCCGGGAAGTCGACGTTCGCGGACCTCCTCGCCGAGCGGCTGGCGGGTGCGGCGATCGTGCGACTCGACGACGTCTACCCCGGCTGGGACGGCCTGCGCGACGGCGCGGACACCGTGCGTCAGGGCGTCCTCGTGCCGCTGCGCAGGGGCGAACCGGGGTCGTGGCCGGTGTGGGATTGGACGACGGATCGGCCCTCGGGGCAGGAGAGGCGCGTCGCCCCCGCGGCCGTCGTCATCGTGGAGGGTTCCGGTGTGCTGACGCCCGCATCGGCCGAGCTCGCGGACGTCGCCGTATGGCTCGACGCGCCCCGGGATGCCCGCCGGGTGCGCGCGCTCGAACGAGACGGCGAGACGTACCGACCGCACTGGGAGCGGTGGGAGCGGCAAGAGGAGGCGCACCTCCGGGATCACCACCCGGATGAGCTCGCGAGCCACGTCTTCCGGCTGCCCTGAAGGTCCCTGCTCAGGCGTCGAGCGCCTGAACGAGCATCTCGAGGCGGTAGCCGATCCACTCGTACACGCCGAACCGGGCATCGCCGTCGCCGCGCTGCTCTTCGTCCGTCACCCCGAGCCGGTCCGCCAGCACCAGCCGAAGGGCGGCGAGCGTGCGGAGCCAGGCACCGGCGGCATCCGGGGTCAGGTCGACCACGAGGATGTCCTCGGCGGTGGCGCGGTCGAGCTGATCGATGTCGAGGTCCTGCCCGTCGTGCCGCAGGGACGCGCGGACGATGCCCGCATCCGCCGCCCGTCGTGCCAGGAGGTCGTCCTCGGTCAGGCGACGGAACTCCGCCGCTGCCTCTGCGTCGTCGGCGTAGGCGTCCGGCACGAGTCGGCGCACGGCCGGGTCGGAGCCGTCGTGCGAGGTCACGACGTCTTCGAACTGTCCGACGAGATCGGAAAGATGCGCGGCTTCGAGGAGCGTCAGCTCCATGGCGACAGCGTGGGCAGTCACGACCCCGCCTCTCGCACGGTCGCCCACAGCCCGTAGTCGTGCATCGCCTGAGCGTGCAGCTCCATCTGCTCCCGCGACCCCTCGGCGACGACCGCGTGCCCGTCGTGGTGGACGGCGAGCATCAGCCGGTGCGCCTTCTCACGCGAGAATCCGAAGTACTGGCGGAAGATGTGCTCCACGTAGCTCATGAGGTTGACGGGGTCGTTCCAGACGACGGTCTGCCAGGGTCCCGAGGTGGATGCCTGCAGGTCCGTCCGCTCGTCGATCTCCGGCGACGCGATGCTCATCAGGCCCACCCCAGCTCGTGCAGTCGGGCATCGTCGATGCCGTAGAAGTGGGCGATCTCGTGGACGAGGGTCGTGTGCACCTCATCACGGAGGTCGTCGACGTCATCGCACGCGTCCAGGTGCGGTTCCCGGTAGAGGATGATGCGATCCGGGAGGTCACCCATGCCGTACTGGTCCCGCTCCGTCAACGCGAGGCCGTCGTACAGCCCCAACAGGTCGAGCGAGCCGTCCTCGGGACGGTCCTCGACGACGAACACGACATTGTCGAGCCCCACGACCATGTCGTCGGGCAACCCATCGAGTTCGGACGCAACCAGATCCTCGAATGCCTCGGCATCCATATCGATCATGACCACGCCTCATGCGGAGAAGATATGGGGTGAGTAACGGGACTTGAACCCGCGACCCCCTGGACCACAACCAGGTGCTCTACCAACTGAGCTATACCCACCATGTGCCCGTCTCCGGGCAACCCCACAAGTGTATTACAGTCCGGAGGCGAACGATGACACGGCGGATGCCGCGGCGGTGCGCGCGTCGTCGCTCGACGGTCCGGGGGCGTCCACGAAGACCGTCTCGCGGTAGTACGCGAGCTCGCGGACGCTCTCGCGGATGTCGGCGAGGGCGCGATGGCCGCCGTCCTTCGCCGGAGCGTTGAAGTAGGCGCGGGGGTACCACCGACGGGCGAGCTCCTTCACGCTCGACACGTCGACGTTGCGGTAGTGCAGCCACCGATCGACGCGGGGCATGTAGCGCGCGAGGAACATGCGGTCGGTGCCGATCGTGTTGCCCGCGAGCGGGGCCTTGCCTTCGGGGACGAACCGCTGGATGTACTCGAGCACCTGGAATTCGGCGTCGGCGAGGCTCACGCCGTTCGGGATCTCTGCGAGAAGGCCGGAGCTCTCGTGCATCTTCGTCACGAAGTCGTTCATGTGCGCGAGGGCGGAGTCGTCGGGCTTGATCACGATCTGGAAGCCGGGGTCGAGGACGTTGAGCTCGAAGTCGGTGATGACGACGGCGACCTCCACGAGCTCGTCGACCGACAGGTCGAGGCCCGTCATCTCGCAGTCGATCCAGACGAGGCGGTCGTTCTCCGCAGCTGACACGTGGTCTCCTCCCACAGGAGTCGTCCGCGGACACGGCGACTCGGAGCCCCTCCAGGAGGATTCGAACCCCCGACCTGGCGGGTAGAAACCGCTCGCTCTATCCACTGAGCTATGGAGGGAAGGATGCTCGCCCCCCAGGCTACCGCTCACACGGTTATGGTCGCTCGGCGCGCGCGCAGGGCGCGCCACCGCGCCGACACGTCGAGGGCGACGTGGACGCCGGGACCGATGAGGACCGCGAACAGCACCGTGCCGAGGCCTACGGTGCCGCCGAGCAGCCACCCGGTGACGAGGACGCTCCCTTCGACGGCGAACCGGCAGACCCAGATCGGCCATCCGAACCGAGCGTGGAGGCCGGTCATCAACCCGTCGCGCGGCCCCGGTCCGAGGTCGGCGCCGAGGTAGATCCCGGATGCCGCGGCGATGAGCGCGATGCCGAACACGAAGACGAGAACCCCCAAGAGGTAGTTCTCGACGGGCGGGATGACCGCCAGCGCCCCCTGCATGACGGTTCCGACGACGAGGATGTTCGCGATCGTGCCGATGCCGGGGCGTTGACGGAGCGGGATCCAGGCGAGGAGGACGAGCGCGCCGGTGATGACGACGATCCAGCCGATCCCGATACCCGTCTGCACGGAGAGTCCCTCGGCGAGGACCGTCCAGGGGTCGAGTCCGATGCCGGCCTGGACGAGGACGGCGCAGCCGATGCCGAACAGGGCGAGTCCGATGACGAGGCGGAGGAGGCGCAGAAGCATGGACCCATTCCACCGTAAGATTGGCCTTCTGTATGCAGTCCAATCTCGAAAAGGTGGACCATGGACTCTCGGATCGGTGCCCGAAGCCTCGCCGCTGCACTCGGTGGCTGGCGGACCAGGACGCCCACCTACGAGGCCCTGGCCGACGGCATCCGTCTTCTCTGTCTCGATAACCGCGTCGCCGCCCACACCGCCCTGCCCGCCGAGCGCGAACTCGCGGCGACACTCGGCCTGAGTCGGGCGACGGTCGCGGCGGCCTATCGCTCGCTCCGCGAGAGCGGTCACATCGAGAGCACGCGGGGATCGGGCAGCATCACGCTTCCCCAGGTGCGCCGAGGAGCCGGTCGAGTGTTCGACGACGGCGAGGGCATCGACCTGCAGCAGGCCAGTCCGGCGGCGTGGCCCGGCCTTGCGGGCGTCATCGCCGAGGTCGGAGCGGATGCCGCATCCCTCGTCGGCCGGCCCGGTTACGACATCGTCGGCAGCAGCGAACTCCGGACGGCCATCGCCGACCGCTACACCGCACGCGGGATTCCGACTGCCCCGGACGAGATCCTGGTCACGAACGGGGGACAGCACGCCATCCACCTCGTCACGGCCGCTCTCCTCGGGCCGGGGATGACGGCGCTCCTCGAGACGCCCACGTACCCGCATGCGACCGAGGCGATCAAGGCCACGGGAGCGCGCGTGACCGGAACACCGGTGACCGTCGACGGCGGCTGGGACCTCGATCGTGCCGAGCAGACCTTCCGGCGTGCGCGTCCGACCCTCGCCTATCTCATGCCGTGGTTCCAGAACCCGACGGGGCGGTCGATGTCCCCGACGGATGCCGCGACCTTCCGCGCCGCAGCCGAACGCGCGGGGACGGTGCTCGTGATCGACGAGACGACCGCCGAGCTGATAATCGACGGCACCGCTCCGGAACCGTTGGACTTCGGACCTCATGCCGTGCGGATCGGTTCACTGGGCAAAACGGTGTGGGGTGGGCTGCGGGTCGGCTGGGTGCGGGCGGACCGAACCTTCGTGCGGCGGCTGGTGGCTTCCCGCCCCCGTCGCGATCTCGGCACCGCCGAGTTCGAGCAAGCCGTCGCCTCGCGTCTCATGCGTCTGATGCCCGACATCCTGCCGCAGCGCGCCGAGTTGCTCGGCCGGGGGAGGGATGCCGCCGTGGCCGCGCTCCGCGCATCGTTCCCGACGTGGGATGTCCCCGTCCCGGCGGGCGGAGTCTCGTTGTGGGTGGGGATGGACGCTCCGCTCAGCGGATCGCTCGTCCTGGCGGCTCGGCGCGAGGGAGTCCTCCTGTCGGCGGGCCCGCGTTTCTCCGTGGACGGCGGATACGACGCGCACCTTCGCGTGCCGTTCACCGCCCCGCCCGAGCAACTGCGGGACGCGATCACGGTGCTGGCACGACTGTGGCCCGAAGTGGGCGGCGCGGGTGCGGGGCACGCGCAGGACGAGAGCGAGGCCGTCGCCGCCATCGTCTGAGCGTGTCAGCGCGAGTCGTGGAGGACGGCCACCGCGTCCTCCATCCGCCAGAAATCGCCGAGCTCGACGAAGCCACCGGCCGCAGGGCGGAACCGGCGCGCGCGATAGCGCGTGGCGAGGTCGTCGCCGATGCGGGCCACGTGTCCGACGACCCGGCCCTCGGGGTCGACGACGCGCGACAGGCGGTCAGAGACAGGTGTGAGGCGATATCGGCGGAGCCGGACATCGGTGTTCGGTGCGATGGTGGTCACGGGGCCTCCTCTGCGTCGATTCGCAGGGTACGCTCGGCCACCGACACGCACCTTCGGGACGGAACATCGCGCCCGCCGTCGGCGTTGTCCCTCGTGACGATCCCACAGTGAAAGGAAGGTCTCGCATGCAGACCTATGTGCTTGCCGGAGGCTGCTTCTGGTGTCTCGACGCCGCGTACCGCGCTCTCGAGGGAGTCGAGTCGGTCGAATCTGGCTACATCGGCGGTTCCGTGGCGTCGCCCACGTACGAGCAGGTGTGCACCGGCACGACCGGTCACGCTGAGGCCGTCAAGGTGACGTTCGACGAGGAGATCATCCCTTCCGACGTCATCCTCGATGCGTTCTTCACCATGCACGACCCGCGCCAGCTCAACCGGCAGGGCAACGACGTCGGCACCCAGTACCGCTCCGCCATGTTCCCCGCCGATGACGCGCAGCGCGAGGAGTTCCAGCGCGCCGCGGAACGTGCCGCGGATTGGTGGGGTGGCGGACTGGTCACCACGATGGAGCCCCTCGGCGAGTGGTACCCCGCCGAGGACTACCACCAGGACTTCTTCACCAAGAACCCGGGCCAGGGCTACTGCCTGGCCGTCGCGGTGCCGAAGGTGAACAAGGTCCGGGCCCGGTTCGGGGAGTACGCCCGCCGCTGATCCTCCCCGGCGGACCTCATGGTCTCCGCCTTCTCCCCACGCGCCCCGGTCGCCGACGGTTTCCACCGTTCGGCGACCGGGGCGCCGTCGTGCCGGGCGTCAACGGAATCCTGAAGGGGCTCCGACGCCCGCCGGGCACGCGGGCGTCGGAGCATCGAGCGGGCACAGCCGTGCCCCGACGACTGAAGGAGTCGAAATGAAGGATCACATCACGATCGTCGGCAACGTCGGGGCCGACCCCGAGTACCGTCGACTTCCCGACGGCACGCCCGTCGTGTCGCTGCGGGTCGCCAGCACCGACCGCCGTTACGACGTGAAGGCGGGCGCGTGGGTCGACGGGCTCACCAGCTGGTACCGCGTCTCGGTCTTCCGGACGCTCGGAGAGCACGTCGCCGCTTCCGTCCGTCGAGGTCAGCGCATCGTCGTGCACGGAACCCTCGCCATCAAGCGGTGGGAGGCCGGTGACAAGTCCGGAACGGATGCCGAGATCGACGCCGTCGCACTGGGACACGACCTCGCCTTCGGGACGTCGGTGTTCACGCGCGACGAGAAGCCGCGCGGTCAGGCCGACACCGGCGAATCGGCGACGGAGTGGGCGGCGCCGGGCGCGGAATCCGGGGCCGACGCAGACAGCGCGGACGAGCGGACCTGGCAGGCCGAACCCGCCGCCACGCCGTTCTGACTCGCACCCAGCCGGCTCGGAGGCCGCACGCCCTAGACTCTCGCCCGTGCGCAGACACCAGCCCTCCCGGGGATCCCGCCTGCTCCTGCTCGCGCTCTCGCCCGTGGTGGTGGTGACGCTCGCCGCATGTGCACCCGGGTCGAGCCCGGCGCCCTCCGAGCCCGCGACGTCCTCTGCGGCTGCGCCCCGCCCCTCGGGGTCGGCGACACCCACCCCCACAGCCGCTGCGGACTCCGCCGAGGCGCGTCTGCCCGACTTCACGTCGGTGATGGATGCCGTCTGGCGGGACTCGGCATCCGTCAAGGGGCGCGTCTACGTCGACGCCCTCGTGGCGGCGGGGTTCCCGAAGAAGGCGATGCAGGTCACGGAGGACGAGACCTCGATCGGTGATCCCGCGGACAGCATCCAGTTCTCCGTACGAATCGGCGACGAGTGCCTCGTCGGACAGGTCGGTCCGTCGGTGGCGAAGCCGACGGCGCTCGTGATGCCCGGCCTCGCCGACGGTGCGTGCCTGCTGGGACAGACCCGATCGATCGATTGGTGACACTCGGACCGTCCCGTCACGAGGGACGACCCACGTAGACTTGGGCCGTTATGGCCGAATACATCTACTCCATGGTCCGCGCCCGCAAGGCCGTCGGCGAAAAGCTCATCCTCGACGACGTCACGATGGCGTTCCTGCCCGGCGCCAAGATCGGCATGGTCGGCCCGAACGGCGCCGGTAAGTCGACGATCCTGAAGATCATGGCGGGTCTCGACACCCCGTCCAACGGCGAGGCGAAGCTCTCGCCCGGGTTCTCGGTCGGCATCCTCATGCAGGAGCCCGAGCTCGACGAGTCGAAGACCGTCCTCGAGAACATCCAGGACGGCGTGGCGATCAAGCCCAAGCTCGACCGGTTCAACGAGATCTCCGCGCTCATGGCCGATCCCGACGCCGACTTCGACGCGCTCCTCGCCGAGATGGGGACGCTGCAGGAGGAGATCGACGCCGCGGACGGCTGGGACCTCGACTCGCAGCTGTCGCAGGCCATGGACGCACTCCGCACGCCTCCGGCAGACGCCGCGATCGCCCCGCTCTCCGGTGGCGAGAAGCGCCGCGTCGCCCTCGCCAAGCTCCTGCTCCAGAAGCCGGACCTTCTGCTCCTCGACGAGCCCACCAACCACCTCGACGCCGAGAGCGTGCTCTGGCTCGAGCAGCACCTGCAGGCCTACAAGGGTGCGGTCATCGCCATCACCCACGACCGGTACTTCCTCGACAACGTCGCGGAGTGGATCGCCGAGGTCGACCGCGGCCGCCTCATCGGCTACGAGGGCAACTACTCGACCTACCTCGAGAAGAAGGGCGAGCGTCTCGAAGTCCAGGGCAAGAAGGACGCCAAGCTCGCGAAGCGCCTGAAGGAAGAGCTCGAGTGGGTCCGCTCGAGCGCGAAGGGCCGCCAGACGAAGTCGAAGGCGCGCCTGGCCCGCTACGAGGAGATGGCGGCCGAGGCGGAGCGGACGAGGAAGCTCGACTTCGAGGAGATCTCGATCCCGCCCGGGCCGCGCCTGGGAAGTGTCGTGATCGAAGCCAAGAAGCTCCAGAAGGGCTTCGACGGCCGATCGCTCATCGACGGCCTCAGCTTCAGCCTGCCGCCGAACGGCATCGTCGGCGTCATCGGCCCGAACGGCGTCGGCAAGACCACGCTCTTCAAGACGATCGTCGGCCTCGAGCCCCTCGACGGCGGCGACCTGAAGATCGGCGAGACCGTCAAGATCAGCTACGTCGACCAGTCGCGCTCGAACATCGACCCGAACAAGACGCTGTGGGAGGTCGTCTCGGACGGCCTCGACATCATCACGGTCGGCAAGACCGAGATCCCCTCGCGCGCCTACGTCTCGAAGTTCGGCTTCAAGGGACCGGACCAGCAGAAGAAGGCGGGCGTGCTCTCCGGCGGTGAGCGCAACCGCCTGAACCTCGCGCTCACGCTGAAGGAGGGCGGGAACCTGCTCCTCCTCGACGAGCCCACGAACGACCTCGACGTCGAGACCCTGAGCTCCCTCGAGAACGCTCTGCTGGAGTTCCCCGGCTGCGCCGTGGTCATCACCCACGACCGGTGGTTCCTCGACCGCATCGCGACGCACATCCTCGCGTACGAGGGCACCGCCGAGAAGCCCGACCAGTGGTACTGGTTCGAGGGCAACTTCGAGGCGTACGAGGCGAACAAGATCGAGCGGCTCGGCGCCGACGCGGCGAACCCCGCGAAGTCGACGTACCGCAAGCTCACCCGTGACTGACCGCCGCATCCGGGTTCCCATCCACCTGCGGTGGGGCGATCTCGACGCGTACAACCACGTCAACAACGCCGCGATGCTGAAGCTCCTCGAGGAGGCGCGCGTGCGCGCCTTCTGGGTGCCCGGCGCGGGGGAGCGGGTCGTCCCGACCGCGGTCATCGACGCGAGCCACGGCGCGGCGCAGCTGACCCTCATCGCCCGCCAGGAGATCGAGTACCTCGCACCGGTTCCCTACCAGCGCGATCCGATCGACGTGCAGATGTGGTTCGGGAAGATCGGCGGATCGAGCGCCGAGGTCCACTACGAGGTCTTCACGCCCGCGGGCCAGGAGCCGCAGACGCTGTACGCCCGGGCATCCACCGTCATCGTCCAGGTGGATGCCGGGACTGGCCGTCCCGTGCGGTTGTCGCCCGAAACGCGGAAGGCCTGGGAGCCGTTCCTCGGCGAACCGCTGCCGCCGCTCGGACGACGCTGAGTCCGGTCAGTCCGCGTCCGGGATGCGGACCATGATCTCCTGAGCGACGGAGGCGACCAACTCTCCCTCGCGAGAGAAGATCCGCCCCGTCGCGAGCCCCCGGCCGCCCTGCGCGCTCGGCGACTGCTGGACGTACAGCAGCCACTCGTCGACGCGGGCGGGACGGTGCCACCACATGGCGTGGTCGAGACTCGCGACCTTCAGTCCGGGCGTGGCCCACGAGGCTCCGTGGGCACGGAGGACCGATTCCTGGATCGTCAGATCGCTCATGTACGCGAGCGCGGCCCGATGCACGCGCGGATCGTCGGGAACCTCGCCCCGCGTGCGCACCCACACCGACTGGTGCGCGACGCGGTCGCTGCCGACGTTCGCATAGATAGGATCTTCGACGTGGCGCACCTCGACGGGGCTCTGATCGAAATGGCGCTTGCTCATCGGGTGCAGACCAGCCAGAACGGAGTCATCGGACAGGTCATCCGGTCCGGGGATGCCGCTCGGCATCTCGTCCTGGTGCTCGAGTCCCGTCGCGTCGACCTCGAAGGACGCGATCATGGAGAAGATCGGCACGCCCTCCTGGAAGGCCTGGGTGCGCCGCGTGGAGAATGACCGCCCGTCGTGGATGCGATCGACCGAGAAGGTCATGCCGCGCGTCGAGTCACCCGGGCGGAGGAAGTACCCGTGCATCGAGTGGGCGGCGCGGCCGTCGTCGACCGTCCGTTCCGCCGCGATGACCGCCTGCGCGAGGACCTGACCGCCGAACACCCGACCCAACGGCATCGCCTGCGACACCCCGGTGAAGATGTCCTCCGTGGTGCGGGCGTCGCTCGAGGACAGATCCAGGACGGCCAGCAGCCCGTCGACGTGGCCCGATTCGCTCACGGCGTTCCTTTCCGGGGAGCCCGATGTCATCCCGTGGGCGCCCGCTTGGTAGTTTAGGTCGGATGTCCCCGCAGCTCGTTTTCCCCGACCCGCGCTCGGCGGCCGACCTCCTCACGTTCGCCGGGCGGGCCGCTCGGCTGGGCGACCCGGCGGTGCGGCTGCGGGCCGCCGGCGGGACCCTGGCCGTCTCCGCGGCCCCGCTGTCGCCGCGCGGCTTCGGCGACGACACCCCGACGGTCCTCGGGATGCGCTTCCTCTCCATCGACCCCGAACTGGAGTGCGACCTCGTCGTGGATGCCGGTGCCCTCCGCGCGGGCGAGGACCCGACGCGTGTGGGACTTCCCGACAGCGGCGTCTCCGCCGCGTGGGCGGGCATCTCGCCGCCCCGCGCGGGCTGGCTGCCCGGCTCGCCGGTCGCGGTCGATGCGCTCGCACGGTCGGTCCGTCGCGGAGTGGATGCCGTGGCGACGGCGCTGCCGGCGGCACCCGGCGAGGACCTCGTCCGGACGGTCCGAGCCGCCGTGTGGGGCGCACCCGACGCGGAGCTGGACGGTCTCGTCGCGGGAGTGGCGTTCGCGGCGGACGCCCTCGGGTTCCTCGGCGCGGACGGGAACGAAGAGGCATCCGTCCGACGGACCGGGACGTGGACCCGTGTCAGCCTGTCCCGCGGACACGTGCTGGTCCGGGCCGGCAACCCGACCGGACTGACCACGGTCCGCTCGACCGGCGGTCGCTGACCGCGCGGGGGCTCACGCCCCGGGGTGCAACGGCAGGTTCGTGCCGCCGCGGGGCTCGGTTTTCGGGCCGGCGCCGGTCGGTTCGAAGGTATTCACCATCGCGTGGGCGGCGCGCTGAAGATAGTCCCAGAGGGTCGCCTCGTGCAGAGGCGACAGCTGCGCTTCGTCCACCGCGATCCGCATCGCCCGCAGCCAGCGGTCGCGCGCCTCGGGGTTGACGTGGAAAGGCATGTGACGCATGCGGAGGCGCGGGTGACCCCGCGTCTCGCCGTAGGTCGTCGGTCCGCCCCAGTACTGCTCGAGGAACAGCAGCAGCCGCTCAGCGGCGGGTCCGAGGTCCTCCTCGGGGTACATCGGCCCCAGGATGTCGTCGGCGGCCACTTCGCGGTAGAAGGCATCCACGAGGCGACGGAACACGTCGTGTCCGCCGACCTCGTCGTAGAAGCTCATCTGCTCGCTCACGGCGCCGCACTCCCCTCGGGGGCGTCCCCGTCGGTCCGTCCCCGCTTCTTCGGACGCCACGCGAGACGCTGCGGCGCCGCCGGCGGAGTGATCTGCTGTGGCTTCGTCTTGGGCGGGTTCGCACCGCGCACGCTCTGAGCCGCGTCCGCTCCGGTGAGGAAGACGGAGTCGAGCTGGGGGAGGGGGACGCCCAGCTCGTCGAGCGCCTTCTTCAGTCGTGCGCGCAGCGCACGGGACACGTCGTCCTTCGCGTTCGGGCGGGTCCTCACCACGAGGCGCGTGACGATGGTCTCGCCGCCGATGGACTCGAGACCCCAGACCTCGGGCTTGTCGATGATGCGCGTGCGCCACTTCGGTTCGCGGACGAGGTCCTTCGCGGCCGTGAGCATCGCGTCCTCGACGGCGTCGAGGTCGGCGTCGACGGGCACGCCCACGTCGATAACGACGCGCGCCCAGCCTTGCGACATGTTGCCGATGCGGAGGATCTCGCCGTTGCGGACGAACCACAGTGTGCCGTTCACGTCGCGGACGTGGGTGACGCGGACGCTCACGTACTCGACGACACCCGTCGCCAGCCCCACGTCGACGACGTCGCCGATGCCGATCTGGTCCTCCGCGACGATGAAGATGCCGTTCAGGACGTCCTTGACGATGTTCTGCGCTCCGAATCCGAGGCCGGCGCCGATCGCCGCCGACAGCAGTGTGAACGACGCGAGGACACCCGGGTTCAGGATGTAGACGATCGTCAGCGCGGCGATGATGACGATCGCGACGTTGACGATGTTGGTGAGGATCGACCCCAGGGTGCGGGTGCGCTGCACGACCCGGACCTGTGCGAGCGGCGACATGTCGATCGCGCGCGTGTCCTCCGCCGCGGCGCGCGACTTGGCGCCGGTGACGATGCGATCGACGACTCGGCCGATCAGTCGGCGCATGATCCACGAGAGGAGCAGTGCGAGCACGACGGTAACGACGACCCACAGGAGGCTCCAGCCCGCCGAGACGAGGAAGGCGAGGAATCCGTCGCGGATGGCCTCCCACCCTTCGGGAGGGGTCGAAGCGGATGCGGCGTCAACGATCGTGGTCATCGTCTCGATCCTAACGACGCGTCCCACCGTCCACCTGAACGCCCTCGGCGGCGTGCTCCCACGGACTCGCCAGCCCGTGGGCGATGAGGACGGCGTGGACGCGGTCGCGGGCCGGGAGCTTCGCGAGGATCCGGCCGACGTGCGTCTTGACCGTCGACTCGCCGAGGAACAGTTCCTCGGCGATCTCGGTGTTCGTGAGGCCCCGCGCCATCGCCTGCAGCACGTCCTGCTCGCGCGACGTGAGGAGATCGAGCCCGGCCGACCCCGTCGCCGACGGGGGAGCGGCATCCGCCCCCTGTCCTGCGGTCACGAGTTCGATCATCCGCCGGACGATGCGAGGGGCGAGAGTGGCTTCCCCCGCGGCGACGGCGCGGACAGCGGCGACGAGCTCATCCCTCCCGGCATCCTTCAGAAGGAAGCCGCCCGCTCCGGCGCGGAGGGCGCCGAACGCGTACTCGTCCAGATCGAACGTGGTGAGTACGAGCACGCGGGCGCCGGGGTGGTCCCGAGCGATCGTCGCCGTGGCCTCGATTCCGTCGACCCCCGGCATCCGGACGTCCATCAGGACCACATCGGGACGCAGGCGTGCCGTCGCCTCGATGGCCTCCGCACCGTCCCCGGCCTCGCCGACCACCTCGATCCCGTCGGCGGCTTCGAGGACCATGCGGAACCCGAGGCGGATGAGCGATTGGTCGTCGACGATCAGCACCCGCACCGCGGCGGAAGGGGACGTACTCATGAGGTGGACTCCTGTCGGGGAATGCGGGCGGCGACCGACCAGCCGTGGGGACGGCGCGGACCTGCCGTGATGGTGCCTCCCGCGAGCCCGACGCGCTCTCGCAGACCGCGCAGGCCGAAGCCAGCGGTGTGCTCTGAGGCGGACGTCGGAAGGCCGTCGTCCGTGACGGTGACGGACACGCCGTCCGGATCGTGCTGGATCGCCACGTCGATGCGGGTGGCCGCCGACGCATGGCGGAGGACGTTCGTCACGCTCTCCTGCACGATCCGCGAGACGGCCAGCTGAGTGCGGGAGTCAAGATCTGCCGGATCACCCGAGACGACCAATCGGGTGTCGAACCCGGCCGCGCGCGCGGACGCGACGGTCTCCGTCGTGGTGTCCCGGGCGAGCGGCGCGAGCGGAGCCGCATCCGCGTCGCGCAGGATGCCGAGGGTCGCCCGCATGTCTCTCAGCGCCTCTCTGCCCGTCGCCGCGATGGCCTCGACGCCGGGGCGCGTGCGCTCGGCATCGTTCGAGGCTGCCACGCCTTCGGCCAGGGCGACCATGACGGTGAGCGAGTGGGCGACGATGTCGTGGAGCTCCCGCGCGATGCGCTCGCGTTCGGTCGAAGCGGCGAGCTGAGCCTGCTGGTCGCGCTCGACGACGAGGCGTTGCGAATGGTCGATCAGCGCCTTCACGTACCTGGCGCGGGAACCGACGTTGGCTCCGATCAGCCCGCCGATCACCGCGTTGAGGCCCTCGTTGACGAGCGAGCCCCAGACGACGGTCGTCGAGCTGAGATCGGTCGCGATCAGGACGAGACCGGCACCTGTGAGGACGGTCATGACGGTCCCGGCTCCGATGAGAGCCGCGCGAGAACCGACGTGGACGGCGACCGAGTAGGTGGCGACGAGCAGGAGCGGACCGTTGATCGGCGCCGGCGCGAACATGTATGCGAGAGACACGACGCACGAGGCGGCGAGGACGATGAGGGGATGCCGTCGCCGGATGAGGAGAGCCAGGCACCCCAGGACGACGACGACGCTCAGCGCGGGCAGCACGCTCTGCCACTCCCGCGAGTTGGTACCGATGCCCTCGGGCAGGATCGGCGTAGCGATCACCGGAATCGTTGACACGAGGAGGCACACGACCACGACGAGGATGTCTGCGAACAGCGGATGCCGTGCCCAGTACCGCCGGAGGAGCCCCGGCGGACGCGGAAGCCGCAGCTCCCCCTCGCTGGAGGAGGAGCTGCGGCTTCGATTCGTCACGCCAAGACCCTACGCGTCCCGCGTCCGCAGGACTGCCCAGCCCCCGACGAGAGCTGCCGCAGGCCAGGCGAGCAGCACGATGACGTTCCGCACGGTCTCGTTCGCGGGGTTCGTCGTCAGGGCCGCCGCGGCGGACGACGGCAGGTAGTTGTAGAGGTCGATGAGCCATTGCCACGACTCACCGCCGAACGAGAACAGGCTCACGACGATCGGCAGCACGAAGAGGATGCCGACGGTCGCCGCGATCGCCCCGGCGCCGTTCCGGATGAGAAATCCCCACCCCAGGCCCAGCAGGGCGAACGTCGCCATCGAGATGACCGCCCAGCCGAGGGGGATCCAGGTCCGTTCCGCGTCGCCCCATTCGAAACCGTTCTCACCGTAGATCGGTGTGACGACGAGCACGGAGATGAGCGAGGTCACGACGGTGGTGGCCACCAGGGTGACGGTCACGACCAGCGCCTTGGCGAGCAGCACCGCACCTCGTCGCGGCTCAGCCGTCAGGCTCGATCGGATCATCCCGGTGGAGTATTCGCCCGTGATCGCCATCGCCCCGAGGATGCCCGCCACGAGCATCGTGAACTGCAGCGGCGACACGACGGCGGTCGTCGGATTCAACGACATCTGACCGGCGGAGTCGCCAAGGCTGTTCATGACCAGCGCGATCAGCAGCGAGATGCCGACCGCCAGGACGACCGTGACGATCAGCGACCACCACGTGGAACGCAGGGTGAACAGCTTGAGCAGTTCGCTCTGCACCAGGCGGAAGAAGCCCAGACGGTAGGACGATGGTGCCGTGGGTCGAACCGCGGCGCGGGACTCGGTCGTGATGGTCATGATGCGGCCCCCTGCGTGCGGTATTCGACGGATCCCTCGGTGAGGGCGAGATAGGCGTCCTCGAGCGATCCGCTGCGCGGGGTCAACTCGTGGAGGGCGATGCCGTGCTGCGCCGCGATCTCGCCGACGGCGGCAGCGGTGGCGCCGGCGATGTCGAGGAGGCCGGGTTCCGACGACGTGACGGTGATCCCGGTTCCCGCGACCAGCTGCGCGAGTTCGGCGGCGCGCGGGGAGCGGACGCTGACGGCGCTCCGTGTCCATGCCGCGACGAGATCCGAGATGCTGGCGTCGGCCAGCACTCGACCGCGGCCGAGGACGATGACGTGGTCCGCTGTGAGGGACATTTCGCTCATGAGGTGGCTCGACAGCAGCACGGTGCGGCCGGATGCCGCCTGTGCGCGCACGAACTGGCGCACCCAGCGCACGCCCTCGGGGTCGAGACCGTTCACGGGCTCGTCGAGGATGAGCGTCTGCGGGTCGCCGAGAAGCGCCGCCGCGATCCCGAGCCGCTGTCCCATGCCGAGCGAGAACTTGCCGGCTCGGCGCTTCGCGACGCTCTGCAGACCGGTGATCTCGATCACCTCGTCCACGCGTGAACGGGGGATGCCGTGGGTCGCCGCCATGGCCAGCAGGTGGTTGCGCGCGCTCCGCCCGGTGTGCACCGCCTTCGCGTCGAGGAGGATCCCCACCTCGGTCAGAGGCGAACGCAGCGATCGGTAGTCGCGTCCGTCCAGCGTGACGCGTCCGGCGGTCGGCTTGTCGAGTCCCACGATCATTCGCATGGTGGTGGACTTGCCGGCGCCGTTCGGCCCCAGGAACCCCGTTACCTTGCCGGATTGGACCGTGAAGTTCACGCCATCGACGGCTGTCTTGTCTCCGTACCTCTTCGTGAGGCCTTCTGCAACGATCATGCAGCCCACGCTACGGAGCGGCTGGCCCACCCCGCGTCCCCCGTGAGCGGGAGATCGCGGCGGGGCATGTCCCCCTGTGGTACGACATGCCCCGCCGCGGCCGTGCTCAGTCCTGCGCGTCGCGCTCCTGCACCGAGAGGGCGCGCTCGACGCCCGCGAGGTTCTCGTTCACGAGACGACGCAGGGCCGCGGGTGCGTCGCGGTGGTCTGCGAGCCATCCACGCGTCGCGTCGCGCAGCGCGGTGTTCGCCAGCGGCGCCGGGAACAGGCCCACGATGAGGTACTGCGCGATCTGGTACGTGCGCGACTCCCAGACGGGCAGCAGCATGTCGAAGTACGCGCCGACGAAGTCGCCGAGAGCCTCGATCCCGGCGGGGTGGACGAAGCCGGCCGCCGCCGAACGGACGACCGTGTTCGGAAGATCGGCGTTGTCGATGAGCGACGCCCACGCGGCACGCTTCGCGTCGACCGTGGGCAGCGCGGCGCGCGCCTGTGCGGCGAACTCGCCGCCCTTGGCGGTGTTGTCGGACGCCAGCGCGTCGTGGATGTCGGCAGCCGAGACGACGCCACCGGCGGCGAGCGAGACGAGAAGGGCCCACGAGAGGTCCGCGTCGATGTCGAGTCCAGGGAGGGTGAGTTCACCCGAGCGCAGCTGTCCGACTCGCTCCCAGTCCGCGGCGGTCGCGGCCGCCGAGGCATAGGCCGTCACGAACTGCAGCTGGCTGTCGCTTCCCGCCTCGGCATCGCGGGCGAGATCCCACAGGCCGTCGGCGACGCGCTGGCGCGCGGCATCCCGCTTCTCCGGCGACACGTACGAGTTCGCGGCCAACTGGAGCTGCCCGAGCGTCGTGCGGACGGTCGTGGACTCGGTCTCGGTCCCGATGTTCTGGAGGACGAGATCGATGTACTCGGATGCCGAGGCTTCGGCGTCGCGCGTCTGATCCCACGCGGCACCCCAGACGAGTGAGCGGGCGAGCGGGTCGCTGATCTTGCTCAGGTGGGCCGTCGCCGTCTTGAGCGACCGCTCATCGAGGCGGATCTTCGCGTACGCCAGGTCGTCATCGTTGAGGAGAACGAGGTCGGGCTGGGTGAGGCCGACGAGCTCGGGCGCCTCGGTGAGGTCGCCATCGACGTCGAGTTCGACGTGGTGGGTCCGGACGAGCGCGTCTGCCTGGAGCGAGTAGAAGCCGACCCCGAGGCGGTGCGGGCGGATCGTCGGGTAGTCGGCGGGCGCCGTCTGCACGATGGCGAAACGCGTGATGGTGCCGTCGCCGTCGACGCGGATCTCGGGGGCGAGCGTGTTCACGCCCGCGGTCTCGAGCCACTTCTTCGACCAGGTCGTCAGCTCGCGGCCGCTGGTGGCCTCGAGCTCGACGAGCAGGTCGCTGAGCTCCGTGTTGCCCCAGGCGTTCTTCTGGAAGTAGGCCGACACCCCGGCGAAGAACGCCTCGATGCCGACCCATGCGGCGAGCTGCTTGAGGACGGAGCCGCCCTTGGCATAGGTGATGCCGTCGAAGTTGACCTGCACGTCCTCGAGGTCGTTGATCTCGGCGAAGACCGGGTGGGTCGAGGGGAGCTGGTCCTGGCGGTACGCCCAGGTCTTCTCCATGGCGTTGAACGTCGTCCACGCCTCGGTCCATTCGGTCGCCTCGGCGGTCGCGATCGTGGAGGCCCACTCGGCGAACGACTCGTTCAGCCAGAGGTCGTTCCACCACTTCATGGTGACGAGGTCGCCGAACCACATGTGGGCGAGCTCGTGGAGGATCGTGACGACGCGGCGTTCCTTGACGGCATCCGTCACCTTGGAGCGGAAGACATAGGTCTCGGTGAAGGTCACCGCGCCGGCGTTCTCCATCGCACCCGCGTTGAACTCGGGAACGAACAGCTGGTCGTACTTCGCGAACGGGTAGGGGACGCCGAACTTGTCCTCGAAGTAGGCGAAGCCCTGCCGCGTCTTCTCGAAGACGTAGTCGGCGTCGAGGTACTGCCACAGGCTCTTGCGTGCGTAGACGCCGAGCGGGATGGTGCGACCGTCCGAACTCGTGAGCTCGGAGAACACCTGCTCGTAAGGACCGGCGACGAGCGCCGTGATGTAGGAGGAGATGCGCGGGGTCGGTTCGAACGACCAGGTCGCGACGCCGTCGCCGGCGGGCTGCGGGTCGGGGGTGGGGGAGTTGGAGACGACCTTCCACGCGTCCGGAGCGGTGACGGTGAAGCGGAACGTCGCCTTCAGGTCGGGCTGCTCGAAGACGGCGAAGACGCGCCGGGAATCCGGCACCTCGAACTGCGAATAGAGGTAGACCTCGCCGTCGACGGGGTCGACGAAGCGGTGGAGGCCCTCGCCCGTGTTGGTGTACTCGCAGTCGGCGACGACGACGAGCTCGTTCTCGTCGGTGAGGCCTTCGAGGGCGATGCGGGAGTCCGCGTAGACGGCGGAGGGGTCGAGCGTCCGGCCGTTGAGGGTGATCTCGCGGATGCCGCGGGCGATCAGATCGACGAAGGTCGAGGCACCGGCGGTCGCGGCGAAGCGGATGACGCTCCGAGACTCGAAGACCTCGTCACCGGTGGTCAGATCGAGCGTGACGTCGTACGAATGCGTCTCGACGGTCGCGCGGCGCTCCTGCGCTTCGATGCGGGTGAGGTTCTCTCCAGGCACGTTCGTGTCTCCCAGGGGTGAGGGTGGGGTGCCGCGGACGGGCGCTGCTGGCGCCGACGGCAACCGTCACAGCCTACGCCGCCGTCTCGCCGGAACGTGGTACCGGCGTCCCTAGAATCGTCACATGCGCATCCACATCGCGACCGATCACGCGGGCATGGAGTTCTCGACCCGCCTGCAGCACCACCTGGCCGAGGGCGGTCACGACGTCGTCGACCACGGGCCGATCGAGTACGACCCCCTCGACGACTACCCCTCTTTCTGCATCCGTGCGGCGCAGGCCGTGGCCGAGGATCAGGCGCGCGGCGTCGAGACGCTCGGCATCGTCTTCGGCGGCTCCGGCAACGGCGAGCAGATCGCGGCGAACAAGGTACGCGGCATCCGTGCGGCCCTCGTCTGGAGCATCGCGACGGCCGAGCTGGCCCGCGAGCACAACGATGCGAACGTCATCGCGATCGGCGCCCGCCAGCACACGTTCGATGAGGCCGTCGGGTTCATCGATCGATTCATCGCCACACCGTTCTCGGGCGAGGAGCGCCACGCGAGGCGCATCGCCCAGCTCGCCGCGTACGAGACCGACGGCACGCTCGAGGCCGACCCTCGCGCCGTGACGCCCGACGTGCTCGACGCCTCGGAGACGTTCGACCCGGAAGCCGGCTGATGCCCGAAGGGCATTCCGTCCACCGCATCGCCCGCCAGTTCGACCGCAACTTCGTGGGGCGGCCCGTGTCCGCCTCGAGCCCTCAGGGGCGTTTCGCCGAAGGGGCTGCCGTCCTCGATGGACGCACACCGACCGAGGCGCGCGCGGTCGGGAAGCAGATGTTCCTGGCCTTCGACGAGGACGTGTGGCTGCGCGTGCACCTGGGCATCTACGGCGCGTGGGATTTCGCCGGCGAGATCCTGCTCGATCCGACGATCGCCTCGGCGAACGGACGCATGGGGCAGACGAACCAGCGCGGCGTCGACCCCGTTTACGACGCCGCCGGCGAGAACTCGCTCGCGTCCATCGGCGCGCCGCGGCGGGCCCGCGGCGCCGTCCGTATGAGCGAGCAGACCCGAGGTCTCGACGACCAGACGGATGCCGAATGGCCGCCGCCCGTCGTCGGCCAGGTGCGTCTGCGTCTGCTGACCGACTCGACGTGCGCGGACCTGCGCGGCCCCACCGCCTGTCAGGTGCAGACGGTCGACGAGATGCTCGCCACCGTCGCAGCTCTCGGGCCCGACCCGCTCGTCGACGACGTCGCCGAGGGCGAGGAGCGTTTCGTCGCCGCCGCGCGCCGCAAGCCCACCCCCATCGGCCAGCTGCTGATGGACCAGAAGGTCGTCAGCGGGATCGGCAACGTCTACCGCGCCGAGATGCTCTTCCGCGCGAACCTGAACCCCCACACCCCGGGCCGCGACGTCCCGGAGGAGACCCTCCGACTGCTCTGGCAGGACTGGGTGCGCCTCCTGGCCATCGGTGTCGAGACCGGTCAGATGATGACGATGGACGACCTCGATCCCGAGGCGTACCGACGCGCCATGGCGCATCGCGACGACCGCCACTGGGTCTACCACCGGGCGGGTCTGCCGTGCCGGGTGTGCGGGACGGAGATCGTCCTGGAGGAGATGGCGGCCCGCAAGCTGTACTGGTGCCCGCGGTGCCAGGCGTGACGGCGGGGGAGGGGCAGCGGCGATGAGGCAGAATCCGAGCTTCGCCATGACCGACGTGACCGAGATGCGCCGCCTCATCGACGCTCATCCGTGGGTCACGATCGTCAGCGACACCGAGGCGGGCCTCGTCGCCTCGCACTACGCCGTCCTCCTCGACCCGACGCGGGACGATCTGACGATCGTCGGCCATGTCGGGCGGCCCGACGACCTCATCCACGGACTGGGGCAGTCCGAGCTCCTCGTGATCGTCCAAGGCCCGCACGGGTACATCTCGCCCGGCTGGTACGGCGACGGCCCGGCGGTGCCGACGTGGAACTTCGTCTCGGTCCACCTCCGCGGCGTTCCCGAGATCCTGACTCCGGAGGAGAACCTCGAGGTGCTCGAGCGCCTGGTCGACCGCTTCGAATCGGGGCTGCCCGAACCGCGACCGATGTGGCAGGCGCCCAACGACGAGGAGTTCGTCCGTCGGCTCGAGAAGGGCACCGTCGGCTTCCGGCTCACGCCCACTCACGTCACGGCGAAGCGCAAGCTCAACCAGAACCGGCCGGACGAGGTGGTCGACACGATCATCGATCGACTGGATGCCGGGGCGAGCCCCTACGCGGATCCCCGCCTCGCCGACGAGATGCGCCGTTCGCGCGACGCCATGCGCCGGGCGCGTGAGGGGCAAGGATGAGTGCCGAACGGGGCGATGAGGTCGGCGTCATCGCAGGGGTCCGTCTGACGGGGGCCGACCGCGTCGACCCGTTCGGTGACGACCCCGTCGACGTTCACGTGCGAGGCGGCGTGATCGCCGACATCGCACCCGCGGGTGCCTTGCCCGCCCGCGGGACCGTCGTCGACGGCGCCGGTGGGTGGCTCCTGCCGGGCCTCTGGGATCACCATGTGCACACGGTCCAATGGGCCCTCACCGCACAGCGGACGCCGCTCGGCGACGTCGCGAGTGCTGTGGAGGCGGCATCCGTCATGGGACGCGCCCCCGTCCTCGACGACGGGCGTCGCATCGGCACCGGCTTCCGCGACGCGTTCTGGGCGGACGCCCCCACGCTCGATCTGCTCGACGCGGCGACGGGGGAGGTTCCGACCTATCTCATCAACGCCGACGTCCACAGCGTGTGGCTGAACAGCGCTGCGTTCCGCCGGGAATCGATCGCTCCCACCGCCGACGGGATCCTGCGCGAGGAACCCGCGTTCGAGATCTCCCGGCGCCTCAACGACCTCGAGCCGGCAGTGGTGGACCGGTACGTGGTCGCGGCGCTCGACCGCGCGGCATCCCGCGGTGTCACCGGCGTCGTCGACCTCGACATGGCGTGGAACGCGGATGCCTGGGCTCGCCGAGTCGCGGCCGGCTTCGATGCCGTGCGCGTCGCCTTCGGCGTGTACCCGGACTTTCTCGAACGGGCCGTCGCCGAGGGACTCGCGACCGGCGATGCGCTCGATCCCCTCGGCCTCATCCGTGTGGGATCGCTGAAGGTGATCACCGACGGATCACTGGGGACCCGCACCGCGGCGTGCTCGCATCCCTACCCCGACGACCCGCACAACACGGGCGTCATGACGGTGGCACCGGAGGATCTCCGTGCCCTGATGGTGCGGGCGACCGGTGCGGGGCTGTCCTGCGCGATCCACGCGATCGGCGACGTCGCCAACTCCCACGCGCTCGACGCGTTCGCAGCCACGGGCGCGACGGGCACGATCGAGCACGCGCAGCTCGTCGCCCATGCCGACATCCCCCGGTTCGCCCGGCTGGGCGTGGGAGCGAGCGTGCAGCCGGAGCACGCGATCGACGACCGCGACCTGACCGATTCCGTCTGGTCCGCGCAGACCGCCCTGCCCTACCCGCTCCGCTCGCTCGCCGACTCCGGTGCCAACCTCCTGTTCGGTTCGGATGCCCCGGTCTCGCCGCTCGACCCCTGGGCCGCGATGGCTGCGGCGGTCCACCGCACGCGCGGGGGACGTGAGCCGTGGCGACCGGATCAGGGACTGTCTGCAGCGATCGCGCTCGCGGCATCCACCGCCGGAGGTTCGCTGACGGGGAGCGCCCTCGAGCCCGGGGGCACCGCCGACCTCGTCGTCGTCGACAGAGACCCGCTGACCGCGACGGACCCCGAGCTGCGGACGACGCGCGCGGCAGCGACGATCCTCGCCGGCCGCCTCACCCACATCGACGGCTGAGGAGCAGAACCATGACCGTGTCACCTGACGCCACTGTGATCTCCGTGGCGGGCGGCGTCCCGTCCGTCCCCGACTCGGCCTTCGTCGCCGCGGGCGCCCGCCTCGTCGGCGCCGTCTCCCTCGGGGAGCGCGCGAGCATCTGGTACAACGCCGTCATCCGGGGCGACAGCGCGCCGATCGCGATCGGGGCGCGGAGCAATGTGCAGGACGGTGTCGCGATCCACGTCGACTCCGCGCACGGGGTGGACGTCGGAGAGGACGTCTCGATCGGCCACAACGCCGTCGTCCACGGCTGCCGCATCGGCGACGGAACGCTCGTCGGCATGGGTGCGGTCGTCCTGTCCGGTGCCGACATCGGACCCGGATGCCTCATCGCCGCCGGCGCGGTGATCCTCGAGGGGACGGTCATCCCGAGCGGGTCGCTCGTGGCGGGTGTGCCCGCGCGCGTTCGACGGGAGCTGACCGACGAGGAGCGCTCCGGGATCCTCCGCAACGCGGAGATCTACCTCGGTCACGCCGAGCGGCACGGTGTTGTCTCGTGACAGGGACCGTCTGGTGACCGGGGCCGTCTCCAGCCTCGCCATAGCCCGACTCATCTAGGCTTCCGTCCGTGCCCGAACGCCCCCTGCTGCCTCTGTGGCTCGCATTGCCCGTCGCGATCGCCGGGGGAGCGGTGCTGGACCTCGCGTTCCCCGACATCGGCATCTGGCCGCTCGCGTTCGTCGGCGCCGCGCTCACGCTCGTGACCCTGATCGGCCGCTCCGCGTGGGGTTCCGTCGCCGTGGGCGCCGTGTTCGCGGCATCCTTCTACCTGCTCCACATCGCATGGATCACCCGCTACCTCGGCGCTGTCCCATGGTTCGCTCTCGCGGGGGTCGAGACGATACTCAGCGCGGTCGGAGCGATCGTCATCACGCTGTCCTACCGATGGCTGCCGCGTCTGCTCCCCGGGTCCTGGGCTCGCGTGACCTTCCTTCCGGCGCTCGTCGCCGCAGCGTGGACGGCGCGCGAGCAGTTCATGGGCTCGTGGCCCTACACCGGCTTCCCCTGGGCACGACTCGGAATGAGCCAGGCCGACAGTCCGCTCGCGGAGCTCGCGTCGTGGCTCGGTGTGAGTGGTCTCACCTTCGTGATGGTGTTCGTCGTCGCCGCTGCCATCGAAGCCGTACGCCTGCGCGTGTGGCGTCGCGTACGCCTGCTCGCACCCGCCGCCGTCGCTGCCGCCGTCCTCGTCCTCATTCCGCAGTTCCCGACGACGGATGCCGGAACCATGCGCGTCGGCGCGGTGCAGGGCAACGGACCCTCGGGCTTCTTCGACAGGCGCGAGCCCTACGACGTGTTCCGGGCCCAGCTCGCCGCGACACAGCCCCTCATCGGGAAGAAGCTCGACGTCCTGCTGTGGCCCGAGGGCGGTGTCGACGCCGACCCGCTGAACAACAGCTCCATCGCAGGAGCGTTGGACGATCTGTCCCGGGAGGTGGAGGCGCCCCTACTCGTGAATGCCGCCACCGAGCGCGACTCGCTCGTCTACAACACCTCGATGCTGTGGCAGGCAGGCCGGAAGAACCCGCTGGCGATCCACGACAAGACCCATCCCGTGCCGATGGGGGAGTACGTGCCCGATCGCTGGTTCTTCGAAGCCTTGGCGCCTGATCTCGTCGGCCTGATCACTCGCGAGTACACCCCGGGTACGAACCCGCCCTTCTTCGATGTGAACGGCGTGGGCGTCGGTTTGGCGATCTGCTTCGACGTCATCTACGACGACGTGATCTGGCAGGGTGCCCGGGACGGCGCCGAGGTGTACATGTTCCAGACGAACAACGCCGATTTCCGCGGGACCGACGAGAACGTGCAGCAGCTCGGATTCGCGCGCATGCGGGCGATCGAGACGGGCCGCGCCGTCGTCAACATCTCGACGGTGGGGACCAGTCAGGTCATCGGTCCGGACGGCTCCGTCATCGACGGCCTGGCCGCAGACACCTCCGGGGCCCTCCTGGTGGACGTCCCGCTGCGCACCGGCCTCACACCCGCCGTCGTCATCGGCCCGGCGGTGCAGTGGGTCCTCGGCTGGTCGGCCCTCCCCGTGCTGCTGCTGCTCGGCGTCCTCGTCCGCAGGCGCACGAAAGCGGCGCCGTCCGCGAAGGACGACGCCGCTGAAGTGTGAGGGTCAGGCGCTCAGTTTGCCGGAGTTCTCGCCGCGTCGGGACCGCAGGAGAGCCAGTCGCTCCTCGAGCAGCTCTTCGAGCTCGGGGATGGTGCGACGCTCCATGAGCATGTCCCAGTGGGTGCGAGCGGCCTTGTCACCGGAGTGGTCCACCACGGCGACGGTGTCGCCGATGCGGCGGAGTGCTTCGGCTCCGCAGGTCCGGCATTCCCAGGCCTCAGGGACCTCAGCGTCTGCAGCGAAGGTGAGAACGGTCTCCCGCTCGCACTGCGTGCAGACGTAGGTGTGGTTGGTGCGCTCTACGAATACGACGCCTTCTTCGCTCTGTAGGCTCGAAGCGCCGAGACGCATGCCGCGAAGGCTGCGATCTGCCATTGTGTGGTCCTCTCGTCGTCCTCAGGTATAACGAACCCACCTGTGCGGATCATCCGAGAAGACCTCAATCGATGTGGTATTCACAGCCGACTTCCAGGCCCGGAGGTTATAGCGATTTCGCCCGTGCGGCCGCGCCGAGATCGGCTCGGTCCGTGACGATGCCGTCCACCCCGGCACCGATCAGTCGTGTCATGGCGTCGGGATCGTTCACCGTCCAGACGTGGACTTCGATGCCCCTCGCATGAGCAAGATCGAGCAGCCGGCGCGTCAGGATCGGGATGCCGCGGTGGCGTTCGGGCATCTGCAGGGCGTCCACCCCGTCGAGTCGTCGCGCGGCGAGGCGGGGGAGGCGCGCCGACAGCGCGGCGAGCACGCCGGCGAGCGTCCGTGAGCCCGCCGAGGTCGCAGGCTCGCCGCCCTGCGACCGGGCGGCCGCGAGGGCGACCTCACGCCGGCGATCCGAGAAGCTCGTGAGGAGGACGCGGTGGGCTTCGCGTGCGACGAGCGTGCCGACCTGGTGGGCGGCGGCATCCGCTTTCACATCGAGGTTGAATCGGGCATCGGGGAACGCCTGAAGGACGTCGGGGAGCACCGCGAGACCGCCTCGCGTCGACATGATGTCGGTGAGCTCTCGGGTCCGTATGTCAGCGACGCGGCGGGGATCGCCGGTGACGCGGCGAAGGTCATCGTCGTGGAAGAGGACGACGTCGCCGTCCGCGGTCAGGTGGCAGTCCGACTCGAGATAGAGCGTCCCCGTCGCCCGGCCCGCCGCGAGGGCGGCGACAGAGTTCTCGGCGACGTTCTCGGAATCGGGCGGCACGAAACCGCGGTGGGCGAGGATGCGGGGGGTCGCCTCACCGAGGAACCACGGGTGGGTCATGACGTCGGAGTCGTCCCGTCTGCGGGCTTCGGCTTCGAGGCGTGCGCGTCGGAGCCGCCGAAGGCCGTGCTGAACGAATTGAGGGCGTTCGTGAACTCGCTCGGGATGATCCAGAGCTTGTTCGAGGAGCTCTCGCTGATCTTCGGCAGCATCTGCAGGTACTGGTAGGCGAGGAGCTTCTCGTCGGGATCGCCCTTGTGGATGGCCTCGAAGACGAACTGGATCGCCTCGGCCTCGCCCTCGGCGCGGAGGACCGCGGCCTGCTTGTCGCCCTCGGCGCGCAGGATCTCGGCCTGACGTCGCCCCTCGGCCTCGAGGATCTGCGACTGCTTGGAACCTTCCGCGGTGAGAATCGCGGCGCGGCGGTCGCGCTCGGCGCGCATCTGCTTCTCCATCGAATCCTGAATAGACACCGGCGGGTCGATCGCCTTCAGTTCGACGCGCGAGACGCGGATGCCCCACTTGCCCGTCGCCTCGTCGAGGACGACGCGCAGCTGAGTGTTGATGTTGTCCCGGCTGGTCAGTGCCTCTTCGAGGTTGAGACCACCGACGACGTTGCGGAGCGTGGTCGTCGTCAGTTGCTCGACGGCGCCGAGGTAGTTGTTGATCTCGTACGTCGCTGCCCGCGCGTCGGTGACCTGGAAGTAGACGACCGTGTCGATGGAGACCACGAGGTTGTCCTCGGTGATGACCGGCTGAGGCGGGAACGAGACGACCTGCTCGCGCATGTCGACCAGCGGCAGGAGGCGGTCGATGAACGGGATGAGGAGGTTCAGTCCGGGGGACAGGGTGCGCTGGTAGCGCCCGAGTCGCTCAACCACCCCGGCGTAGGCCTGCGGGATGATCCGGATCGAGCGGAAGAGGACGACGACGACGAAGATCGCGACGACGACCAGCAACACGACGACGAAGATCTGACCGACGAAGTCACCGGCGTTGACGGTGAGGGGGATTCTCATGCGGGGTTCCCTTCTTCGGGTGCCACCACGACGGTGGCGCCGCGGACGGCGGTGACGGTGACGCGCTGACCGGGGGAGACGGATGCCGCGGCATCCGTCAATCGCGCCGTCCACGTCTCACCGTTGTCGAGCTTGACCGAGCCGTCGCCGTCGACGAAGGCCGAGACGACCCGCGCGGACATCCCGGTGAGAGCGTCCACGTTGGTCGGGATGTGCTGACTCGAGCGGTGCAACGCCCGCAGCAGGAGCGGACGGATCGTGAACAGCAACAGCGCCGAGACGGCCGCGGCCGCGAGGATCTGGAGCCACCAGACGCCACCGACGAGGTTCACTCCCAGCCCGCCGACCAGCGTGCCGGCAGCGAGCATGAGGAAGGTGAATTCGAGGGTAAGCAGCTCGATGATGACGAAGAGGACCGCGAGCACCAGCCAACCGATCCACAGGTACTGGATGAGGTCCGGGAACATCGTCGGCTCCTTCGGTGGGCGTGTCCTCGCACACTACCAACGGGCTCCCTCGCGCGGGTCGGACGCGCCGGGATTGATAGGCTCGTCGAGCCCCATCCGCCTCGCGCACCCGCCGAGCACCTCGCAGGAGAGCCCCATGTCGCAGCCCGTCCCCGCCGCATCCCTGACCGGTAAGACCGTCCTGGTGACCGGGTCGTCGCGAGGCATCGGCGCCGACACGGCGCGCTATCTGGCCCAGGCGGGCGCGAACGTGGTCATCAACTTCCGCAACAAGGCTCCTCGAGCCGAGAAGCTCGCGACCGAACTGCGGGGGCTCGGCGTCGAGGTGCTCACCGTCGGCGCGGACCTGACCGATGCGGCATCCGTGTCGGAGATGGTCTCGGCGATCGAGGAGCGTTTCGGCTCGCTCGACATCCTCGTGCTGAACGCGTCCGGCGGCATGGAGGGCGGCATGGCCGAGGACTACGCCCTGACCCTGAACCGCGACGCCCAGGTGGGTGCGCTCGAGGCCGCGCTCCCGCTGATCCCGGCCGGTGGCCGCGTCGTTTTCGTCACGAGCCACCAGGCCCACTTCATCCACACGACGCCGACGATGCCCGAATACGAGCCCGTCGCCCGCTCCAAGCGTGCCGGAGAGGACGCCCTGCGCGAGCGGATCCCGGCTCTCACCGAGAAGGGCGTCGAGTTCGTCGTGGTCTCGGGCGACATGATCGAGGGCACCATCACCGCGACGCTGCTGGAGCGCGCCAACCCCGGTGCGATCGCCGAGCGTCGCGAGAGCGCCGGCAAGCTCTACAACGTGTCGGAGTTCGCGGCCGAGGTCGCCCGCGCCGCGGTGGAGCCGATCCCCGCCGACAACACCCGCCTCATCGGCGACACGAGCTCGTTCGGCGTCTGACGGCGCCCCGGCGGGTTCAACCGCCCGGTCGCAGGAGCAGGACCACGACGAACAGTACGGGGACGCATCCGATCGTCGTCACGAAGACGGTGTCCCGGGCGATCGTCTGCCCGATCGCGTATCGCTGCGCGTAGTTGAAGACGTTCTGCGCGGTCGGGAGCGCGGCGAGCACGGTCACGACGAGGACCTCGGCGGGGGAGAGGCCGAAGACGAATTGTGCGAGGACCCACGCCACGACGGGCATGACGAGCAGCTTCAGGCCGGCGGCGAGGAGGATGTCGCGGCGTCGTCCCGGCGTCCCCAGCACCCGCTGGCCGTGGAGTGAGATGCCGTAGCTGATCAGCAGGACGGGGACGGCGGCGCCCGCGATCAGCTCCATCGGCGCGATCACGATCTGCGGAAGCGGGATGCCGGTGGCAGAGACGATCGTGCCGAGAAGCGATCCCACCACGATGGGGTTCGTGATCGTCCGGCGCAGGATCGGCCACGGCCGCCGTCGTCCGTCCGTCGTCAGGGCTTCGAAGATCGCCATCACGACGGGTGTGAGCACGAGCAGCTGGAAGAGGATCACCGGTGCGGGGTACGCCGCGCTTCCGAGCACGTAGAGCGACAGCGGGATGCCGATGTTGTTCGAGTTGACCTGACCGGCCGAGAGGAGGCCGATGAGGATCTCGCCGGCCGGTCGTCGCCAGACGAATCGCGAGACGGCGGCGAAGATGGCGAACACCGAGACGGCTGCGAGCGCCGAGACGGGCAGGAGCGCGGAGAACAGCGTCGCGACGTCGGCGCGCGCCAGCACGACGAAGAGGAGGAACGGACTCAGCACGAAGAACGTGATCCGACCGAGGACCTGGCCACCGGTGGGACCCAGGAGGTCGATGCGTCCGATGATCCACCCGACCATGATCGCGACGCCGATGACGGCGAATCCGGTGAGCACCTCGATCATCATTCGAGCCTACGGGGAGTCACGGTTGCCCGGAGACGGGGGAGTGGCTATCGTTTTTCGATAGATGGCTATCGAAAGGCGCTCATGAGTCCCGTAACGATCCTCACCCTGCGGACGGCGCTCGTTCTGTCGTTGCTCGGGTCCTTGGCGGTGCAGATCCTGGTGCTTCCGACGATCTGGAACGACCTCGGGGCGCTGCCGACCGCGTGGCGAGTGACGGTCATCGTGATTCTCGCCCTCTGGCTCGTGTGCCTGCAGGTCGTCGCGCTCTGCATCTGGCGGCTCGTGTCGATGGCTGCAGCCGACGCGGTGTTCTCGGTTGGTGCTTTCCGCTTCGTCGACGTGGTCATCGCAGCGATCGCCGTAGCCGCCGTCCTCACCGGGGCGCTGGCGACGATGCTGGTACCGGGATCGGCCGCCCCCGGAGTGGTGGGGATCGTCTACGGCGCAGCCCTGGCGACCGGGGGAGTCGCGCTCGTCGTGGTCGTGATGCGGTCACTGCTGCGGAAGGCGATCGAGATGCGTTCCGAGCTCGACGAGGTCGTCTGATGCCCATCGTCGTCGACATCGACGTCATGCTCGCGCGCCGGAAGATGGCCGTGGGCGACCTGGCAGCACGTATCGGCATCACACCCGCGAACCTCGCGGTGCTGAAGAACGGACGGGCGAAAGCCGTCCGGTTCACGACGCTCGACGCGCTCTGCGAGGCGCTCGACTGCCAACCGGGTGACCTGCTGCGCTGGGAGCCGGCCGAGGAGACGGGTGGCTGACGCACGGCGCGTGGCCGTCGGCATCCGAGTCCTCACAGCGGTGGTGGCGGTACTCGTCGCCGCCGCGATGATCGCTGTCGCCGCCGCGACGAGCGAGGAAGGCGAGGGCACGACGGTTCTCGTGGGGACGCTGGATTCGCCGCAAATCGTGGCCGTGCTCATCCTGCTGGGCATGATCGACCTCGCCGTCCTCGTCTTCAGTCTGCGAGCGACGAGGGTCGCGGCCCGCGTTGCCGTGATCGTGGCGAGGGTCGCGGCAACCGGAGCGGTGCTCGTCGCGGGAGCAGGTGTGTTCCTGGCGACGTTCCCGACCACCATCGTGTCGCCGCTCATCGACGATGATGGATGCGACACCGTTTACCTCGTCCGCGAGGAGAACCACTGGCTGTCGAGCTCGAGCTCCCTATACCGCATGGACGGTCTCGTTGCGACGAGCGTGGCGTCGATCTCGAACGCGGATGGCGGGATGCCGTTCCACGAGGGCGCATACGGCGTTTCGGACGAGAACGGAACTCTCCGGGTGTCGGCTGCCTCCGCGGGCAGTGGTGTCGTCGAAACGGTGACCGTGCCTGAGCTGACGGGGCACGTGCCGGAGTGCGGGCTGAAGCGTCCGACGTATCAGGCGGATCGTCCGTCGCCGACGCCGACTGCGCCGGCACCCGTCAGTATGGAACGCGCCGAGGCGGAACTGGAGCGCATGTACGCAGCGACACTCGCTGCGGTTCCCGGAGCCGTCGGCACGGACGGCCGCGCCGTGGCGTCGTCCGCGCCGACACGGACGACATGCGATCGTGGCGCCGCGCAATCGGCGCTGACGTTCGCGTTCGCAACCGAGGACAACGCGGCGTCACTGGAGAAGATCCTCGCGACGTGGGATGCCGCCGGGTACGAGGTCGATCGTGCGATCCAGACGGACATCCGCTTCGATCCGATCACGACGGTCACCCTGCGCATCGCCGATCGTTCAACGATCGACGGAACGATCCACGGGACGATCACCTCAGGGTGTCTCTCCAAACAAGAGGACATCCGATAATGCACATTATGTCAACTCGACCATCCATTATTGCATCGGATGAAACCCTGTTCCCCATCACTCAGTAGGCGCAACGGTACAGCACTCCCCAGATTGAGCGGCATGATTCCGCGCTGATTGGGGCGCTCCCCAGATCGCTCGTGCCACACACGCACTCCCGGCGGAGGTGCGACCTGGCCTTTACCCGCTTTCAACGAGGATGGTTGCGCGGATGTTTCATCTGATGCAAGATACCGTCATCTGACGAAAGGGGTCGCCGTGCCAATCGACATCATGGAGTACGCGAGGAGGACGCCGGGGATCACGCTCCTCCACCCTGAGGAGCAGATGTTCGACGAGATGCTGCTCGGCTGGCGACGGCAGCAACTCGCGCGGAATCTGTCGATCAACACGATCGACGGGCGGGAGAAGGCTGTGCGGCGATTCATGAAATCGACGAACACCTATCCCTGGTTGTGGACTCTTGAACAGGTTGACGAGTTCTTTGGCGACCGCCGGGAAATCCACGGAAATCAGCGCACGACGGTACGGAGTTACCAGGATGCGCTGAAGCTTTTTACGGACTACATCTGCTCCCCCGCGTACGCCTGGGCGGAGCGCTGTACCGATTTGTTCGGAACCCATCCTGTTCGGGTTATTCATCAATGGAATATGGCGAGGCACATCCAGGAGGCAGAGCACGGAGGGCGGCGCCGACCGTTTCGGCATGCGGAGCTGCAACTGTTCTTCGACCGCGCGGACGATGAGGCGGACATCATCGCCCGGCGCGGCAGAAAGGGCTGGGCGGCCGCGTTCAGGGACAGCACCCTATTCAAGCTTGCGTACTGTTTTGGGCTACGAAGGAACGAGATTCGTCATCTGGAAACATTCGACTTCAGTCGCAATCCGCATGCTCCGGAGTTCGGAAAGTACGGTCACCTCAATGTTCGATTCGGAAAAGCTATGAGAGGTTCGGACTACAAACAACGAAATGTGTTGGCCGTCTTTCCATGGGGATCAGACATCCTCGCCGAGTGGATCGAACGCGGACTACCCCTGTTCGGTCCGCAGACCGCCCTCTTTCCTACAGAGCGAAACACTCTCGTCTCAGAGTCCGCCCTGAATGATCGATTCCGGACATACCGCGACGACCTGGGTCTGGGCACCGAACTCAAGTTCCACTCGTTCCGTCATTCATATATCACGCACCTCATTGAGGCGGGATTTGATCCCCTCTTCGTGCAACAACAGGTCGGTCATGAGTACGCTTCCACCACCGCTCTGTACACCGGGGTATCGAGCAACTACAGGATCAAGACGCTTCGGGATGCTCTTGACGGCACGATCGGCCAAGCTCTCAAGCTCGGAGTGGAGAACTGAAATGCGCCGGAAAGCTGATTACACCTGGAATTTGGCAGAGCTCATGGCTCGGAACTCCATGCACAACTCAACCGACCTGGCCCCACACCTGGTCAACCGAGGCATCGACCTCTCCCCCGCGCAGATATGGCGGCTTGTCACTCAGCGGCCAGAACGTCTCTCCCTTCCGCTTCTGGCGGCGCTCTGCGACATCTTCAACTGCAGTCCAGCCGAGCTCATATCCGTGCACTCTGAGGACGCGTCCACCATTAGGAAGGCAGTGAACGAGGTAGCGAACCTGCGCTCGACCCCCGGGAAGGCTCGTCCTCGACGAGCGCGAGTACTTCGGGATGATGTTGAGTAGCGAATCTCGTCGGCCAAAAGGTCGGCCGCGAGCGTCCGGCGATGCCGTGTGCGCCCGATGCGGGGAACGTGGCTCTGACTCAACAACCAAATATTCGTTCCCTGAAGGGATCATTTGTGGACGCTGCTACGAGAAGGCCGTTCACACCCATGGGCCGTGCGCCACCTGTGGTTCAGACCGTCTACTCCCCGGCCTGAATGAGTATCGTGAGCCGATTTGCGTGACATGCGCGGGACTAGATCGCGACTTCCGTTGCACCCGGTGCGCGACCGAAGGTGCAATCTTCCGCAAGGGTCTTTGCGAGAGATGCGCTCTAAGCGACGACCTCAATGCCCTCCTCGGGCACCCGTCACACAGCAGCCGCACTGATCTAGCTCACCTCAGAGACTATCTTCTTCGGGTGGAGCGCCCCGCCAGCACGCTCACCTGGCTCCGCTCAGCAAAGGTCAAAGCTCTTCTCCGTTGGCTCGCCGAAAACCCCGAGCCAGTGACACACGCGGCACTCGATGCACTCCCCCAGTCTCCCGCTGTGCGGCACTTGCGGTCGCTCCTCACCGGGACAGGCGTACTGGGACACCGAGATGAGTCGCTGACCCGTTTCGAAGTCTGGGTTCGGGCGAAAGTTGCGCTGTTCGCCGGCGAACATCGACGGGCCATCGAACGGTATGCCATCTGGTACCACCTGCGCCGAGTCAGGCAACTGAGTAGCCTCGGTCAGGACACGCATCCGGCGGTGCACAACGCGAAGCAACAAGTCACAGCTGCAGTCAACTTTCTCGTATGGCTCCAGGAAAGGCACGTGCCGCTGGCGCACTGCGAGCAGACGGATGTCGACACTTGGCTCACTGAGGGAAATACGAGTCGATATACCGTTCGCGGCTTTCTGGAGTTCACGAGAGAGGCGCGGATAGCCCCTCCGCTTTTTGTACCAACACGACATGCACGCGCACGGACGAGGCGGATCACAAGTGAAGAGAGACTCGCTCGGATTCGGTATTACCTCACCGACGAGTCGCTCACCTTGTCGGCCCGGTCTGTCGCACTCCTTCTGCTGCTGTACGGGCAGCCGCTCAGCCGTGTCGCGGCCATGAGGTTGGATGCGATTCGTGACAGTCCTGAGGAGGGCATGTCGATCACGTTCAGTGACGATCCCGTCCCTGTGCCGCCTCCGTTCGACGACGTTCTGCGTCGACACATCGTGTCGCGGGCGCGCACACGCACAGTGTCTGTGAGCGCCAACCCCTTCCTGTTCCCGGGCTTACGTGCCAGCAGCCATATCTCCCGTGAGCAACTCAAAGCAGAACTCAACATGGCGGGGGTGGATGTACTGGCTGCGAAGAACACCTCGCTCGACGAACTGGTTGCTGCGATGCCGGCTCCGGTCGTCGCGGACGCGCTTGGCTATAGCTACGGTGCGCTGAGCAAACACGAAGAGTATGGCGGGCTGCGCTATCGGCGCTACGTGCACGGAATGCACCCCGGGGATGGCGCTGACGAGTCTTGAAGAGGTCGTGCGCGCGACAGCCTCGACATCAACGAGAGCGTAGGTCTGGCGGATCGGCCGGGAGCAGATCTGCCAGTTCTGCCTGTAGAACTTGAGCGAGTGCAAGAAGAGCACGGAGGCGGGGGTTCATCGGCTCGCCAGGCTTGGAGAGGCCTCGCTCATACTTTTGGTACGTCCAGCGGGACAGCCCAGCCCCGTAAGCTACGTCCTCCTGGCTCAGCCCGCGCGCGATCCGGGCTGCGTGCAGATTCAGCCCGAGTTGGCGGCCATACGCGGCCCACTGCTCCGACGCCTCTGATCCACCCTGCTGCACACTTCAAGGCTCCTCACATGCCTAACTTGTGTGGCCTAACTGGTGTGGCATAATCGTCAAGCCATACGAAACAATCTGTCCTCGCTG
The DNA here is from genome assembly GCF_900100525.1 of Microbacterium sp. 77mftsu3.1. Classification (NCBI taxonomy): domain Bacteria; kingdom Bacillati; phylum Actinomycetota; class Actinomycetes; order Micrococcales; family Microbacteriaceae; genus Microbacterium; species Microbacterium sp. 77mftsu3.1. The sequence goes on along the minus strand of NZ_FNCR01000001.1, from coordinate 12,044 downwards.
CGGCGCCGGTGCGCCCTCGAACTGCACGTGTGATGCCGTAGACGACAGTCGGGTCGAGTCGTCGAGCGGCTCCGTGTCAGAGTCGGCCCTGATTGTTGAGATGTTGTGACCGTCGACACGCGACCAATATGGTGGCGAGCTATCGAGGGAAACCCGCCCACTGAATGGGACCTCGCCTTCGAAGGCCTGACCGGCGACGAGCTGGCGGACGAGTGGGGTCTTGCCGCCGCAGTTCTCATCGCACGTGTGCGCCGCAAGACCGGTCAGGGACCCACCTTCGCCGAGCTCTTCGAAGCCCTACTGCCCGAGACCAGTTACATCCACCCGAGGTGGCCCAGTGGCGTCACCCGGTCCGCTCGAGCTCAGACGATGCGGCTCTTCCGACTTCATGTCGCGATCGAGTGGAAGCGTCGAGGGTGGATCAACTTCGACACCAACGTGTCCCGAAGCTTGCGAGTCGGGCGCGCGTTCCGCCAGCAGTCACGTCAGCGCCAGGCTGATCGTCGGGACCGTGCCAAGAAACAATCGAGCGGGCTGCGCGGAGGCGACCCCTCATGAAGGTGCAGGGTACCGCGGCCGCGATCGACCTCCCTGATCGCCGCGTTGCGGTGTGCGGAGACTGGCACGGTCAATGTGGCTGGGCCCGGCTGGTACTCAGGGGCCTCTCGCGGATCGCGCCGGACGTGTCCACCGTGATCCATGTCGGCGACTGGTCGATGAACCTCAGCAAGAGTGACGAGATCTGCGCCGCGTTCGGGATCGAGCGTGTTCTGGTGGTTCCGGGCAACCACGACTATCCCGCCCTATCGAATGTGCTGAATACGCACCCCGGTGTGGCCGTTCGTGTGAGTCGAAGCTCCTGGCTATTGCCCAGGCCCTTCAGGATGAGCGTGGGCGGTCGGACCGTGCTCGCCCTCTCTGGTGCCACCTCGGTCGACCGGTACTGGCGGCTCCCGAATGAGTGGTCGTCGGACGAGACCATCAGGGATGAGGATGTGGCCGCGGCTATCAGCGGGGGGCCTGCGGACATCATGGTCACCCACGAATCCCCGTCCGACACCCCGGTCCGCGCAGTCCGTCACATCCTCCGCACGAACCCTCTCGGTTTCCCCCGCGAGTCAATCGTCGAGTCGGCCGCGTCGCGCGTGCGTGTCCGTCAGGTGTGGGATGCCGTCAACCCGAAGCTCGCGTTCCACGGGCATATGCACGCCACCGGTGGGGGCACCACCCCGGATGGCCGTCGGCTGATCAGCCTGGGCTGCAACGGGCAGGAAGGCAATGTCGCGATCGTGGACTTGCGTGATCTGTCCACCGAGGTGCCGTCGCTGCGTGAGCTCCGCGCTCACGAGGCAGAGACGGAGAAGTAGCGGTGGGTGCGGGCACGGAGAGCGAACCAGTCGATGACCGGCACCGACCCGTCGTCGCAATCGAGCTGGAAGGTCTGCTCGCCGTCGACAAGGACCCCCCACCGCGCTTCGCGGCGATGAAGTATCCCCGCGAGGCCGAGACGCCCGATGACGCCGCCGGGGAGACGGAGTGCAGTGAGGGTGATGAGCCCGGTCGGGGGGACCGGTGGGGGTGGCTGTCCCATGACGGCCGATCGTGGGTGCTCAGCCTTCTCGCTCGCGGTATCGAGGTTGTCTGGTGGTCACGGTGGCACGACTCTGGGTACGAGTACTTCGGTCACGCCCCGGGCCTGCCGCGGATGCCTTCCGCGCGACATCCCGACAAGTCCGGCGACCCGTCGCCTAGCGAGTTCGTGGAGTCACCGCTCCATATGCGGGCCAAGGGACGCCCGTTGCTGATCGTCACCAACCTCCGGCTACAGAAGGTCGAGGAGGACTACATCCGCTCGCGCCGTCCCGCAGACCGGGCGATCACTGCGCTGAGGACGATCACACGGTCCGACGGACACGCCCTCACCACGATGGCGGAGATGGATGGGTGGCTCGCGCTCGCACGCACTGCCCCGGGCCAGGAGGCTCTGCGACGTCACCGGCGGAGGATGCGCGCGCGGCCTCCCCGCGACGCGCCACGGACCGTGCCGATCGGAGGACGGCTTCCCCCGAGGGCTGAGGTCGACTTACTAAACGAACGGTTCCCGATTGTGGACGCGTGGGTCACGCAACTCATCGGCGGGATCCGAGGTGTACTCCAGGAGCGAGGCTACGACCTGGCTGACCTCGGCTCCGTCAAGGAGATCGTGGGACTGATCGAGGCCGTGATCAAGCAAGCCGATAGTGCCCGCAAGACTGACCCGAACAGGAAGACAGACGCATGAACGAATCGAACCGCCCCATCATCGCCTTCGACTTCGACGGCGTGATCCGCATCCCAAACGCGAGACCCGGCATGGAGTACCGCGACAACATCCTCACCGCCGAGATCGCGATCAGTGAAGACGCGTTCCCGACCGAGCACCACATGCCACCCCTCTGGGACGAGCACGGCCTCTGGCGCGAAAGGCATTCCTTCTCAGGCGCCGCCGTCGACTGGATCCGCAGCCTCCTGGCGCGCGACGTCGAAGTCGTCTGGGCGACCACCTGGGTCCAGTACGTCAACCAGCACTTCAGCCGCCCTCTCGGTCTTCCATCCCTGCCCGTCGCTGTTGTCAACGACGGCATCCACGACGAGGACGCGATCATCTGGAAGGCGAGGCAGCTGGCCGAGTACCGACCAGGCCACCCGCTGCTCTGGATCGACGACGAGATCCAACCCACCTGGGCAGGCGCGTTCCACTTCGCCCGACGAAAGGGTGGAAGCGACGCCACCCGCTATCACCGCGTCACCGACCGCGAGAGAGGGTTCACCTCCGCCGATGCGGACGCGTGCGAGCAGTGGGTGGCTCGACGGTTGTGATCAGCCACCTCCTCGAGGCGCACATCGGTATTTCGGGGTGATCGCGTCGAGCCACCACGACGACGCACATCAAGCTGGCAGTGAATGCCCCCACTCCAGGATCGAACCCGAACCCGCGTCACGAATCGCAGCAATACCTGCAAGCCGCCTTGCAGAGAAGCATGCATTGGATATCCCTGCCGTGAAGGGGAATGAGCTGGTCTGAAGAACCCTCGCGGACGCGGCACTCGGTGGCCGGTGCCGGTGCCGGTGCCGGTGGGCAAGTGTCGGGGAGCTCGCGGACGAGGCAGGTGTCCCGTCGCGAACCGGTTATCTCGCTCTCGAGAAACTCATCCAGGTCGGCGCCGTTGACACGCGGTCACCGGGGATCTCCACGACGAACCCGGGAAGCTCCTCACCATCCTCGCGGCGCATCTGGAGTCGACGGCCCGAAGCCGACCGAGCCGCGCGAATCTGCCTCAGGTCATCGCCTGATCGAATAAGAACAGTGCTAGAAACAGGCCGGCGACAATCATGGCACTGCTCAAAAGAGGCAGCCAGGCGAGATCGATCTGTTTGCGCCAAGCCACCACGACGCCGACGGCCGTAACGACGAAACTGCCGACCGTGAAGGCGAAGAACAGCATGCCGGCTCGGTCAGCCCCTGCCCAATCACAGTCGGGCGAACAAGCGTTACCGGCGAAGATGGTGTGCCACACCCAGATCCCCGTTGTGACGACGGCTGTTACGACCTGCAGCACTGCGACGGCAGCGACTGCCCCTCCAGCTGTTCGCCCTGATTTCGCCACACGGACAGTATTCCGCGTCATGGTCAGTTGAAGTTGTCGGTTACGTACATGTACCAGTTGAAGACGTCCTGGGTCTTGCCGGTGTACGAGTTGTGAGCCGTGTCACTCCACGCCCCCGTGTACGGGCTGCGACATGCCCAGTCGCCAACGTTGCAATAGGCGCGGACACGAGGAAAGTACCCCGACGTCGTGCTCGACAGGTTGTCGTAGTTCCAGCCGTAGAACCGGTAACCGTTGTTGATTGCGGTCGTCCTGGCATCGGTCCGCTTAAGGAAGCCATTCGATGCCGATACGCCTTTCGCGTTCCACTTTTGGTTCTGATTCGTTGAGGGATCGCCGTAGACAGCTGCTGCGTCGATGAAGGCCGCCGTGCTAGTCCCTGCGAGATTCCAAAGAGTTCTAGTGACAACATCGGCGCCGCCTGAGTGGCCAGCCAGAAGAATCTTCGGCACCCTCGGGCAGGCGATGATCGACTTGATCTCATCCGACAGAAGCCGCACGCCCTCATTGACCTGCGCTTCGTAAAAGTTGTCCGACCCTGACGACGCAGTCCATGCCAGGCTCTCCGTCCAAACCGGGAAACCCGCGCCGAAGTCCGACCGCATCTTGGTGACCAGCGGTACGAGCTGATCTCCGTGACCCCCGCTGAGCCAGACTCTGCCGTCGCGAAGATTGCTGCCTTTCGACGCATCAACTCCTCGGGCTGTGATCAAGACCGCGTAAGCGGAGCACTTACTAGTTGCGACCTCGGCGTTCGCTGGCGGCCCAACGACGAGGGCGGCGATCAAGCCGAGGAAGGCCGCGATGGTCGTGAGGAGGCGGCGTCGTGACCCGCCTGCGATGTGATTACTACTTCCCCGAACGTCACTTCGTCGCATCAACGGCACCCTTGTCGTCAGTTTTTTGAGGTCTTCGAATCGGCTTTGAGCGCGCCCCATGCTCGCCGTTGCTCAAGCTAGCGGGAGTTGATCCCGCTATCAAGGATTAAATCCTCCAGGTGGATGAAAAGATCGGCGCTGTCGTTTGGAACTCCCCTCCGTCAGGTATCACGGCTGCCGAAATCGATCAATTCCGGCGCGGCCCCGAGAGTGAGTGGTGGGCTCCACCAGTGGGTCTGTCTTCGACTACGGCGCGCAACTTGTTCCGGGGAATTGGTCGCCGTCAAAGCCAACGAAGCGCGTGAGCGTCTCGTCAACTCCTCCACGGCGCTTAAGGCGAGGCTGACACACCGCGCATGCTCTGGGGCTGACGCCCGCTGACTTCACTCGGAGCCGGGCATGGGGTGAAGCGTTCGACTCGAGAGCGACTTCCTCGCTGTGCGGAGCCGGCTGCCGAGAGCAGAGGTTCCGAACATCACGGTTGCACCACCTCCCACGATAAGGAAGCTTGTCGAGACGCCCACTAGCATCGCGGCGGATTCGAGCTCCGCCGTGGAGAGCTCCGCAGAAGAATCACGGAACACCAGTGACAGAACGAACAAGAGGATTCCCAACCCCACCATCGAGAATCCGATGATCTTCGCTGCCGTTTTAGACCGACGCGGGCCCACGTAGGTGTCCCGCCAAGAAACGAAATCGGTATCCATAGGTGCGTCTTTCAAGCGCAGGGAAGGCTTGCCGTCAGTCAGGAATGTCCATCTGGCGGCCATGCCGCGCCGCACAACCGATGGATGTATCAGAACGGTTCCGTTTGTGTAGCTCACCTCTAGAAGCGTCTCGTCGGCGCTCGCGACCCGATGTTCCAACTGGCTTACGATCGGTACGTTCAGCTCGACCCGAGCGTCCCGGCCGTTGAATACGTTCGTAGGGATATCCCGTCTGCCGTTCGCCCAGACGTCCACCGTCACCTCGTACGGGTCCTTTACGACGGTTCCGTTGATGACGTACTGCAAATGGTCGCCGCCGCGCCCTATTTCAGGCTTGGTCAAGCTTTCGCTCGTCGCCCAAACCCACAACTCGAAGTCGCCGCGGGCGCCCCTGCGACGTTCCACCATGATTGTCGCCACGATGCCCAGCGCGAAGAACACGAGGCCCTGAATCCACGGGTAGGCCGCCGCCCAGAAATCGAACTCGGTGCCCTGTGCGTCCATAGCGAGAAACTATCAGGCACCCCCAGTTCTCCGTGGCGGCGGGCTCCTAGGTGGATTCTGCATCCCAAATCCGATGGTTTTCGGCAGGGGCAAGCGACTGTGTCGGCGGTGACACCGGACGCGAACCCGGAGGAGTATGTGGGGCGTGAGTGCCAAAGCTCCCGGCGCGGCCGACTGACTCGGCCTCTTACGTCTGCCCGCACGTTCTCGATCGCACCCGCCCAATACTCCTCGTCATCCGAGAGTGTGACGGCGACTGGATCGCCGCGTGCGGCGGCGAAGACCAGGAACAGTCGACCGCGTCCTGGTTTGTCGTTGGCTGGGACCAAGTATTCGAACGGGATCCCGCAGTCGGAGGTATAGAAGGTCTAGAGCGCGGTGAAGCAGGGCAGTCCGAATTGACCGCCCGTGGGTGATCAGCCGCCCTTCATGAAGCGGCTGATGAATGACGCGGTTACAGTCTGCATCGACGAGGTGGAGCTCACATGAGAAGTTGTCGCCGACCGACCACTTCGTCCGCGCGGCTGTGGCCTCCTCAGCATGAAGGACGGTTATCTGATTGTCGACTGCAATGATCCGCTACGCGCCAGACGCTGTGAGGTTCGTTGGCTCAGCGCTTTGGCGATTCGTTCGGACATCTGGGCTTCGTGCCACAAGACCACACAGACGGTTCACTTTCATCGAGCGGGCCCTGAAACGGGTGCCGTTGCTCCGCCTCATCTACTTCGATGTCCGGCTCGATCTATAGATCACCGAGTCCCGTCCCCGGGACGGCGACCTGCCCAATCGATGCCGTACGACCAGAACGATCGATCGTGGGTCACCGGAGGAGCGCCGCGCCCCCGACTCGAGAGCCTGTGGAGAGACGCAGCATCTCGTGGTTCACCGCGCTAGCGTCGCCAGGAATGATGGCGGACGACGGATTCGATGACGGGCAGCAACCCCGATGTTCTCACTGCGGCACGCTGATGCGAGATGCGGCTGGCGGCTACGAGTGCTTGGGGTGCGGCCTCGTCGTTCTTCGTACTGCGACTCATCCGACATCCTGGTGATCGCACCCATTAGTCATCATGCTGCCGAAAAGGGTTGAGGATCCCGGTCAGGTCGGGATACACCCCTCCCGGCGGCAGGATCGGGTGAGAGCGTCGAGATGTAGGCGCGATGAACTCGCATCGTCGCGGCGCGTAGCGAGGTGGCGGGTGTGAGCTCGATCTCCCCGAACCAGCAGCGATAGAAAACGGCGCTGCCTGACAGCCGGATCTCCACATGCCCATAAGGTTCACCGTCAGGCGTCCCAAGCTCCCACCAACCCGGGCGATCCTCCCATGTAGCGAGTAGGGGGTGCCACGACGCCATAGCTCCGAGTTTCACACATTTGTTCTTTAAGCCGAGTGGCTGATCGAAAGTGCTCTGCTAGGCCTGCTGAGCCCGAACAAGTACTCGAGCAACCTACTAATCCACGCAGAAGCGCCGCAGCCGCGTCGAAAGCGGCCGCGCGATCCGTTCCTCGGCAAGTGCTGAAAGCTCAGCGTGGATAAGCTCGCCAGCATGGCAGATGATGTGCTCGCGGAATTCGAGCCGTTCCCAGACCCCGCGCTCCAGGAAGTAGCGGACGCGCTTCTCGAGCTCGACCCAACGGGTGCTCGATGGGCAGCTATCGTGCGACACACATACGACATGATCTACAACGGTCAGGAGACGGGCCGATTCCGGTGGGATCAGCTCATGAAGACTGAGAAGACCCACTTCGGCACGCTCTTCGAAATAAACGCGCAGCGCGAGTTCGAGTTCGATGGCGGCGATGCCACCGACTTCCGAATCGCGGGGCACCAAGTTGATGCCAAGTGGAGTCAATCGATGGGCGGGTGGATGTTACCGCCCGAAGTATTTGGCGAGCTTGCTCTCGTCGCGACAGGTGACGACGCAGAGTCGCGATGGTCGCTTGGGCTCGTCAGAGTGCGACAGGAGTATCGGCGCGAGGGGGGAAATCGCGACAAGAAAAGTCAGCTCAATGCCGCCGGCAGGAGCGCCGTCCGCTGGTTGTGGCGCGAGGCGCCACTGCGCCCGAACGTACTCTTGCAGCTGCCACGCCCGACCATCGACCACATCTTTGGCCACCGCGCCGGAACTCAACGCACCAACCGACTTTTCCGGGCCGCAGAGGGGATGATTGTGCACCGTAACGCCGTCGCCACAGTCAGCCGTCAGCTCGACCACCAGAAGCGCGTGCGCTACAACGGAGGTGCCCGTTCAGCGTTGAAGGGCGAGGGAATCATCATTCTGAGCGGCGCCTTCTACCCGCATCTGGCGGAATGGCTCGGCGTTCCCATTCCTCAGCGCGACGAGTACGTTTCGGTTCGAATTGTCCCAACCGAGAACGGCGACGGCGTGCCAATCGGCGCCGGCCGTTGGCGCAGAGCACAACCTGGGGAGGCGTCGACAGTACCCGCTCCGAGACTTCCGAAGGTCGGTTCTCGAGACGAGTGACTACGCGACGACGGAAAGTGCACGCCGCTTCGTTGCTTCTGCACCGATCGCGCGCTTGATCGCGCTGCCAACACCTTGCGCCACGGGCGGCGGGAACGCATTGCCGATCTGCCGGTAGACGGCGGTCTTCCGCCCGGAGAACTTCCACGACTCATCGAAGCCCTGAACACGAGCGACCATCTCGTTCGTCAATCGGGGAATATGACGGATTGGGTGATCCGCGGATGGCGCCTCATCGGCGACGCCCTTGCCATCGACGCCAAGCGCGAGCCACGCAGCCTTCGCACGAGTAGGCCCGAGATCAGCGCCACCGTGCTTCTTCGAACCGCCGACGATCGTCGGAGCGATCGCGTTCGCGCGCTTGGCCCACGCAGTCGCCCCCGCCCAGCCGTTGACACTCATGAGTGGCAGTAGAGTTTCGCCGACCACTCGCGGTGTACCGACGGCCCCGGGCCACTCGAACTGCTTGAACTTCGCTCCTTTGATGGCCACGAGGATGAAACGCGGACGTAGCTGCGGGACACCAAACTCCGAACTCAAGAGAAGTTGCCAGTCCGTCTGATAGCCGAGCTTTTCCAGCTCGCCCCGGATCGAGTCACGGTAAGTCTGGAATCGAGCGGACGCCAGTCCCTTCACGTTCTCAAGCATGACCGCAGCAGGTTTCGCCTCACGGACGAGCCTGATCGCCTCGGGGAATAGATCACGTTCGTCCTCGGCACCAAGCTGCTTACCCGCGACGCTGAACGGGGGGCACGGCACGCCTCCCGCAAGTAGATCCACACCGCGGTAGTCGCGCCCGTTGACCTCGCGTACGTCCCCCTCGTGTACGCGCCACTCAGGCCGATTCAGCCGCAATGTTGCTGCGGCATCGCGGTCGATCTCCACCGCCAGCTCGTGCCCGAACCCTGCCTGCTCCAGGCCATACGACTGCCCGCCGGCCCCCGCGCAGATCTCGAGGACGCTGAGGTCAGAGGAGGCCATATTGAGGTCCTTTCGGTTGCCGTACTGCCACCACAATGCCAGGGGCGTCTGACACTGTACCTTCCGCGTTAGTTGACCTGGACGAGCTGCCCCGGCGAGCCTCCGCGAGGCCGACGTTCGGCTACGGAAAGGACGGCTTCAGTTGCCAGCCCTAGGCCGTGTTGATCAAGGGGTTCGGGGACTTCTCGGCGGATGTTGAACGGTGACGCGTCGCTAGGTGCTGCGAGTATGGGCGAATGGTCCTGCCCGAACCGATTGACCTCGAAACGTGGACGCGCCGCGAGACGTTCGAGTACTACCGCGAGAAGGTGCCCTGCACCTACGCCATCACCGTCGAGATCGACGTGACCCAGCTCCTCGCTGCGCTGCGACGCACAGGGCGCAAGACCTACCTCGCGCAGGTCTGGGCGATAGCGAACGCTGTGAATCGTCGCCGTGAGTTCCGGATGGCGCTCACCGAGGATGGCGCGCCCGCGACGTGGCCCGTATTGCATCCAGCGTTCACCGTGTTCAACGCGGAACGCGAAACGTTCGCCGTGGTCTGGTCGCAGTACGACGGGGACTTCGTCGCTTTCCACGAGCGCACTGCCGAGGTGGTCGCGGATGCGGCATCCGCGACCACAATGTTCCCGCAGGGCGAGCTACCGCCCGACGTATTCGACGTCTCGAGCGTGCCGTGGACGCACTTCACCGGGTTCTCGCTTCAGATCGACGGTGGCCCCCGGCATCTGCTGCCCATCTTTACGATCGGCCGGCACCTCGAACGCGGCGGGCGCACGTTCATGCCGCTGGCCGTCCAGGCGCACCACGCCTCGGCCGACGGGTTCCATACGGCGCGGCTCGTCGACGACATCCGGGAACTGATGGCGATGCCGGAATGGGTGGAGCGCTCAGCCCTTAGGCCGTACCGATCAAGTCAGTCTTGATCCAGATCAGCGTGGAAGCGAGGCTGATCGCGGCCGGGTAGTTGCGAGCGGTCTTGTCTGAGCGCGGCGCGATGCCGCGCCATTGCTTGAGCCGGTTGAAGCAGCGCTCGACGACGTTCCGGCCGCGTTAGCGGGTCTTTTGCTGGTCGCCGAAGTCGATCGGCCGGCCCTGCTTCTTGCGACGGTGCGCGATCTGATCGTGCCGCTCAGGAATCGTCGCGGCGATCCCGCGGTCCTGGAGCCATGCGCAGTTCGCCTTCGACGGGTATCCCTTGTCGGCGAGCACCCGGTCGGGACGGGTGCGGGGTCTGCCCTTCCCGGCGCGGGGCACGCCGATGTCCTCGAGCACAGCGGTCGTCATCGTCGTGTCGTTGACATTCCCGCCGGTGACCATCATCCCCAGAGGTCTACCGCGGCCGTCGCAGACCAGATGCAGCTTGGTCGTCAGCCCGCCACGGGAGCGGCCGATGCCGTGATCAGGCGGCTCGAGCCACGGATTCTTGTGATTCGGCAAGGCCCCCTGTGTCCCGCTTCAGGGTCGCACCGTGCTGATGCACGCGCGCGATGGTCGAGCCGATGGAGACAACCCAGTCGATCTTCCCCGCAGCGTCGGCCTGCTTCTGCACCTCGGCAAGCAGCTTCTCCCAGGTGCCGTCCTCGGCCCACCGATTGAACCGCTTGTAGATCGAGTTCCACTTCCCGAACCGCTCCGGCACGTCCCGCCACGGCACCCCGGTGCGGTACTTCCACGCCATCCTTTCGACAGCGAGTCGATGATCTGTCCACGGCCGCGACCGCCCGGTCACCGTCGGCATCAACGCTCCTATAACCGACCACACCTCATCAGAGATTTCCTGCCGCGTCACCGTTCAAGACTCACCCAGCCAGTGGCGGAAGCACTTGATCACCACGGCCTAGGGGGACGTGTTCCCAAACGCGCACCACTATCCACCCAGCGGTGACCAGCGCGGCCGTGGCCGCTGCATCGCGCTCGACGGTGCGCGCAAGCTTGGGCAGCCAGTAATCTGCGTTCTTCGTCGGCCGCGACCCGTGCTCGGCGCAGGAGTGCCAGAAGCACCCGGCGACGAAGACGGCTAGCCGTTTGGCAGTTAACACAATGTCCGGTCGAACGCGCGCCCCTTCAAGGTCGAGGCAGAGGTCTTTCCGGAACCGGACCCCACGAGCGTGGAGCGCAGAACGCAGTGGGATCTCGGGTTTCGTGTCCGCGCGCCGAATAGCTGCCATGTTCCGACTGCGGCCCGGCGTCGTCGGGTCGACTCCAACACCGTCGGAGCAAGATAGGCCGTCCTTTGTCACTAGCTGACTACCGAGACGCCCACCGGCTTCAAGAAATCCCCCACCAACCACTCGTAAACCGCCTTGCAGAGTCGGCGATAACGTTCGGGATCAAGCTTCTGCCCGCCAGCAGTATCACCGTGTGCAATAGGATTTCGGATCGCAGATAGGTCATTGAGGCTGTCGCGCAGCGTGACGGTCAGGAAGACTCCAAACCGAGCCGCGTGATCGTCTCCGAAACGAGCCATGAGCTTCGCGAACGACTCTGCGTTCAGGTTCGGGGTTGTCCGGTAGAAGGACTTCGCGAACTCAAGCGCTGGGCCGGATGACTTTTCTTCCAGATACCGAAGGACACACTCATGCACCAGCCGCTCGAGGAACCCCGCACAGCGTAGGCAGAGGTAGCGGCGCAGATCGTCCTGAATACGGGTCTGGTCGATCGGGATGTAACCGATCGCGCTGTGATAACGCTCAAACTCAGCCTCCAGGCGAGACCACAGCTCGTACGCCTCTTTGTGAGCGATCGGTGTCGATTGCGTCGCGCTCATGGTGGCTTCAACCGATGAGTGCTTCGACCGCCGCGCGGAGCCGCCCAACGACACTGTCTCGGTGGGAGGT
>NZ_FNCR01000008.1:0-72321 GCF_900100525.1 Microbacterium sp. 77mftsu3.1 | reverse complement strand
GAGACAACGACACCGAGAAGCGTCTGCCCGACGACGACTGCAACAACCACGGCGGATCGGCGAGCTGGTACTTCCTGCCCCTGCTGCTGAACGGCCAGCGAACAAACGTTCCCGCCGTCGGCGACACCGCCCGAGGGGGGACCAGCACCCTCCCGGCCGGCAAGACCGCCAAGGGCGGGTTCACCTCGAAGGGCGCCACCGTCTCCAAGGGCGGGTTTGGCGGGTCCGGCTCCTACGGCGGGTTCGGCGGCTGATGGAACGCGTCGAGTTCGCCCCACGTCCCGACTGGGAACGCAAGATCCGCCAGACCGGCCTCATCTACTCCCACTCCACCCGCGAGGACGGCACCGCCGCCGAGTACTGGAACGACGGCGCCGCCTACTCGTTCACCCTCCCCGAAGTCGAAGCTCTCGAATCTCAGACCGAGCAGCTCCACCAGATGACCCTGGAAGCGGCCCGCTACATGGCCAGTGGAGAGATGGGAACCCTCGGCCTCACCGGCAAAGCTTTCGAGCTCGCGGCATGGTCGCTGAGCCAGAACGAACCGGACGTGTACGCCCGCTTCGACCTCGCCTACGCCGGCGACGGGAGCCCCGCCAAGATGCTCGAGTACAACGGTGACACCCCCACCGGGCTCATCGAAGCCTCCGTCACCCAGTGGTACTGGTACCGCGACCGCATCTCCGCCGGAGACATCCCCGAAGGCGCCGACCAGTGGAACGGCATCCACGAAGCCCTCGTCGAACGGTGGAAGACGCTCCTGCACGCATCGCTCCGCGAGCACAACGGCGGACGGCTGTTCGTCGCCCACTCCGACCTCGACACGTACGGGGAGGACTGGGACACCGTCGCCTACATGCGAGATGTCGCTGGGGAAGCGGGCTGGGAGCACACTGGCATCGAAATGAAGGACATCGGCTGGCACCACGGCGCGATGCAGTTTGTCGGCAACCCCGAACCCACCGGCTCCTCCCGCAGCATCAACAACTTCGACGGCCCCGAAGAGGGCACCCAGTACCCCGCCATCCGCAACATCTTCAAGCTGTACCCGTGGGAGGACATCCTCTCCGGCGACGACCGCGCCGACGGTGCCGTCGAGTTCGGCGACTACCTCCACAATCTCCGCGGCACCTTCGGCCACTGGTACGAACCGGCGTGGAAGATGTTCCTGTCCAACAAGCTCCTCCTCGTCGCCCTGTGGCGGCTGTACCCCGGCCACGAGAACCTCCTGCCGGCTTACGCAGACGGTCCCAACGGGATGCGCGACTTCGTCGTCAAACCCGTCTTCGGGCGTGAAGGGGACGGCATCAAGGTCCACCGCGCGAACGGCGCCATCGAGCACAACGGGTCCGAGTACCGTCGTGCCGGCACCGGCGGTGAGCGCGTCTGGCAGCAGTACCACGAGCTCCCCAACTTCGAAGGCTCCAACGGTAACAACCACCCCGTGCTGGGGTCCTGGGTCATCAACCAGGAGTCCTACGGAGTCGGCATCCGAGAGTCCGACGGGCCGATCACGGACTACTACTGCCGGTTCGCCCCGAACTTCATCACCAGCTGAGCGGCGGGCTCTCGCGCATAGGCGAGAGCATGAGCAGCCATAGCGGGACACCGTCAGCCGAGCAGCAGTTCGCCGCGGACACCGCCAACTTCAAAGTCACCGTCCTCCACGAGCACGGCGCCTACCGGCACCTGCGGTTCGGGGAGCCCGGCCGCCGGTGGGGGTCCACGGACATCCACACCTGGCCTGGTGGTGTCGCCACCAGCGGTGACATGGCCGACGGGTTCCTGTTCGAGCGCGGGATCGAGTTCTTCGCCGGCCGCCCGAACCTGAACTACTGGGCGGAGAAGCTCACCCGCGCCGGCCGCGTCCACGGGAACGTGAAGGAGTTCTCCGGCGCCGTCATGCGCGAGAACCTCCTCAGCCAGGCCGAGAACTATGGCCTCAGCGAAGAAGGTGAAGCCGCGTTCCGCGAAGACCTCGCCGAGCTCGCCGACAGCATCGAGGCGTACCACGCAGACGCTCACGCAGCGTACGACGCGATGGAGGGCCACCGGTTCAACTGGGCCAGCGCGGACGGGGCCGAGGATGCGCAGATCCAGCTGCAGGACATGTACGAGCTCGACGTGGAGGACTTCACCTTCATGTATCGGTGGGCGTGCCTGGCGCTCTCTGCCGTTGCCACAGCCCTCCGTGACGGCACGGACCGCGTCGTCCGACCCGCACCCGTAGCCCCGGCGCCGCAGCCGGCGCTCATCCACGAGTGCAACCGGTGCGGGTTCGAAGCCCCCGGCGTCCCCGGGGTGCCGTTCCGCGGCTGCCCCCGCTGCACCGTGACCGTCGAGGGAGCGCCGGCATGAGCGCGTACGACGTCATCGCCGGCCTCGTCGACGAGGAGACCGCAGCTCGCATCCACGCCGCGCTGAACGATGAGCACTACCTCCGCACGCGCCCGTGGCCGCCGATCCCTTACCCCGACGACCGTGCCCACCAGGCGCGATGGACCATCCAACGTGCGTTCACGAACGCGCGGTGGACCACCGGGGATGACCACGAGGGCTTCATCGCCGCCGCGGACGCGCTCCTGGCCGAAGGGTGGCAGCCGCCCGTGACGCTGAACGGCAAGCCCCGCGACGCCCTGTTCGAGGAGACCTACCGGGACCTGCAGCGCGAGCTCACCACCCCGCCGGAGGGCTGGTTCGTCTTCGGCACCCACATCGACATCCCCGGGCCGTTGGAGTTCTGGGGCAACGAAGCCGGCCTTCCCATCTGGGAGCGCCCCATCACCGAGGAGACCTCGTGACCGCCCCCGCCCGCCCCCGCCGCATCACCGTCGGCGTCGAAGACTCCGACCACTGGGCCCGCATCACCCACTATCCCGACGGGCGCACCCGCATCGCGCACCTTGAAGGCGTCGTCACCGTCGAGGCGATCGAGATCCCCACCGAGCTCCTCCCGGCCCTTGGGGCCGCCCTCCACGGCCTCGAGACCGAGACCGTCCAGTACCGAGCGGCCTACCCCGCCACCACGGAACCGGACGCCCGCACCGAAGCACGGGAGGGCACCCGCGACCAGTCCGAGTTCCTCGTCGGATACGTCAACGACCGGTTCGAGCAGCTCGGCGCACCCCGCGACGCCCGCCTGGAAACCAGGACCATCTACGCCACCGAGTGGCAGGCCGAGGACGCGCCGCGCACATAGTGGGCATGACCTCGTTCGAGTCCCAGCACCCCCGCATCAGCAACGGCACCTTCACCGACAAGGCCCAGTCCGCCCCTGAACTCACCCTCGGCGAGCAGACCACGTCCGCTCGCATCGTCGAGGTCCCCGTCCGCGGCCGGTGGACGGAGCGGAACGTCCTCCCCACCCCGCGTCACCGCACGCCCCGCGACGTGCAGCGCGACATCGACGTCACCGTCACCATCCCTGTCATCGCGAGCGACGAGGCTCCCGTGGGAATCACGCTCCCCGCCAACAGCTTCGGGCCAAACCAGAACGCCCGCGAGCTCCGTGTGCACGGCGGACAGCTTTACCAGGAGCTCACCGACCGTGACGGCACCCCGGTGCCCGCGGACCCCGACACGATCTTCTCCCGCATCTTCGACCGGTGGGGCCACGGGCGCCCACACCTCGACGGCGCGAACGCCTGGCAGGCCGAGGAGGCCGCTCAGACCCGGGTCGACGACCTCCTCGTCATCGACGGAACCGTCTGGGAGGAGACCTCCGAGCCGGTCTACAACGTCGGCACCTTCGGGTTCAACAACGGCACGTACGTCGGCATCGAGTCCGCCACACGGTACGCCGAAGCCGGCCACGCGATGCCGGAGTGGGTGTACCCCGCCGACCAGCGCGAGGAAGCGATCGCCGCCGCCATCGAGACCTCGCAGAAGCGCGGCGACCTCCACCCCTTCACCGGGCACGACGTTCCCACCATCGGCCTCACCGGCAACTTCCAGCCCGGCTCAACATTCGCCCCCGCACCCCGCATCAACTACGTCAGCCCGTGGGAAGCCGACAACACCCCCGGGGACCCGGAACGCGTCGCCCGCGAGCTGCTCGCGTTCCGCCAGCAGCTGCTCACCGTCCCCGGTGCCGTCATCGAGGTCGAGGACGGTTGGGGTGGGACCACGAAGACCGTCGACCCCTCCCAGCTGACCAGTCGTCAGGCCGAGGACTACAAGCGCTACACCGAGCTCGAGCAGCAGCGTCGGCTCACGGACCGCTGACCCAGGGGCATCAGACCACCGTCGCGTACGGCGCGACCGGGAGACCGGCGTCGAACCGGACGAACCACATGTCGATGTCGCCGGCGGGGCTCGAGTCGCCGTGGACGGCTTCCAGGACGTCAAGGTCCGTGAGACGGTCGCGGAGCACGTCGAAGAACTCATCCCGGACGTTTACGTCCTCATCCTCGATGAGTGACTCCGCGGTGTCGATGAGGTAATCCATCGCCAGCGCCTCAGCGACCGTGGCCGGGCCCTCCCAGCCGGCAGCGAGCTTGGTGGTCACCCCCGCCATCGTCGCCACGAACCGGCGGTAGAACAGCGGGGTGTACTCGCGCTCTGACCGCTCCGGAAGAGATCCCTCGAGCACCGTCCCAGAGCGGGGCTGGTGCGCGAGGTGGTCCCGCGACACAACCTCGAGGTCGTCGAAGAGGGAGTCCATGACCTCCCGGCACGCCGTGGCGAGCACCCCACACGCGACCGCCCACTCGAAGCCGAACGACGCGATACTCGCCGTGTCGACCTCCTCAGTGTCGTCGACGTCGAACGGCGGCGGACCCACGGATTCGATGACTTCACCCGCGCGGGCAAGGTAGGCGAGCGCCTCCTCGGTGACCCCGTACGCAGCCATCACCTCCTGCATGCTCTCGCCCTCGTGGCCGAGCGCGGAACGCAGCGCCTCCCGTGCGTCGAGGACCTCCTGCTCGTCGAGGTCGAACGCGTTCACGTCCTCGCCATCGTCGTGTATGTGGTCGGGGAGGTCCACCTCTACCTCGATCCCCATCTCAGTCAACCGCAGCGGCGAGCCCTCCGGAACGATCGCCTCGACGTCGAGCAGGTGCGCGATGGCGTGACGAAGGTCTTCGGTGATGTGCCCCCGGTGCGCGTCCGCTTCGGCCTCACCGTCCGGTACCGTCCGCATCGCCTGCGCGATGACCTCCAACCCGGAGTCGTACTCCAAGTGCAGGTGGAGGTTCGCGACGGCCTGAGTCGGGGTGGCAGAGGTCATGGCCTGGAGCCTACCGAGGCCCCACCGTCGCTGACAGTCGCTGACACTTCGCCCGGGCGTGTCCCCCAAACGGATGACTTGCCCCGGTCCGTCCCCGGGCATATGTTGCGGCCAACCGATGGGGGAGAACATGAGAAGAACCGTAGGGGCTATCGCCGCGACCTTGCTGACGGCGGCCTTGATCTTGCCGGCGCAGGGGGCATGGGCCGAAGAGGACGCAGATGCCGGTAGCGCGAGCGCTCCGATCGAAACGTCCGGGGGAGCAGGTGAAGAAGCTGTCGGGGACGGCGTAGGTACGGTGACACCGATGGCGGGCACTCCGGGCTACTACGTCTACAAGGTGGTGAACAAGACCTCCACCAAGAACGTCGTGAACTACGGTGACGAGATCGCGCGGTGCAGCGGATCCACCTCGGTGACGTGCACCATCTCGCGGAGCGCTGACGCGACCGTCCAGGTGTCCGCGTCGTTCGGGTTGACCAAGGGGTGGGTGTCGGGCCAGCTGGGCATTACTGCTGGGGCGACCGTGTCCACGGGTGTCAGCTGCAGCGCCGCGGTCAGCTCGATCAAGGCTCTCGTCGCCTACCCCTACACCACCCGTTACCGCTACCAGATTCAGAAGGTCGTCGGACCGACAGGGCATGTCGTCGACACCAGCGGTTACCTCTACGCGTTCAAGCCGAACAAGGCGAGCGCCTACTGCCGAATCGAGACGAAGTGACCCCACCTCGAGCGCTGGTGAGCGTGCTGACCGTTCTTGCGGTCAGCACGCTCGTCGGCTGCGCCGCCGAACCGGTCAGGGCGTCCGCAGGGTCGTACGTCGGGAGGACCGTTGCGGAGGCCATCAAGGCGGCACCAGAAGGTGACGCGGCCAACTCGTACGACCTGTCCACGGAGGTCTTGGACGAAGAGCCCACGATGGATGCGGCCACCGACGCTCCGAGCTCGTTCGAGGTTGTCGCTGCCTGCTATGACGGCGCGGAGCTTCACCTCGGAGTCATCCCGCTGACGGGCGTGACCAACGACATCCGGGAACGGGCACGGGCTGGCGAGTACGACAAGCTCGTCCCCGGGTGCAACTGACGTAGCCCACCGCGCATGGACTGGGTGACGAAAGGACCCGCCCATGTCGCTGCGCATCTGCGAGGAAGCGAACCTCCACCCCTCCCACCGGTGGGAGGAAGGCGAGTACACCCCGTTCTGCCCTGGCCGCTACGGTGCCGATTCCGGCGCGTGGCTCGCCGACCGGTCCCGGAAGAACCGGAAGCTGCGCGGCAAGGTCCACTTCTACCTGCCGGACGCAGAGAAGAGCGTCTGCGGGTACGGCTGGCGGGAGGCAGGGATGCTCCCATTCGACCGGGAGACCCGCGAGACCACTGAACCTGACCCTCGCTTCGGAGACGTGCAGTTTCGGACGCCGTGCGCGTACTGCTCCGATGCGACAGCCACATTCGTCGTCGCGGCTGAGGTGACCGTATAGAGCGAGAAGTGCAGCGCATAGGGCCCGCATGACCAACCGTTTCGCCGGGCCGCTCGCGATCGCCGCAGCCGCCTCCACTGTCCTCACCCTCCTCGTCGGCACGCAGGCCCGCCGGCCCGAACCGACCCCGCTCACCCCGGAAGAGAAGGCCGCCGAAGAGCGCCGCGTCGCTGACCTCAAGCGTGAGCAGGCGCTGAACGCGCTCGAGCGCAGCCATGCCCTCGTCACCGCGCGCGCTCGCCGCTTCTCCATTGCTGGATGGGTGTCCATCGCTCTGCCGTTCATCGGATGGGGTGTCGCAGGTCTCATCTTCGCGTTCAGCATCGCCCCGCTGGTCGTCCTGACCGGCATCCCCCTCGTCGTCGGCGTCGGCTTCCACATCGCCGCGGCATCCATCACTCGCAAGGAGACCAAGCGGTTCGCCGCTCAGGTCCAGGCGCTCCGCGCCTGACCCTCTCGCGCGGTGGTTGCACGCTAAGGCAACCACCGCGCATAGAGGTCATGTCCGGCACCCGCCGTAGGGTACCGGGCGACGCGCTCATAGCTCAGTGGCAGAGCGGGGGACTCTAACTCCCCGTCAGCGCGGGTTCGAGCCCCGCTGAGCGCACGCTGACCCTCGGACAACCGTCCGGCAGCAGAGAGAAGACACCGATGAGCACCGCAGACCTGTAGGGCACCTACCCCCACCTGACGGCAGAGCCCGCATCCACGGCTCACGAGGACAAGCTGTACCTCGTCACCAACCAGCAGCTGTCCTCCGGCTACCAGGCCGCGCAGATCGCGCACGTCGCCGCGGAGTTCGTCCTCGAACACCCCGACATCGCCTCCCGGTGGACGACCCTCTCCAACAGCCTCATCGTGCTGACCGCCCCGAACGTGGCGTCGCTGACCGAGCTGACGGAGAAAGCCCGCGCCCGCGGCATCGTCGTCACGGTCTTCCGTGAGCCCGATCTCGGCGACGAGATCACCGCAGTCGCGTTCGCGCCCAGCGACCAGACCCGCCGGCTCCTGTCGAACCTGCCATGCGCAGGCCGGGGAGTCACCACGGAGACCGAAGCCGCCGCGAAGGCACGTGAGGCACGCCTGCGGGAGATGGCGTTCGCGATGATGGACTGCGACCAGACGCCGGGGCAGAACGTCCTCCAGCATGGGCGGAGCGTCCGCGAGCACTACTTCGCGCTCGTCGACCACCTCCAGGGGCACGTGAACCTCGCCGAACACGGCAACTGGCGCATCCCGGCCTGGCTGGACGCCCACCGGAACGCGATCCTCCCCACGCTCCCGTCGCGCCACACGATGGGGACCTACCTGACCCTTCACGATGCCGGTAAACCCGCCGTTCTCGAGGTAGGGGAGGACGGACGCCGCCACTTCCCCGGCCACGCCGAATCCTCCGAGCGGGTCTACCGTGAGGCGTTCGCGGATGAGGCCGACGAGACCATCGCGTGGCTCATCGCCCACGACATGGACATCCACCTCCTCCGCGCCGACGGGATCCCCGCCTTCTGCGAACAGCCGCTCGCCATCGCGCAGCTGCTCGCCGGCCTCGCGGAGGTCACCTCCAACGCGGCCATGTTCGGCGGCATCGACAGCGACGGCTTCAAGATGAAGTTCAAGCGCCTCGACCAGCGCGGCCGCGCCATCTGCAAGCGCCTGTTCGGGGAGGTGTGAGCGTGGACCCGCGACACGATGAGCCCGGCGTCATCCGCCGGCGTCGCTACCCGAAGAAGGACACCGTCCGCCGGTACCGCCGGACGAACTACGTGTCGATGGACACCGACGTCACCCTCGCCGACCTCGTCTCGTGGGTGACCGCGAACGTTCACGGCGTCGCCCATGAGGAGATCACCGTGCACTACTCCACGCTCCGGTGGGAGGACGACGCGACCGAGGAGGAGAAGGACGCGTGGGATGCCGAACAGGCCGCGCAGGCCGTCCGCACCGAAAAGTGGGAACGGGAGCAGCTCGCCCGCCTCACCGAGAAGTACGGGGCACCCCCGGCATGACCCTGACGGAGTGCACGGGCGCCGCAGGGTATGCGGCGCCCGTGCACTCCGGAGGTTCACCCCAATGGCCAACCCCTTTCTCGTCCTCGGCGGCATCGCCGTCGGCATCATCACCGCCGCGTTCGGCGTGCTCGCCGTCCCCGGATGGGTAGCGGCCGCCCAGGACGCGTCAGCGACGAACGACCTCGCCTCCATCGCGATCGCGCAGAGCGCCACCTCCTCCAAGCTCGGCACTTACGCCCTCCTCACTGACCTCAGAAGCGGCTGGGTGAAGGGCGAGGGCACTGGCGTTCGCATCACCACCGCAGCACCCGCCATCCACGTCGCCTCCAACACCAAGGGAGATGTGTGGGCAGCGGTCGCGGTCTCCGACAGCGGCCACGTGCTCGTGCGCACCTCCGCCTCCCCGAACATCCTCCGCGGCGCCACGCCCCTCGCGGCAGCCGCGAGCACCCCGATCACGGGCGCCGTCGTGCCCGCGGGGCTCCCGACGGGTGTCACCCTGAGCGGCACCCGCGCCGTCCCGACCATCTCGGTGGAGGGAATGGGTGGCGGGTATATGGCGGAGAACGTCATCGTCGACCCATCATTCCTCGACCCATCGCGGTGGGAGCTCGCCGCCGGCTACGTGATCGTGCCAGAGGGTGCACACGGGGACGGGAACTCGCTCCGCGTCGACGCGAGCACTGCCCCTTCACGCCTTGTCACCCCCGCGACGCGAACCGGTAAGTACACGCCTGTGAAGCCGGGGGAGCGGTGGCAGGTGACCGGGCTCAGCAAGACGACCCCGGACTGGAACGGGACGACCGGATGGTCAAAGCTCCGCGTCCACTACAACGTCTCCACCTTCATCGAGGCGGCCGTCGTGGTTCGCTCCGACAACGACTGGCGCCGAATCAGTGCGAGCTTCACGATTCCCGCCGGTGTCACGGAGATCAGTATGGCTATCGCCGCCGACCACACCGCCGGAACCATCTGGTGGGACGACATCCGCCTCGAGAAGATCGGCGGCTGACCCGTGGCCAACCCGTTCCTCGTCCTCGGCGGCATCGCCGTCGGCATCATCACCGCCGCTTTCGGCGTGCTCGCCGTCCCCGGCTGGGTCGCAGCCGCGCAAGACGCGTCGGCCACGAACGACCTCGCGTCGATAGCACTGGCACAGAGCGCTGCCGCATCGTCGCGCGGCTCCTACACACTCCTGACGGAGCTCCGCACCGGATGGGCCGACGGGAAGGACGCCGGCACCCGTGTCACCACCGCCTCACCCGCCGTCCACGTCGCCGCGAACGCCAAGGGCGACAAGTGGGCAGCGGTCGCCATCTCCGACAGCGGGCACGTCCTCGTCCGCACCTGGGCGTCCCCGAACGTCCTGCGAGGCGCGACACCCCTCGCCGCGGCCGCGAGCACGCCGCTGAACGGCGCAGTCATCCCCACCGGCCTTCCCGCAGGTGTCGGGCTGAGCGGCACGCGGGCGACGCCGGTCATCTCCCTCTCAGGGGCCGGGGAGGGCATCATGCCCGAGAACGCGGTGATAGACCCCTCGTTCCTCGACGCTTCGGCATGGCCGTCGCGTGCGGGTCACACCATCGTTCCCGAGGGAGCGCACGGAGACGGCGCCTCCCTCCGGGTGACCAACGTCAGCTCCAGCGCGAACCGGATGCCCGTCCTCACCCGCACCGGCCTTACCACCCCCGTCGTGGCAGGCGACACGTGGCGAGTGTCAGGCCGGTACAAGACGACGGCGGACTGGAACGGCACCGGCGGGTGGGCGAAACTCCGTGCCTACGACGCATCCGGCGGCGCGAACGCGCCCCTCGGTGTCGCCTGGCCGAAGCAGTCCAACGGGGACTGGGAACTCGCCACTGCGGAGTTCACTATCCCCGCCGGGGTCGCTGCCATCGGACTCGACATCTGCAGCGACAACACCGTCGGCAGCATCTGGTGGGACGACATCCACCTCGAGAAGGTCTCAGGTTGACGGGAGCGCCGCGCATGGGTGCCGTGTGACCCAATCCACGTACGCGCCCTTCGACGTTCAAGACGCTGCCGAGGCGTTCTCCGCTGTGCCCCACGCCGTGGTTGAGCACGAGCACCACAGGGTGCTCGAGGAGGTCTACGTCCTTCGTGGCGTGTTCGCGTGGGCAGCGAAGGAGATCTCTCGCGCCCTGACTTACAAGGGGTTCTCCCGCCCCCGGCGCCCGTTCGGCGAGGCGCAGTCCCAGTACCTCCTCCGCGCTGCGTTGGGTGACGCCGCGAAGGTCCACTTCGAGCGGCAGTCCCATCACGTCGAAGCCGCCGCACGCCGCTTCGGTGTTCCCGTCGCCCTCCGCGACATCTACCCGGACTTCACCGGGGCGGGGACCATCGCCTCCACCACGCAGGCCCCCGACGACCACGCCGGCATCCGCCTTGCGTACTCGCTTCGGGAGATGCTCGACCTCCGCCAGCTCGCCGCCTACGAAGCCCGCGTCGCCGCCGCCCACGACATCCCCTCAGGGCCCAAGGGGGTCCGGAACATCCTCACCGAGGTGGAAGCGACCCTCCTCGCCGCATCCGAGATCACCGTCCGTGAGCAGCACGGCTCGGCCCACTCCGACCTCATCGAGTCCATCAACATCCCCGGCGCACTCCGCCAGGTGGATGCCACCGACACCCTCGCGTTGGGGAAGTGGCTGCTGACGCTTCGGGCGTAGACACGGCCGGCGCATAGGCCCGGTCATGAACACCACCCAGACGCGCGCTGCCCTCGCGGACTACCTCGTCGAGCACGGCCACTACCCTCGCACGAAAGGCGCCGGTGCCGACCTTCGGGACTGGGTAGTCACCGAAGCGAGGAAGTACCACGACGGCACCTTGCCCGCCACCCGTGTCCAGGCGTACGACCGGAGCCTCCCGGGGTGGTCAATGATGGCTGCCGATGGCCACAGGAACACCATCGCCCTCCACCTCAACGCCCGAGCCAGCAACGACCACTACATCCGTCACGGAGCTTTCCCTGCGAGGACCGCGAAAGACCCTCGCGCGGCGAGACTGGGGGTCTTCCTCCATCATGAGCGCAACGCCTCCCGGGGCAACTCTCAGCTTCGCATCGACGGCTTCCGCATCGAAGCCCTCGACAGGCTCGCACCTGGTTGGGACACCACGAAGCCGGAGACCTGGGTGAACCGCGCCCGCGACCTCGTCACCTTCGTCCACAAGCACGGCCACTACCCCCGCTCCATCAGGGACGGGCATGATGGCGAACACTCCCTATACACCTGGCACC
This sequence comes from Microbacterium sp. 77mftsu3.1, assembly GCF_900100525.1. Classification (NCBI taxonomy): domain Bacteria; kingdom Bacillati; phylum Actinomycetota; class Actinomycetes; order Micrococcales; family Microbacteriaceae; genus Microbacterium; species Microbacterium sp. 77mftsu3.1. Next base: position 60,340 of record NZ_FNCR01000008.1, on the reverse strand, counting down.
TTCACACCCTCTACGCCGTGAACGGTGACCGGCGCGGGGGAGCACCCTGGCAGGTCGCGTTCCTGGACCGTTACCTCCCCGGATGGCAGACCCGCCAGCTCCCCGCCGAGGACGTTGCCCCCGACGCGTCCCTTTACTCCCTCTGGCGCGCACCGCGGCAGGGCGACATCATCACGATCGACGGGCAACCGGCCATCGCCGTCCGCACCGACCTCAACCCCGCCGCACCCGTCACCGTCCGCGTCAGAGGGCGCGCGCGAGAGCTCAGCTCCGTCCCGCACGAGATCACCCAGACCCGCACCGCAGCCTCCATCAACATCACGGCAGCGGGAGCCGCCGCGGAGCTCACCGGCCGGTGGAAGCCGTATGAGGACGTGGACACATGGATGACCACCCACCGCGCATGACACCGGTATGACGACCCCTTACGCTGACGCGCTCGCCGCCTACAACCTCGCCATCGACGACCTCCCGGGCATTCGTGCCGCGTGGGAAACGCACTTCGCCGAACTCGCCGAGCCGCGCCCGGAGGAGCCTCTGGCTGTCCTGCGCCGCCTGCTTCCGGGCGGGTTCGCGTGGAACGACTGGGATGACCTCGTCATCGACTCCATCACCCCCAGCGCGTCGGGCGACATCCTCGTCGCGGTGAGCGGCGACTGGACAGACCCCGACGACGAGGATGCGAACCGCTACCGCGACGAGGACATTCACGTGCCCGCCCAGTTCGTCACCGAGTTCCTCACCGCTCACGAGAACCGCGCGGCCATCTCTCGCTACGACGCGCTCAGCCACTCGCAGCGCCAGTACGCCACGGGCGCGTCACCTATCTGGTGGCTCCTCAGCGAGGGGAAGCCGGCGCAGGCACTCCAGACCGCTCGGAGCCAGCGCAGCATCGCCGCGCGCCGCCACGACACCGCAGCCAAGACCCTCGCCGGGGTAGGGAAGATCCGAGCGGCCCTCGACGGCGGCAGCCCCCTCGACGCCGCCGACTTCGAATCGGTCGAGTTCCACAGCCGCGGCATCAAGTCCGTGGCCGTCTTCGACTCACACCGGAACAAGCCCACAATCGTCACGGTCCGTGAGGTCAATGGCCTCGCGCTGGACTACGCCGAGGGTGATGCCAAGGCCACCCGCCTCCAGAGCGCCCTCACCGAAGCGCGCGCCCTCCCCGCGGGGCCGCTCCGAGAGTTCCTCGTCGGCGAGCGCGAGACCCAGACGACCAAGGTCATGGAGGGGAAGGGCCGCAGCCGGCGTCTCGTCACGCACACGTACACGCCCCGCTCCGACATCGTCCGCGAAGCGGAGACCGCCCAGGCCAACTTCGCTCGGCTGGTCGTCCGCCGAAACGAGCTGCTCGAGCGTCTGGCGTTCATCGAGGCCGAAGCAGCCGCGACCGTCACGGCAGAAGAGCCGAACGTCACCACCGCCGACCGTGCTGTCGAGCAGGCGTGGGCGATGGGGTGGCCCGGCGTCGCGCCGGCCCCAGCCCCGATCGCTCAGAGGACCGAGACGTACGGGTGGTGACCTTTCGTCGGCGCATAGGGGAACATCCCCACCCGCCGACGAAAGGTCACCACCCGTGTCCAGCTCCTTCCCCGCGTCCGCCTTCGACGAAGACCTGCTGAGCGCAGTCCTCGCCCGCAACTCCCAGATCTCCTCCGAGTACCGTCAGGTGCGTGGCGGCGACCCCCTCGGATTCACCGTGAAGGTCGAGCACATGGATGACGGCGGCGTCCACACCCACGATGTCCGCGTCCCATACGTCGCGTTCGCGTCCACGCCCGAGCTCGCCCTCGCCGCCGTCGAACCGCTCCTCGACATCCAGCCGGAGACGGAAGAGGACGAGATCCGTGCGCTCGAAGTGTGGCGCCAGCACGGCTACTACCTCGGAGAGTTCGTCCGCGCCGCCCACGAGCGCCCCGGGCACCCCGAGTCGCTCTGCCAGGCAGACAACACCCTCCGCCTGTGGGAGGCACTCAACCTCGTCACAGGCGCCCTCACAGACCCCACCAACGATGAGGGGCGCACCACCAAGGCGTACCTGCAGGGCGCAACGCACGAGCAGACCATCGCCGTCGTCCGCACCGCCGTCACCGCGCTCAAGGAGCTCACCCGCTGAGAGCGGCACAGTTAAGGCCCTGCGACCTAGAGGTCGCAGGGCCTTCTGCATTCGCCGAGCGAGCCGTGGTCACCCTGGCGTCGAACACCGCGCATGGAGATGTCAGCCCAAGCAACACCACTCTCAGCCCGAAAGGCACACCATGACCATTGCATCCGACGCCCCCTTCGCGATTTCCCTTGAGGACATCGACGAGCTGACCGAGCTCGAAACCGCGCTCGTGAACGTGACCTCCTGGGACGGCATGCGCGCCGAGTTCGTCTACATGACCCCCGAGCGCGCCGGCCGCATCCTCGAGCGCAACACCTCCAACCGCACCCCGAGCATCGACCGTATCCGCGGCCTCGTCGAGCAGATCCAGAACGGCCAGTGGGACAACAACGGCGCCAGCGTCGTCATCAGCGCAGACGGCATCCTCATCGACGGACAGCACCGTCTGTACGCCATCGTCGAATCCGGCCAGGCGCAGGTCATCCTCCTCGTCACCGGCGCCGGCGGCGAGACCATCCTCACCATCGACAGCGGCAAGGTCCGAACCTTCAAGGACTACCTGGAGATCCAGTACCCCGACAAGAAGGACCACGCCTCCATCGCCAGCGCCGTCTCCCTTCTCTCGCGCTGGGAGCAGGGCGTGCGTGCCGCTGCCCTCTTCGGCAGCCGCGGCGGCCGATCCTTCCGCGCCGACAACCACGCGATGAGCGACTTCTACGTCGAGAACCGCATGCACGTGGACTACATCGTCCAGCACACCAACCGCATGGGACGCAAGGTCGCCCAGTGGAAGGGCTTCAAGCGCGCCCTCGTCATCGCCACCCACGTCCTTGAGCTCATCGACCGCAACGACGCCGAGGTGTTCCTCGAGAAGGTCATCAACGGTGAGGGCCTGGAGGCCGGAAGCCCCATCCTCGCCTTCCGTCGTCAGGCCGAGCGTCGCCGCCAGGGCAACGAGTCCACGCCCGCCGACATGTGGCTGGCCCTGCTGTTCAAGGCCTGGAACGCCTACCGTGAGGGTGACCAGGTCCAGAACCTCTCCTACCGTCGCGGCGGCGCGGCCCCGGAGGCATTCCCCGAGCCCAAGTGACCTGCCACGAAGGGCCCGCTGACTGCTCAGCGGGTCCTTCGTCGTTCGCGCATAGAGAGGCATGGCTGATACCCGTCCCCTCGATGCTCAGATTGACGCTGAGACGTACGCGATCAACGCGGAGTTCGACCGTGAGCTCCGCAAGGTATTCAAGGTCAAGAAGGGCCGGTACAAGGCCCCGTACGACTTCGAAGACGAGGGCGGGAAGGATCACACCGGCACGGTCCGGGTGCCCTTCATCCCCGCCCCGAAGACCGCCAGGGAGCTCATCGAATCCCTCGACGCTGTCGTACTGAGCGCGAGCGCCGCCACCGGCACGGAGGAGGTCCTCTCTGCCGGCCTGGTCATCGACCAGCACCAGACGTACCTGGAGACCTTCCTCGCCATCAGCGCCGTCCACCTCGATGACCTCCGCCTTGAGCACCAGCTCGCCCTTGACGCCATGGCCCGCCGTGACGCGCTCCTCACTTCGATGGAGATCGTCGAAGGCGACATCCGCGACAACGAGCCCGAGGAAGAGGAGCCCGAAGACGACTACGACGATGACGAGTGGGGGAGCGATGAGTACTGGGACGCCATCCAGGCCCACTCCTTCCTCGAGGGGAAGATCGGGCAGGTCACCGAGGACCTCGTCGACTACGGCCGCATCACCTTGCGTGACGCCGTGAAGAACGGGTGGTGACCGTGGTCATCCCGTTCATCCTCATCTGTGCCGGCGTCATCGGCCTCGCAGCACTCATCAGTGTCATCGCTGGTGTCATCGGCCTCGTCCAGGGGTTCACGCCCGCCGGCGCGATCGCGCTCCTGCTGGGGGTTATCGTCCTCAGCCTGATGATCCTGCCCTTCGTCATCGGCGCCGACCTCACCGGTTTCGTCGAGCAGGTCAAGCCGCCCCTGGCCGTGCCAGGCAGCTGACGCATAGGGGACCTGAGCCGCGAGACCGCGTGCGCCGCCCGGCGCCACTCGTGCGCCCGCCACGCCCGAGCGGAGCCCCATGTTCAGCACAGCCAAGACCATCACCTTCCGCGGTGTCGTCACCGTCCCCTTCAAGCTCGGGGGACGGCAGCTGACCGACAACGAAGCGGAGCTCCTCGCGGCGTTACCCGTCGATGAGAGGCTTGACGGCCACCTCAGCGTCGCCGACGCAGCGCTCGTCGCAGGCCTCCCTCATCTCATCGAGATGGAGTTCAGCTCGCCGGGGGCACCGTTGACGGTTACGCACATCGAGAATCCCGTGATCGTCGGGCCCCGGGTGACGTTCACCGCGACCTGCGAGTACGTCGAGCTGTAACCCGGCGTCAGGCGGCCGCCAGCCGCCGTCCCTCTGCGGCAAGGTCGAGCGTCTCCTGCACGAAGTTGAGCGCATCGCTGCCGTCGAAGAAGGAGCGGTTCGCTTCTGCCAGCAGCAGTTCGAAGGACGTGTGCCCGCACGGGTAGCGATCGGTTGCGGCGTAGTGCTCGTCACTTGCCTCGGTCACGGAGAGCCGGTCGGGGCCGAACTGGCCAGCGGTCGCATCGAAGATGAACCCGCCCGCCTCCACCCACCAGTGCGGTTCACCGTCGTGGGTCCCGCAGACCAGGCGCGCGTCGATGTCGTCCTGCAGCGTGGTGAACCCGACGATGCCGGACGCCGGCAGGCATGCACCCTTCCCCTCGGCGGGGAGGTTGTCGTCGCACCACCGTCGGATGAGGTCGGTCGCGAACGCGAGCGGGAGAAGGTCAGCGGGGAGAGTGGCGGGCAGCCAGTCCTCAGCGGTCGTGGTCATGCCCCGTTCATGCGCGGTGGTCAGTCCTCGTCCGCCCACGCGTCGAGCTGATCCTGGGTCACCGGCTGGAACTGGTCCGGGAACAGCTCACGCGCCCGTTCCACCCCGACCTCCTCGATCGCCGGGACGCCGTCCTGCCCGTCGGCGGGAACAATCACGTCCGGCCACAGGGGGATGCCCTCCTGGTCCGTGTTCCACGGCGCCGGCAACCGCACCGTCACCGACTCGTTCGCCTTGTCGAACGACGAGACCGGGAGCACCGACCCGGCGTGCACGACGCCGACGTAGGGGACATCCGGGTTCACCGTCCCTTGCCGCACGAGCACCGGGCCGTCATCGGTGTAGTCGATCTCCTCGCTCTCTGCCTCCTCGTCGTAGCCCTGCAGCGCGAACCAGAACGGAGCCGTGAAGCGCACGAAGCGCGGAGACGAAGTCATGCCGCCAGCGTAGTGAGGGTCGGCGACGGCCTCAGCTGAGCCCAGCACCGCGCATGGAGAAGGAGTCAAGTCGCGCCGAGCGGTACACCCGCACCAGCACAGAGGAGTCCTCATGCCCACGACCATCTACCCGATCGAGCCCGCTCCCGCGTTCCCCGCCAGCATCCTCAGCCCCGACATCCTCGACTGCTGCTGGACGGCGAACTACGCAGTCCAGTGCGACCTGGTCGAGAGCTTCGGCGGCGACATCTACAGCGGCTACACCGCCTCTGACGGCGACGGCGACTACCTCTACGCCTACGTTCCCGTGCCCACCACTCCGGAACGGGCAGTCACCGCCGTCGGGCAGTGCCTCACCCTGGTGGACCGCACCGACTACTTCCTCGGGTGGGAAGAAGCCCACGAGGAGCTGATCCAGTACACCGCGTACCTTGCGGCGTTCGTCGAGCAGGCCGCCGCCGACCCCCGGTTCGCCCGCCGCCTCCGTGACGCCGACGCGCGTCGCGTCGCGTGGGCCGAGACCCGCGAGAAGCTCGCAGCGCTCCCGCACTACAGCCGCATGACCGACCGTGAGCACGCCACCCTCGTGAAACTCGAAGCCACCGCGCACGAGCAGCAGATCGCCTTCGCCCGTGAAGCGGTCGCCGGGTTCGGGTGCCTCTTCCAGTGACGTGAGCGGATGGGCGAGGGCCGTTCTGTCACGGACAGGTAACGAACTCGTTCTTCGCGCACCAATCCAGCCGTGCGCGCCTCACAGCAAGTAGAGGCGCACGACGGCCACTACGCCCACCGTCGACCCAACACTCGAACCCATCACGGGCATCGCCACCACTCAGCAAGGACACCAAACTCATGACCACCCCCATCGCCCCCTCGTTCCCCAACAGCTGCTTCACCCAGGACCTCCTCGCGAAGGCCTGGGAGACGAACAGCGCCGAACGCCAAGCAGAGGTGGACTCCTACCGGGCGCAGGGTCTCCTGACCGAGGACGAGACGCACTTCGCCCTCCGCGACTACCGGTACTCGAAGTCCGGCATCAAGAGTCTCAACTCGGAGGTGTGGGTGCCGATCGCAGAGATCCCCCTCACGCCGGAAGAGGCGTGGGCTGACCTGTCGCGTGTCATCCTCGCGATCGAGGACGCCGAAGACGACGGCGAGGACCCCCGTGGGCTCCTGGAGGTCGCTCAGCTCCTTGCCGCCTACGCCATGACCTTCGCGATCGCTCCCACTCCCGAGGGCGCCACCGCAAACCAGCTGCCGGACGACCTGGTCGTCGCGCTAGTGACGCACAGGGCTCTCACGCAGGCGCGCTCCGACGTTGACGACGCGCGAAAGGCGCTCGCTACCCGCGGTGTCAGCATTAGCAAGGTCCGCAAGCTCGAAGAGGTGGAGGAGGCAGCCGCGAAGGCTCACCTTGACGCTGCCCTCTACGCCCTCGACGCCGCCACCGGCTTCAACGCGGGCTCAGTCGACGCCCAAGCCCCCGAGCTCGCCGACCTCATGCGAGCCGTCGCGGCAGACATGGCACTGGTCTGAGCTCAGCCCATCAACACTAAGCCACCAACCCACCTCACGAGGGGCGCTCGACAAGTACGTCTCGAACCACTTCGGCTGACTCGCGATCAGGGTGCCGCGATCGCGGCACCCTGATCGTGAGGGCGAGGATCCGCGCTCCACCGTGTCCAGTTAGACCCCGAATGGCTCTCGGTAAGTCAAGTCCACCTTCGGCGGCCGTCGCTCGCCCGAGATGTAGGGAGCCAGGCTCGCCTCGTCCATTCCCTCGAAGCCCACGAAGGTAGCGGCGCCAGGGTTCCTAATCGTGAGCATGTTCAGGAGCTGCGGGATGCGTAAGTCGGTCACGAGCCCCTGATCGACGTGACGGGGGTCCCTATCGGGGTACATGACCGCTGCCAGCGTGGGTGAAAGAGGCATGTACCAGAAGCTCGCGCCGAGGAAGTCGGTCAAGGGAAGCTGAGGAACTGCGTCGAACTGAATCGAGACGGGGTCGTCGGAAGTGATGAGGGCGGGCTGACTGAACCGAAAGAGTCGCCATCGTGAGTTGTGAACCCGGTAGGCCGAGGACTGATAGGCGCCGGTGAAGTCGAGATTTCGCACGAGCGCGAGCCGACCCAGTTCCTGGGCCCAACTCTTCAATGACCGCCCGGCCGCAACTGGGTTGCCTCCGTGAGTTAGCGTGGTGATGGGCGCGTAGCGTTCGGCCATCCTCGCCCAGATGGGCGAGTTAAGTGTGGCCAGGGCGGGTTCTGTTCGATAGGCCTGGGCTGTCAAGAATCGGACCAGCGTGAGCATCGTGTCGGCCGTGAACTTGATGTCGCCGTCGTCGAGTTCACTCAGAATCTTCGATGCGGGGGTCTCGACTTCCCGGCTAAACCACTCCTCGAGGAACGTGTTTCGCACGCCATCCTCTCGCGTGACGTAGAAGTCGTCGGCGACGGTGAAGTTCGACGGAGACATACGCTGCGACGGGGCTGGCTCGCCTCGCGCCCACAGTCGCAGACCGAGAGGCTGGTTCCACCTTCGGAGGTAGAACTCGGGTACTCGATGATTTCTCTTGAATGGCTGGTTCTTGCCCACGCCGATCTATGCGCCACTGGCGAACCGGGCGTGCCAGCGGGCGGCGAGCAGGCGAGCTCGTGGCTGGCGAGGGCTATGCCCGAACGATCACGAGCTCGTCCCAGTGGGTCGTCGCTCGCTTCGTGAGCATCTCCCGTTTCATCTGCCAGGCGGGGCCGGGGCGGAGGCCGGCGTACCCGAGTCCGAGGGTGTCGTGGCCGGTCTTCTTCTGGATGCGGCTCATGAGGTCGGCGATGTGTGACTCCTCGTGGGCGTGGCGGAACATGTCGAGGGTCTGGTGCTCGTCGGCTTTGCGGAGGTCGGTGAGCATGATGCCGGCCTTGGCGTAGCGGACGCCGTCGGCGAGCTGGGGGAGGAGCGCGTGCGCGGCCTTGGTGAGCTGGACGGGGTCCGCGGTCGGGGTGGGGAGCCGGGCGACGGACTGGGGGAACATCCCCCGGCGGTCACCGCCGGCGGCCGCGAGCGCGGTCTCGTCGAATGGGGAGATGGAGGCGAAGGCGGTGAGGAGCTTGGCGACCTGGCCGTGGCGGACGAGGCGGGTCGCTGCGCGCTGCGCGTAGATGGAGAACACCTGCCGCATCTCGGCGACGGTGGTGATCTTCGTCCCGAACGATCGGCTGACGATGAGCTGCTTCTTGTCCCCGACGTGCGGGTCGTCGGGCCCGATGCAGGGCACGCCGCGGAGCTCGAGCGCGGTCCGCATCGTGACGACGGACGTGTTCTTCCGGACGACGGTCGGGTCGGCTGCGGCGAGGTCTGCGACGGTGCGGATCCCGATGCCGGCGAGGCGTTTCTCGAGCCGGGAGGCGATGCCCCACACCTCCGAGGTGGGGAGCTTCGCGTACAGCTGGTCCCGCCATTCCTGCGGGGTGTCGTCCCAGACGCAGACACCGTCGAAGGCGGGTGCCCGCTTGCTCCACTTGTTCGCCATCTTCGCCTGAGTGCGTGTTCCCGCTACCCCGACGCAGACCGGGACGCCGACGAGGCGCAGCAGCTCGTCCTTGATCTGCCGGGCCCACGCCTGGGTGGCCCCTGGCTCCCGTTCGATGTGCGGTGGTACGGTCAGAAACGCCTCGTCGATGGAATAAATGTCCAGGTCAGAGGTGAATCTTGCTAATACACCCATCACCCTCGAACTCATCGATCCGTAGAGTTCGTAGTTCGATGAGACCGCCCGCACGCCGAGGCGTTCCGCGTGCGGGCGGATCTTGAACCACGGCTCCCCGAGGTCGAGCCCCATGGCCTTCGCGTCTTTCGACGCGGCGACGACCATCCCGTCGTTGTTGCTCAGGACGACGAGGGGAACGGTCGCGAGATCTGGCCGGAAGACACGCTCGAACGACGCGTATGCGGAGTTGACGTCCACGTGGGCCAGCATCGTCCACCTCCCGACTCGAATACATGTTCGAGTGTACGCGGGCGGTCGACGCTCTGATTATTCCGCGAGCTTGGCCTTGATGGTGTCGATCTGGGCCGTGTCGTTCGGCGCAATGAGGAACAGATCGTGGGCGACCATGTCGTCGGCGGTCACGCCCAGGCTCTCGAATGACGTCGCGAAGGCGTCGCGGGCGTCGGTGTCGGCGAACTCATAGATGCGGACGTCACTGCCGTCCAGCTGGCCCTTGCCCCACGCGCTCGCACCCGGTGCCATCTCGCTCGACTCGGCGAACCCGGTCACGCCCACGCGCTCGGCGATGGTGGTCAGGCTCTTGGCGGCGGGTTCCTGAGCCGCCGGGCTCTCATTCTCCGGCTGGGGCGATGGTGTGTTCGCTGCCGGCGGTTCGTTGGCGGCGCCGGGCTTAGTGGCGGCGGGGGAGGGGGAGGAGCAGCCGGCGAGGAGCAGGGCGGACAGTGCGAGGACGCTCGCGAGGGTCCGGGTGTTGAGGTGGGACATGGCCAGAGCGTATCGAAGAGGTCAGACGGCGCACCTCCCGGTGTCACTCCGCGGCGGTGGGGAGGGAGATCGTGTACTCGTCAGGGGCGGGCATCTCGAACGGCCACAGCCACGTGGCGGGCTTCACGGTGGCGGAGATCTCGATGGTCGCGGTGGCGCCGGTGGCGTCGGTGACGCGGACACGGTCGGCCTCCGCACTCTGCGGGACGACGGAGCCCTTCACGTCCTCGATGAAGTAGGTGACCTGGTCCTTCGACCCGTCGATGCCGTCGCCCACGTACGTGTCGCCGACCTTCACGATCGGGACAGTCTTGCTGTCAACGGCTTCGGTGGGGACAACGGCGTACGCGTACAGCGGGCCGAGGGCAATGGTGCAGAGGACGGCGACGACCGACGCGGTCAGCATGTTCGTCTGCCACCCGCGGATCCGCAGGCCGTTGTAGCGGTCGCGGACCATCAGGACGATCGCAGTGATGAACAGGGCGATGCCGACGGCGGGGATGAGGACGAAGGGGCTGGTGAGCGGGTTCATGGTCGTGCGGTCCTTTCGGGTCGTGGTGGTACCCCCTTCATGCGCGGTGCATAGTAGGTGCGTGCACCACGCGGCGCCGCAGGGTATCCGCCGACCAGGAGGAGCCTCATGCGAGCAACGACCCGTGCCCGTGCCGTGGTCGCTGCGGCGGCGCTGCTCGCACTCCTGATGGCCGGGGGCGCTGCGCCGGCAGGCGCCGAGCAGACTGACGCCATGGCGCTCGCCGCGGCCGCGAAACCCGCCCCGAAGGTGAAGCCGTACCCGGTTGGGGCGACACCGGACTACCAGCTCGGCGGCGCGTACACCGTCCCGAAGGGTGTGACGGTCGTCGTCCGTGACCGGCTCGCGAAGCCCGCGAAGGGCGTCTACTCCATCTGCTACGTGAACGCGTTCCAGACCCAGCCGGGGGAGCTCGCGAAGTGGCCGAAGCGCGCGCTGCTGCGAGACGCGCAGGGCAAGCTCGTCCACGACCCGGGCTGGCCGGACGAGGTCATCGTTGACACTCGCCGCGCTGACGACGTCGTGAAGACCGTCACCCCGTGGATCCGTGACTGCGCGAAGCGTGGGTTCGCCGCCGTCGAGTTCGACAACCTCGACACGTACACACGCACGAAGGCGCTCACCCGCACCCACAACGCCGCCGTCGCGAAGCGACTCGTGGCCGTTGCGCACTCCGTCGGTCTCGCCGCGGCGCAGAAGAACGCCGCTGAGGACTCCGCCGTGCTCCGGAAGACCGCGCGCTTCGACTTCGCGATCGCTGAGGAGTGCAGCGTGTGGAAGGAGTGCGGCACGTACGCGAAGGTCTATGGGAAGGCGGTCCTCGCCGTCGAGTACTCCGACGACCTGCCGGTGTCGTTCAAGACGATGTGTGCCCGGAAGGACGCGCCGCTCTCGATGGTGCTCCGCGACCGGGACCTCGTCACCCCGAAGGTGAAGGGGTACGTCTTCCGTACCTGCGGTTGAGCGTTACTGCTCGACGGCCTCGAGCTGGATGTACGAGCCGGGGTAGGCCGATATGGACAGCCCGCCGCGGAAGATGAAGACGAGCTCGTTCTCGTCGACCTGGTGCACAGATTCCAGCACCCCGGTCGCCCACATGACCGGCAGGTCTGCCAGACCGTGCCTCGTCCGCGCCTGCGTGACAGGGGGTCGCATGACACGTACGAGCTGCCCGATAAGGGGCAGGAACGTCGAGGGGACGGTGGACTCCAGCGGTCCAAAAGCGTAGGTGTTCTCCCGGCTGATCGTGTCCTCCACGAGGCCTCCTTCTGCGCGCAGACGCGCCGGTATCGGCGCCCGGCTGGGCGCGGTTTGTGCCATGGTCATGCGCGGCGAGCGCGCGGCGGCGTGACTCGGCCGCTGTCGGAGCCTAGCGGCACGGGGCGCGGTCACCTCGGCACGCCGTGCGCATAGGCCGGCGTGACCACGACCACGTACTCCCGCGCTGACGGGACCGAGTTCAAGGAGGCCGAGAAGGTCATCCGCACACGCCTGGACCCGGTTCTGCCCGTCCTGATGCGCCTGGACGGCAAGGCGTTCCACTCGTACTGCAAGGGCCTCGATCGCCCGTACGACGAGAGGTTCATGGTCGACATGGACGCGGTCATGGTGACCCTCGCTCGGGAGATTGACGGCACCCGTGCCGCCTTTGTTCAGAGCGATGAGATCAGTCTGCTGCTGTCACTCGGACTACCCGAAGGCGAGACCGGCCCGCAGCTGATGTTCGGCGGGCAGGTGCAAAAGCTCGTCTCCATCTCTGCAGCGATCGCTTCCTCCGCGATGAACGCCCGCCGTCTCGGCACGGTCACGGACCGGGTCGCCCTGTTCGACTCGCGCGTGTTTCAGCTCCCCGACCTCGCCGCGGTCGAGCGATACTTCCAGTGGCGGCAGGCGGACGCGCGGGTGAACTCCCTCGGGATGCTCGCCTCCGCCCACTACTCCCACCAGGCACTCGCCGGCATCTCCACCCGCGAACGCGCCGCGATGCTCCGCGGGAAGGGCATCGACCCCGACGAACTCCCCGCAGGGTTCGTGCACGGGCGCATCGTCCGCCGGCGACCGGTGGAGAAGGCCGTCACGTTCACCGACCGGCGGACAGACACCGAGAGCACCATCGACGTCGTCCGCCAGGAGACCTACGTCACCGCAGCACCGCCATTCGAGGAGGGCCTCGACGATGCCTGGTACTGAGACCACGCTGCTCACCGACTTCGACGGCGTCATCGCACCGTTCGGGTGGCCCCGCCACCCCGTCACGACCCTCGTGTCGCCCGGCGGGTACTTCGACTCCGCGTTCGTCTTGAACGGACTCCCGCACGTCCTTCACGCCCTCCACACGGCCGGGCGGATCCGCTGGACGATGCTGTCCTCGTGGGGCGCGGAGGTCACCGCCTACCTCGCCGGCTTCGACCTCCCGACCCCAGTTGACGCCATCACGCCGGGCACCGTCGGTGGCCCGCTCCGGGAGCGACACGGGAAAGCCGCGGCAGTGGAGGCCATGCTCGAGGAAGGGCCTGTCGTCTGGGTGGACGACCTGGATGTCCAGTCGTTCCGGGAGGAGTGCGCCGACGCCGTGACGCTGCTGGACCATCCGCGACTCCTGGTCATCGAGACCGACTCCGCAGTGGGTTTAACCCCTGACCACCTGCACCGCGCGCTCGCGTTCGCGGACTCGTTCCGCTGACCTACCCCCGCAGGTGCCGGATTCCGAACGTCGCGACGCCGAAGATCTGAAGGTCGCTCAGCTCGGGCACGACGATGTCGGGATGCTCCGCATTGTCAGCCTGCAGGACAACCCCGGTGGGCGTCACCCGCAGGCGCTTCACGGTCAGCTCGCCGTCGAGGATGGCTACGACGACATCGCCGTCACGCGGTGTCTTAGACCTGTCGACGAGCAGCTCATCCCCGTCCCAGATGCCGGCGTCGTGCATCGAGTGACCGGCCACCCGAACGATGAACGTCGCCGCCCGATCGGTGATGAGGTGGTCGTCCAGGGACAGCTCACCGTCGTAGTAGTCCTGTGCGGGTGACGGGAACCCCGCGGGCACGGCGACGGGGGAGACGCGGATGGGGGAGCGGGCGAGCTCGGAAGTCGCGATGCCGAGAACGGTCGCGTACACAGCACCACCTCCGAACATTGCACCGATGCTCAGTATGCGACGAGCACGCCAGATTCGGAAGTTTGATCCGGTAGGCCGTGGCGTGATACGCCAGTGGAACGCGAGGAGCCTAGCCTCGCGCGCCTACCGCCCATGGGCAGTTCAGCGTCCGGTGAGTACGTCCACGGCGTAGTCGTAGTCGTTACCGATCATGCTCGACGGAACGTGGAAGATGACACTGCCGGCCCGCTGGACGTCGAAGGGCCACAACCAGTTCGCAGGGGTGACTCGATCGACGACGGTGACTGTGGCTTCATCGCTCTCGTAGAACACCGCCTGGCTGAGGAGGCTGGAGGACTCGTCGGAGCCTCCGGCAGTGCGCTGGTAGAAGGTCACCCCCGCGTTCCCCATCTCCGTCTCGTGGGTCGCAACCAGCAGCGACTCACCATCACGCGTGAAGGGGATGAGCTCGTGGGTTGACGTCGTCTCGACGACGCCGTTGGCGTCCAGGTTCACGAATGGGAGTACCAGGAGGGCCGTCGCTGCGAACACCCCTGCGGAGATGCCCGAGACGATCGCTCGACCGGGCTGCTTCTTGACCTCGGCGAAGCGTGCGTAGACGACGAGGGCGATGGCGAGAACGACCAGAGCGATGGGGAGCATGGCTGAGCTATGCGCGTCACCGCCAGTGGCAGGGACCGCGCATGTACTCGGTATGTCGCACCTCGAATCGCAGCTCGCCGCCGTCCGCCTCGCCTGGTCCCTTGACCCCGCCGCGCCCCGGGAGCTCACCGGCGACGAGACCGCCACCCTCACCTCGTTCATGGGCTGGGGACAGTTCGCGAAGGTGTTCCGCGCCGACGACGACACTCCGGAGGCCGCGATCGCCGCCGAGCTCGAGGACATCCTGCCCGCCGACGCGTACTTCGAGGCGTCCATGCAGGTGGACACGTCCTTCTTCACCCCTGCCGCCGTCACCGGCGCTGTCTACGACATCCTCCGCTCCGTCGGGTTCACCGGCGGCCGCGCGTTCGAGCCCGGGTGCGGCGCGGGCGCGTTCATGAGCGCAGCCCCGGCCGACATGAACATCGCCTGGACGGGCGTGGACATCGACCCGACCGCGGCCCGCATCGCGAAGCTCCTCCACCCGACCGCGGAGATCATCACCGGACGCCTCGAGAAGACCGAAGTACGCGACGGCACCTACGACATCGCCGTCGGCAACGTCCCCTTCTCCGCCACCCGCATCCACGACGCCGCAGGGCGCTACGCCGCCCTCCACAACTACTTCCTCCAGCGTGCAGCTCTCACCGTCCGCCCCGGCGGCTACGTCGTGGCCGTCACCTCCCGCCACACCCTCGACGCCTCCGGTGGCCTCCTCGCCCCGCAGAACGCCAGCGACTTCGCCGGGATGACCTTCGAGGGCGCCGTGCGCCTCCCCTCCGACGCGTTCGGTGAGGCAGGCACCTCCGTGGTCACCGACATCATCGTCCTGCGCCGCCCCGACGTCTCCTACGAGCCAGTGTTCTACTCCGGCACCCCCGAGCAGGACTACGCCCGGGACCCTTGGGGCTACGCGCGCGCCACCGACAACGGCTTGTTCATCGAGGAGCCCGCCCAGGCCGCCCCCGGTGTTCGCACTCGTGTCTCCGCATTCTGGGCGGACAACCTCGACCTGGTCGCCGGGACGATGAAGGTCACCACCTACGACCGGTCCCCGCTGGTCGTTCGGAGCGAGGACCCGGCCGGCGACATCTCGGCCGCCGTGTCCGCCCTCACCGCGCGACTGACGCCGATGACCGAGCCCGGCCACGCGCTCAGCCTCGACGATGTCATCCTCGAGGACGAGGAGGGACGCAAAGAAGGCTCCTTCCACGTCATCGACGGGAAGATGCACAAGGTCGAGCGCGGCGCGCTCGTCGCCGCCCGCACCTCGAAGGAACTCGTCCACCTCGTGCGCCTGCGCGACATGATGACCGAACTCCTCGCCCTCGAATCCAACCTCGACCTCCCCGACGAGGAGATGGCCGAGCACCGCGCCGCGACCCGAGCCGCCTACGAGCAGTACCTCACGGCGTTCGGCCCCCTCAACCGCGGCACCCTCGTGGAAGGCAAGCCCGACGAGGACGGCAACGTGACCCTCTCCTGGCGGCGTCCGCCGCTGGGCGGGTTCCGCCGCGACCCCGACAGTGCGCTCGTGATGGCCCTGGAAGTGTTCGACCAGTCCACCGGCGCCGCCCGCGCCGCCGACATCCTCACCCGCCGCGTGAACCGCGCCCCCGAACCCATCGAACGCGTGGACACCCCCGCCGAAGCCATCGCCGTCAGCATGGGCGAGTCCGGCCGCATCGACCTGCACCGCATCGCCTCCCTCCTGGACCTGGACGACGCCCAGGTCGCCGCCGACACGCTCGGCGACCTCATCTGGGAGGACCCCGCCACCGGCCGCATCATCCCCGCTGCGGAGTACCTGTCCGGCGACGTCCGCGAGAAGCTGCGCCTGGCCGAGGACCGAGGCCTCACCGCCCACGCCGAAGCCCTCCGCGCGGTGCTCCCCGCTGACCTCGGCCCGCTGGACATCACCCTCAGCCTCGGGCACCCGCTCGTGGCCGCAGGCGACGTCGTCGACTTCATCGAGCATGGCCTCGGCGCAGGCCACGTGAAGATCTCCCACGAGCCGTACCTCGGCGTCTGGGAAGTGGACGGCGGCGACTACGCCAACCAGGAAGCGAAGATGACGTGGGGCACCCCCGACATCACCCCCGCACGCCTGGTCGAGCACGCCCTGAACAACAAGACCCCCGAGATCACCGACCGTGTCTACGACCCGCGCGTGGGCGACTACCGGCAGGTGCGCAACGCCGACAAGACGGCAACCGCGATGATGAAGCTCGAGGAGATCAACGACCGCTTCTCGACGTGGGTGTGGGAGGACCAGGCCCGCTCGGAGCGCATCTGCCGGGAGTACAACGACCGGTTCAACGCCCACGTCACCCGCACCTACACCGGCGAGGGCATGACCTTCCCCGGAATGGCCGACACCTTCACCCCGTGGGCGCACCAGTGCGCAGGCGTCGAACGCATCGTCTCCAACGCCACCTCCCTCATCGGTCACCCCGTGGGCGCCGGTAAGTCCGCGACCATGGCGCTCGCCGCTGTCGTCCTCCGCGGGAGGGGCCTGGCGAACAAGCCCCTCATCATCGTTCCCAACCACCTGCTCGAGCAGATGGCCCGAGAGGTGCAGCAGGTCATCCCCACCGCGAAGATCCTCGTCGCCACGAAGGAAGACCTGCAGAAGGACAACCGCCGCGTCTTCGCTGCACGCTGCGCAACCGGCGACTGGGACGCGGTCATCATGACCCACTCCGCGTTCACGATGATTCCCGTCTCCCCGCAGGTCGAGCAGCGCTGGATCGCCGAGCAGAAGTACGAGCTCCACGACGCTCTCGCCGAGCACGCCGAGGGCGGGTCGAAGGGCGCGAAGGCCATCGCCCGCCGTATCCGGTCGTTCGAGCAGCAGATGGATAAGGCCCGCACGGGCATGGGCGACACGGACGCGATCTACTTCGACCAGCTCGGTATCGACTTCATCGCGGTTGACGAGATGCACCTCTTCCGCCGCCTGCCCACCCACTCCACCCAGCGCGGGTCGGGCCTGGGCTCGGGGTCCTCGAAGCGCTCCACGGACCTGCTGCTCAAGATCGAGACGCTGCGCGAGAAGAAGGGGTGGGACGCCCCCGTCATCGCAGGCTTCACCGGCACCCCCTGGTCGAACACCCTCGCCGAGACGTGGGTGTGGCAGCGCTACCTCCAGCCCGAGCTGCTGACGAAGATGGGCCTGCGCCCCTTCGATGCATGGGCCGGTGCGTTCGTCCGGTACGAGACTGCGAACGAGGTCGCACCCGACGGGTCGGGCTTCCGCAGCTACCGCCGCCCGGTGGGCCTGGTGAACGTCGCCGAGGTGAAGACCATGCTCGCGCAGGTCGCTGACCTCATCTCCGCAGACGACCTGCAGACCGAGCGCCCCGACGCCTTCTACGAGACGTTCGTCGTGGACGGCACCCCGGAGCAGATGTCGTACGTCGCCGGCCTCGCCGAGCGCAGCGAGAACCTCCGCAACAAGGTCGACACCGGCATTGAGAACGACAACATGCTTCTCATCGTCGGCGATGGCCGGAAGGTTGCCCTCGACCCGCAGCTGGTGGGCCTGGACGAGTTCTCCGCGAAGGTGACCGCGTTCGCCGACCGGGCCGCGGCCACCTACCACGAGGACAAGGACCGCACCTTCGGCGACCTCGCCCGCCCGGGCGGCTTCCAGCTCGTGTTTTGCGACCTCGGCACGCCGCACCCCTCCGACCCACAGACGTACGGCCGGATCCGCAAAGCCCTCATCGACCGTGGCGTCCCCGCCACGCGCATCCGCTTCATCCACGAAGCGACCACCGACAAGGGCCGCGCCGCACTGTTCGCCTCCTGCCGCGACGGGGACGTGTCCTTCCTCATCGGCTCCACCCCGAAGGTCGGCATGGGAACGAACGTCCAGACCCGCCTCACCGACGTGTGGCACCTGGACGCACCCTGGCTCCCGTCGGAGATGATCCAGCGCGACGGCCGCGGCATCCGCCACGGCAACCTCTCCGGCACCGTCCGTATCCGCCGCGTCGTCGTCGAGGGCACGTTCGACGCCTACATGTGGCAGACCCTCGAGCGCAAGAGCCGGTCCTTCGACGCGCTGTACGCCGCAGGCGCCTCCGCCCGCGAGCTGGAAGACGTCTCCAGCGCCACGCTCAGCTACGGCGAGGTCAAGGCGCTCGCCGCCGGCAACCCGCTGCTGCTCGAGCAGGCCAACGCCCGGACGGAGGTCAAGAAGCTCCGCCTCCTGCGTGCCGTGCACCTGCAGGGAGTGAACGCTGCGCGCGACCAGGCCAAGCGGGCGACGGAGAACGCCGCGCGCAACCGCCGGCAAGCCGCCTCGCTCCTGGACGTCCACGAACTGCTCGAAGAGCGCGGGATGCCGGAGATCGACGTCGTCGCCCTGGCCCGCCAGATCCGCGAGTGGCAGGGCGGGGAGAACACGTGGAGCAGGTTCGCCATGGGTGCGTTCAACATCGGAGCGAACGTCTCCCGCGACTACCGGCAGAACACGTCCCGCCTCACCTCGCTCAGCCTCCGCGTGGACTACGACACGGTCCACGAGTGGTTCATCGACAAGAACTTCGCCCGGAAGTCGCCCCGCACCATCGCGAAGTGGCTGGTCGCCGCCGTGACGAAGAGCATCGGAGACGCGCAGGTCGACGCCGGCATCCTCATGGCCCGCGCCGATCGGGAGGACGAATACGCCGCCGAAGCGACCGCGCTCGTCGAGCGCTCGAGCTTCGACCGGGAGGCTGAACTCCAGGCAGCCGTGACCCGCCTTGCCGAGATCGACGCGGCTATCGACGAGCAGGTGATTGCCGACCAGCGTCAGCCGGTCTCCGCGTGAAGCCCTCGCCTGTGCCGCTGGTCGCGGCGCCTGTGGCTGAGACCGACCAGGTTCTCGCCCGGGCGCCGTTCCCGGCGCTCAGCATGAACCGGCAGATGCTGCGGAACCTGTTCTGCCACTACTGCATGCGAGAAGCGACGACCCGTGACCACGTCGTCGCGAAGGCCCGCCACGGGGTCAACAGCTACTTCAACCTCGTCCCCGCGTGTGGGCCCTGCAATTCGACTCGCGGGTCATCCCCGTCCGGGTGCTCATGCGAGTTCTGTACCCGGGCGCGGTGGCTGTTCGACATGGGGCACCGCCGGCGCCGCTGAGGCGAGGTGGTCACACCCACCGGCGCGGACCGCGCATGGATGTAGACATGACGACCTCGACTGAGAACGCACTGCTCACTTTCGGCGACACGTTCACCCTCCCCGCCACCGGCGACGAGGTGTGGACCATCAAGGACACCCGTCCGTCGTTCACTCACATCCGGGCGAGCTGGAAGCACATCGCTCACGCTGTGAACGAGGAGCTCGACCACCACGCCTGGTACTTCCCCGGAGTGGGATGGCGTGCGAGGGTGGGCGGCTCTCAGGATCCCGCTGTCATCGAAGCAGAATTGGCCGCGCTCAACTTCAACCTGGCACATCGCACGGCCGAGGAGTGGCAGGCGAAGTACCGCCGCCTTCTGGCGACTGAGGTGCGGGAGGACATCGCGCAGATCGTCAACCTCGTCGAGACCTGGACCACCGGTCCTGACCTGCACATCGACCAGGCACCCCTGCGCGCTCACGTCGCCGCGGTCGCCGCCTGCACCGTGGCCGGCGTAGAGGCCGACCCGACCAGTGACCCCTACGTCGCGGTGTACGCCGCGACCATCACCGCGTATCGGAGTGCCCTGTGACCGCCCTGACATTCGGTGACACGTTCACCCTGCCCTCCACCGGTGACCTCGTGTGGACGATCGTTGACGACCGCCCCACGCACTACGTGGATGCCTCATCCCGGCCATACACCGCCCGCGTGCAGACGGATGGGTATGTCGTCCGCTACGGGCCCGAGAGTGGCTGGTACGCCCTGTACAGCACGGGGGTCCGGCGCGCCTCGGGCGACCAGCCTGTCATCGCTGAGCTCGAAGCCCTCGAGGTGCGCCTCCCACGCCGGTCCGAGCAGGAGTGCGAACACCTCGAGCTCGACCGACTCGCCGCCCACACCCGCGCCCGCGTGGACCGTCTTGTGGACGAAACCCGCATCGGGACCGCATACTACCTCGGCGCCCGCGCCTATCCGATTCATCACGAGCACCTCGCTCACGTTGCCGCGATCGCCTCCGTGCACATCTCCGGGGGCGAGGAGGGGGACGTGCAGTACCTCCTCGTCTACAACGCGACCCTCGCCGCTCTCCGTGAGAACGCGCTCCCCGAGGAGGAACGATGACCACCCTCGCCGACATGCTCGAAGCGACCCTCGCCTCCTGGACGCCCGTGACCGGGCGTGCGCTCACGTTCGAGGACACGTTCCGCCTGCCCGCCACCGGGGACGACATCTGGGCCATTCGCGACAGTCGGACGCCCGCGCCGGCCGCAGGCGCCGCCATCGGGATCCTCCCGCCGGCGACCGCGACCGCGTACGTCGCTGTCAGCCGCGACCCCCGACCGACACTGCTGGCCGTCTACCACCCCGACCGCGGCTGGGAGTCTCACGTCGGCGACGAGGTCGAACTGTTCGACGTCCTGACTCAGCTCGAGCAGCTCGACGTCGACCTTCCCGAGCTCCCACCACTGGAAACCGCGTACCTCGGCAACCTCCTGGGCGCCATCCCCGCATAGAACCCGAGGCCACCCACGCCTCCCATGACCTCCCACCCCGAAGGACAGACATGACTCTCGTCGCAGACGCTCCCGCCGTCCACCGCCCCACCGAGGAGCAGCAGGCCGCCATCGACGCGTTCGCCACCGGCGGCCACACCTCCATCGTCGCCGGAGCAGGCTCTGGCAAGACCGCCACGCTCCGCTTCATCGCAGAGACCGTCCCGAACAAGCGCGGCCTCTACCTCGCGTTCAACAAGTCCGTCGCCATCGAAGCCAAGCAGCGCTTCCGCGGCACGAATGTCGAAGCTCTCACCGTCAACCAGGTCGCCTACCGTGCGTTCGGTGCGGCGTCCCGCGACCGGATGGAGATGAAGCGCCTCTACCCGCACGAGAAGAAGCGCGCGTTGGGGATGCCGACGAAGTTCCCCATGGGCACCTCGTTCGTCAGCTGGCAGAAGGTCCTCCGCCTCACCCAGCAGACCCTCGAGACCTTCTGCCGGTCGTTCCGTCCCGAGATCGAACTCGACATGGTCCAGATCCCCGCCACCATCCTCGGCCCCAAGAGCGACCGGGACGCGCTCGCCGAGTCCATCCTCCGCTTCGCGCAGGCGTGGTGGAAAGACTGGCTGAGCCCGAACGGCCTCATCGAGCACACCCACTCCACCTACATGAAGCGGTGGGCCCTCAGCGCCCCGCAGCTCGAGTACGACTACCTCCTCGTCGACGAAGCGCAGGACCTCGAACCCCTCACCCGCGGGATGCTCCTCAGCCAGAACACGCAGGTGGTCACCGTCGGCGACCCCAACCAGGCCATCTACGGGTGGCGCGGCGCCTCCAACGCCCTCGACGACTTCGACGGGCACCGCACCTACCTCACCCAGTCGTGGCGGTTCGGTGACGCGATCGCCGAGGAAGCGAACTTCTGGCTGTCGCTCCTGGAGTCCGAGATGCGCCTGCGCGGCAAGCCCGGTGCGAAGTCCAGCGTGTGGAAGTCCGAGCGACGACCCGAAGCCATCCTCACCCGCACCAACGGTGGGGCCATGCAGGAAATCATCGCCTCCCAGCAGCGTGGCATCGCCGTCGGTGTCGCAGGGGAGCGGAAGAAGACCGAGCTCGTAGACCTCGCCAAGGCCGCCCTCGACCTGCAGCGCGACGGCAAGACGAAGCACCGTGAGCTCGACGACTTCACCTCCTGGGCCGACGTCATCGCGTTCGTCGAGGACGACGGAGCAGACTCGGAGATCGCAGCCCTCGTCCGCGTGGTGGACAGCTACGGCGCGCCCGCCGTTGTCGCAGCGATGGAAAACACTGTTCCCCTCGACCAGGCCGACCAGACGGTTTCCACCGTCCACGTCGCCAAGGGTCTCGAGTGGTTCCACTGCCGCATCGCGGACGACTTCCGCGAGCCCGGATACGACAAGCAGACCAACCAGCAGAAGCCCCTCGAAGCCGAGGAAGCACGCCTCGCGTACGTGGCCGTCACCCGCGCGGAGCGTCACCTCGACGCGTCCGGGCTGGACTGGGCGCGGACGATGACTGGCGGTGTGGCGCTGTGACCTTCACGTACCCCGGCCTCATCTACACCGGCGAGGGACCCGAAGCGATTCTCCTCGGCCACGGCCTGCCCCTGGACGAGGTCATCGCCGCGGAGGCCGACATCCTCGGGCCGCTGGAACCGAAGTTCGAGAGGGTCATCAGCGAAGTGCACTTCGCGTACACGCCGCGCGTGAAGCACTGCTCTCGCTTGGACGGATGGGGCTGCGACCAGGAGGGGGAGTGGCACGGCCACTTCTACGAGGTGAAGCCCGCCGCCGGCACCGCACACACCCTCGTCCGCCACCGGTACGTCCGCCAGGACGAGAAGAGCAACCCCGTCCTCGTCGAAGCGATCGTCCGAGGCGACTACATCGACTTCGCCGCCCAGCTCCGCCGTGGCGTTCACGCGACCTGGGCTGCCACCGACGTAGCCACCGCCCTCCCCACCCTCGACGCGTGGGTCGCCCACCAGTCGAACTCTCCCTACTGAAGCGGAACATCATGACCACCAGCACATTCCTCGAGAACGTCACCGCTACCTTCCACGCACGTAGCGATGCGTTCGCCCGCCTCACCGACACGGGCGGCCAGGACGCGTACCGGCTTGCTCACCGCGCCGCCGACAACGCCATCCTCGAAGCGCTGCACCGCGGCGCGACACCCGCAGCGGTGAGCGCCGCCGCGGGCATCCCGGAGGAGCGCCTCCCGAAGGCCCTGCGCCGGATGGCATCCGCCGGGTCGAAGCTCGCGATCGAGCTCGTTCGACGGCTGTATCCGATCACGAGCGTCGCGGCCTGAGCGTGGGCGCATAGGTGAGAGCACCCCGACCGGGGAGCTCCCACCTACGGAAAGCCCGCCATGCCCACACCCCGCCGTCTGCCCCGCAAGCTCACCTCCGCTCTCGCCATCAGCATCGGCCTCGCCGCTGCCGTGGGTCTCGTCGGGTGCGAGAGCGACGCGGCGAAGGTCAGCGAGAACATCTCCACCGCCGCCGACAACTTCGAGGTGCAACGCCTCATCGTCGGAATCAACGGCATCACCGACAAGGTGCTGTTCTCCGTCGAAGGACGATGCTCCATCACCCGCGATGGGGACCTCGTCGTCACCTGCAAGCACGGCGAGAACGACTACCGGAAGCACATCGTCGGCCTCAGCGACAACGTCACGTTCATCTCAACCCAGCTCGAGGGCATCGACGCCTCGGTTTACCACACCCGCATCATCCTCAAGCCGGAGAACATCCTCCCCGACTTCGACCTCAGCACCGGGAAGCAGTAACCGATGGCACGACGGAAGCAGGCGACCCTCGGAGTGGACTGGCACCTCCCCGACGGGCGGGGCGGCTTCCGCGCACGCCGGTTCGCGACCACCACGCGCGCGACCAGCGACCTCATCGAAGCGCTCGCTGCCGACGGGCACACGGTCGCCACCGCGCGTGACGCGGTGAACTACGACCCGGAGGCGAAGGCCGTCCTCGCCACCATCGCCGACGCCGGGTTCGGCGATAAGCGCCTCGACCTGTACGTCCGTACCTGAACGGAACCCTGTGACTGACATCGACCTCGACCATCTCGAAGCTCTCGCCCACGCCGCCACTCCCGGACCCTGGGTGCAGTGGGACGACGGTGACGTCGGCACCGCCTACCCGGTGACGAAGAACCGTCGCCGCCGCGACCAGGAGCCCGAGCAGGTGCAGGTCGAAAGCGACCACCTCGCAAACGCGCACGGAGCGGACGGCGCGTACATCGCCGCCCTCTCACCCGACGTCGTCCTCACCCTCATCGCTCTGGCGCGTGCGGCCGAGCCGCGGGCCGGGTCGCTGATGGAGTTCGCGAACACGCTTCGCGACGACGACCCGGACACCCAGTTCATCCTCCGTACAGGCGGCCGCGCCGTCGCCATGCACGCCGAAGCACACGGCTACCGGCCCGCCGGCAGTGCGCCGCAGCTCGAGGGCGACCTACTCGAAGTGCAGGAGCAGATCCGGGAGGCGTACGTCCGCCCTGCCAGCCTGTTCGGCCACTACGGTGCCGAGACGCGGCAGACCGCATTTGACCGCTGGTACGCCGCCGTCACCGGATGACGGACGCTACCCATACGATGATGACCAACACCACGGGGGGAACCATGGGCAAGACCTTCACGCGCGCCATCACGGCCGCAGTCACGATCGCGCTCGCCGCAGGCATCACCGCCTGCGCACCGGCTGCGCCGGCCGGGCCCGCCAAGAGCGCGGCGGCGTCCGCGGCACCCGCAGGGCCGACGCCGGCCGTCAGCGCGGAAGACCTCGGGGTCGCCGATTGGCCGCTTCTCGAGGACGCAGACTGGGCCGCGCCGAAGGAGCCGGTCGGTGACTACACCGAGAACGAGGTCGAAAGCCTCGGCGAGCACCTCTCGTCCTGGGTCAAGGTCGCCGTCAGCGAGGCGATGTGGCACCAGAAGGACAAGGCGTCCGAAGCGGAACTGTCCTCGTCTGCCCTGCCGGGCGACGTTCGTGGCTGGTACAAGGACTGGGAGATGGGCGCTGACACAGGCCGAGCCCACGTTGGAGGCATCGTCGTCGCCGACGACGTGACCGTCCACCCCGAGCAGAGCCGGATCCTGCTTGGTTGGGACACGCAGGAAGGCCCGCTCGCCGAGAACGAGCCGGAGGCGGGTTTGCATGCTCGCTTGTCGGCTCACGTTGCTCTCCTCACGACCGTCGAGGGCGAGACGGAGCCGCAATGGATGCTCTTCTACGTCGATCGCACTCTGGCTACCGACCAGCCGCACCGGGTCGGGAACGGGGCCCAGGTCTTCTGGAACCGGAACACGTCCACTGGACTGCTGGACTACTGTCGCGCGGAAGGCGAGGGAGGCGACGGGCAGTACGCCCCGTCGGTTTACCCTGCCATCGCTGGCGGCACCGTCGAGGACAGTGATGAAGCCCGCGAGGCGTACCTCGCCGCGGCGACGACGATGATCTCAGAGGCAGACGGCGAGTACGTCTCCTCCGACGAGAACCGCGCCGCCGCTAAGAAGGCAGCCGAGAACGTCATCGAGGACTACAGCTGCGAGTACTGACCACGCCCTCCGAGCCGGATGACGAGGAGCTGTCTCGACGTCCGGCTCGAAGGCTGTTCGGTCACGCTCGCCGCTCAAGGTAGAATTAGACACGCCCAATATGGCGTGCAACACCGCCTCCGCTAGAACCGCAGAACTAGGCCACAGGCGATGTCCCCAAACCCCAGCTCCCACCAGCAAGAACAGGCAACCGCTCTAGCCAACCGGCTACGAACTCTCCTTGATGTCGCCGAGTCCCAGAAGGGACACGAGGTCACCTTCGCCGAGGTCACCGAGTACCTCACGGGCCGCGGCATCGCGATCTCCCGTGCACGCTGGTCCTACATGGTCAACGCGCACCGCCTCGTCGACGACCCGGTACTGCTCGACGCGCTCTCCGACTTCTTCCGAGTGGACCCCGCCTACCTCCGGGGGGAAGGGGAGATGCCTGACAGCGTCACCGCCCAGCTCGACCTTGTCCGGGCGATGCGAGCAGCGAAGGTTCGCTCGTACGCTGCCCGCACCCTCGGCGACCTGTCACCGGAGACTCTGGGGGC
The DNA here is from genome assembly GCF_900100525.1 of Microbacterium sp. 77mftsu3.1. NCBI lineage: Bacteria > Bacillati > Actinomycetota > Actinomycetes > Micrococcales > Microbacteriaceae > Microbacterium > Microbacterium sp. 77mftsu3.1. The sequence goes on along the minus strand of NZ_FNCR01000008.1, from coordinate 34,405 downwards.
GATCACGAAGTTCCTCGACGACGAAGTCCGCAACACCGAAGGGAAGTGACGGACGCGATGCGCGCCCAGCACCACAACGCCCACCCCGAACGACTCGACGTCATGGTCGAGCCCGGCATCACCCTCAGCGGGCTCATCGCCCGCGTGGAGGCAGCCCGAGAGCGTCCCATGCGGATCATCGAGCTTCCCGAGCTGGGCCAGGAAGACGGGGCACTGTGCGGGTTGTGGCTGGCCACCGACGCTGAGGACATCGTCCTCCACGCGCCCAGCGAGTCGGCGTTGCACCGTGAGCAGTTCATCCTCCACGAGCTCGCGCACATGATCTTGCTCCACGACCAGGACGACAAGGTCTACACCCCACGCAACCTCCTCCCCGACATCGACGAGGCGACCGTTGTGAAGGCGCTCGCACGCGACGACATCAACGACGACTTCGAGATCGCAGCGGAAGCGCTCGCGGACGAGATGGCGGCCGTCATCCGAGAAGGCCGAGGATTCTCGCGGTTCGGGGCGGTGTTCGGCTGATGGCGCAGCTCATCATCGCGGCCCTCATGTGGACGCTCGTCATCGTGCTCGTCGTGTTCCGCCGCGCCAACAAGGAGCGGAGCGTCCTGTACGCCGCCATCCTCATCGCCCTGTCGATGATGATGTCGATCGACCCGCTCTACCTCGTCGTGGACGGCTGGTTCGGCGGCGGCGACATCACCCACCTGCCAAGCTGTCTCGCGCTCATGGTCGGGGTGTTCTTCCTCGCCCGCGGCGTCGCCCGGGCAGGCCACATGCAGTCCAAGTGGTCACATCTCGCTCTCGGGCCGGTCACCCTCATCGTCGCGTGTGTGGTCGTCTCCGTCGCGTTCTTCCTGGTGGAGCGCGGCCCCGAGACGACCGTAAGCTTCGGGGCTGCCTACGGCACCCAGCTCGCCGCCGGCGTCTACTCCGCTGCGCAGTACGTGTACCTCGGCATCGTCGTTTCCGCGATGGCCCTGACCGCTCTCCGGCAGCTCCAGGGGAGCACCCGTGGCCGGGAGAAGGTCTCCGCCTGGCTCCTGCTGGCTGGCTCGGTCGCTGCGATCGCGCTGTGCCTGGACATCGTCGCCATCAACGCCGCAGGCGTCGCACAGAACCAGGCTCTCCTCTCCGGCGCGCTCGTCTTCTACACTCCGCTGCAGATCGTCACGTTCGTCTTCCTGACGTTCGGGCTCATGGCAGCGCCCCTCATCCGGTGGGCGCGGTACGCGCGCCGACAGCGGGTGCTGTCTACGAACCTGGACCGCATCGACGACCTGTGGAAGACCGCGACCGTCGCACGCCCCTCCATCGCCGACCGCATCGCGACACCCAGCAGCGAACCGTCCACGCGCCTGCACCGTCGGGTGGTGGAGATCCGTGACGCCGCCCTCGACAACCGGAACGACTTCCACCTGACGCCAGAGGACCGGGCGCTACTGGCCGAGGTGGAAGACCACCTCATGGCCGGCACCATATGACCTTCGGACCCTTCATCGCGCGCGCCGCGACCCGGCCGCCGAGGCCCCGGGTGCATGACCTCACAATCCTGCGCGCGACCGCTCGGACGGTCACCGTCCCCGCTACCGGGCGCACGGTCGTCCCCGGCGCGTGGGGGATCTTCCTGGCCGGCGGCGGGCACCTCCGCGTCGCGGGTACCCCGGATATCTCCGGCGGTGCAGCAACCTGGCAGGTGGAAGCAGGACCGGCGCGGGAAGCTCTAGGGCGACGAGCGGCATGGACCGGCATCGTGCACCCCGGTCCGGCCGCCGCAGGTCTCACCTCGACCGACCACCTCTTCCAAAGCCCGGAAGGAGTGGCACCGGCCTGGGTCATCGACGGAGCGCCAGGGGAGAGGCGACCCGTCTGGGCTGTCCACGTTCACGGCGTCGGGTCTTCTCGCGCCGGAACGCTCCGAGGCGTCGTCTCAGCGTCGGCGGCGGGTCTCCCCTCGGCGGTGGTCACCTACCGCAACAGCGAAGAGGGCCCTCACGTGGGCTCCGGGCGCTCGATGCTGGGGTGGGATGAGGCTCACGACGTCGCGGCCGCACTCGACGCGCTCGCCTCCGATGCCGGCACCCGGTTCGTCCTGTTCGGCTGGTCGATGGGCGCTCAGATCGCCCTCCGCCTCGCCGCCTCCGCCCGCTGGCGGGAGCAGGTCGCTGCCCTCGTCCTCGACAGCCCGGCCTTGTCGTGGCCGCACGTTCTGGAAGCCAACGCCCATCACGCGGGCCTCCCGGCGTTCGCGGGTCGGCAGGGCGCCGCGTGGCTGTCCGGATGCGCCCGCGCACGCTTCACGGGGCTGACGCGCCGGATCCCGCTCGAGGAGATGGACTGGGTCGCGAAGGCGCCCACCGTCCGGCAGCCGGTGCTCGTCCATCACGGCCGCGGCGACTGGTCCACACCGATGACCGACGCGGAACGCTTCGCCCGCGACGCGCCGAACACCGCCCTCCGGCGCAACGACGGCGGGCACACCACCGGGTGGAACATCGACCCTGAAGGGTGGCACGACTCCACCCGCGAGTTCCTCACCCGCACGCTGCGTTAAACCAGCGGCGCCCCGCCGTGCTCGGCGGCGAACTCCCGCATGAGGGTCATGTGGAAGGGGGTCAGCCCGATGTCATCCAGCGGTGCGATGAGCAGCTTCGGCAGGTCCGGGTACCGGGCCTCGACCTTGTCCCGCCAGATAGGCACCTCATCGTCGTCGGCCCAGATGAACGGCCGTGGGTCGGCATCGAGACTCCGGCACAGCTCGAGGTACTTCCAGTCTGCGGGGATCGCGCCAAGCGGGTCTGAGAAGTCCCGGCCCGGGAAGTTCAGCTTCTCGTAGACGAACGTGGGGTAGCACTCGGCGAAGAACGCGTCGACGGAGTCGTGCTCGAGCCACGTGGTCAGCATCGTCACGTCCACGCCCAGCGCCATGATGTCCGCGAACAGCTTCGGGGACACGCGGCATCGGGTCCGGAAGGTCTGCCTCGGCTTCACCTTGTGCCGACGGCGCGCGAGCCATTCCGGCATCTCGCCGCCAGAGCCGACGTGCGCCGACTTTGGGCGCATTGCGGGGTGAACGAGCTCGGTCGGGATGTGCTCCTCGACTTGGCGGATCTGCTCGTGCCCGTACTTCAAAGACGACGCACGGACGACTTCGTCGATGTCGAGGAACAGGTGGGGCGCGGCGCTCATCAGAGTTCATCCTTTCGCAGGTGGTGTCGGTTCTCCCACTCCATGCGCGGTCACCGCCAGCGGCCGACACCGCGCATGTCCTTTCCATCACCCACAGATGGAAGGACAGACCGATGACCGAACAGCTCGAACCCCTCGCCGGCGGATACCCCGTCGTTGCGATCGTGACGATGGCAGGCGAGCACGCCACCTGCGGGTGGGCCATCATCTCCTCGGACGAGACCGGCAGTGAGATCCTCGACTCCGGCGTCGGAACGACCGGTAAAGCGCTGAACGGGGCTCTCGCTGAGCTCGCTCTCATCCACGCGCAGCAGCGCCAGTCCCTCATCCGCACCTGGCGCCCGCAGCTGGACGCTGCCGTCATCGCTGCCGGCGGGGAAGGGTATCTCGACGTGCCCACGAACATCCTCGTCGACGACCCCACCTACCTTCACGCGCTGACCCTCACCGAGGAGCTCGCCGCCGAACGCGCCGCGAAGCGCGAAGCATCCGGTGCAGGACGCGCCGCGATGAAGCCCGTCACCATCGCCGTGGACGGCTCCCGCTCCCGCGACGGCGCCGGGGCTTGGGCGTGGATTACCGAGGACGGGGCCTACGACAGCGGTGCCGGACGGTACGCGTGCATCCTCGCAGCGGAGCTCACCGCCATCCTTCATGCCCTCCGTTCGAACCGCCGGGGGACCCGCCCTCTCCACATTCTCTGCGACTCCCGTGACGCCATCCGCAACGCACAGCGGGTCCTCGCGGGGGAGCGCCCCGCTTCCACCGTCAGCAACAGCGTCGCCCGGGTCCTTTCCGCCATCGCCCGCGAGCACGGCGGGGCGAACGTCACCATCGAATGGGTGAAGGGCCACGCGGGTCACCCCCTCAACGACCGCGCCGACCGTCTCGCGGTCCTCGCCCGCCGCACCGCCGATGAGCACCAGAGCGCCGGCGTGCAGCTGGTCGCCGCGAACATCGCCGACATGGTCGCCGCCTGAGCGCCCGCCGCGCATGAACAGCTCAGCCCACCCGAGAGGACGCCGCCCATGACCACCAGCGCATTCACCCCGCCCCCGCAGATCACCAGAGAGGTCGCTCGGGCCGTCTCCGTGCAGATGATCCGCAACTTCGATGGACCGTTCGACGGCATGAGCACCGACGATTCGCTCTACGCGTTCACCACGGTCTGCTGGAAGTGTCAGACGCCCTCGATCGTGTGGTTCGAGCAGGACTTCGTCACGCTCACCATCGGGGAGCGGTGCCTGCGGTCGGATGTCCGCCGCGAGATCACAGAGAAGTTCTCCACCCCGCTCGCTCACATCGGCCAGGTCACCACGAAAGCCGGCGGCACGTACCTCGGCTTCACCTGCAACGCGTGCCACGCCGTCCTCGGCAAGCACTTCCTGAAGGTCGAACTCTGCAACCTCATCGCCGGCGGAATGCGCTCCAACTTCTGGGTCCACTCGTACAGCAGTGCGCCGACCCCCATCCCGGAAACCGCTCTGTCGACGCTCGACGAGAGTGTCACCCCCGAGGACCGGGCCGCGCTGTTCGCGCTCTGGCGGTGGAGCATCTCACCGATCGTCGAGCACTACCGGAAGACCGGCCGGATGCCCGAAGACCTCAGCACCAAGCTCACACGAGCCGCGGTGAAGCTCCGCCTCCGCGCCGATGAAGGGCGGCTCAGCTCCCAGCAGGTCATCTACCTCGACACGGTCATGCCGCCGTGGCGTACCGCTGGCTTCCCGCGGAAGCTCACCGGCGAGGAGGAAGCCCTGGTGGAGTTCCTGCTGCGCCTGTGAACGTCAGGGCGTGAGGTAGGTCTGCATCGGGTCCGGCTCCGGGGTCGCCGGGCCGTTGAACGTCGGGATCGCCAACGGTGCGACGACCGCGAAGGCTGCCACGAGGCCGACGACGATCATGATGACCCTCAAGCGCTTCTGACGCTTGGCGAAACGGTCGTCCTTGCTCTCAGGCATGAGGGCTCCAAATCAGGGTGAGGCACGCCGCGTACTGCGGCCGCACCACCTATGCGCACCGCAGGGTGACGAGGGAACGTCCTTCCGGTCATAGGATCCGGGAAGCAACTATCCGTGGCGACGACGCCATGAAGCACGAGGGGGAGACGATGGGACTGTTCAAGCGGAAACCGAGTCAATGGGACTTGGAGCGCGAACGGGAGAAGGGCGCCAGGCACGCGTTCCAGCAGAAGGTCCGCGACGGGCTTGTGATCGAACCGCCCCGGGACTGGAAGGGTGAGTGCGACAGGTACCACTGCGACCCGAGGACCGGGATCGTGACCTTCTGCCTACCGTCGTCCAGATCAAAGACGTTCAGCAAGGTCTGTTACATCGCTGCGAGCGCGAACGGGCACTACCGCGATGCCCGGCAGATGTCCGAGGATGTCGAGGCGATGCAGGGACACTTCGCGCGCAACGTCCTCGAGTCGGGCATCCCCGTTGCCGAGGGTCACTACGTCGCCCACCTTTTCGACCCTCGCGCCCCCGACACCCTGGACATGGCGACCCTGTACATGAGGCATCTGCAGCCGGGCACACTCATATACGTCTACGAAACGGGGTTGGTTCTCAGGACGACGTCGCGCCACGACAGATTCGAGCTCGTCTCAGGCGAACTCCCCTGGGCGTCTCAGAAGTACCTCGACCGGAACCAAGCTCTGCACGGCGGGCACTTCATGACGGCACTGAAGAGTGGCGGTCGTCTGGAGTATCCGACCGCCGCCGAACCGCCGTTCATCGTCAACTGGCGAGGCGGCCGGCTCCTCGAGCAGGAGCACGTCCGCCATGCAGCGATGCCTGGGCCTCCGCGGCCTCGTGGGGGACTACTCGACTGAAGTCAGCCCAGTCCGAGGACCGCGCGGTAGGTGGTGTCGGCGGCGATGTCGTCGTGGCTCAGATGCTCACCTGTAGCGCGCTCCCACGCGGAGCCTTCCTGGACCGCTACGCGTGACAGCTCAGCCGGGCTGAGCGCGTGGGTGGCGGGGACGACGCGGAGCGCGTCACGCAGCGCACGGTCATGCCGCACGCTGACCGTGTACGCGTTCCCGCCAGCATCCCGGGAGTACACCTCGATGGGCTTCGTGCCGAGCACGCCGAACTTGTCGTAGACGGAGCGCAGCACCGGACCGTACGGCCACTTCCGGAACGGTTCGTCGATGAGAGGCTGCCCGGTGATCGTCGCGTACTCCGCGGCGGTGAAGTAGAGGAGCCGCTGCAGCCGCATCGCTGTCACCGGCTCACCGGCTTGGAAGCACTCTCGGAGGATGGTGTTCGCGACCGCCTGCGCGCTGTACCCGGTCACTTCGTGCCGCGCTTCTTCGCGGCCGCCGCGCGGGGCGCTGCGGGCTTCTTCGCCGCGGGCTTGCGGGCAGCCGCGGTCTTGTTCGCGGGTGTTGCCTTCTTCGCTGCGGGCTTCCGAACGGTCGTCTTCTTCGCGGCGGGCTTGCGCTTCGCTGCCGGCTTCCGGCGCGGCACGGGGACCTTCACGGCCACGTTCGCGTTCGACCCGGGGGTCGGAGTGCCAGCGGAGAACAGCAGAGGCTCCGACAGTGCCCACACGCGCGTGAACTCCTCGAGGAACGCGCGGGCGATCGCGGCGTTGTGGATGGTCATGCCGTTCTCGATGTTCGACTCGGCGCCGGCGGTCAGGTTGAACGACCCGGTCCATACCGCCGCTGGGGTTCCCGCGGCATCGAGCCGGACGAGGAACTTGTGGTGCATGAGCGCCCCGAACCTGCCCTTCGCCGTCCACCCCACGCACCGCACCGGATCCAGAACCGGACCCGCCGGCGTCGGCGCGGGAAGGATGCCGGCGGGCACGCCGCCAACGAGCGGCATGAGCGCTTCACGTTCAGGGTGCCCCTGCACGCGCAGGCCGAACTCCTTGTTCACCACCAGGGCGACAGGGCGTGCGGCGAGAGCGGCGATGAGGCGCTTGGACTTCACCCACGCGACGCAGCCGACGATCATCGGGGAGTCGTGGATGAACGCTTCGGCGGCCGTGGCGACATCTCCGAAGTGGACTGTCACCTCTCCCGCGGTCGCCCCGCGGACTCGCGCGGTCCAGTCGTACCCGCCGTGCGATCGGGGCGAGAGGTCGTTCAGGTTGATTCCGCGTGGAGGTGCCATCGCGTGCCCTATGCGCGAGCGCGCGTGAGCGTGAGACGTGGCGCATAGGGGTCGCACTATGACACCCATCGAAACCCAGACCGCGAAGCTTCGTGCAGCGGTCGATGCCTTCCAGGCCCAGTTCGGTCGTGCCCCGCGAGCCGCGTTCGACGCGGACGGGGTCATCTACCCGTTCGAGGAGACGTACCTCGCCCACCACAACAAGGAGAACCCGGACCTTCCCGTCACGGGCCCGTTCACGAAGTTCGACGTCGGCTACGGCTTGGACGAGAGGACCGCTGAGGCTCTGCAGGAGTCGATGCGGACCCTCGACTGGTCCACGCTCACCCCGCACCCGGCAGCGCTCGCCCTCATCCCCGTGATCATCGACGCCGGGGTGGATGTGTCGGTGGCGACCTCGCACCGCACCGACAATGTGTACCAGCCGTCGGCGAAGGTCTACCAGTTCAAGCGCGACTTCAAGGGTCAGCTCGACGACCGGGTCATCATCACCCAGGACAAGACCCGGGTGCTCGCTGACTGGCTGTTCGACGACAAGCCGGAGATCACCGGGAAGCTCGAGCGCGTCTGGCAGCAGGTCATCTGGGACCAGCTGTACAACCGCGACGTGCACGGCCCCCGCGCCACCTGGGAGACGGTCCTCATCGTCCTCGCCGACCTCATCGACCAGGCCGTCGCCGCAGCGAAGCAGAACACGTTCGAGATCGCGGCGGTCGCCACCGACCTGCCGGCAGCCCTCGACCTGGCCCCCGCGGTGGAGGAGCCGGCAGCAGCGTGGGAGGACGATACCGACGGCGCGCTCTCGGCGATCACCATGCCGTGGGATGACTCACCCGCCACCCCGGCGGCCGAGCACGTGAACACCACCGACACGACCACCGCGCTGCCGTGGGCGACGCCGGAGAAGACCACCGAGCCCGCTGGGCTCACCAGCGTCGTCTGGGATGACCTCGTGACGGGAGACGCATCGTGAGCATCGACACGTCCGAGGTCCGCGTCACCGGCGCGTCCGGAGCCTCCAAGGGGCAGAAGGGCGCCCGGTTCGACCTGATCCCGCCGCTGCAGCTCAAGAAGCTGGCCGTGCACTACGGGCTCGGTGCCCGCAAGTACCCCGGCATCGAACGGCAGGACGGTCAGCCCGGCCCCGCCATCGACAACTGGCGGCTCGGGTTCAACTACTCGTCCTCCATCGCCGCACTCGAACGCCACTTCAACCTGTGGAAGAGCGGCGAGGACTTCGACGAGGAGACCGGGTCGAACCACCTCGTCGCCGTCATGTGGCACTGCATGACCCTCCTCGAGTACCAGGACACCCCTGGGTTCCCGGCCGCGTACGACGACCGGCAGCAACCGCTCGTGAACAGCCTCGGCGCCACCGTCGAAGAGGTCCGCGCAGCCATCGCCGCGTACGGCGGAAGCCTCCCCACTTCCCCCATCCCCACCAAGCTCGAGCCGCTCCCCAAGCTGGGGGAGTGACACCTGCCCCACCGCCAGGCGTGTGGGGGTCACCCGCACTCTTCCGAGAAGCAGGTCCGCCTCACCGCCTCAGCGCGTGGGGGTCACCCGCTGCATCCGCCCTACTAGGCACCGCTCCACCGTCTTGCGCGCGTGGAGGTTCCCCGCACTGATCGGGTTTCCGACGTGCTCCACCGCTCCGCGTGTGGAGGTTCCCCGCCGATCGTCATGATCACCACTGCTCCACAGCCTCGCGAGTGGAGGTGTCCCGCTGTGTCCCAGCACCAGACCCGCCCCACCGCCGTCACCGGCAGCGTGGGGGTCACCCACAAGAACCCATGGGCTACCACGCCCCACCCGCCCCGGCGAGCGTGGGGGACCCGCAGCGCATAGGACGGCATGACCGATGACCCGTTCGAGACGCTCGGCGTGTCCCGCACCGCCCCCGACTCGGTGATCAAGGCCGCCTACCGCGCCCGGATCCGTGAGACCCACCCCGATTCCGGCGGCACCGCCGCAGATGCTCAGGCCATCAACGACGCGTACGCCGCGCTTAGCGACCCCGCCCGCCGGGAAGAGCTCCGACGCCGCCAGGAAGCCCCACCGGCATCCCCCGGCCCTGCGACACCACCGCCTCCGCAACCCGCGGCCGCGCAAGCGCCGAAGACCATGCCGGAACGTACCTACTCGCAGTTCAGCCCGCCGACGAAATGGCGCCGGAACCGTATCGTCTGGGCAGCCGGGGCTGTCGCCCTTCTCGCAGCCCTTGCCGCGGGCGGCCCGGCCGGTGCGCTCTGCAGTGCCATCGCTATCGCCATCGCCCTCCGCTGGTCGGTCAAGAGTGCGGCCGCCGCGGTGGTCATCTCCGCGCTGCCGTCCGTGGCACCGCTCATTGAGCCCGGCGCGAGCCTTGCGGACTTCACCCCGTTCCCGTCCCTCGTTCCCGCGATCGCGCTCGCCGCGATGCTGTGCGCGTGGGCCGTCGTCAGCCGTCGCACTCACCGGGCATGGCTCGCGCACTTCGGAGACGTGTTTATCACCACCCGCGACCTCTTTGCCCTCACCCCGTACCTCGTCACCGGCATGACCGGAGACGCCGCGCACGGCCTCGGGCTCATCCACCTCGAACGAGCCGACGGTCAGGCGGAAGCTCAACCTCGCACCATCCGCGACGACCTCACCGTCCGGACGGGCGACCTGGTCGTCTTGGCCGGCGGCAGCATCCTGGCCTCAGCGACCCCGGAGATGCTGCAGGTGTTCGCCCGGCTCAGTCGGTGACGGTCGGGTCTTCGATGTAGGGATCGACGTCGTTCAGCCACCACAGGTGGAACAGCGCACCAGTGAGGTGCTTGTCGTCGGCGAGCGCGTGACGCGGATCCCACGGCACGAACCGTTTCACCGTCAGCAGGTCAATGATGCGGGAGTCGTCGTGGATGACCCCGTTCTGGGTGAGTGGGTCCAGAGCGCCACGGCCGAGCTTGTCGACGTCGGGCGGACCGACCGGGAAGGTGTGCTTCGTCTTCGCGTGGGTCTTTGGGCGTGGGAGCCAGAACTCCACCGCGCAGAACAGCGGACCGTCCATCGGGATCATCGTCGCGGGCTTCTGCTCCTTGAGCGCCCTCTCGATGTCAGCGCGCCACGGCTTGACCTTCTTGGATGATTCGACGAGCACCCCACGGCCGACGTGCCGCTTGGACCCTTGCGGGGCGGGAACGCCCGGCGCGAAGAAGGAGAAGTCCGGGGCGGTCGCGAGGACATGCAGGTAGCGATAGAGGGTCACACTGCCCCTATGCGTGCCGGCCGCCGAGAGGAGCCCCGCGCGCCCGGGGGTGCCTGCCGCTCGTAGGCTGATGGGATGCTCACCGGCCTTATTCGCGATGCCCGAACCGTCACCCGCGAGGTCTCAGCAGACAGCCTCGAGCTCGCCAAGGCAGCTCTCGCGGAGGCGGCCCCGGTGGGGTACGAGCTCGTGAAGGCGCCGGCCCGGATGCGGAAGGGGTCTATCACCCTCGACGTCACCGGGACGTTCGCTCCCCGCGGCGAAGCGCGGGAGGTGGAAGCGTCAGACCTGGCGGCTCTGCGCCAGCTCATCCCCGACGGGTGGGAGCTGCTCCTCGTGCGCCGAGCGGGGTAGGACTCGGCTGCAGGCGCGCTCGGTGCTCCACCGCCCGAACGCGCAGCACGCACCGGCGACCGCGCAGATGGCGAGGGTCAGTGGGTGCAGGGTGATGCCCGGCAGGGTCATCGACAAGATGGCGCTGACGACGAAGCCGAGCACCCCGAACGCCGCGGTGCTCACAGCAGTCGTCGCGTGGCGCAGCGCTCGCCCCGCCCACCATGCGATGGGGGCGAACACCCAGCACAGGATGAACGAGACGACGCTGACGGTGATGGTCGTGTACATGACTGAGTTGACCCGGACGCCGAGATCGCTCACCGAGAAGAACACGGCCACGACCGCGGCAATGAAGGTGATGACGGTGAAGGCCAGCCAGGTGGTGAGGGTGTGGCGGCACACGGCGCGGGCATCGAAGTGCATCAGGGGTGGATCTCTCCTGGAGTGGAACGGTTCTCGCGGCGCCGGCGGGCGATGAACGCGGCGCCCCGTCCCGCCGCGGTGCACAACCCGCAGACGGCACCAGCCAGCAGCACGGGATCGAGCGTGGGTTGCAGCGACCCGGCCGTAGCCAGAAGGCCGAACCAGAGGACCGCTGCGGACGAGGCCGCACCGACCACCCAGAATACCGCCAGATGCAGCACCACCCAGGGAACGTGCCGCATCGAGTGAGCGACGAGGTAGGAGATGGGGAAGCACGCCCAGAACATGACGAACGTGATGCACGCCGCGAAGAAGCCGACCATCACCACTAGTCCGCCCGCGGAAGCCGCCCACAGCGATAGCACCGCGATACCCATGGCCAGGAACCCCCACGACCACATGATGTAGACGGAGTTGTCTGCCGCGTCGAACGGTGCGCGTGGCGCCCTGGGGGTGGTCATCACTGCTCCCGGTCTATGGAGTCCAGGAACACGTCCTCGGGGTCCGGCGCCGCAGCCCGGGTTTCGCGCCTGTGGCGCGCGGCGAATGCGATCGCCCGTCCGCCGGCGGTGCACGCACCGCACAGGGCGGCACCGACGAGGACCCAGGTGACCACGTGGGAGGTGTTCTCGTACGGGGTGAAGGCGGAGCCCAGCCAGAGGGCGGGGAGGGAGGCGACAGCGCCTGCCGCCCCGAACACGGCGATGTGAGCCCATGCTGCGCTGACGTGGCGCATCATCCTCGCGATGAGCCACGCGACGGGGGAAGCTACCCACACTAGGCCGAGGGAGATGACGACGGCCAACCCGCCGATGACCCCAGCCAGACCGTAGGAGCCTTCCTCAACAGCGGAAATCAGCACCATCGCGTAGGTGAGTGCGACCGCAGAGAACAGTCCCCACGTCGTGAACGTGTGCACGGCCACGTCAGTGAACGCAAACGGGACCCGGGTGTCAGATGCTGCGCTCATCGCTCTCCTTCGCTCGGCGGTACCGCGTCTTCGTGCAGTAGTCACCGTCCATCGGGTGATCCCACCCGAACTTCTCATAGACAGCGGTGATCATGTGGACCGGTTCCTGCCAGGCGAGCTGACCGAACCGGACCTCGAGGACGGACTGACCCTCAGGCACGGACCTGCGCGACGCGCGCGTTGAAGAGTTTGCCGCCAGCCTGGTGGGGGATGTGGCGGCCGGCCGCTGCGAGACGTGCCGCCTCGCTGAGGACGATGTGCTGACGCTTCTCCCCCTCCGGCTCGACGTACCACTTCCCGGCCCGCTCGTAACGGACGATCGGGTGGCCGTCCGCGGTGTATCCGTGGACGACGCGGTCATACGGGTCAGGGGCAGCCATACCCGTCCTATGCGCAGCAAGCGGCCCGGGCCGTCACCGGATGGCCTTCTTCGCGGAGGTCTTCGCCACGGTGACGTACCCGCTCTTCGCGTAGGTGACCTTCACCGTCAGCGACTTGCCGCGGTCCGCTCGCGTGGCGACGTAGGTCGGCTTCGTCGCACCCTTGATAGTCCGCCCGTTCGAATACCACTGGTAGGTGACCTTCGCACCGGAGACCTTCGTGGTCAGGGTCGCGGTGTGCTTAGCTCCGACCTTCCCGGTGCCGGAGATCTTCGGCGCGGCGACGGAGAGGGTGCCCTTGGCGACCTCCCCGGTGGCCTTGGACACCTTGCTGACGGTCGAGTATCCGGCCTTCGTGCCGGTGACCTTCACCGTGATGGCCTTCCCGAGCTGGGATGTGGTCGGGGTGAACGTCGAGCCGGTGGCGCGAGAAATCGCGGAACCGTTCGCGTACCACTGATACGCGAAGCGAGTCCCCGCGGACCAGGTGCCGGGCTTCGCGGTCAGCTTCGAGCCGACCTTCGCGGAGCCGGTGGCAGCGGGGGTGCTCGCGGCGAGAGTGCCGAGGGCCACCACACCTGCACTGGCGGTGCGTGAGTGCGTGTAGTAGCCGGCGAGGGAGCCGGTGACATCGACAGTGACGACGGATCGAGCGTGCTTAGGCTCCAGCGTGAAGCTCGACCGCGTCGCGCCAGTGACGGGGCGGCCGTCAACGAGCCACTGCACAGTCAGGGCCGGGCGCTCAGCCCACACGCCGGGGGTAACTGTCAGCGTGTTGCCGACTTTCGCGGTTCCCCGGATGACCGGCTGGACGCTGGTCAGCCACCCCTTGTCCACAGCGGCAGTAGCAGCCGATGTGCGTGTCGCGGTGGTGAAACCGGGGTTGCTGCCGGTGACGGTGACCGTCACAGGCTTCCCGGCCGCCGTCGCCCCGACCGTGTACGACGGTCCGGTTGCGCCGGCAATCGGGGTGCCGTTCGCGTTCCACTGGTAGGTGAAGAAGGTGCCCTCCGACCAGTACCCGGGGTCGGCGGTGAGAATCCTCCCGACCGTTGGGATCCCGTAGATGCTCGGGGTGCCCGCCTCGATCTCCGCGTTGGCAATGGCGGGGGAGGCGGGGGATGTGACGACCCGGTCGTTGTACCCGGCGAGGGTGACGGTGACCTGCACACTCACTCGCTTGCCGAAGTCGGCGGGTTGCGGGGAGTACTGACGGCCGGTCGCCCCCAGGATGGTTGTCCCGTCCGTCATCCACCGGTAGCGGACCTCCGCATCCTGCGGGGAGGTGACCCCGTCGGCGACCAGCTGCCCGCCGACGATCGGGGTGCCGGTCACGCGGAGGGTGAACGCGGGAAGGGTGCCCTTAGCGACGAGGCCTGTCGGGGCGCTCTTGAAGATGCCGCGGTCGCCACCTTCGACGACGCCCCACACCTCGATGGTCTTCCCGGCGTCGTCGGGTCGGACCGTGTAGGTCGGCTCGATGTGTTCGACATCCACGCCGCCGACGACCCAGCGCAGCTCGTAGTCCTGGTCTGCCCAGCCGGCATCCACGGTGGCCGTGAGGGTCTCACCGACCTTCGCGGTACCGGTGATGACGGGCTTGGTGAGCTCCGTGGGTGCGGTGGCGGCGCCGTCGAAGGTGACGGTGACAGCCGCGGTCTGCGACGTGGTGGATGCCGCATCGACCTTCACACGAAGACCGGGAGTGTCCTGCCCGGTGGTGAGGGACTCGAACTGCTGGCCGGACTGGAAGGACAGCGCGCCGGTCTGCGCGTTTCGGAGGACCGTGGAGGCTGCACCTGAGCACAGGCTCACCGTCGGGTTCTCGCAGTCGAGCTCGAGGATGCGGACACCCGGTGCCCAGGTGCGTTCGGTCTTGCCGACACGGCCGTAGAAGGCCAGGGCGTCGCGGCCTGTGCCGGAGCGGTACTCGACGTAGTAGTGCTCGCCGGTGTGCTGATTGACGACGTCGAGCGCGCGAAGGCCGGTGCCTGTGCCCATGCCGCGGAGAGTGAAGGCTTGGGATGCGCCGCCGGCGGCGGTCACCGTCTGGATGCCGGGGGTGGTCCCGGTCCGGGTGAGAGCGTCGAGGTTGACCTTCTGGGAGGAGTTCAGCGAACCGATGTTCGCGAAGTTGGAGGTGTTGCCCCACCAGATGCCGCCGCCCATGACGTCGTAGAAGTCGTAGTACTCCTGCTGGGTGCAGCTGTCACCTTCGACGGTGGGGAGGGAGCATTGGGTGAGGTTGGAGTGGCCGAGGCCGAGGTTGTGACCGAGCTCGTGGAAGACGACCTGATCCCAGTCGGTGGCGACGGTGGACACGGACGCCCAGGCGACACCGCCAGCGTGGACGCTTCCGACGGTGCCCAGGCCGTTGCCTTCACCGCAGATGTCGCCGGGGACCAGGACGAGCAGGTGGTCCCCGTTGCCCTTGGCCCAGTAATGGGCTGAGGCCATGCTGGTGTTCCCGTAGTAGTCACGGCTGAACCCCTTGGGTCCTGACGCGTAGTCCCAGAGGGCGTTCGCGTCGCACAGGAGGGATTCGGGGACGCTGTCACGCTTGACGGCGTTGGCCCGGCGGATGGTGGAGACCTGCCCGCCCGA
This sequence comes from Microbacterium sp. 77mftsu3.1, assembly GCF_900100525.1. Taxonomy (NCBI): domain Bacteria; kingdom Bacillati; phylum Actinomycetota; class Actinomycetes; order Micrococcales; family Microbacteriaceae; genus Microbacterium; species Microbacterium sp. 77mftsu3.1. The sequence continues at coordinate 19,135 of NZ_FNCR01000008.1, read as the reverse complement.
CTCTGACGTCCAGTACTCGCTGAGACGGCCGACGGCCTTGTCGACGTCGCTGTCCGATCCGTACCCGGCAGGTCGGGAGCTGTCCTGGAAGACCATGACGTCCACGGTGTGCGCCTTCGGGGCCGCGGCGGCCGCGGTGGGCGGGGCAAGGGTGGCGGAGGTCACCTTCAGGGGCACGTCCAACTCCGCGGCGGCTTGGGCGACCTGCTCACCGAGATCTTCGGCAGGGACAGGCTCGACGAGAGCTGCGACCTTCGGTGCGACCGTCACGGTGCCAGTGAACGCTGCGCCGGTCTCGGCGGTGCCGACCTTCGTGCCGGTGAGCTCGACGGTGGTCCCCTCCTCGGTGACGAGGGTGACGGTGTTCTCCGTGGCGTGGGTGCCTTCGGGGGAGGCCATGCCTTCCTCGTCCGGGAGGACTCGGATGACGCCTTCCAGGGCGACAACGCCAGGGATGGCCGGTTCAGCGGCGGAGGCTGCGGAGACGGGGAGACCGAGAACCACGATGGCGGTCGCGGTCAGGATGGCGAGCACGCGCGAGCGCGCAGGAATGATCATTGCGGCCAAGAGCCTTCCGGTCGGCAGCCCCAGGCTGCGGTTGAAGGCGCGAAGCGAGGTCGTTGCCCCGGCCTCACATCGCACCCTGCGGCGAATCGTGTCCAACTGTGGGCCGCGCGCACGCTCGCCGTCCCCCCATGCTCATCATGGCAGGGATCAGCGAGCGAACATGCCCGGGTGTCGCCGGGCGAGGCGGGAGACCTCCGCGCCGGAGAGGTTGCCGGGGATGACACCTCGGTCGATCTGCGCGGCGCGACGGGTGGAGCGGTGGATGTCCTCGAGCGCGCGGCTTAGGTGCAAGCCCTCGTCACCTGCGAGGTGGAGGTCGTGTCCGGTGGTGCGAAGGAGCGCGTTGACGAACGGGACGCGGCTGCCGCCCTGCACGAACGCGATGCGGGACAGGAGCCCGCGTGCGGTGTGGGCGGGGACGATGACCCCGTTGTCGGTGGGGCGGATGTCGGCGGGCGCACCGAGGAGGTTGAACACGTGGTTCAACTGCTCGGCGGTGCGCGCGTACTGCTGGTTCATGGTCCTCATGTCGTTCGAAAGTTCGGGGTGTCCCGTTCATGCGCGGTGCCGGGCGCACCGCGGTGACAGCAGCACGCAGCGCATAGGGAAGCGTCGACTGTTCGAACCCAGACAGGATCTCTCATGGCGAACGCCATCACGCCCATCACCGTTGCCGTCGGGCAGGTTCGGGAGGACAACGATGAACGCAGTCGTGGACGGACCGTGCGTATCGTCGGCATCGACGAGACTCACGCGAGCGTAGTCGTTCTGACCGCCCGGTCGAATGCTCCGGCTGATGTGAAGAAGCGGGTGCCCGGCAAGCGGACTCGCATCCGTCTGGATCGGCTCAAGCCTACCGGCCGCGGCTACCGGCTCATCACTCCCGCTCTCTGAGGCCGCGTACATGACCAGCATGCACAGCACCCAGGCCGAGAACCTCGAAGCCCACCGTCAGGATGACGGGAAGTTCGGGAAGCACCCGAACACCAGCCCCGAGTTCACCCTCGGCGAGCGCCCTCACGCCGCCCTCCCGCGGCTGAGCATGCAGCCGTACGCGTACGGGGTCACCCACTGGACCTTCCCGGATCAGCGGGACCACTTCGACCTCGAGCCGCCGTATCAGCGCGGCGCCGTTTGGGAGCTCGAGCAGAAGCAGAAGCTCATCGAGAGCCTCCTGCGACGCGTGCCGGTCGGTTCGGTCATCTACAACCATCGGAAGGACGCCATCCGTGACGGTGGGTCGCTGTATGCCGTCATCGACGGAGCGCAGCGGCTCCGTGCTGTCCGGGAGTTCTGGGACGGCGAGTTCTCCGTCCCGGCGTGGTGGTTCGAGGACGATGAGCTGGAAGTCCCCGCCGGCGGTGAGGTCACCTTCGAGGGTCTGTCGGTCATCGGCAAGCGCCGGTTCCAGATGTGCTCCCTCCCGGGCCTGGAAGCCAACGTTGCCACCATCGAGGAGGAAGCTCGCATCTTCGACCTGATCAACACGGGCGGGACCGAGCAGGAACAGTCCACCATCGACCGTGCTCGTGCGATCGCTGCTGGGGGTGCCGCGTGAGCACGTCCCTGGATGATGCGATCGCGCTCGTCCGTCAGCGTGCGGTCGCGTGGCTGTTCGCGCACCTCCCCGACGACGTCGAATACGTCAGCGTCGAAGCGTTCGGCGGGCAGATCGAACCAATCGTGTTCTCGGACGCATCCGGACGGCAGCTCGACCCGTCCTGGGACGACGACGCGTTCGGTCCGCTGAACGAGGTCGCAGGTGCCGGCTACCGGGCACTCCCCGGCCTTTCGGTGCGCGCTGCGACCTTGCCCGAGAGAGTGCGAATCGCACACGACGCCCCGTACAGCGACGGGCCGATCCTCATCCTTCAGCGCCCCGCCTGACCACCGCGGGCACGGTACCGCGCATGTAACGGAGGACGGTCGCAGGGTGCGGCCGCGAGAGGACCCCATGGACATCAGCGCCTTCACCGCTCAGCTCGACGCCATCCGCCGCGAGGCGATCAACGTCCTGTTCCGTAGCATCTCTCCCGACATCGACTACGTCGTCGTTACCGTCGAGAACGGAGAGATCTGGGACGCCCAGTACTTCACCCCGAACGGGGAGATCTACTCCCAGGCAAGCGTCGAGCTGTGGCCCCTCACGCAGGTGTTCGGTCATCACCTCGATGAGCTCGGCCCCTACACCGCGACGAAGAGCTCCGTCCCCGAGCACGTTCGACGCGCAGCCTCCTACGACTGGAACCGGCCGAGCGGCACCGCGCGCATCTTCGTCCGCCCCGACGCGCTGCGCTGACAGCCGCGCACATAGACACTGCCCGCACCTCGCCGGGCGACCCCACAGCCTGACGAACGGACCACCCATGAAAGCCCAAGGCCACAAGCTCGAGACCACCTGGAACGGCCGACGTGGCCACGACGCGGTCACCACCGCCACCTGCCTGTGCCGGAAGTGGTCTCACACCGGCGCCAGCCAGGTCGATGCCCGTCAGGCCTACCAGGAGCACCTCGGCGGAGCGAAGAAGCCGAAGGCCCGCGCCGAGAAGAAGACCGTGAAGGGCACGAAGGCAGGGCTCGTCCCCGCCCGCGCCGACGGCACGAAGTCGTACACCGTCGCCATGCAGGGTGGGATCACCAAGACCCGGACCGTCTGGGCGAAGGACCAGGCCGCCGCGCGCGCGAAGGTGAAGGCCTCCCTCCCGCGCCTGGCCCGCATCACCGACATCACACGCACCCCGGCGACATGAGCACCCGCCGCTACCTCAGCCCGCTGCGCTACCCCGGCGGGAAAGCGTCCATGGCCACCTGGCTCGCCGGCACCTTCGCCGCACAGTCCGGGCTCATGGACGTCGAGGTGTGGATCGAACCGTTCGCCGGCGGCGGGGGAGCAGCCCTCGCCCTCCTCGAACAGAACGTCGTCGAGGAAGCCTGGCTCATCGACCAGAACCCCGGCATCGCCGCGCTTTGGCACGCCATCACCGCCGACAACGAGTCGTTCGCATCCCGCATCGAACAGACCATCCCGACCGCGGACCTGTTCGAACGCTCCCGCGAGATGCTCACCGCCCCGGAGGGGGTCGACCCCTTCGAGCTCGGCTACGCCGCGTTCATCGTCAACCGGCTCTCCCGCTCCGGAATCGTCGCACCCCGCGCAGGGATGATGCCCGACCCCACCGCTCGCTTCAACGCGGCCGCGCTCGCCGACCGTGTCCGCCACATCGGAACGTTCGGATCCCGCCTGCGAACCATCCACGGCGACGGCATCAGCTACCTCGAAGACCTCGCAGACTCCGGGGTTGATGACGAAGTCCTCGCCTTCGTCGACCCTCCGTACCTCAGAGAGGGCAACCGGCTCTACTCGCAGGGCATGGACCAGGCCGGGCACCAGCGTCTCGCCGACGCCCTGAACGCGACGACCGCACGATGGGTGCTCACCTACGACGATGAGCCTGCCGTCCTCGACCTGTACCCGGAACGGCGAGTGCTCTCCTACGCCATCCGCAACACCGCGAACCGCGCTCGCACCGCCCGGGAGTACGCCGTCCTCAGCGACAACTTGCACACCCCCGAGACGGCAGCGCTCACCACCAGCGGCGCCGCGGAATGGGTGCGGGCAGCCTGAGAGCGCGGACTGCGCATGTGGTCGGTGAACACCACCGAAAGGACCACCATGACTTCTCTCACTCCCGGCTTCCTGAACCAGGTCGCGCAGCTGCGCACCTTCGTGGACACCCACGGGCGCCTCCCCGTCCAGTGCGACGCCACCGACCCGCACGAGCGCACGCTCGGCGACTTTCTCCGCTCCCAGCGCGGCAGTCACACCTGGCGCACCGTCAGTGAGGCGACCCGCGAGCGCGCCGCGCACCTCGACCAGGAGGTCCCCACCTGGCGGACAGATGCCCGTCGCCCTGTCACCCGCCGTTCCAAGGGAACCGACTTCGAAAAGCGCGTCGAACAGGTCGCCCGCTTCGTCACCCGCCACGGGAACATCCCCCGCTGCACGGCGCCTGCCGGCACGCTTGAGCGGGAGCTCGGAACGTTCCTCATGAACTGCCGCCAGGCAGCACGCGGCAAGGGCACGATGGTGTGGAACGTCGCGCGCGCCTCGACCCTCGAAGCGAAGGTCCCCGGCTGGAACGCGGTCAATCCCGAAGCGAAGTTCGCCTCGAACCTCAGCAGTCTGCGCGACTATGTCTCCCGCACCGGCACCCGGCCCCGCCGAGGCAAGGGCCCGCTGGATGACGCCGGTCGCCTCGCACTGTTCGTGCAGAACACCCTCGCCGCCGGGAATGAGGCCCGCCGGAAGGCGATCGCCGACACCCTCGCTCTCGCCGCGTGAGTCAGGAGCGCACCGCGGCATCCGCCGAGGACATTCGCGGTGCGCTCTGCCAGTCGCCCGGCCAGTGCATCGCCACTTCGATAGCGTCCAGGTCGTCCCGGGCCTGACGGATCTGCTCAGCGAGCTGATAGTGGGGGAGGAGCTCATCCAACACCTGCTGGGCCGCATCCCGCAGACGCACCACGGACACTCGGTGACCGGCGAGGGTGATGTCAGCGTTGCGGAGCCCGTCCTCCTCCGAGTCCAACGCGCGGCGCACGTACACCGCGGACGTCGGCGGCACCCGACCCTCGGACAGTTCAGCGATGAGCTGCGCACGCGTGGCCACCGCCTTCTCCGCCTCACGAAGGCCGGGGACAGCGATCGCCGCTTCCTCGAACAGGGTCGCGTCTGACCAGAGCTCCTCGTTCGCTTCGGGCACGGTTCCGTCCTCACCGTCGATGAAGGCGAGGAGAGCCTGCATCGCTGTGACGTGCTCTGCGGTGGGGAGCATCGACCGGCGCACGACCGACGTGCTGGCGGCCTCCCGGTGCGCCTGCTCCTTGCCCATCAACTCGCTCGCCTCGTCAATGGTGTCCGCCTGCGCCTGCAGTGTCGCCGGGTTCTCTGGGAACAGCTCCCACACGACCTTGCCGTCGGTGCGCAGGTCCAGCCGAGTGAACGCTGATCCGCAGAAGCTCTCACCGGCATCGACCAGCATCTCGAGCCGGTCGGAGATGGTCTTGCCCTCATGGTCGCGGGGAACATCCTCCACCCGCAGACCCCACCGGCTGACCGCGTATGCGAGGTCCGCAGCCAGGGCGGGGGACAGCTCAGCCATGGGACGCCTTTCGGTGACGAGGTCGGTGCCGTGACTGTACTCACCGCCGCCGACATGACCCCACGCATAGGCGCTGTGAGCGGCCCACGCCCGGTGGGCCCGACCAGAAAGCCCACTCTTGGACTTCACACTCATCATCACTGTGGCGGTCGCCGTCGTCGCAGCTCTGTTCCTCGGCGGTATCGGCCTGCTCATCTGGCGCGCCTGGTACCAGGTCCCCGGAAGCGACGAGGCCATCGTCGTCGTCGGAAAGAAGCAGCGCGGTTCGGACGGCTCGACCAGCAACATGACCGTCATCACCGGTGGCGGCGCCTTCATCAACAAGCTGACTCAGCGCTCGGACAAGGTGTCCCTCCGCGCCCGTCAGATCAAGATGGAGCCGACAGCCCAGACGACCCACGGCGTGACCCTCCACGTCGCCGGCGTCGCCCTCGTGAAGATCGGCTCGCAGCCGGACCACGTCCGCGCCGCAGCAGAGCGCTTCGCCTCGCAGGACAAGGCCATCGACGCCTTCACGACCGAGCAACTCGAGGGCGCCCTCCGTGGTGTCGTCGCGAAGCTGTCGGTCGAAGAGGTCATGAAGGACCGTTCCAAGCTCAGCGACGTCATCGCCGAGCACGTCAAGGCGGACCTCCTGGCACAGGGCCTCATCCTCGACGCCTTCGCCATCCAGGGCATCACCGACGCCAACGGCTACATCGAAGCTCTCGGCGCCGCCGAGGTCGAACGGGTGCGCCGCGAGGCTGAGGTCGCCCGCATCAACGCCGCCCGCGAGGTCAAGGCCCGCCAGATCGCCACCGACGAGGCGAACCTCATCGAGCAGACCGCCCTCGACAAGAACAAGGCCGCGGCCAAGAGCGAGGTCGGACGCGCGAACGCCGAGGCCGAGCAGGCTGAGAACCTCGCCCGTGCGGAGCGTGAGCAGGCTGTCCTCGTCCAGATGGCCGAGAACAAGCAGGCCACCCTCGACGCGGAGGTCAAGAAGGTCGCCGACGCCGAGAAGTACAAGGCGCAGACCGAGGCCGACGCCCTGGCGTACACGCGTCAGAAGCAGGCCGAGACGGACCGTGCTGTCGAGCAGCAGAAGGCCGACGCGGACGCCTACAAGGTGCAGCGTGACGCTGACGCCCGCCAGGCATCGGCATCCGCCGACGCGGCAGCCACCCTCGCCAAGGCACAGGCCGAGGCAGACGCACGCCGCGCCACCGCCAACGCTGAGGCGGACGCCATCCGTGCGACCGGTGAAGCTTCGGCTGCCGCCATCCAGGCTGAGGCTGAGGCGCTCCGGGAGAACCAGGACGCCATCCTCGCCCGCGAGCTCATCGGCCAGCTGCCGACCCTGATGGGTCAGTTCGCCAGCGGTTACGCCAACGTCGGGAAGATCACCCTGGTGGGTGGCGACTCCGCCGGCACGCACATCGCCCGCGAGCAGAGCGCCAGCCTCACCGCCACGTTCGACGCCGTCAAGGCTGCCACCGGGCTCGACATCGCTGGTCTCGTCCAGGGTCAGGCCGTCGGCCGCGGCATCGCCAGCGGTGCGCACAGTCTCGACGCCACGGACGTTGACCTCACCGACGTCACCCTCTGACATCCGGCACACTGAGAATGCCCGCCTCCCGTTTCGGAGGCGGGCATTCCTCTTTGCCGGCACCGCGCATGGAGAACCCATGACCGATTCTGCTGAGGGCATCGACCTCACCATGGCCGTTCGGATGGTAGCCGCCGACCAGATCCAGGGCGACGACATCAACACCGTCCAGGACGCCATCGACCACGCCGTGGACACCCTCCGTCTCCCTGAGGAGCCGCCGGTCCACGGCGCCATACCCATCGAGGGGGATGACGATCTCGCCCACGCGTACCGCGTCGTCCTCGAGGCGTACAAGACGATGAGCGTCGCCGACATCGCCGCGGCCGCCGGCGAAGAGTTCTCCGCACTCATCCGACGACTTGCGGAGGGCCGACCGTGAGGAACAACCTCCACGACAAGGAGCGCCTCCGCGACTTGCAGGCCATCGACCGCCGGGGCTCGTCACGCGCTCCCAGGGCCACGATGAGTCTCCGCGAGGAATGGCTTTGGACCGCCGGTCTCGTCACCTTCGACAAGAGCACCGGGAACCTCATCCCCACCGAACGCGGCGAAGCCATCCTCGACGACACCGGCGAGCGCGAATGGCTCTACTCCGTCCGGCCCGTCACCCCCAAGACCCCGGTGCCCCGTTTCTCTTCGTTGTCCCACGCCGTCTGGGACTACGAACGGCGCCTCGGGAAGCTCCCGGACGCCTCCGACGACGGTGACGACGAGGTCTTCCGGGAGGAGATCGCACGGTTCCGGGCGCTCCTGAGCATCGTGGACAACGACCGCATCTGGATCAACCGCAGCGGCGGGAGGCCCATCGTGAACCTCATCACCGGTGAGGAGTTCGCCGGCGAGCGCGACGAACTGTTCGAGTGGGGGATGCGCTCCAACCAGGACACCGCCCTCCATCCTCTGGCAGCCGAGCAGAAGGCCGACTCGTACTTCACGCACCACATCGGTTTCACCGAGCAGTGCGCAGGCCGGAAGATCGTCCACGCGGACGCGACACTCGACTCCCTCACGGACGCGCTCCGTCGGGTCGCTGAGGTCAGCGAGCGAGCGTTCATCAAAGGGACGCGCCTGAAAAGCGGCATCACGACCCTCGACCTCACCGGCGTCACCGACTACGAGGACTACGAAGCTCTCATCCTCTCGGACCCGTTCCTGGCAGGTGAGCTCATGTACCGGGACGGTGACCGGTGGGCATTCCTCGTGCAGGAGTGGGTGGACATGACCTTCGAGCGGCGGTTTTTCATCGTCGACGGCATCACCGTCGCCCACGCCGGGTGCATCGAGGAGTACACGCCCTTCGACCACCTCAAAGGCGTCGAGGACTGCCGGATGAAGCGCCACCGCTCCGACACCGATATCCTTTGGGCCGCGGCAGAGACGAAGCTCCTCGGCGACTTCGCGCGACAAGTCGGGAAGGGGATCTACGACCGGGACAAGGCGATGAGCGAGTTTGTCCTCGACGTCGCCATCGGACCGGACGGGCAGCCCCTCATCGTGGAGCTCAACGGCATCCGCAACGCCGGTCTGTACGCGTCCAGCCCCGGCCGTGTCATCGACCTCCTCGCACGACGCCGTGACGTGTGGTCGAAAGCACCGCACGCGCGGCCCAGGCGGAAGGTTCAAGCCACATGACTCGCGAGATGATCCTGCACCTGCACCTCCCGATCGCCCTGAACCAGGACGAGAGCGTGAAGCTCTTGCTGAACGACTGCCCCAACGAGGCCCTGTCCGCGGATCTGCACAAGTTCGGCTTCATGCGGTTCGGTTACCCCGACGAGCAGCTGGGCCACGTGGAGGGCATCAATCCCCTCGCCATCGCAGCGAAGCAGCACGCCAACGGCGTCTACAAGGTGAACCTCATCCGGGGTGCCACTTCCCGCACCGTCGCCGGTGACCTGCTCACCGTCGTCCGCGGGTACGAGCCGGAAGCGACCTCCGCCACCCTGGTGCGTGTGGACAGCGAGAACGAGAAGCTCGTGCTGTTCCAGGGGCAGTGGATCGTGTGGGCGGAGGTCACCGTCGCCGTGGAGGTCTGACCTCACCACTCAAGCAGAAAGGCCCCGCACCGAAGTGCGGGGCCTTTCGTGCGGGGGTCAGCGCAGGAGCGACAGGACACCCTGGGTCGACTGGTTCGCCTGCGCGAGCATCGACGTACCGGCCTGCGACAGGATGTTCTTGGCCGTGTACTTGACCATCTCCGACGCCATGTCGGTGTCGCGGATGCGGCTGTTGGCCGCCGAGATGTTCTCGGCCGAGACGTTGAGCGAGTTGATCGTCGACTCGAGGCGGTTCTGGTTCGCACCGAGTCCGGCACGAGCCTCCGAGACGGCCTTGATCTTCTCGTCGATGGTCGAGATGGTGGTCGCCGCGTTGGTCGCGTTGTCCACCGTCAGGGCCGCGACCTCTCCACCGAGGGCCGAGAAGTCCTCGAGGGAGACGGTGATCTGGTCCTCGGTGGCGACCGAGCCGGCGCCGACGTGGAACGTCAGCGAGGCGTTGTCGCCGTTGAGGAGCTTGATGCCGTTGAAGTTCGCCGACTCCGCGACACGGGTCAGCTCGGCACCGAGGGTGTCGATCTCGCCCTTGATGGCCTCGCGGGACGCGTCGTTGTTCGAGTCGTTGCCCGCCTGGACAGCGAGGTCACGCACGCGCTGCAGGAGCGAGTGGACCTCGGTGAGCGAACCTTCCGCGGTCTGGATGACGGAGATGCCGTCCTGGGCGTTGCGGGCGGCGACGTTGTAGCCGTTCGCCTGCGACTTCAGGCCCTCCGAGATGGCGAGGCCGGCGGCGTCGTCCGCGGCGCGGTTGATGCGGAGGCCGCTGGAGAGCTTCTCGAGCGACTTGCCGACGTCGTTCTGGGTGCCGGACAGGTTCCGGTAAGCGTTGAGGGCCGAGACGTTCGTGGCGATCTGCATTCCCATAGTGGTTTCCTCCGTGAGTGGGACTGGGGTGAGCGTGGAGCTCATGAGGCCCATCCGTGGACCTCAGGAAGCGTTATCGGCAGCGCCCGCCATCGCGTTAGGCAGAATCTGAAAAATCTTTCGGGCTCGCGCATAGGCGGCCGTATGAGCATCGAATCCCTCACCGCCGACGACCACGGCGAGTACCGGCTGACAACGCTGACCGGCAGCATCTACGAGCTCGTCCTCCATGAGCCGAAGCTGTTCCCCGCCGTGTCCATCGGGACCCTCCGGCGGCTGCCTGACCAGGTCCCCGCAGCTGACGGGGGCGCTCAGTCCGCACCGATGCGCCGTGACGGCGATGCGCTGCGCGTCATCGGCGCCGAAGACATCACCCTCGGGACGAACGGGTTCTTCACCCTCGAGGCGCTCGGTGACGGTGAGTCCACAGTGCGGCGCACGAGCATCATCCAGTCGATCGTGAAGGTCTGAGGCGGCCGATACGCTCAGCCCGTGACCACACCGCAAGCGGGTAACCTCGATGCGTACCTCGAAGCCCGCATCGACAGGCAACCCGGCGATGACGGGTGCTGGCTGTGGACGCTCAAGCCGGACCGGGAGGGGTACGGGGTCGCCAACTGGGCTGGCCGCACCCACCGTGCGCACCGCCTCGCGTACTCCCACTGGGTGGGCCCAATCCCAGACGGCGCGGAACTTGACCACACCTGCGAGATACACGCCTGCGTCAGGCCCTCGCACCTCGACCCCGTCACCGGGCTCGTCAACCTCGAACGCAAGCACCTCCGCCGCGGTGAGACACCCGAGCGCGCCCGAGAGCTCGCGCTCCTCGACCAGCAGATGTACGCCCGACAGAGTGAGAAAAGGCGCGCGGACACCGCAGCCCGTTCTGCCGCTGCGGACGTGGCACAGTCCGTGGGCGTCAGGGTCGGCACGCGCCTTCGCCGCTCGACATCGAAGGCGGGCGTCATCTGGCGAGTCGTCGCCATCACGGCGTACGGCGGTGAACCGTGGCTGACCGTCACGTCTGAGCGCACCGGCTACGAAGACCGCATGCGCTTGGGTGACCTTGCCGTCGCGACCATCATCACGTAGCCAGCTCGCCCCGATACGCTTCGGACGATGGTCGAGGACGAGCACTTCCGGGCGCGCGTGGATGCGCTCGCTGCGTTCGCCGCAGCGACCGGACGGATGCCGTCCCGGAGGGCGGCGGACCCAGCAGAGAAGAGTCTCGGCAGCTGGCTGAAGACCCAGCGGCAGAACGCCGGCGCCGGCCGGTGGCTTGATCGTGTCGCTACCCTGGACGAACGCGTTCCTACCTGGCGGACCCCAGCCGGGAGCGACCGCCGATGACCGGTCGCTTCCGCAGGCCCTCACGGACCTGCTGGAACTCCACCTCCAGCTCCGCGTACCGGACGTGGTCCGCGTCCGTGTACTGACCAGCGGCCCCGAGTTCCTCGATGGCCAACGTCGCCTGCAGGCTGTGGCCGGCATCCCGCGCGATGGACAGGTTGTGAGCGTGCGACGGTGGCGTGGTGGGGTCGCCGATGAGCTCGTCGAGGTCGGCGATGATCCGCGGGTAGATGATGCGGGACAGCTCCCACGGGGAGTAGCGGCTGCGATCGACCCATTCGCCCGTTCGGCGGAAGGTAGCCTTCTGCTCCGTCCAGGACGCCTCACCAGGGTCCATCGACGCGATGATGCGGTCCGCCTTCGAGACGGCTTCCGCGGTGACACGTGCGCACATCTCATCCAGACGCTCATGGAACCAGTCAAGGCTCGGCACTGGCAGGTCTCCTCGCTGGCGCGCGGTGCGCCCTCACCTCACCCATGCGCGGTCACCGTCTGGCCGCCGTGCCGCGCATGGGAATCTCGTGACGACCACGAACTCGCGGGCAGGTACCCGCTTCCTCAGTGCCCAGACCTGCCAGGAGCACCTCGGTGTGACCCGTGAGGAGCTGGACGTGAAAGTCGCCAGCCGGCTCGTCCTACAGATGACGACCTCCGACGGTGTCACGGTCTACCCCGAAGCGCAGTTCACCGCCACCGGGGAACTCCTCCCCGGTCTCGCCGACATCCTCTCCATGCTCCTACGCGCCACGTTCGACGAGTGGACCGTCTTCTACTGGCTGACCGCGCCACTCGACGACTTCGGCGGATGTACCGCACTGGATGTCCTCCGCCTCGGGAACCGAAGCGAACTAGACCTCATCCGGGCGTTCGCCTACGACGACGCCTCAGCATGGGAGAGCACCCGCTGACCTTCACGTGCGCGCATAGGCGGGCGTGCCCACCACCCCATCCGAGCTCGTCCACGTCATCACCCGGACGCCGCTCCGCTACGCCACCGAGGCGCAGCTACAAGAACAGCTCGCAGCCGCGCTCACCGCCTCAGGCAATGACGTCACCCGCGAAGTGGTGCTCTCGGACGGTTCCTCCCGCATCGACCTCATGGTGGGCCGCATCGGCCTCGAAGTGAAGGTGAAAGGGTCCCTCCCTGACGTCCGCCGGCAGCTGTCCCGATACGCGCGCACCGGCGACCTCGACGCCCTCATTCTCGTCACCACTCGCTCAGCCCATCACACCATCCCCGCCACCCTCGCCGGGATCCCCCTCCACCTGTGCTCCCTCGTGGGAGTCCGGCTGTGACGCGCACGTACGGGAAGCTCACCTTCCGGAACAACTCCGCCGGCGGCAACTGGTACATCACCGCGGAGCCCGCCGTCGTCATGCGTTTCAAGCGCACATTCTGCCGCGTCCAGCAGAACCGTGACGGCACCCTCTGGCTCCGTCACACCATCGAAGTCGCCCGCGACCTCGACTGGTTCACCGAGCGCTTCCCACTGGAAATGGACGAGAAGACCCGCACCCGCCTGACCGGGGGAGCGGACGCCCACCGCGACCAGGAGCAGACGGTCGCCGACATCCTCGCCCGGAAGACCCCCGCACCTCTCACCCTCGCGCAGGAGCCGGCTGTCCCCGCCCGCGACTACCAGCTCACCGCCGTCGAACTCCTCCGCGCCCGTGGCGCACTCCTGCTCACCGACTCGGTCGGCCTCGGGAAGACGTACACCGGACTTCTCGCCACCGCACCCGAAGACGCACGGCCCGCCCTCGTGGTCCCACCCACTCATCTCCCGAAGCGGTGGATGGACGAATGGGCGAAGTCGTTCCCGCACCTGAACGTCGTCGTGGGGGAGAAGACCACCCCACCCGACACGATCGTCGACGGCGACCTCCCCGACGTCCTCATCGTCCCCTACTCGCGACTCGCCGGCTGGGCAGACGCCCTCGCTGGGCGGGTGAAGACCGTCATCTTCGACGAGGTGCAGGAACTCCGCAACGGCACCAACACCCGTAAGGGCCAAGCCGCTGCGATGGTCGCCGAGAAGGCCACCTACGTGATGGGGATGAGCGCCACCCCCATCCAGAACTACGGCGACGAGATCCACTCCATCTGCGACATCGTCGCACCCGGCGAGCTCGGCACGCGCAGCGAGTTCATCCGCGAATGGTGCACCGCCGGCCACCGCGTCCTCGTCCGCGACCCCGCTGTCCTCGGCTCCTACCTCCGCGAGAACGGCCTCCTCCTCGGCCGCACCCGCAAGGACGTCGGCCGGGAACTCCCCACCGCCATCAAGGTGCCCCACATCGTCGAATCCGACCCCGCAGCGCTCGCCGCGGTGCAGGAGGACGTTGCCGAGCTCGCGCGCCTCATCCTCTCCGACAGCGCCTCCCGGCAGGACCGGTTCCAGGCAGCGGGGGAGATCGACTGGAAGCTCCGCCAGTCCACCGGCATCGCCAAAGCCCCCTACGTCGCCGCGTTCGTTCGGATGCTCCTCGAGACGGAGACGAAGGTGCTCCTGTTCGGCTGGCACCGAGACGTCTACGAGATCTGGATGGACCTGCTCTCCGAGTACAACCCCGTCATGTACTCCGGCAGCGAGACCCCCGCTCAGAAGGCTGCCGCGGAGGAACGATTCGCCAGCGACCCGACCTGCCGCATCATGGTGATGTCCCTCCGCTCCGGCGCCGGCGTCGATGGCCTCCAGAACCACGCGCGCGTCGTCGTGTTCGGGGAGCTCGACTGGTCACCGAAGGTCCACGACCAGGGAATCGGCCGCCTCGAGCGCGACGGCATGGACGAGAACGACCCCGTACTCGCCTACTTCCTGCACACCGTGGACGGGTCCGACCCCGCCGTCCTCGAACGCCTCGACCTCAAGATGCAGCAGTCAGATCCCATCGTGAACCCCGACGCGGCACTCACCGCCCCTACCGCGCCAGACCCCGACCGGGCACGCTCCCTCGCCCGGGCGTTCCTCGACGCCGCCGCAGCTCGAGCAGCCTGAGACCGAACAGAGACCATGATGGTCCGACCCCGTCGATACGCTGGCCGCATGCACCGCCCTCTCGCCCTCCCCGCCCTCGTCGTCGGAGCCTTGCTGCTCGCAGGGTGCACCCCCGGTGAAAGCGACGGCGGGCTGATCGGCACCGAGCCGGAATCGCCAGTAACCTCACCCTCGGCATCCCCAGCGCCCACCACGACCGGCAGTCCGGTCGAGGCATCGCCCACCCCGACCCCGTCGGCAGAAGCCGATCCTGCACCGGCGGTGAGGACCGCTCCGGAATGCACGGACATCGCCTCCCTCGAATGGCTGCAGTCGAACATCGACACGCAGCTCGACGGACCGGACACGTTCGAGTTCACCGGGGAGGGGCTCCCAGGCCCCGCCGCGCAGACGGCGGCGTCGAAGTCCACCGCGCTCGTGTCCTGCACGTGGGGCATCCCCTACTCCGACGGTGCGTTCTCCGTGACCGTGCTCACCACGACCCCCGCCATCCAAGAGTCGCTGCAAGACGCTCTCAGCACCTCGTCGAAGTACACCGCGAGTGAGAGCGGCTACATGGGGCCCGACGGCACGGCCGCCACCACCTACACCCACCTGTTCGAAGACGGCATCGGCTACGGCCTCGCCTACGCGTTCTACGACGGGTACTGGGTCATCGCCTACGGCACCATGGTCAGCCCCGACGACTGCATCACCCTCACCCAGAAGGCTCTGACGGCCACCACCGCCATCAACACCTGACCCCGCCATCACTGGCGACGCGCCGTCGCCCTCGCCGCTACGTATAGACCGCGTACATGAGGAACATCCGCACCATCTGGTGCGGCATCCCACCGGCGAAAGCGAAGCGATGACTCTCACCTCCCAGGCAGCCCACCACATCGACGCCAAGGAGGAGGTGACGCGCACCTACGTCCTGGACACCTCCGTCCTGCTCTCTGACCCGCAGGCCATGTTCCGGTTCGCCGAGCACAACGTCGTCATCCCGATCGCCGTCGTCGTCGAACTCGAAGGCAAGCGCAACGACCCCGAGCTCGGCTACTTCGCGCGCCGGGCACTCCGCCACCTCGACGACCTCCGCGTCGAGTACGGCCGCCTGGACGAGGGGATGCCCACCCCCGGGCTCGGCAGCGTCCGCGTGGAGCTGAACCACACCAACACGTCCTCCCTGCCCTCCGGGATGCGCCTGGCAGACACCGACACCCGAATCCTCGCCGTCGCGAAGAACCTCGACGACGAAGGCAAGAACGTCACCATCGTCGCCAAGGACCTCCCCATGCGAGTGAAGGCATCCTCGCTCGGCCTCATCGCCGAGGAGTACCTCAACGACCAGGCCGTCGACTCCGGATGGACGGGAACGGCAACCGTCCACGTCAGCGGAGACACCGTGTCCGGGCTCTACGAGGGGACCGTCACCACCATCCCCGAAGCCAAGGACCACCCCCTCAACACCAGCCTCATCATCGCCTCCGAGCGGGGAAGCGCCCTCGGTCGCGTCACCGGCAAGGACGGTCAGGTCCGGCTCATCAAGGGCGACCAGGAAGTGTTCGGCCTCCGCGGACGCAGCGCCGAGCAGCGCCTGGCCATCGACATGCTCCTCGACGACGAAGTCGGCATCGTCTCCCTCGGAGGCCGCGCCGGCACCGGCAAGTCCGCGCTGGCCCTCGCCGCAGGCCTGGAAGCCGTGCTCGAGAAGAAGCAGCAGAAGAAGGTCATCGTCTTCCGGCCCCTCTACGCCGTCGGCGGCCAGGAGCTCGGCTTCCTCCCCGGCGACGCCGCAGAGAAGATGAACCCGTGGGGCCAGGCCATCTACGACGCTCTCGGATCCTTCGTCTCCGGCAACGTCCTCGAAGAGGTCGACGCGCAGGGTCTCCTGGAGGTCCTCCCGCTCACCCACATCCGCGGACGCTCCCTCCACGACGCGTTCGTCATCGTGGACGAGGCACAGTCCCTCGAGCGCAACGTACTCCTCACCGTCCTCAGCCGGATGGGTCAGAACTCCCGCATCGTCCTCACCCACGACGTCGCCCAGCGCGACAACCTCCGCGTCGGCCGCCACGACGGCATCGCCTCGGTCGTGGAGACCCTCAAGGACAACGCACTGTTCGGGCACCTCACCCTCATGAAGTCCGAGCGCTCCGCGATCGCGGCCCTCGTCACCGACCTCCTCGAACGCGGCGAGCTGACCTGACCTCCGCAGGGTAAAGAGCATTCGACCCCCGCCTGGCATCAGCCAAGCGGGGGTCTTCGTTCGTGCTGGCACAGTCAGGGGAGCGGGCCGCGCATGAAGGTGTAGAACCACTCGACCAGAAGGAGCAGCCGTGCCTGACACCAACCCGAACTTCGATGACATCGTCCTGACACCCACCATCATCGACGAGAGCGGGAACCTCTTCGTGCACACGAGGGTGGACGGCATCGAGCTCGACCGACGTGACATGGTCGGGTACGGGGTGTCCACCACGCGCAACGCACTCCGCCTTGCTGCAGCCGTCCGCGCCGGCGCCGTGTTCCACGACTTCCAGGTCCTCACCGACAGGAACGGGAAGACCTACCTCAGCGCTTCGAGCCGGGTGTACTCGCGGACCATGAACGCCGACCTGAAGAGGCTTGGCTACTGACGAACCTCGGTGCCGCTCACTGGTCGTGAGAAGGTGAGGTCGCAGCCGTCACCGCAGGAGGACGCAATGGAACGCACGTTCACCCGCGCCAAGCTAGCCGCGTCCCTGCTCGCCACCGCATTCGGGCTATCCGCGCTCGCGGCCATCGGAACCGTGTGGGCACCACAACCGGGACTCAACCCGTTCACGACGAACGGCAATGCAATCGGCTACTTTTTCGCGCTCCACTTCGCAGGCGGGCTGGTCGCGTTCATCATCGCGCTTCTGCTCGCGGATAGGGGTGGGGACTCTTCGCCGCTCACTGTGGCGTTCCTCGCGAACCTCGTACCCGGGTGCATGGGCCTTGCCATCGTCGGGTTCCTCGGCAACTGGGGAACCCTGGCGATTTGGGTGGGCTCAGTGGCGCTTGCCGGCACTCTCACCTTCTGGCTCATCCTTCGCCCGTTCGGCCTCGGCCTTCAGTCGGAAGACTTGCGACAGTAACGCCCGCGCCTTGTCCGGGTGGACCCTGGCGCCTCCGGTGAGGTTCGCGAACGGCCGCACCCCAAACTCCTCGAGGTGCATCGCCAGGAGCGCGTTCTCCACCTCGCCAGGGTCCACTCCCGGGGTGGGGTACCAGCCGACGACGAGCTGCTGGCTTGCGGGGAGCTGCCAGATGTACCGTCCGCCGAAGTGCCCGGCGCCGTACCCGCGGCCCTGCTTCGCGTACGCCCAGAGGCGGTCCTTGAACCCCGCGTCGCCGCCTGCCTTCCCGATGTAGAGGATCTCCGCACCGCCCCGCCACGCGGCTGTCAGGGTCGCGACGGGGACGGTGAGGTCCGCGTGCTTGTGGGGCCCGCCGACGCTCACCGGGAGGAACTCGGGAGAGACCAGCGGGGGAGTGGTGACGACGTAGACCCCGTGGACAGCGGGGAGGTCACCCTTCGCGAGCGTGCCGAGCGGCTTCCAGCCGACGAACCCCAGCTGCTCGAATCCGGCCTTGGTCCATTCGATGTCCACCCCGCCACCGTAGCGGCGGAGTGGACAGGCTCAGATGTCGAGTGCGTACATGACCCCACGACGGAGGTTGAGAGGCACCGACAGCCACTCGGGTCGCAGCGGGATGGTGCCACCGAGCGAGAAGGCGATGCGAGGGCGGGGGCCGCCGTTCGTCTCGTACGTCTCCTCGGACTTGTACGCGCCGAGGATGGGCCACGCCATGATGGGCACACCCTTGTAGACGGCGACGAGGTTGTCCACCTTCCTGCCGGTGGCCAGCGTGATCGGCCACGCCGCGTGAGCCACTTTGGCCGCCTCGTCGTAGGACATGCCGGGGCGATAGGTGTCGTTGACGGACACGAAGATGACGCTCATGATGAGCTCCGTTCCAGCTCGCCTAGATGCGAACGCGTCATGGGTTCTCGCCTGATGCGTGAGCCCGATGTGAGCAAGCTACTGCCGCGGCGCTTGGTTCGTCAACCGAGGGAGAGCCGACGACGCTGAGCGGTACGCCGACATCGGCGCAGCGGTGGCGGCTGCGGTAGCCGCAGGGGAGACGGAGCGGGCGCGTGCAGAGCTCGCCTTGGTTGCAGGGGATCTGTGGATGGGGTCCTTCAAGCAGGCGGCGGGCGCAGGCGAAGGTGACGGGAAGGCGGTACCACGGGTCAACGACCCCTACCTGCGCGCGCAGGTCTTCGTTCGAGACCGCTTCCGGTGCACGCATTGCGGCGGTCGGACTGTCCCGCGAAGCGTCCTCGTAGCGCTCAGCGACCTATTCCCAGCGGAGATTCCTTACGACCGGCACTACAAGCGGGGCGCGACGCGCGCGCGGACCAGCACCCCGTTCTGCGGCCTACTGGTGACGAGCATTATTGAGTTGACCAGTATTCGGTTGACATGCCGGGCCACCCCACCTCCTCCGTCTGTCCAACCGTCCTCTGTATCG